>NZ_AP024233.1:2690000-3290000 GCF_025998535.1 Desulfolithobacter dissulfuricans | reverse complement strand
TTTCTTTTCCGCGCCACCCTGGTTTTCTACAGCGGAATGTTGCCGTGTTTGCGCCACGGGTTTTCCAGTTTCTTCTCTCTGAGCATGGTCAGGGAGCGGCAGATGCGGGTGCGGGTGTTGTGCGGCATGATCACATCGTCGATGAATCCCCGGCTGCCGGCCACAAACGGGTTGGCGAACCGGCTGCAGTACTCTTCGGTGTGGTTTTTGATTTTCTCCTCGTCATCCATGTCCTTGCGGAAGATGATCTCCACTGCGCCCTTGGGTCCCATGACCGCGATTTCGGCCGTGGGCCAGGCAAAGTTCACATCGCCGCGCAGATGCTTGGAGCTCATCACGTCGTAGGCGCCTCCGTAGGCCTTGCGGGTGATGACCGTGACCTTGGGCACCGTGGCTTCGGCAAAGGCGTACAGGAGCTTGGCCCCGTGCTTGATGATGCCTCCGTATTCCTGGGCCGTACCGGGGAGAAAGCCGGGCACATCGACAAAGGTGACGATGGGGATGTTGAAGGCGTCGCAGAAGCGGACGAACCGGGCCGCCTTGCGCGACGAGGCAATGTCCAGGCAGCCGGCCAGGACCATGGGCTGGTTGGCGACAATGCCCACGGTGGAGCCCTGCATGCGGCCAAAGCCGATGATGATGTTGGCGGCGTAATCGGGCTGGAGTTCGAAGAAGTCGTGCTCATCCACCACCTTGGTGACCAGCTCCTTCATGTCGTAGGGCTTGTTGGGATCATCGGGGATCAGGGTGTCCAGTGACATCTCCACCCGCTCCGCCGGATCGGTGGTGGGCCAGACCGGTGGTTTTTCCCGGTTGTTGGAGGGCAGGAAGTTGAGGAACCTCCGCAACATCAGCAGGGCCTCCACATCGTTCTGGAAGGCCAGGTCCGCCACTCCCGAGCGGGTGGTGTGGGTCCGGGCGCCGCCCAGTTCCTCGGCAGTCACCTCCTCGTGGGTCACGGTCTTCACCACGTCCGGTCCGGTGACGAACATGTAGGAGGTGTCCTTGACCATGAAGATGAAGTCGGTCATGGCCGGGGAGTAGACCGCTCCGCCGGCACAGGGGCCCATGATCATGGAGATCTGTGGGATCACCCCGCTGGCCAGAACGTTTCGCTGGAAGACATCGGCATAGCCGGCCAGGGCCTCGACACCCTCCTGGATCCGGGCGCCGCCGGAGTCGTTGAGCCCTACCACCGGCGCCCCCACCTTGATGGCGTGGTCCATGATCTTGCAGATCTTCTCGGCATGGGCCATGGAAAGCGAGCCGCCAAAGACGGTGAAATCCTGGCTGAAGACAAAGACCAGCCGCCCGCACACCGTACCATAACCGGTGACCACTCCGTCACCGGGAATTTTCTGTTTGCCCATACCGAACTCGTTGCATCGGTGTTCGACAAACATGTCCCACTCTTCAAAGGTACCGGCATCGAGAAAGAGTTCGATCCGCTCACGGGCGGTGAGCTTGCCCTTGCCGTGCTGGCGGTCGATCCGGACCTGGCCGCCGCCGAGACGGGCCGCAGCCCGCTTGGCATCGAGCCTGCGGATGATGTCCTGCATCAGTCGTCCTCCCGGGCGCAGATTTCAGTGAGCACTCCAAAGGTGGATTTGGGGTGGAGAAAAGCGATTTTTTTGCCCCCCGCCCCTGGAACCGGCTCGTCGTTGATACACCGGCATCCCTTGCTCCTGGCCACGGCCAGTACATGGTCGATGTCGTCGCCCAGGTAGCCGATATGGTGGAAGCCCTCTCCTCTTTTTTCCAGAAATTTCGCTATCGGACTGTCAGGCGAGGTGGGCTCCAGGAGCTCGATGTGGGTCTCGCCGATGGGGAAAAAAGCGGTCCGGACCTGCTGGGATTCCACCTCCTCGATCCGTTCACACCGAAGTCCCAGGACCTTTTCGTAAAAGACCCGCGCTTTTTCAATGGAGTGAACGGCAATGCCGATGTGATCTATTTTTTTGAGCATAACAGCTGTATCTGCTGATTCTTTGTGTTTTTATATTGTATCCGGCACTCTGTATCAACCGGGTCAGTAATCCCGGTATTCGCCGAAGACGTCCCGCAGGACGTTGCAGATCTCTCCCAGAGAGCAGTAGCAGCGCACGGCCTCCAGGACCGGTTCCATGAGGTTGGCCTCCGACCGCTCGGCGGCGGCCTTCAGCCTGGCCAGGGCCCGGGTGGCGGCCCCGGTGTCCCGCTCCGCCCGTACCTGCTGCAGTCGCCGGACCTGTTCCTCTTCCACGGCCGGATCCACCCGCATCACCGGCACCCGGGTTTCCTCCTCGCTCTGGAACCGGTTGACCCCGACAATGATCCGCTCACCCCGTTCGATCTCCTGCTGGTACTGGTAAGCGGCGTCCTCGATCTGGGCCTGGATAAAGCCGTTCTCGATGCAGGCCACCACCCCGCCGGCCTCCATGATCTGGTCGATCAGCTCCACGGCCTCACGTTCGATGGTGTCGGTAAGCTGTTCAATATACCAGGAACCGGCCAGCGGGTCCACGATATCCGCCACCCCGGACTCGTGGGCCAGGATCTGCTGGGTCCGCAGCGCCGTGCGGACCGACTCCTCGGTGGGCAGGCTCAGGGCCTCGTCCCGGGAGTTGGTGTGCAGGGACTGGGTGCCGCCGAGCACCGCGGCCAGCGCCTGGAGGGTGACCCGGACGATGTTGTTGTCCACCTGCTGGGCGGTGAGGGTGCAGCCCGCGGTCTGGGTATGGAAACGCAGCATCATGGAGGCCGGTTTTTTCGCCCCGAACCGCTCCTTCATGATCCGGGCCCAGAGACGACGGGCAGCCCGGAACTTGGCGATTTCCTCGAGCAGGTTGTTGTGGGCATTGAAGAAAAAGGCCAAACGCCTGGCAAAGATTTCCAGCTCCAGTCCGGCGTCCAGGGCGGTCTGGACATAGGTCATGCCATTGGCCAGAGTGAAGGCCACCTCCTGGCTGGCCGTGGAGCCGGCCTCGCGGATATGGTACCCGGAGATGGAGATGGTGTTGAAGAGCGGTGCTTTTTCCGCGCACCACTGAAAGATATTGGTAATCAGCCGAAGACTTGGCCGGGGCGGAAAGATATAGGTTCCCCGGGCCACGTATTCCTTGAGGATGTCGTTCTGGATGGTGCCGCGCAGCCTGTCCGCCGCCACCCCCTGTTTTTCGGCCACTACCACATACATGGCCAGCAGGACCATGGCCGGCGAGTTGATAGTCATGGAGGTGGATATTTTATCAAGCGGGATGCGGTCAAAGAGGACTTCCATATCGGCCAGGGTGTCGATGGCCACCCCCACCTTGCCCACCTCGCCCATGGCCAGGGGATCATCGGAGTCGTAGCCTATCTGGGTCGGCAGATCAAAGGCAATAGAAAGCCCGGTCTGGCCCTGGTCGAGCAGGTAGCGGTAGCGCTCGTTGGAGGCCGCGGCGGTGGAGAACCCGGCATACTGGCGCATGGTCCACAGCCTCCCCCGGTACATGGTGGGCTGTACACCCCGGGTGAAAGGGTAGCGACCGGGAAAACCGAGATTTTCCAGGTAGTCACGGTCGATCTCCCGTGGCAGGGACAGCCGAGGGACCTCGCGGCCGCCGTGGCAGGTGAACTTCTCTCTGCGTTCGGGAAAACGATCCAGGGATCGCTTGAGCTCGTTTTCTTCCCAATCTTTCTGGGCCGGATGTTTTGTCTTTCTCTTTTTTTCTGTCATTTCAAGATATTACGCAGTAGGTGTTCCGCGGCCAGTCGCGGATCGGTCTCGGTGGAAGCGGTCCGGCGGATCCGTTCGCGCAGGGGATGGGCCAGCAGTTCCATGGCCCAGTCCAGGGTTTCGGTAATAAAGGATTCGTCCCGCCGGCGCTGGAACAACCCCTGGCTCCGCTGCTTTGCTTCCATCTCCAGGACCCGCTCCAGGAGTTCAGCCACCCCACGGCCTTCACTGGCCACGGTTTCGATGATCCTTTGTTCCCGCTCTTCCGGGTCACGCAGGACCGTGATCATATCGAGAAACAGCTTTCTGGCCCCGGGCTGGTCACTCTTGTTGACCACCAGCAGGTCCGCCACCTCCAGGATCCCGGCCTTCATGGCCTGAATGTCGTCGCCGAAACCAGGCGCCAGCACCATCAGGGTCAGATCGGCCAGGGAGACGATGTCCATTTCCGACTGGCCGATACCCACGGTTTCGATGATCACGATCCGGCAGCCGCTGGCCGCCATGATCCGGACTGCGGCCCCGGCGGCGCCGCAGAGTCCGCCCAGACGGCCACGGGTGGCCATGGAGCGGACCACCACGTCCCGGTCCAGGGCATGGTCCATCATCCGGATCCGGTCGCCAAGCAGGGCGCCGCCGGAGATGGGCGACGAGGGGTCCACGGCAATGACGCCCACCCGCATCTTCCGTTCGCGGATACAGCGGATGAGCTGCCCGGTGAGGGTGGATTTGCCGGCCCCGGGCGGTCCGGTGATGCCCAGGACCAGGCACTGGTTGATCCGTTCCCGGTCCAGGGAGGCCAGCAGTTCGTGGCCGGCCGGATCGTGGTTTTCCACCAGGGAGATGGCCCGGCCCACGGCCCGGGGATCACCCTCGTGGAGACGACTGGCCAGGGAGGTGTTCATTGGCTGCGCTGTGCCTGCTGCTCTTTGCTGGCCCGGGCAAAGGCATCGATGATGGTGTCGATGGGCGTGCCGGGTGTGAAAACGGCCCGGATACCGGCCTCCTCGAGAACCGGGATGTCCTCCTCGGGAATGATCCCGCCGCCCAGCACGGGAATGTCGCCCCCGCCGGCCTTTTGCAGGGCCTCGACCACTGCCGGGAAGAGCCGGAGATGGGCCCCGGACATGGAGGAGAGGCCGACCGCGTGCACATCTTCCTGGATGGCCGCGGCTGCGATTTCATCGGGTGTGCGGCGGATGCCGGTGTAGATCACTTCGAACCCGGCATCGCGCAGGGCCCGGGCAATGAACTTGGCGCCCCGGTCATGGCCGTCCAGGCCGGGTTTTCCTATGAGTACTCTGTACTTATCTTTATCTGTCATGCCAGCTTAAGACCGTTGTCCACCCTCCGTTCCGGGACGGCCAGGACCACCGAGCCGTCGTCCCGGACAAAACCGGTTACCAGGCACTCGGACAGGACCGGCCCGATCTGCTTGGGCGGAAAGTTGACCACCCCGATGATCTGGCGGCCCAGCAGTTCCTTTTTGTCATACAGGTCGGTGATCTGGGCACTGGACTTTTTTCGTCCGATCTCCGGCCCGAAATCGACCACCAGCCGATAGGCCGGTTTCCTGGCCTCGGGAAAATCCTCCACCTCGACAATGGTACCGGTGCGGAGCTCGACTTGGGTAAATTCGTCCCAGGTAATTTCCTTCATGAAAACACCTCTCTGCAGAACTGTCCCAGCCTGCCCAACTGTTCACAGACGTGAATGCCGCATTCCCGCATGGTGCGGATCTTGGCCTCGGCCGTGCCCGATCCGCCACTGACAATGGCCCCGGCGTGTCCCATGCGCCGGCCGGGGGAGCGGTGATCCCGGCAATGAAACCGACCACCGGCTTGTCCAGGTTGTCGCGGATAAAACGGGCCGCCTCTTCCTCGGCATTGCCACCGATCTCGCCCACCAGTACGACCGCCTCGGTGGCGTCATCGCCAGCAAAGGCTTCAAGGCAGTCGATGAAGTTGGTGCCGATGACCGGATCACCGCCTATACCGATGCAGGTGGACTGGCCAAGCCCCACCCCGGTGAGCTGGTGCACTACCTCATAGGTCAGTGTGCCGGAGCGGGAGATGACACCAATGGGTCCGGGGGTGTGGATGGGGCCGGGCATGATGCCGGCCTTGCACTGGCCGGGGGTGATGATACCGGGACAGTTGGGGCCGATCAGCCGCGAGGGGGTGGCGTCCAGGGCCGTCTTGACCCGCAGCATGTCGTAGGCCGGGATACCCTCGGTGATGCAGACGATCAGCTCCACCCCGGCGTCGGTCGCCTCCAGGATGGCATCGGCGGCAAAGGGCGGCGGCACGAAGATCAGCGAAGCATTGGCCCCGGTGGCGGCCACGGCGTCGCGCACGGTGTTGAACACCGGGATCCCGTCCACGTCCTGACCACCCTTGCCCGGCGTGACGCCGGCAACAACGTTTGTGCCGTAGTCCCGGCACTGCCGGGTATGGAAGCGTCCTTCCCGGCCGGTGATCCCCTGGACAAGAAGTCTTGTGTTTTGGTCGATGAATATGCTCATGGTCTTGTCTCTGCCTCAGTGCGCCGCTGCAGCGGTGGCGATTTTGCCTATTTTTTCCGCCGCGTCCTGGAGATCTGTCGCTGAAATCAGGTCCAGGCCCGAGTCCGCGAGGATCTTTCGCCCTTCCTCCACATTGGTGCCCTCCATGCGGACCACCACCGGCAGGGACAGGCCGATCTTCCGGGCCGCCTCCACCACGCCGGTGGCCAGCACGTCGCAGCGGAGAATGCCGCCGAAGATATTGATCAGAATGGCCTCCACCTTGGGATCGGAGAGCAGGATACGAAAGCCGTTCTCGATCATCTCCGCATCGGCACCGCCGCCCACGTCGAGGAAATTGGCCGGCTCGGCCCCGGCCTGCTTGATCATGTCCATGGTGGCCATGGCCAGGCCGGCACCATTGACCATATTACCGATAGTACCATCCAGCCGGATATAATTGAGGCCATATTTTTTTGCCTCGGCCTCCAGGGGATCCTCCTCTCCGCTGTCATGCAGCGCGGCAAGGTCCTTGTGGCGGAAGAGCGCGCTGGAATCCACCTCGGCCTTGGCATCGAGCAGCACGAAAGCACCATCTGAGGTCCTGGCCAGGGGGTTGATCTCGGCCAGCAGGAGGTCGTTTTCTGTCACAGCCCTGTACAGGTTGGAAAGCAGGACACAGAATTTTTTGAACGGGTCGCCGGTCAGGCCGAGGCCAAAGGCCATCCGGCGCAGATGAAAGGGCTGGAGGCCGGTCAGCGGGTTGACCCGGACCCGGATGATTTTTTCCGGTGTGGTTGCTGCCACCTCCTCGATGTTCATCCCACCCTCGGTGGAACCGATGATCATCAGGCTGGCCGTGGCCCGGTCCGGAAGAATGGAGAGGTAGTATTCATGCTCGATGTCCACGCCCTTTTCCAGCAGGATCTTGCGGACTATTTTTCCCTGGCCGCCGGTCTGGGCGGTCTGGAGTGTCATGCCCAGGATCGTCTGGACCGCTTCCCGGGCCTCTTCCTGGCTCCGGGCCAGCCGGACCCCGCCGGCCTTGCCCCGGCCACCGGCATGCACCTGGGCTTTGACGGCAACGGGACAGCCGAGTTTTTCCGCTATGCGTAGCCCGTCTTCTTCCGTCTCTGCTACCTGCCCCTCAGGCACCGGCAGATCGTATCGGCCAAAGAGTTCCTTGGCCTGGTATTCATGTAGTTTCATCGCGTTAGAGAGGGATGTCTTCGCCTGAAAGACGGTGAAATCCCTGCTTCTCCCAGTTTTGCTATAGCATGTAAACAGAGAGGGACATCACCGCTTAAGGCGGTGTTATCCCTGTTCATTTCTCCGGGATGTAAGCCGGGCGATGGTATTTCTTGAAGGGATCCATCGCCTGCTTGCTGTTACTTGGGAAAGCCCAGCTTTTTCAGATCCTCGGTGATCTCTTCCAGGATGGTCGGATCGTCGATGGTGGACGGCATCCGGTACTCCTTGCCGGCGGCGATCGCACGCATGGTGCCGCGGAGGATCTTGCCGGACCTGGTCTTGGGCAGCCTGGTCACCACCGCGGTCTGTTTGTAGCAGGCAATGGGACCGATCTGGGCCCGGACCATCTGAACCAGCTCGGCCTTGATTTCCTCGGCATCCTTGGTCACCCCGGCCTTGAGGACGATAAAGCCCACCGGGATCTGGCCCTTGAGCTGGTCATCGGTGCCGATGACCGCGCACTCGGCCACGTCCGGATGGGTGGCGATCACCTCTTCCATGGCCCCGGTGGAGAGCCGGTGGCCGGCAATGTTGATGACATCGTCCATCCGGCCCATGACATACACGTAGCCGTCCTCGTCGATATAGCCACCATCACTGGTCTCGTAATAACCCGGGAAGGTGGCCATGTAGGACTTGATGAACCGCTCGTCGTTACGCCACAGGGTCGCCAGGGTACCCGGCGGCAGGGGCAGCTTGACCACGATGTTGCCTTCCTCGTTCGGACCCAGTTCCTTGCCCGTATCATCGAGGATACGTACATCATAGCCCGGGACCGGCTTGGTGGGCGAGCCGGGCTTGACCGGGAACTGCTCGATGCCCATGGGGTTGGCGACAATGGCCCAGCCGGTCTCGGTCTGCCACCAGTGGTCGATCACCGGCACCTTGAGGAGGTTCGATGCCCAGTGATAGGTGTCCGGATCGAGCCGCTCGCCGGCCAGGAACAGGGTTTCGAATTTGGAGAGGTCGTATTTTTTCAGCAGCTCGCCGTTGGGATCTTCCTTCTTGATCGCCCGGAAGGCCGTGGGTGCGGTAAACATGATCCGGGCCCCGTGCTCGGAGATGACACGCCAGAAGGCCCCGGCATCCGGGGTGCCGATGGGTTTGCCCTCGTAGACAATGGTGGTGCAGCCCTTGAGCAGCGGCCCGTAGACGATGTAGGAATGGCCCACGACCCAGCCCACATCAGAAGCCGCCCAGTAGACGTCGCCGGGATCCACGTTGTAGATGTTTTTCATGGACCAGTGCAGGGCCACGGCATGGCCGCCGTTGTCGCGCAGTACGCCCTTGGGCATACCGGTGGTCCCGGAGGTGTAGAGGATGTAGAGCGGATCCGTGGCCAGGACCGGCACGCAGTCGGCAGGCTCGGCGTCTTTGACAATGTCCTGCCAGGCCAGGTCGCGGCCTTCCTGGAGCTCGGCGGTAACAAAGTCGCGCTGGAAGACCACGCATTTCTCCGGCTTGTGATCCGACTGCTCGATGGCCGAATCCACCAGCGGCTTGTAGGCCAGCTGTTTCTTGCCCTCGATGGCGCCGGACGCACAGACTATGACCTTGGGCTGGGCATGGTCGATGCGGATGGCCAGCTCGTTGGCAGCAAACCCGCCAAAGACCACCGAATGGATGGCCCCCAGCCGGGCACAGGCCAGCATGGCCACCAGGGCCTCGGGAATCATGGGCATGTAGATGATGACCCGGTCGCCTTTTTCCACGCCAAGGCCCTTCAGGGCTCCGGCGAAGCTTGCTACTTCGTCACGCAGTTCGCGGTAGGTGATCTTGCGGATGGTGTCGGTGACCGGTGAGTCGTAGATGATCGCGGGCTGGTCGGCGCGGCCGTTTTCCACGTGCCGGTCCACCGCATTGTAGCAGGTGTTCATTTCACCGCCGGAGAACCAGCGGTAAAAGGGAGGATTGGAACGGTCCAGCACAGTGTCCCATTTCTTGTACCAGTCAATGCCTTCGGCCGCCTCGGCCCAGAATTCTTCCGGATTTTCAATGCTTTTTTTGAAAATTTCCTCGTACGCCCCCATACAATTTCTCCTTTTAGTTCTGATAAAGAAGTTCCTCCACAGCTTCATCTCCACGAAATTTGTCTATACTCAATCATTTCCACTCATTCAAGGAGCAATATGCATATCCGAAACTCCCAGGCCCGATAACGACGAAAAACGCGGCAGATATCAGGTTCATCTGAATCTGCCGGCAGAAGATCTCCTGGCAGCAGTGGTTTTGGAAAATTTTTTAAAAATATTGATTTTTTAATGGGTTAGGTTGTAGGCTTAGTTTTGAGGATACTGCAAGGAGGGTGATCCCGGTCAGCCCGTAACAGGGCAGGCCGTGAGATATTGTAACGTTGTTGAGGGCATCAAGTCGGCAAGGGAGCGAGATCCTGTATGGAACAGAAGGGGAAGAACAGAGGGGTGCATCTTTGTAATAAGCCCGATTACCGGGGACTCCGCCATGTGTACCAGGCCATGCTTCACTCGTTCAAGGGGCTGGCTGCGGCATTCCGGTGTGAAGAGGCATTCCGGCTGGAGTTGCTGGTGGTTGCGGTGATGCTACCGCTGGGGCTATGGTTGGGAAATTCAGGCGTAGAGAGATCGCTGCTGGTTGGCTCTCTGCTACTGGTCCTGATTGTCGAGCTGATCAACTCCGCCATCGAGGCAGTTGTCGATCGTATCAGTCTTGAGCACCATGTTCTCTCCGGGCGGGCCAAGGATATCGGTTCAGGCGCTGTTTTTATGACGCTCGTTAACGTGGCGGTAATTTGGGGCCTGCTGCTGTACGAGCGCTTGAGCTGCTGGTTGTCGACTGGTGCGTCGTTGTCGCCTTGAGTTTTTTGATTGCCGGAATGATCATCCTGTTTTCAGTCGGTGAACCTGGTGGTGCCGAGTTTCCGGCTGATGTTGACCGGGTCCTGGTGGATGATGACATCGGCTTCGGGCCAGTTGCGCAGGATATCCTTTTCCACGGCCCGGGCCACGCCATGGGCACGCAGCAGAGGCATATCGTCGTCCAGCTCCAGGTGGAGCTGGATCATGATAGTCTGGCCCGACTGCCTCGTCCGCACGTCATGCACGCCGCGGACCTGGGGCGGTCTCTCGGCGATGCTGATTATTTTTTCCCGCAGTTCGGCAGGCAGCTCGCGGTCCATCAGCATCTGGGCGGCATCGTAGCCGATCTTGCAGGCGCTGTAGAAGATGAAACCGGCAATGACTATGGCAAAGATCGGATCGAGTCCGGGCCAGCCATAGCGGGCCAGGACCAGGGCTAGTATGGTCCCGGCGTTTGTCAGGATATCGGTTGCGTAGTGGAGGGCATCCGCCCTGATGGCGGTCGAGTTGGTTTTTCGGATGACCCGGTACTGGTAGGCCAGCAGCAGGAGCGTGATGGCAATGGCCAGTACCATGATGATGATACCCGCCCGGGCGTCATTGAGGGGTTGCGGGTTGCGCATCCGCTCCACCGCGTGGATGAGCAGGAAGAAGGAGGAGCCGGCAATAAAGGACGCCTGGGCAAGACCGGCCAGGAATTCGGCCTTGCCGTGGCCGAAGCGGTGTTCGCTGTCGGCCGGGTTCAGGGACAACCGCACGGCCACCAGGTTGATGGTCGAGGCGGCCGCATCCATGAGAGAGTCGACCAGCGAGGCCATGACGCTCAGCGATCCGGTCAGCAGCCAGGCCGCCAGCTTGCCGACGATCAGCACCACGGCGACGGCCACCGAGGCTCGGGTCGCTCTTCTCAGCAGGATATCCGGGGAAGGGGAAGAGGGGGTCACGGGGCATGGTACTCCATGGTGGGCGATTTTTGCCGGTAACAGAACCCTATCCCATTAACCGTTTTCCTTCAAGTGCATCCAGGATCTCAAGCAGGCCTCGTTTTCTCCCCAAGCTCCAGGAACGTACTGCTTGATTGTTTCACCATATTCCGGCATGAGTTCCCCGGTTCACAAAACAGGACGGCCTGGCTACAGGAAAGCGGAAAGGATTTTTGGCTGCACAGTCTGAAGAAAATTGACAGGCAAAAATTTACGTTTTATGTATTTCGAATATTCGAAAATGATTTTGATTCCATCATTCATCCAGGGAGGTCGTTATGAGCGGGAAGCAAAAGGACATACCGGCAACGGTGGAGCAGGGAGAAGGTTGTGTTGAGATTATTTTTTCTGATGAAATACCACGAGAGTTGATCGAAAAGCAGGTACAGGAATGCCAGAGCGGGACGTGTCAGTGCTGCACCCCGGCATTCAGAGAGAATGTGGAGTCTTTTGAAATTGTACCTGACAGGGAACTGAAGGTCAGGGTGACGGGCAAGATTACGAAAGAACAGATTATGGAAAATATTTTGAGTTGTGCCCCTAAGCTTGGCCGGGAGGCATAGTCTCTGGTCGGAAACCATGCCATACGGCGCAGGTAGCGGGTTGATCCCGCTGCCTGCTGCGTTCCTGGTTATGACCTTTCATGACCTGGTTGAATCGACTGCAGAGAAACTTTATGAAAAATTTGCAAGAAGTCTGCAGGATAAACTGCAAGTCTAAAGAGAATATACGCAAGGCAAAAGAAATAATCGGTAATGAGCATGCCCTGCAGGAAGTTGCCGAAAAACTGAAGCTGCTCGGGAATGCCACCAGGCTGAAGATCATTATGAGCCTGCAGGGTGGAGAATTATGTGTATGTGAACTGGCCGAAATACTGCAACTCTCCATTCCCGCCACCAGCCAGCAGTTAAAACTGTTGAGGCAGGGTGGTATCGTGCATCTTCGCAATGAGGGGAAGACATCCTACTATTCCCTGGCGAAGCAGGAAATCCCTGCGGTTATAAGGAAAACTTTTTCAGAAATATTTGAATAAAAAAGAGGACGGCCATCTTTACGGTGGATCTTCCTTCCCTGTCGCCCGCCTATGGCGTTTACCCCGCAGGAGCGGGGAGGCAACCTCCGGCAACCTCGTCATTTCCGCCTGCCGATACGTGACACCGCGGAGGTAAAATGAGAAGGCTGATTCCCCGCGAGCTGTGTTATAAACACGCTCAAGAATAACCGCAGTCGAATGCTGCACAACCTGGGAGAACCAGCCATGCACAATGTAACAATCGGAATGGACCTTGGCGATAAAAATCATGTTATCTGTATTGTTGATCATGCAGGCCGAATCGTGCGTCGAGATACGGTTACTAATACCAGAGAGGCGTTGAGTGAGTTTTTCTCACCCCATAAAGGGGCAACTGTTGCCCTTGAAGCCGGTACCCATTCGGCCTGGATCAGCAGGCTGTTATCCAGGCTGGGCTGCCATGTTTTGGTTGGCAACCCTCGTAAATTACGCGCCATCTGGGACAGCAACGATAAATCAGATACCAGAGACGCTGAAATGCTGGCCCGCATAGCCCGGATGGATCCTGATCTGCTCTATCCGGTCAACCACAGGGGCGAACAGGCCCAGATTGATCTGGAGATATTGCAGGCCAGGGATGTCCTGGTGAGGAACCGCTCCAGCCTGATCAACCATGTTCGTGGCAGTGTCAAGGCGCTGGGATATCGCCTGCCGGGATGCAGCGCAGACAGTTTTCACCGGCAGGCAGATGAACATCTTCCTGAAGACTTACGTGGCGCTCTGGAGCCTGTATTGACAATTATCGGCCAGATTACGTCCCAGATCAAAGAATTTGACAGGGAAATAGAGCGTATCAGTGCGGAGCGATACCCGGAGACCGAATTATTGCGGGCCATAAAAGGAGTTGGTCCTCTGACGGCCCTGGCCTTTCTATTAATCGTGGAAGACCCGGCACGATTTGGCAAAAGTAGACAGGTTGGATGTTTTCTTGGCCTGACTCCCCGCCGCGACCAGTCAGGAGAAACCGACAGGCAGCTTCGGATAACCAAAGCGGGCAACCCCTATCTGCGGAGGTTACTGGTCGGTTCGGCCCAGTACATCCTGGGACCTTTTGGAGAGGATTGCAATTTACGAAGATTTGGTCTTCGCCTGGCAGCCAGGGGAGGTAAAAACGCAAAGCGTCGTGCCGTGGTTGCCGTAGCCAGAAAACTGGCGGTACTCATGCATCGCCTCTGGCAGCACGGTGAGATATATGACCCTTTTTACAAACCGCAATCTCGCCCCCTGGCAAAGGCTGCGTAGAAAACCCGGTTGAACCAGAGAGTGAACAAAGGGAAAAAAGGATGTTTTTCCTTCTGTTTCCAAAGGCAGTTGAGAGTTTTTAATATCTCCCTCAAAAAAACGTCCCGTCCGGAAGACTGCGTGACACCGCTCGGTCCGTCATCAGCCAGTGACATATTCAAAGACCGCCGCGGAGGTTGCAGCTTCCACGACGGATTGTACGATGCATCGAGCTTATGGCTGAGCTCTTTATATGAATGCGAATGGAAGCCTGACGTTACAGGGATTTATAAAAAAAATGGTTCGCCACGTCGAACTTTTCTTGACAAGCCTTCTCATGGAAGCGGATGTCACGAGGAGCAACGCCGCAGCAGGACGTATGTCGCGAGGAATGGTTTGCCTTTTGGACAAAAAAAGAGAGGCGGGCATTCCCGCCTCTCTCCATCCGGGGACAACGAATGGTCAGTGGTTCAGGTTACATCTTCTCCCATCCCCATCTCTGGACGACCATGGGGACGTCTTCTGCCGGGGCGACCTCCAGGATGGAGCCGTCAAAGACCTTGACGTTCCTGTAGCCAAGCAGGTCGTGGAGGACGAAATAGCCCATGGATGCGGCCAGGCCGTGGTTGCTGTAGGTGATGATTTCCGCCTTTTTATCGGCTGGCAGGTAGACTCCCCTGGCCATTTTTTCCAGTTCATCCTTGTCCCTGAAATAGGAGGGAGCAAAGTCAACCCCGGCGATTGTCATGAAGGACTCGGGCCAGAGCAGCGATCCGGGCAGGTGGCCGGCCCGGCTTATTTCACTGTTCTTCTCGTGGCCGAAGTACTGGTCCGGCGAACGGTTGTCCAGAAACGTGACCTTGCCTGAACCCAGTTTGGCCTTGACCTCGGCCAGGGTGGCGATCTTGCTGGCCTGCAGCTTGCCGCTGAAGTTGCCTCCAAAGGGCGTGGCCGCCCTGGTGGTTACCGGCTGCTCGCTCTGCTCCCAGGCTGCCATGCCGCCATCCAGGATGGCGACCTGGTCATGGCCCAGGGCGTGCAGGGTCCAGAGGGCGCGGGCGCTCTTGGCCGTGTCCCTGGAGGTGATGCCCTCGTCGTAGACCACGACAAAGGAGTCGTTGTTCACCCCATATCCCCGCAGCATGCTGACCAGCTCCGTTTCATCCGGCATCATGAAGCCGACAAATTCACTGTTCATGGTCATCCACGGGCCAAAGGCCTTGACCGCGCCCGGGATGTGTTTGCTCTCGTAATGGATGAATTCGCTCACATCCAGGATGACGAGATTCTTCTTGTTCAGGTTTTTGGCAAGCCATTCGACGCTTACCAGGGAACTCCCTGCGGCCATAACCAGGCCGGGCAGGAAGAATATGCACAGCAGTACGCCCAGAAAGGACGTTTTTTGTTGGTACGCTCTCTTCATTCTATTCCTCCATGAGTTACCAGAAAAGTATCCGTCGCCGGGAACAGCTGGCGTCGGAGTATTTCATTGCACTGGTGGCTGCGGTCCGGACAAAGATCCGTTCCTGCTGGTTGCGGCCAGGCCTATTTGCCTGACCTGCCCCAGGAGAAGGTAACCAGCGGCCGATCATCGTCTGCGGCATACTCGAGCATCGAGCCGTCGTAGACAGCGACGTTCTTGTAGCCGAGAATGTCATGGAGAATGAAATAATCCATGCCGGCGTACTGGCCGGTGTTGCAATACACGATAATCCTGGCGTTTTTGTCCGCCGGAATACCGACGCCCCTGGTCATGGCGGCCAGTTGATTTTTGCTCCTGATGGTCGCAGGCGCCCGGTTGGCACCGGCATTGTTCAGATAGGGTGCCGGCAGGTTAATGGAACCGGGAACATGGCCGAACCGTTCCACATCACCGCGCTTGCTGGCCCCGAAATGCTGGCTGCTGCTTCTGGCATCGACGATGATCGCGTCTTTCTTCTGCACCGTGGCCAGCATCTGCTCCAGGGAAACTACTTTGGCGGGATCGAAGTGGGCGACGAAATCGCCTTGCTCGGATTTCGGCAGCTTGTTGTCGATGATCCGGCCTTCAAAGGTCCACTTGGTGAAGCCACCGTTCAAGTAGGAGACATTGGTATGGCCCATGGCCTCGAGAATCCAGACCGTGGCCGCGCCCTTGGTGGCATCGCCGATGGAGTTGCCGTGATCGTAGATGACCACGTGGGACGACTTGTTCACCCCGATGCCCTGGAGCATCATGGTAAAATCTTCAGGCTTGGGCATCAGCTGGCACTGGCGCTTCTCACTGAAGGGCTCCCAGCCGACATAGGGAATGTTGAAGGAGCCGGGGATATGGCCGACTCCATAGTTGGTCGCGGTTCGGACGTCGATGATGACCAGGTCCCTGGCGCCAAGGTTCTTTGCCAGCCACTGGGTGGTTACCAGCGGGGTGGTGCCGGCCATCGCCGGGGCGGCCATGAAAACCGCCACGGCCAGCAACAGCGTGCATATCGCAGATTCTAACAGTTTCCTTTTCATTGAAATACTCCTTTGTTCTTGCCTGTGCATGATTGTCTCCACGTTGCCGACCATCTTACTTTTTGATCTCAGCCGGGATTTTCTTCACGACAATTTTCTGATTTGCCGCTGGTTCGTCCCTGGCCAGGTCAGCTTCGGTGAGGAAGAGTTCCTTGTGGCCGTGACAAGCATTACAGGAGCTGTTCTGTTTCGTTCGACGTTGAATATTGTGCACTGAGGCGGAATTCCAGGTCGGCAGGGCGTCGTAGTTGGCGACCAGGTCTTCCGGTCCGGGCGCACCCTTGAGCACTGCCTGGAAGTAGCGCAGCGAGGCCAGGGAGTCCTTCTTCATGGGCGTGTGCCGTACCAGGTTGTACTTGTAGGGATTTTCCGGTGAACGGTCGATGTTGGTGCCGATCTTGAACGTGTACAGGGGTTCGGACGGGAAGATGACCTTGATCTCGCCGGGTTTCTTGATATCCAGCGATACGTGGCAGTTGGCGCAGTTGAAGTAGGTATTGGCATGGCAGACAGCACAGGCAAGGGTGCCCTGCGGATGGGCGTTGTGCATGGCTACCTTGGATTCACCAGCCTTGGCGGCATCCGGATGGCACTGTTCGCAGCGGATGGTCTTGGTGGCATAGTAGCGTTTCACCCCTTCGGGCTGGGTGTTATGGAGTTGCTCGGCCGAATGGCAGTCGGTGCAGACCATCTGGCCCTTTTCGTAATGGACGTCGGCGGTGGCGCCGAGTCGGCCCATGTATTCACCGGCAAAGCGGGAACCATGGCAGGCATAGCAGGTTTTGTCCATGGGGGGTGTTCGTTTGAATCGGTGGCGGTCAAGCAGGCCGCCCTTGGCTACAGCAGGCCAGGCTACATGACAGGAACCGCAGCTGGCATGGCAGTCTGCACAGTCAAGTTTCCAGGCCTCCGGCAGCAAGGTGTCTGCCATCTTGTGCGGGGAGGTGATGGTGCCGACGATATCCAGGATGCCGGTCAGATTGTAGTGCATGGCGTTTTTGTAGGTGGAGGCAATCTCCTCGTGACATTCCCTGCACACGCCACCGCCGCCTTCTTCCGACGGATCCTTGACCATGTCCTTGTGCGCTTCATCCTTGTCGTCGACGTTCTGTCCCTTATGACAGTTGATGCAGCCTATTTCTCCATGTTCTGATTCAACAAAATCCCTGGCAACGCCAAAGGTGTCCCGGCCCCTCACCTGAGGGGCTGAAACGCCTCAGCCCGCAATGGCGGCACCGCCACTGGCCGACGCCGCTCCGTAACTGTCCATCTCCTCAAGATCGGTATGGCAGTTGATACAGGCACTGCTTGAATCCGCCTCCTGGGCGGAAAGCGTGGTGACCCGCCCAAGGACAAAGACAAGGCCCAGGCAGGTGGCCGCGATCAGTGTTCTTTGTGTGCTTTTTTTCATGCTCGATGTTCCTCCTTTTTTTGTTGGTGTTGCAGTTGTTGTTCGTTGTCCCCATCCTCCAGATAAAAAATGTATGTGAAAAATTGCCGCCGCAGGGCATCGATGGTGAAAAAAGATGCTTTCTATCTGCAGGCCGGATGAACAGTGGCAACCGATCAAGGTAGCCTGCAGTCAGGGAAAAACGACAACACGGAAAGACAATCTCGGGACCGCCGCGGGCATCCGCGGGGAGAGCAGGGATTGTTTTTTGGCAGGGAAAATAACTCTACACTGTTGCCGCTTGAACTGCAGTTCTTCCGCGGGGCAATTGCTTACCTGTAAAGGATTACTACGATGTGGGATTAATGAAATATGGCAAATTGTCGCACTGTTCTGCAGGGAGAGTTTTCGAGAAGGATAATTGTAATACCCGGAAGTTTTAATGTTGAATATTTCCGGAAATTATAATGTGGCGTCGGGGATCAGGTCCGTGTTGACTTTTGTTGGTAAGGAGTATAAACGCAGAATATGTCAAGACCACTTCGGAATAGCATATCCCGGTGCACGGTATCATGTGATGAACCGGGGACGGCGGGGGGAGGAAATCTTCCCCGGAGCGGCGGATTACCGTCTTTTTCTCAAAATTCTCCAGGAAGTCGTGGAAATGCATCATCTCCGGGTGGCTGCCTATTGTCTGATGCCAAACCGTTATCACCTGCTGGTCCGGACTCCGGAAGGGAACATTTCCCGCTGCATGCGTCATGTGAACGGGGTCTATACCCAGCGGTTCAACCTGCCAACTTACAGCAGTGTCTCCAGTGCGGTCATCCGGATCAGGAAACAGTTACAGCGGGATGTTGAGCTGAGGCAAAAGTTGGAGAGCATAGAGAAAAAGATAATGCTCGAAAAAGGTCAATGGCAGACTTGACTCCAACTCCCCCGACTACAGTTTTTCGATGTTCTCGAACAGGTCTTTGTTTTCCTGAATTTTTTCGATATTGCCGATGGTTGCCAGGCTGCCTTTCGTGCGCAGGGACTTGAAGAGAGGCGCGAATTTTTGCAGATCGGCGCAGCGGGTATCGAGGATTTCGCTGATCCGCTGCTGCTTGTAGGCAGGGGTGATGCCGGAGAGGTATTCGTTGCGGGCTGTGGCTCCCTTGCTTGCCGGTCCCTGGTGGGGGTTGAAGTTGGCATAGGTGCCGATGATCAGCTGTTCCAGGGATGGCTCGGGCAGGTTCAGCTCCCGGACCTGCTCTTCTATGGCTTCGTAGGCCTGGTAGGTTTTTCTTATCTGCGGGTCGCGGTAGCTGACCAGGGCAAAGTTGCCGCTTATGTGGTTGAACTGGATGAAGCAGCCGTAGGCCCCGCCCATCTGTCGGACCGTATTCCAGAGATAATCTCTGGAGAGCCAGGTCTTGAGAACTTCGAACTGGCCGTCATACTTCTCTGGGTCCGGGAACAGGGTGCAGCCCATGACATTGTACACCACCTCGGCCGACGTGCAGAAGGCCTGCCGGGCCGGGAAGGTGGGGAAATCGGGCAGAGCGAGCTGGGAAGCGGTATTGTCCCCGTTCTCCGGCAGGCTGCTGACCAGGGGCATCCGGGCCTCCAGCCTGGCGATATCTTCCCGGCCGGCGGTGACTGCGAGCATGACGCTGCCCCGCCGGAAGACATGGCGCCGGATCGTCTCCAGGGTTTCCAGGAACTTCTCTTCCCGCTCTTCGTACCGGCTGGCCAGGTCCTTGAGATTCAGGTAGTTGACCGCCCCGCTGACATGTTCGTTGTACTGGCCGGCCAGTCCGAGGCGGGCAAAAACCCGGGTGGAAGCCAGGCCGTAGCCCTCGCTCTGCACCGAATGTTCGGTCCAGGCGAATTCGCGCTGGACGATCTCCCGGATCCGGCTCCGGTCCGCGAAGCTGACATCAGTGAACACCTCCTCCAGCAGGGTAAGCGCCCGGTCCAGGTAGCTGGAGAGCATCTTGACGTGGAACCAGAGGGTGGGGCGGGGGCTGGTCGGGTCCTCGAGATGGAGGTGGGCATGGAACGAGTGGTGGAACCCGCCGGTGCAGATACCCAGTTCCTTGGCAAAGGCCATGTAGTCCAGGCGCGAGGTACCGATCTCCGTGACAATGGTGCCAAACAGGTTCAGGGCCAGGAGCTGCTCCCGGTCCAGTCCCCGGCAGTCAAAGCCTATGTCCAGGTAGACGATACCGTTGGTGGGCAGCTCGTTGACCAGGAAGGGGCGCTGCGCCAGGTCCCGGGGCGTACAGCGGTGGAAATCGATGTTCCGTTCCAGGTCGTCAAGGCCAAGGCGGGGCAGGAGTTTGAGCTTCTCCTCGTCGTTTGGCTGGTGCTGGAGCTCCATCAGCTCCCGGGTCCGCCGGATCAGATTTTGGATGCCCTCCTTGTCCAGGGTGGCCTCGTAGGCCGCCAGCCGGGCCTGCTCTTCCTGCATGGTCCGGATCATCTTCTCCGGGTCCGGTTTCAGGGTCACCGCCACGGTGGCCGGGTTTTCCAGCAGCCGTTCACGGATCAGCCGCTCGAAATAATCACTTTCCAGGGCGTCCCGGCGGATTTCGCGCAGCAGTTCGTCGATCTGCAGGGCCTCGAAAGGATCGGTTCCGTACTTCATGGCCGGCATGGCCTTGGAAATCAGGTCCAGGCCGCGCTGGGCCTTGTTGCCCTCTTCGCGGACGGAAAATTCGTACCGGTTGAGTTCCGCGAGGACCAGCTCCCGGTCCAGCCCCTGGTCCACCATGGTCTGCAGGACCTCCTGGTACAGGGCCAGGAACTGGTCGCGCTTGTCCGGATCCGACCCGATGAGATAGGTCATCATGAAGGTCTTGAAACAGGAGTTGGAGAGGAACAGCCCACCGAAATCCTTGCAGAGACCGGCTTTGAGGATGGCTTTCTTCAGGGGTGAGGCATCGGAATTGTAGAGAATGGAGGCGATGATCTGAAAGGCGGCATTGCGCTTGCGCTGGGTCATGTCGCCCACAGCCGAGCCAACGGCCAGAAAGGTCTTTTCCTTCGTGTCGCTGCCGGGCTGCACCCCGTAGGTGTCCTCGATAAACACCGGCTCGTCGATTTCCCGGCCGGGTTCGATGGCCACCTTGCCCCGTCCCTGTGCATCAGCGGTGGCAAAATCGGCCAGGAAGTTGTTCTGGACGTACGCCAGTTCCTCTTCCAGAGGAGCGTCGCCGTAGAAGAAGAGCATGGCGTTGGCGGGATGATAATGTTTGCGGTGAAAGGCCACGAACTGTTCATAGGTGAGATCCGGGATGTGGCGCGGGTCTCCACCGGATTCGTGGGCATAGGTGGAGCCGGGCATCAGGCCGCCGAACATGTGGTGGAAAATGGCTCGGATGGGGTCGGAGAAGGCACCCTTCATCTCGTTGAACACCACGCCCTGGTACTGCAGCGGCTGGTCTTCCGCTTCCTTGTGATAATGCCATCCTTCCTGTTCAAAGGTGGTCCGCTCGAGCAGGGGGTTGAGAGTCACATCACAGTAGACATCCATGATGTTGAAGTACTCTTTCATGTTCCTGGTCGCAAAGGGATACCAGGTGGTGTCGGAGCCGGTCATGGCGTTGAGAAAGGTCATGAGCCCGCCCTTGTGGATTTCTCCGAACACATCCTTGACCGGATATTTCTTCGACCCCATGAGCACCGAGTGCTCCAGGATATGGGCCACCCCGGTGGAATCGGTGGGCACGGTCTGGAAGGCGATGCAGAACGTCTTGTTCGGGTCGCTGTTCTTGATGGCAAGTGCCGGGGTGCCCAGCTGCTCATGCCTGAACAGGTAGACCGTGGAGTCGATCTCTTCGATGTACTGGCTGCGCTTAAGCCGAAAGGAGCTGTAGGTGGTGCCGGGAGTAAATGTGGTCATGGATGATTGCCAGGATTGTGAGAGTTTCAGGTTTCAACGCCTCTGTTTCGTACGGTCACCACCGCTTGTGGCGGTGTTAGTCCTTGTTGCTGCACGCCGGAAGCACCTTTCAGGCGATGGTATCCCCTGAAGGGATCACATTGCCGGCTAAAAAATTTTGTGCGAGTCCAGCAGCATGGTCACCGGTCCGGAGTTGACCAGGGAGACCTCCATCATGGCCTGGAACTCGCCGGTGGCCGTCCGGATGCCGCGCGCCTCGATGGCCCTGACAAAATCGCGGTAGAGCCGGTCGGCCATCTCGGGCGGAGCGGCGTGCGACCAGGAGGGCCGCCTCCCCTTGCGGCAGTCGCCAAGCAGGGTGAATTGGGATACTACCAGGATTTCACCCGCTATATCAATAACAGACCGGTTCATCCGCCCCTGTTCGTCTTCAAATATCCGCAGGTTGACCACCTTGTCGGCCATCCAGGTAACATCTTTTGGTGTGTCGTCCCGGTGGACACCGAGCAGGACCAGCAGCCCCGCGCCTATGGCGCCGGTCTCCCGCCCGTCCACCGTAACCCGTGCCTGTTTCACCCTCTGGAGTACTGCCCGCATGAGAATATGTTGGATAATTCCGGTTGCAGAAAAAGAAAAGGGGGCCAAGCCCCTGCCTTGGCAAATCGGTCCCGCACTCTAGCATGAAACCGATGGGATTTCAAAAGAGGTTCGCAGGTACGGAAAAGAGAGGAAGGGATTTCAGGCCGGCAGCAGGGCACCGGTGTGGAACTGGATGATGGAGACCGCCGCCAGGGTCGCGGTTTCGGCCCGGAGGACCAGGCGGCCAAGGGATACGGTGTCAAAACCGCGTTTCCGGGCCAGGGCCACTTCTGCCTGGTGAAATCCTCCCTCGGGGCCGAGCAGGAGGCAGATGGAGGCCGAGGCCGGCCAATTGGTCGCAGGCAGCGGGTTGCGGCTTTCCTGTTCCCAGAGCAGGAGTTTTTCGCAGAAATTGTCGGTGTCGAACTGTTCCAGGCTTCTGGGTTCGCAGATCCGCATGGGCCAGGTCCGGCCGCACTGCTTGCAGGCCTCGAGCATGATCCGCTGCCACCGCTGGTGCTGGCGGTCCAGGCGGGTCCTGTTTTCGCCAAACCGCGTCTGCAGCGGTTGCAGGGTGTGCACCCCAAGTTCCGTGCATTTCTGGATCAGCAGGTCCATCTTCTTGCCCTTGAGCAGGGCCTGGGCCACGGTCAGCGACGCCCGGTCCGGAGGGGCGGCCCGGTGGCGCTCAAGGATGCGCAGCACCACGGTGTGTGGACCGAAACCGGAGATTTCGGCCGTCATTACCCCCCGGTACCGTCGAAGAGCTCGATTCGGTCACCGGGCTGCATGCGGAGTACGGTGCGCAGGTGTCTGGCCTCCGGACCGCTGAGCTCCACCTGGTCGTTTCCGGCCTGGTCAGGGTCTATGAAGAATCGGCGCATGTTCAGGTTTCCGGGAAGTGATGTGGGGTGTTATCTGAAACAGTAGGGGTCCAACTCGGTGAAGATATCACGGCCAAAGCCGTATGTCACGGCCAGACAGCCGCCGCAGACCGGGCGGATGGCGCAGTCCGCGCAGGCCGAGGAGCCGCGGCGGTACTTGCGGGCCTGCGGGCTGTGATAGATCTCCTGGAGGGAGTTCTCGAAGATATTGCCCATGGGGGAGGGCAGTTTGCGGCAGGCATGGACTTCTCCGTCGGGCAGTATGGAGACAAAGTTGAAGGCCGCCCCGCAGCCGTATCCGGCACAGCCGCCGGTATACTCCATCTTTTTTTTGTGGCGTACCAGATTGAAAAAGTTGTCCTTGAGCCCCATGCAGGGATTGTCCCGGCAGGCCTCCATGTACCTGTTTAAAAACTGTTCGAACCGTTCGAACGGGGCCGAGGCCAGGGAAGCGCCCTCACCGACCATGGCCAGCCGGTTGAAGGTGAAGAGATCCACCCTGTCGCGCAGCAGTTCGGCCAGTTCCAGCACCTCGTCCATGTTGGCCCGGGTCAGGGTCAGCATGACCATGGAGTAGATGTCCAGTTCCCGGAGCAGGTCTAGAAAAGCCAGCACCCGCTCGAAATGGCCCGGGCCGCGGATATAGTCGTTATGGGGCTGCAACCCCTCCAGGCTCACCTGGTAGAACTCCGGCTTCTGGACAGCAAGCATCTCTTCCAGTCGGTGCCTGGGCATGGGATTGCCGAGGATGGCGGTTAGAAAACCGCGCTCGGCCGCTTCCCGGTAGAGCTCGTTGAAGTGAGGATAAAGCAGAGGGTTGCCACCGGTAAAGGTGACCTGGGCATGGACATGGTGGGCCTTGGCGAAATCATAGAGATCATCGAGGATTTTGATGCCCTGGGCCAGTTCCATTGTGGCCCGGTCGCTGCGATCGTAGCAGTGGCGGCAGTGGAGATCGCAGGTCTGGGTGATATGCCACTGGAGGGTGAAGACAGAAGCGGTGAAAAACGATGGATCCGAGACCTCGCCCCGGGGGAAGTCCGGCGGCCTGGCTATGCGCGAGGGGGGCGAAAGGATCAGCCCCTGCTCCATGGCCTGATACAGGATGGCCTCGATGGTTGCCAGCGGGACCCCGCCTTCCCGGGCGGTCTGGCGTTCATCCATGTCCTCGCTGACCAGCTTGAGGGCCAGGAGGTCATGGCTGGTGGCCGTGCGGACCGTCACCTCGCCGGTGTCCGGCTTTCGGACCGCGAGAACGAATTCCTGCCCCGGCTCGGGCCGGATCGCCGGATCGTCCAGCAGCCGGGACAGCTGGCGCCAGTTCAGCGACAGCAGTTCCAGGGCCGGGTTGATCTGCCGCCTGTCCACTGTTTCCGGCAGGGGCGGAGGGGTGTGGCGCAGGAAGTGAAGGGCTTGTTCCAGTCGCGCCAGGTCCGGGAGAAAAGGATGTTCGGTATACAGATGTGGATGGTCTGCCAGCCAGGAGACCAGGTCATGGTCCGGTACGGTCGGCAGGGGCGGTAGATACCGGCAGCAGGCGGAGTAGATATTTTCCGGGCTGGATTTTTTCACGAGCGGCTCCTGGAACAACGGGGGGTAATGGGCAAGGGCGGGGCAAAAGCGCAGAAAGCCGGTAACCTCAATGGGTTACCGGCTTTCTCTTGTTTTCTGAACGTGCAGCCTGCACGTTTAATTTTTCGAACCGCCTCAGCCGCTGGTTCCACTCTTTTTCTTGAGGTTTTTTTCAACAGCCTCTTTGGCCTCTTCACTGGCCTTTCTGGTGATTTCCTCGGCCTCCTGTTCGGCCGTTTCCAGTATTTTCTTCTTGGTTTCTTCCGTCATCTGCTCTTCTTCTGCAGCGCTCCCGGCGCTGCTGACCTGGTCACTGCCGCCTCAGCCGCTGCCACCGCTGCCCGATGCCTGTACGGCCGGCGGCGCCATGCCACCTGCGCTGATCAGGCCGGCCACACCCAGGCTGGCCAGGAGTTTCTTGAGATCATTTTGTTTCATGGATCCCTCCCGGGTTTGATATGAATGGAAAACTCTGGCGATCAATAGGATAAACCGATAACCAGCGTCCAGGTTATAGAAAAGATATATCCTGGACAGCGTAGACCTGTCAACAGGAATTTGAGAAAGATTATTGTTTTCTCCGGACGCTGTCCCTACCGGCGCTGCCAGGTCTGGATGGTGTAGGGTTGGACGGCGGCCACCTCCACCGAGCCCTTCAGCTGGAATTCTTCTTCACTGAAGGGGGGAAAGGAGGTGTCTCCCGGGTAGGACCGGTCCAGGACCGTCAGGATCAGGGTATGGGCAAGGGGCAGAGCCAGGCGGTAGAGCTGTTCGCCGCCGATGACGAAAACCCGGGCCGCCCGGTCGCTCCGGCAAAGCTCCAGGGCTTCGTCCAGGCTGTGTACGGTTTCCGCGCCCGGGGCGCGGTAGTCCCGGTTGCGGGTAACCACGATGTTGCGCCGGCCGGGCAGGGGCCGGCCGATGGATTCCCAGGTCTTACGGCCCATGATCAGGGAGTGGCCCATGGTGATTTCCTTAAACCGGGTCTGTTCACCGGGAATATCCCAGGGGATGGTATTGTTGTGGCCGATCACGCGGTTGGCAGCCATGGCCGCGATGAGGATGATTTCCATAGAATGTCGTTTACCATGTCGCTTACGGATTGAGGAGTGGTGGCAGGGCTTGTATAAGAAAATGGTATACCATGACAAGGTTTATCTGTCTTCTCCGTGGATGGAGTTTTCCTGTTCTTCCTGGGAAGAGAGCAACCGCAATTCAGGCTACCTTGAAAAATTGCCATTTTGCCCGATTTCTGCGTCACAGCGAAAAACAAAATGCTCACATATGGTTAATATGCTGCGCTTTTATTTTTCACTGTTCCTTGAACTCGAACAAAATATCTGATTTTTCAAGGTACCCTTCAGACAGTACAGGGTGGAGACAATGCGATTTCTGATTTTTGGAGCCGGGGCCCTGGGGCAGGCCCTGGGATGTATGCTGGCCGCCGATGGCCACCGGGTCGACCTGGTGCTCCGGGCCCGGTTCATCGAGGCCATTGGTGATGCCGGCCTGCAGGTCAGCGGGATATTTGGCGAGTTCAGCGCTCCCCTGGACAGGGTGGGCCTGCTGTCGAACCTGGAAGGGGTTGACGGGGCAGGATACGACTATGGACTGATCACCACCAAGGCCTATGATACAGAGACCGCGGTCCAGGCCCTGGCCGGTCTTCACGGGTTTGATGGCCCGGTGGTATCCATGCAGAATGGTTGTGGCAACGTGGAAAAGGTGGCCATGGTTTTTGGCGAGGAGCGGACGCTCGGGCCCGGGTGATCACCGGGTTCGAAATCCAGCGGCCCGGCCTGGTGCGGATCACCGCCACGGCGGACGATATCCACATAGGCTCGGTCCGGCCCGGCCATATCCCCGAGTCTGCCGCCCACCTGGCCGAGGCCATCAACCATGCCGGTCTTCCCTGCATCGCCGTGGAGGATATCCACCGCGACCTCTTTGCCAAGCTGCTCTACAACTGCGCCCTCAATCCCCTCGGCGCCCTGCTGGGGGTCCATTACGGGGCCCTGGGCGACCATGGTGAAACCCGGCGGGTCATGGATCGGATCATGGACGAGACCTTTGATGTCATCGAGACCATGGGCGGCTCCACCCCGTGGCCCGACGCCGAGGCCTACCGACGGGTCTTCTATGATCATCTCCTGCCCCTGACCCGCAACCATCGGCCCTCCATGCTCCAGGACCTGGAAAACGGCAAAAGGACCGAGGTGGACGCCCTGGTGGGTTATGTGGCCGAGCAGGGCCAGCGTCTCGGGGTGGAAACCCCCACCTGCGATACCCTGGCCGCCCTTATTCGTTTCCGGGAAAGCCAGGTCCTGGCTGACAGGGAGGTTCAGGGGCTGTCCCGAGCGAAGCAGTCAGGCCCGTCATCCGCTGGAGATTCATTTAGCTGAAAAGTCGGTCGAGGATACCTTCCATGGCCGTGTTGATGGCCAGGAAGCGCTCCCGGGGAACCTCTTTTATTTCGCGTCCGCTCTGGATCCAGGCCGCCGGGACGAGTTCATCCCGGCAGTGGCGGGTTATCAGCTCGACACTCTCCGGGGTGGATTCCAGATGAAACTGCAGCCCCAGGACCCGGTCGTCGTAAAGAAAGGCCTGGTTTTCGCACGCCTCGCTACGGGCCAGGTGGATACTCCCTTCGGGAATGGCAAAGGTGTCGCCATGCCAGTGAAAGACGGTCAGTTCCGGTTCCAGAAAACCAAAGACCCTGGTTTCCCGGGCCTCCGGTGTCAGGGAAATGGGGAACCAGCCGATCTCTTTGTGCGCGCCGGCATGGACCCTGGCCCCGAGGACGTCGGCGATCAGCTGGGCGCCCAGGCAGATGCCGAGCACCCTGCCTCCGCCTTCGATGACTTCGCCAAGAAACGCCTTTTCCGCCCGCAGCCAGGGATAGCGGTCATATTCGTAAATATTCATCGGCCCGCCCATGACGACCAGCCGATCGACCGTGTTCGGGTCAGGCAGGGCGGGATCGTCAAAGAGACGGCTGTAGGTGACCCGGTGGCCGTTTTTTTCAGTCCAGGTGAGAATATGGCCCGGTCCCTCGAAGGGGACGTGTTGCAGGATGTGGATGTCCATGGTTCTTTGTTCCTTTGTAGCTTGACTGAATAATGTATCCCACGCCCGTGGCCGGGGTCAGCCCAGGGCGGGAAAGAGCTGTTTCAACCCCTCGGCGATCATCTGCACCCCGATGGCGCAGAGCAGAAGCCCCATGATCCGGATGCCAATGTTCAAGCCGGTGGTGCCCAGCCGCTTGCCGATGGGCTCGGCCAGCCGCAGGCTCAGCCAGGCCGCGCAGGCGACCAGGACGATACAGCCGCTGAGCAGCAGCCGTTCCATCAGGCCGGTGGCCGCGGCGTGATGGGCTTCGACAATGACCAGGCTGATGGCACCCGGTCCGGCCATGAGGGGGATGGCCAGCGGCACCACGGCGATATCGTCCTTTTCCAGGTTGGCATCGGCCTCCTCGGGGCTCTGTTTGGCATGGCTCTGGCGGGCATGCATCATGGCAATGGCCATGAGCAGGATCAGCAGGCCGCCGCCAGTGCGGAAGGCCGGCAGGCTGATGCCGAAAAAGGCCAGCATGGTGTCGCCGGTCCAGGCTGCGGCCAGAAGAATGACGGCCACGGCCACGGCGCTGATCCTGGCGATCTTCCTGCACTCGTCCGGGGACCTGTCCACGCTCAGGGAAAGGAAGACCGGGATGGCCCCCAGGGGATTGACAATGGACAGGATGCCGATGAATGTCTTGGCATACATGGCGTATTCGGTCATAACGCTCATCTGTTCATCGCTCCTGGAATCGGTCCGTCAAAATGGTTCTCATGCCGGGCTCTGGACCGGGAAGATACGCCTGCGCTTGGAGAAGAACAGTTCTACCACGATGACCGACAGGTAGAAACAGCCAATCCAGCCCAGGCTCTCCGGACTCGAGCGGTAGAGGTAGTACATGAGGGTCAGCCACGAGATCGTGGTCAGGGCTAACCCGGAGAGAGGTATTCCCGTGGTCAGGCCGATCCGGTGGCGGAGCCGGAAGGCGGTCAGGTTGATGGCCGCGAAGATGAGCAGAAAGGTAGAGCTGGCAAAGGAGGAGATGATGGTCAGGTCGGCAATGTTGACAAAGAACAGGGTCAGAACGGTGATAATGATCAGACTGACCCAGGGAATGTTGTTCTGACGCCGCCGGAAGCCGAAGACCCGGGGCAGGGCCTTTTCCGTCGCCATCACCATGCCGAGCCGGGCGGTGCCGAACATGGTGGCGTTGATGGCCGAGGCCGTGGAAAACAGCGCCGCCAGGCCGATGAGGAGAAAGCCGGCCTGGCCGAGGAAGGGTTTGGCCGCCTCGGCCAGGGCGTATTCCTTGTACTTGTTGATCTCTTCAGGCAGCAGGTTGCCCACCGCCACCAGCGAGACCAGCAGGTAGACCCCGATGGTCAGGGCTATGGACCAGATAATGCCCAGGCGCAGATTTCGGTCCGGGTCCTCCATTTCATGCACCGCGTTGGGGATCAGTTCGAATCCCTCGTAGGCCACGAAGATGAGCGCCGCCCCCATGAACAGCCCTCCCACGCCCTTGTTGAACAGGGGCAGCAGATAGTCGGTCCGGGCATAGAACAGGCCGATGATTCCAAAGAGAAGCAGGATCAGCATCTTGACGGTGACAATGATCAGCTCGCTGGTACCGGACGCCTTGACCCCGTACAGGTTGATGCCGAAAAAGGCCAGCAGGATCAGGGATTCCAGCAGGTGATGCATTGCCGGCATGTCGGTGCCGAGCATGGCCGAGCCGTAGACCGCAAAGGTGTAGCTGTAGAGCGCCATGGTGCCCACGTATCCGAGCAGGAGGAGCCAGCCGCCGATCCCGGCCAGGTTCTGATTGGTGAAAGCGTGTTCGAGATAGGTGAAGCTGCCGCCGTCGGAGCGGAATCTGAGCCCGAGCCGACCATAGCAGAGCCCGGTGAGCATGGCGATCACCCCGCCCAGGACAAAGGCAAGCGGTGCGGCATGACCGGCCTGGGCAATGGCCAGACCGAGGACGGAGAAAATCCCGCCGCCCACCATGCCGCCCACGCCCATGGCGATCACTTCCTTAAGGCTCAGCAGTTCCGCAGGTTCCTCGGGCGCTCTTTTCTTCAATTCCCGGCCGGTCATGACCGTTATTTATCGCTCGAATGTTTCTCGATGATCTCCTTGACCACTTCGCCGTCCAGGACCTCCTTTTCCTCAAGGGTGGACGCCAGGGCGTCCAGGGCGGCCCGGTTTTCGGTGAGGATGTTCCGGGCCCGGGCATGGCCCTCTTCCACCAGCTCGCGGCATTCCTCGTCGATTATCCGGGCAGTTTCCTCGGAATAGTTGCGTTCTTCATGGTCCTCGCCGCCCAGGAACTGCAGCTGGTGATGCTTGCCATAGGTGAGTGGGCCGAGTTTCTTGCTCATGCCCAGCCGGGTGATCATGGAGCGGGCGATCTCCGAGGCCCGTTCCAGGTCGTTGGAGGCCCCGCTCGACACGTCGCCGAAGATCAGCTCCTCGGCCACGCGGCCGCCGAGCAGGATGGCGATCTGATCCTTGAGTTCCTGTTCCGTGGAAAGGAACTTTTCATCCACCGGCAGCTGCAGGGTGTAGCCCAGGGCCGCCACGCCCCTGGGAATGATGGATACCTTGTGTACCGGTTCGCCGGTGGGGACGGTCTCCGCCACTAGGGCATGTCCTGATTCGTGGTAGGCAACCCGGTGTTTTTCTTCCGGGTTGAGGGCCCGGTTTTTCTTCTCCGGCCCGGCGATGACCCGGTCGATGGCTGCCTCGAAATCACGCATGGTGACCTTGTCATGGTTCTGACGGATGGCCTGTATGGCGGCCTCGTTGCAGATGTTTTCCAGGTCGGCGCCGACAAAGCCGGGCGTACGCTGGGCCACCACGTGGAGATCCACGTCGTCGGCCAGTTGCATCTTGGAGGCATAGAGCTTGAGGATAGCCTCCCGGTCCTTGAGGTCGGGTTTGTCCACCAGGACCTGGCGGTCGAACCGGCCGGCCCGGAGCAGGGCCTTGTCCAGGATTTCCGGCCGGTTTGTGGCCGCCATGACCACCACGCCGGTGGAGGAATCAAAGCCGTCCATCTCGGTGAGCAGCTGGTTGAGGGTCTGCTCCCGTTCATCGTGGCCACCCATCACCGGTCCGGCCCCGCGGGCCCGGCCGATGGCATCGATCTCGTCGATGAAGATGATGCAGGGTGCATGTTTGCGGGCCTGCTCGAAGAGTTCCCGTACCCGGGCCGCGCCGACACCGACAAACATTTCGATGAACTCGGAGCCGGAAATGTTGAAAAAGGGCACATCGGATTCACCGGCCACGGCCCGGGCCAGCAGAGTCTTGCCGGTACCTGGGGGGCCCACCATGAGCACGCCCTTGGGCATCCGGGCGCCCAGCTTCTGGATCTTGCTTGGATCTTTGAGGAAATTAACGATCTCCTTGAGTTCCTGCTTGGCCTCCTCGGCCCCGGCCACGTCGTCAAAGGTGACCTTGGGTGCATCGTCGGGGTGGATGTGGATCTTGTTGCCGATATTGAGAAAACCACGCCCCATATTGCCCATGCGCTTGGCCATGGCCCCCCAGAGGAAGAAGAGCAGGCCAAAGGGCAGCACCCAGTTGAAGAAGAAGTTGGCCAGGTAGTTGTTGGATTGGCGGACAGTGAACTTGACCCCTTTCTTTTCCAGGGATTCGGCCAGGTCCGGATTCCAGGACAGCGGAACGGTGATGAAGCGGCGCTGTTTGCCGGTCCGTTCGTCACGCAGGGTCAGGGTTCCGGTGATCACCTTGTCGGTGACCACGGCCTCGGCCACCTGGCCGTTGTTCACGTATTCAAGAAATTGCGAATAGGGAATCTCTTCCTGCTTGACCTGCTGGTACCCCTGGTAGAGCTGGAAGGAGACCATGATGAAAATCAGGTAGAGCAGAAACGTGAAGCCCGGGCTCTGCCAGAACTTCTCCTGGGTGGTCTTGTTGATTTCGATGTCAGGTTTTTTTCCGTTCCCGATGAAATTTGTCTGTTTCATGATGGCTTCCTGTCATTCCCTGTGAGAAGTTTTCGCTGTGCAAATCGGATGGTGAGGCAAATACAGATAAACAATAATGCAAGTCCCAGGATACGCAATGTAATATGTGTGGAGCTGAGGGTGGAAGTGCCCGAGGTAGCCCGGGTGACATGGGCGGCGGTATAGCCGAAATAGTTGAGCAGCAGGCAAATGGGGATTGCGCCCAGGTTTCCGATAAAAAATGGAGTAAATTGCACTCCGGCAGCTCCCAGAGCCTCGCACAGGGGCGCGGCGGGCAGGGGAAGCAACCGGATGAGGATCTGGACGCCGGGTCCGGCGTTTCGGGCTTTCTGGACGATCATGTGGAGATGGGGCCGTTTTTCGAGCGAGCGGGCCACCCGTTCGGCCAGCAGGATCCGGCCAAGAAACCAGGCCAGGGTGGAGTTCAACGTGGCCCCGGTCAGGACGATGATCAGCCCGGGCATGAGGCCGTACAGGGTCCCCCGACAAAGGCGAACAGGGTCTGGGTCACGCCGATGAGCGGCAGCACGGTCATGGCGGCCAGAAAGACCAGCATGCCGGTGAGTCCCAGGGAGCCGATCCAGGCTTCGAACTGGGCCGTGTGGGCCCGGGCGATGGAACCGATGGCGGAAAAGAGGGAAAAGACCAGGATAACCACCAGCAGCTGTCTGAAAAGGTGGTGGCTGGCGATATCACGGAAAGAGGCCATTTTTCGGGAAAGGTTCACGGGACGCGGCATACTGCACACCATACCTGCCCAGGTTCTGATGTTCAAGGCCGGGACCGATGTGCTGACCTTGACAAGAGTCTGACTCGATTACTATGGAGTATAAAAGAGGGGCGTCACCAGGCGCCAGGACACAATAACGGACAAGGAGGAAGAGCGATGCGCAGCGTATCCCTGGATATCTTCATGGACGGTCGGACCCGCAGGGCGACCATTATCACCGGTGTTGTTCTGCTGGTTCTGGGCCTGATCGGGGTGATCATGCCCCAGGTGATCACCGTGGCCATTTCCCTGCTGATTTCTTTTCTGCTGGTGCTCAGCGGGGTGGTGGTCGCCTACCTGACCTGGATCAACTATTCCCGCACCGCCCTGGCCTGGCTCAAGCCTTTTCTGCTCATTGCCCTGGGGCTGCTGATCGGCCTCTATCCCGCAGCCGGCGCCGCGGCACTGGGGTTGGTACTCATCATCTATTTCCTCCTCGACGGCTTTGCCTCCATCAGCTTTTCTTTTGTTCTGCGGCCCCTGCCCGGCTGGGGCTGGACCCTGTTCAACGGTATACTCTCCATGATCATGGCCGGCGTGTTTCTGGTCAGCTGGCCATTTTCCGCCATGTGGCTGGTGGGGGTCCTGGTCGGGATCAGCCTGATGGTGGATGGCCTTGCCCTCCTGATGCTCGGACTCTCGGCCCGTAAATTCTAATCAGGCTGCCCTGCCCACAACCTTCTGGAGTGTACCGATGAAAAAAAGAACCAGGCACAGCCGGAAGCGGGAAATACCCGCCCCGGCCCATCCCCATTTCCGTTCCACTCCCCTGCCGTGGCACCTGCCCAAAGACCTGCAGGATGACCCTCAGGCCCTGTCCCGGGTTGAAACCATCATGCAGAGCCCGGGCTATCGCCAGGCAGATGAAGATCCGGATTTCCTCAAACGGTACGAGACCCGCGGGGTGCGGCTGCAGATCGATTACCTCAAGCCTGAACTGCTCCTGGAGGAGCACCGGGTGGGGCATACCATTGTCGCCTTTGGATCCACCAGGATCCCGGAACCGGCCGCGGCCCGGCGACGGGTGGAGAAGCTGGAGCAGGAGGTTGCCGAGCATCCCCGGGACAAGGGGCTGGCGCGGCAGCTGGAAATCGCCCGCCGGCTGGAGGCCAAAAGCCGCTATTACGAGGTGGCCCGCGAGTTTGGCCGTCTGGTGGGCAATGCCGGGACCGGGCCCGAGGACTGCCGGCTCATCCTGATCACCGGCGGCGGTCCCGGGATCATGGAGGCGGCCAACCGGGGCTCCTATGACGTGGGGGCCAAGTCGGCCGGGCTCAACATCACCCTGCCCCATGAACAGTTTCCCAACCCCTACATTACCCCGGAACTCTGTTTCCGGTTCCATTATTTCGCCATCAGAAAGATGCACTTCCTGCTGCGGGCCAAGGCCCTGGTGGCCTTTCCCGGCGGCTTCGGGACCCTGGACGAGCTGTTCGAGGCCCTGACCCTGATCCAGACCCGCAAGATCGCCCCCCTGCCGGTGGTCCTGGTGGGGAGGAGTTCTGGCGGCAGACCGTGGATGTGGACTTTCTGGTGGACGAGGGAGTGATCGATCCCGAGGACCGGGATTTGTTCTGGTATGCCGAGGAGGCCGAAGAGGTCTGGCAGGGCATCCTGGAATGGCACGAGAAAAACGACAGCCCGCTCCTGGCCGGGCCGGAGTGCCGGGGGAGGAAAAAATGAAGATATCATTCCATGGCGCCACCAGGGGAGTAACCGGTTCCTGTCATCTCGTCACCTGCCGGGGCCGCCGGATCCTGATCGACTGTGGTATGTACCAGGGTGGCCGGGAGATCGAAGAGGAAAACCGCGGGGATTTCGGTTTTGATCCGTCCACCGTGGATTATCTTCTCCTGACCCATGCCCATCTCGACCATTGCGGCCGGATTCCGCTGCTGGTGGAGCGCGGTTTCCGGGGCGAGATCATCACCACCGGGGCCACCCGCGAACTGGCCCGGCTGGTCATGCTGGACGCGGCCCACATCCAGGAGGAAGATGCCCGCTGGAAGTCGAAAAAAGCCGCCCGGCACGGCCGACGGGCAGAGGATATCAAGCCTCTCTACACTACCCTGGACGCCCTGAATGCCCTGGATTATTTCGGTCGCACCGCCCGGTACAACAAGCCCCTCAAACTGTGGGACGGTATCCAGGCCACCTTCATCGATGCCGGCCATATCCTGGGCTCGGCAAGTATTGTCCTGGAGCTCGAGGAAAAAGGGTGTCGGAAAAAAGTACTCTTCTCCGGCGATCTGGGTTATCCGGATCGGCCCATTCTTCGCGATCCCGCCCATCCGCCGCCGGTGGACGTGGTGGTCATGGAGACCACCTATGGTGACCGGGAACACAAACAGCTGCTGCCCTCGGTCCAGGAACTCTACGAGGCTATCATGTCCACCTTTCGCCGGGGTGGTAACGTGGTGATCCCCACCTTTGCCCTGGAGCGGTCCCAGGAGGTCCTCTATTACCTCCGGGAAGGGGTAGAAAAGGGGGATCTTCCCGGGATCATGCAGGTTTTCCTCGATTCGCCCATGGCGATTTCGGCCACCCGGATTTTCAGCCGCCACCCCGAGTGTTTCGACAGGGAAGCCTACCGTATTTTCCATGACGGCCGCGATCCCTTTGACCTGCCGGGGCTGCAGTTTACCCGCGAAACCAGCGAGTCCATGGCCATCAACGCCATCCGGGGCGGGGCTGTGATCATGGCCGGTTCCGGCATGGCCACCGGCGGCCGGGTCCGCCATCACCTCAAGCATAATCTCTGGCGGAAGCGGTGCAGCGTGATCTTTGTCGGCTACGCGGCCCGGGGCACCCTGGCCCGGCAGATCATCGACGGGGCCAGGGAGGTGAAGATCTTTGGCGAAGTGATCCCGGTCGAGGCCTCGATTTACACCATCGGCGGTTTTTCCGCCCATGCCGGACGCAGCCAGCTGCTGGAGTGGTTTCGCCGTACCGGTGATCCGGAGCATGTCTTCCTGGTCCACGGTGAAGAGGAGGCCATGGAGAGTTTCGCCCGCACCCTGGGCCACAGGCATACCTGCATGCCGGGGCAGCATGAGACGTATCAGCTTTGAATTTTTTCACTGGTACAGGGCGGGAGATCTTGACATGCTCCTTTGTCTGCTTATTTTGTAACCAGTTGGAATTGAGTGATTTCCATTCAATCCAAAAACTCTGGGACAAGGAGGTGTGTCATGGGAAAGAAGAAAGATAAGGGAGAACTGGTTACAAGAGAAGAGATGCAGGCTGTTTCCCCGTTTGAGGAAATGGACCGCTATTTTGAAACCTTTTTCCGTAACCCCTTCGCCATGTTGTCCAGTCCACTGATGCCGGTCCCGAAAATGGAAGGGCTCAATCCATCGGTGGATATCTACGAGGATGGCAATGAAGTGGTGGTCAAGGCCGAGTTGCCTGGCATCAACAAGGATGATCTCAACGTGACCATCACCGAAAACAGCCTGACCATCTCCGGAGAGAAGAAGCAGGAAGAGAAGGTGGACAAGAAGGATTATCACCGGATCGAGCGGAGGTACGGTTCCTTCACCCGCAGCTTCCGGCTGCCGGAAGATGTGAATGGCGACAAGGCCAAGGCTTCGTTCAAAGATGGTGTGCTGGAAATTCGCCTGCCGCGCACCAAGGAGTCCAAGCAGAAGAAAATTGCCATCGACTGATGTGGCGCGGAACCATCTGATCTTTTCTCCTTTTTAAAAATAAAAATCCCCTGTCAGAGATCTCTCTGGCAGGGGATTTTTATTTTGCTTTCCGGGGGAGAGGGGGCGGAACCAGGCTCCGGAGGTCTGCTAGGCCGGTTTGTCTTCAGCCTTGGCAGCCGGTTCGGCCATATCTTCCACCGGCAGACCGTAACCCAGCCGGATTTTCCTCTCGATTTCGCCCGCCATGTCGGGGTGTTCCTTGAGAAAGGACTTGGCATTTTCCCGTCCCTGACCGATCCGCTCATCCTGGTAGGAGTACCAGGCCCCTGACTTGTCAATGATATTGAGTTCCACTCCAAGGTCGAGCAGGTCACCCATCTTGGAGATTCCCTCGCCATAGACGATGTCGAACTCGGCCTGCTTGAACGGCGGAGCCACCTTGTTCTTGACCACCTTGACCTTGGTCCGGTTGCCGATGATATCGGTGCCGTCCTTGATCTGGGTCATGCGGCGAATGTCCAGCCGGATAGAGGAATAGAACTTGAGGGCATTGCCGCCGGTCGTTGTCTCCGGGTTGCCGAACATGACCCCGATCTTCATCCGGATCTGGTTGATGAAGATCAGGGCAGTGTTGGTCCGCTTGAGCACCCCGGTGAATTTCCGCATGGCATGGGACATGAGCCGGGCCTGCAACCCCACGTGCTGGTCTCCCACATTGCCATCGATCTCGGCCCGGGGTACCAGGGCGGCCACCGAGTCGATAACCACCACATCCACGCCGCCGGAACGGATCAGTATTTCGGCAATCTCCAGGGCCTGTTCACCGAAGTCGGGCTGGGATACCAGCAGGTTGTCCACGTCCACGCCGAGGCGTTCGGCATAGGCGGTATCCAGGGCGTGCTCCGCGTCGATGAAGGCGGCCGTGCCGCCGCGCCGCTGGGCCTCGGCAATGACATGCAGGGCCAGGGTGGTCTTGCCCGAGGATTCCGGGCCATAGATCTCGGTTACCCGGCCACGGGGCAGTCCGCCTACCCCCAGGGCAATGTCGATGGACAGGGCACCGGTGGGGATGACCGGGATATTCTCCCGCTCGTTGGAACCCAGTCGCATGATGGATCCCTTGCCGAACTGGCGCTGGATCTGGGTGATGGCGTTGTCCACGCTTTTGAGTTTGCCGTCCTTTATCTGCTGAGCCGTCTGGGCCATATTCCATGTCTCCTTGTATGTAACAGTACGTTCCGGTAATCTTGTCGCGTGTCGGTCATGCGGCTGGAAGTCAATACTCTCTGTTGCCGGTACACTGAGTTGTGTCGTCGTCGACCAGTTCCCGGACCGGTGGTTCCGGGAACTGTGGTCCGCGAGCCTTTCTCTCGTCCAGCAGGGTCCGCCGCACCATGTCCAGGCCGGTCATGGCGGCGTGCTCCTGGATAGCCTTGCGGTTGCCGGAAAACCGGTAGAGATGGGTCGAGATGTTCCCGTCAAAGCCCAGCCCGAAATAGACCGTGCCCACAGGTTTTTCCTCACTCCCGCCGGTGGGTCCGGCAATGCCGGTGACCGACAGGGTAACCGGGGCCCCGGTACACCGGCCGATACCACGGGCCATGGCCTCGGCCACCGGGTCGGAAACCGCTCCATACCGGATCAGCAGGTCATGGTCCACCTGGAGCAGGGACTCCTTGACGCTGTTGGCATAGGCCACCACTCCGCCGGTGAACCAGTTCGAGCAGCCTGGTATCTCGGTGATTTTACTGGCAATCAGGCCGCCAGTGCAGGACTCGGCCACCCCGATGGTCCGATCGCTCTCCTGGAGCAGTCTGCCCACCACCATGGCCATGGTTTCCCGGTCGATGCCATAGATGGCGTCCCCCAGGATCCGGGTGATGGCGCTGTCCATTTCCTCGAATAACCGCCGGGCCTCGTCATCGTCCCGGCCGAGGATGGTCAGGCTGACATGGACCTCGCAGTCCACGGGATAGTAGCCGATCTTGACCCGCTTTGTCTTCTCGATATCACTGAGCAACCGGTTGATTTCCAGCTCCGGCAGGCCGAAAGTGCGGTAGACTCGGAGCCGGACATGCTTGCGGTTGTTGCCGGTCCAGGTGGCCAGCCGGGGCAGGACCTCCTCCACCAGCAGATGTTTCATCTGCGAGGGCACGCCGGGCAGGAAAAAAATGGGCACGCCATCATGGACAAGCATGTAGCCGGCCATGCGTTTGTCGGTGAGGATCTCGGCCCCCTCCGGCAGCCAGGCAAGTTTCTCCAGCCCGTTGTCCTGGTTGTGGTTTTCGCGCAGCCGGGCCCGGATTTTTTCCAGCAGCTCCGGGTAGAGGATGGACTGCCGGTTCAGGGCCCGGGTGACCGCTTCGTTGGTCAGGTCATCGGTGGTGGAGCCCAGCCCGCCGGTGACAATGACGAAATCGGCCCGCCGGATGGCGCGCTTGAGTGCTTCGCCGATGAGCTCCGGCGTGTCGCCGATGGTGTGCATGGCCACAATTTCATGGCCGGCTGCAAAGAGATGGTGCGCCGCAAACCGGCTGGTGGTGTTGGCGATGCGCCCGGAGGTCAGTTCGTCACCAATGGCTATGATTTCTCCAATCATCTGTATCGGGCCCGGGAATCTGGTTAGGGATGGTATGCAGCTGCCACTTCAAGTGGTATCTTACCAGTCACCCGGGTTTAAGGCCACCCTGAAAAATTGTCTTTTCGCCCGATAACTGCGTCACCGACGCAATGAAAAATGCTCGCATATGCCCGAATATGCGCTATTTTTTAATTTCTCCGCTCCTTGTTCCCGAACGAAAATTCTCATTTTTAAGGGCAACCTTGATTCAAGTGTGCTGTTCCTCCAGTATGCCGTGAACGTGGCCGTCGCCCGGATGGTCGAGGCGCACCGTGACCACCGAGCGGACCAGGCGGTCCGGGCCTTTGAGCTGCACCGGGATGTAATTGTCACTGAATCCCTGCAGCAGGCCGGTTTTTTTGTTGCGGCGTTCCACCAGTACTTCCACGGTCCGTCCCAGATGGTTGCGGTAGAATTCCTGCCGTTTCAGCTGGTCGAGCTCGCGCAGTCTCCGGACCCGTTCATCCTTGATGTCTTTTGGCACCTGATTCTCCATCCTGGCCGCCAGGGTGCCGGGCCGTCGGGAATAGGGGAAGACGTGCAGGTAGGTGAGGGGCAGGTTGTGCAGCAGGTTGTAGGTGTTTTCGGCCGCGCGGTCGGTCTCGCCGGGAAATCCGCCCAGGACATCGCAGCCGATGGCGGCATGGGGTACGGTACCAAGGATCCGCTTGATCACGCCTACAAAGTCTTCGGCTGTGTAGCGGCGGTTCATCCGGGCCAGCACCTCGTTGTCACCGCTCTGCAGGGGGATATGGAGATGGGGCATGAAGTTCCGGTGGCCGAACAGCTCCAGGAGGGCGTCGTTCACCTCGGTGGGTTCCACCGAGCTGAGCCGGATCCGGATATGGGGAAATTCGCGGCAGAGTCGGTCGAGCAGTGAATAGATGGAGAGATCTTTTTCCTCCAGGTCCAACCCATACTTGCCGACATTGATGCCGGTAATCACCAGTTCCCGGTATCCCTGGTCATCAAACACTCTGGCCTGCCTGAGGATCTCGTCCATTGCCATGCTGCGGCTGCGGCCCCTGGTATAGGGCACAATGCAGTAGGAGCAGAAGTTGTTGCAGCCGTCCTGGATCCGCAGATAGGCCCTGGTCCGGCCACTCATCCGCCTGACCGGCAGGTGGCAGATCTCTTTTCTGGTGGAGATATCGGTCATCAGCATGGAGAGGTCACTCTGCTCCCTGGCCAGGGCCGCATCCACCAGGAGGTGTTTATTGCCGTTGCCGATAATACAGACATCCCGGTCGACGATATCCAGGATCTCCCGGGAACAGATCTGGGCATAGCAGCCGGTGATGATCAGTCTGGCATCCGGGTTGGCGCGCATGGCTCGGCGGATCATCTGGCGCGACTGCTGTCCGGCCCGGCCGGTAACCGCGCAGGTGTTGATGACATAGACGTCGGCGTCCGAGGAAAAGGGAACCAGGTCGCAGCCCCGCTCCTCGAAACCGGAAATGAACGAGGCTGATTCGTACTGGTTGACCTTGCAGCCCAGGGTGGTTATGGCAATCTTTTTCATGTGGTGAAAAAAGTCAGATTCTCAGGTTGAGGATTCAGGAGGGATAGCGATAATCCCGCTGCCCACCAGTCGGTCCTCTTCATAAAAGGCGGCAAACTGTCCCGGGGTGATGGCCCGCTGCGGGCTCTGGAAGGTCGCACGCCAGCCCCGGGGAGTTCTGGTCACGGTGGCCGGGGCCGGCTGGTGGCGGGAGCGGAGCTGAATGAGACCTTCCCACGGCATGGTCCGCGCCAGGGCCCATTCCACCTGACAGAGATCGATGCTCTGGCGCCAGAGTTCCTCATCCTTGCCAACGATCACCTGGTTGTGTCGGCCGTCCAGGGCAACCACGTACCAGGGCGTGGCATCGGGGATGCCGAGACCGCGGCGCTGGCCGATGGTGTACTTCCATATTCCCCGGTGGGTGCCGAGCACCCGGCCCCGGGTATCGACAATATCTCCGGGCAGCTCCGGACCGCCATGTTGGCGGAGAAACTCGGCCACGCTGCAGTGGCTGAGGAAGCAGACGTCCTGGCTTTCCTTTTGCTGGCGAAAGCCGCTGAGCCCCAGCTCCTCGGCCAGATCATAGACCTGTTTCTTGTGCAGCTCCCCAAGCGGGAAGAGGATCCGCGACAGCCGCTCCGGCCGGATCCGGCAGAGGAAATAGGACTGATCCTTGCGCTGGTCCCGGCCCCGTCGGATCACCGGCCTGTCCCCGTCCGTGGCTATACGGGCGTAATGGCCGGTGGCGCCCCGCTCCATGCCATGTTCCTGCATGATATCCAGGAGAGAACCGAACTTGATCTCACGGTTGCAGCGGATACATGGATTGGGGGTCTGGCCATCCTGGTAGGTGGAGAGAAAGTAGTCGATGACCGTGTCGGTGAAAACCTGGTCCATGTCCACCAGATGCAGGGGGATCCCCAGCATGTCGGCAACTTGCCCGACCCGGCGGATCTGGTCCTCCTGGTTCGGAACCGGCAACCGCATGAAAAAACCGTGCACCTCATGACCCTGCCTGCGCAGGAGCGCCGCTCCTGTGCTGGAGTCAACGCCACCGCTCATGGCCATACCGATTTTCATGGGCAACTCTGAATCTGTCGTGGGTTAGACGGATACCGGGGACTTTTCCACGGGGCGGGAAAGGGAACTGAAAGGAGCAGGCAGCGCCGGGTAGCCTCGGGCTTCGGGCTGTTTTCAAGACCGCTGAAAATGTCCTGTGCGAGCGGCTCTCACTGGTCTGTCAGAGGAGCGAGGCAAGAACTTCGCAGTTGCGACATACTTCCATCTTGCCTTTCCAGTCTTTGTCCACCGTGCAGTCACACTGGGTACCGCTGAGGAACCAGCAGAGATGGCCTGCCTGAAATTCCCAGGCCGGGCAGTTTTTCTTGTTGGAACATTTTTTCTGGGTCCAGCAATCCTTCCGTTTCCTGGGCTGATCCTTCTGGCGACGGTTGACAAGCAGGAAATAGACCTGCCGTTCGACGTGCAGGGGAACGGAACGCCAGCCCTGCTCATAACTCTGCACCGCCTTGAGGGAAACTCCAAGGAGCTGAGCAAGCTGTTTCTGGGTCTTGCCAAGAATGGATCTAGCTTTGGAAAACTGTTCTTTGTTCATGACTGGTCCGCATGGTGAAAGATAGTGGTTACCATTACTCGTGTACTACAGTGTGTCACAAAGAGCAAGAATTTTATTACAGTTTTTCTTAGAAGCAGAATATAAAAATCAGGCGGGGGAAACGGGAAAAAAGTTGTTTCTGAACCAGATGGTCGGGAGCATCTCTAAACTGAAAAGAGTGGATTGTCAAGAAAAGTTCGAATAGAAAAAATTGATGTTTTCTATTTGTGCTCTTTATCGGCAAAATCGGGCCCGAAATTTATGTCAGAGGTGGATGGTTCCCGAGAGGTAGAGGGTGGCCCGACCGCCGATCAGAACCCGCTCCCCGGCCATTTCGCACAGTAGCTCTCCGCCCCGGGCCGAGATCTGGCGGGCGTGGAGTTTTTTCCGTTCCAGCCGGTGGGCCCAGTAGGGGATGAGAGTACAGTGGGCCGAGCCGGTGACCGGGTCCTCGTCAATGCCGGCGGCCGGGGCAAAGCAGCGGGAGACAAAGTCCACCTCCTCTCCGGGGGCCGTGGCGATCACCGCCAGGCAGTCCAGGGTGGCCAGCCGGACAAAGTCGGGCTTCAGGCTCCGAACTTCCTCCTCGCTGTTGAAAATGGTCAGCAGGTCCCGTGATTTGTAGACCGCCAGCGGTGCCTGGCCAAGCCCTTCCACCAACCCTGCCGGAATCTCGACGGACTGGGCCGGACGGGCTGGAAAATCGAGCACATAGAGGTCGTTCTCCGATCGCTCCACGGCCAAAGGACCGCTCATGGTCTGAAACTGCACCCGGTCGGTGGGGATGAGTTCCTGTGCAAAAAGGACGGCCGCGGCGGCCAGGGTGGCGTGACCGCAGAGATCCACCTCCATGGACGGGGTGAACCAGCGCAGGCGCCAGTCAGCCCCATCCCGGCTCAGAAAGGCGGTTTCCGAGTGGCGGTTTTCCGCCGCGATGGCCTGGAGGGTGGAGTCTGCGGGCCACCCTTCCAGCAGGCAGACACCGGCCGGGTTACCCTTGAAGACCTGATCGGTAAAGGCATCGACATGAAAATAGGGGATATCCATACTGGATACTCAATTTAGGGAGTAGTAAGGTGTTGTGTTCGGGCCGGTGGATCAGAGTTCGACCACCGAGTTTTGTTCACCGAACTCGTTGGCCACGTATCGGTCTGCCGCCGGATCGTTAACCCAGGTGGTATTGTCCAGCACATAGCGGTAGCCGTATGACTGGCCCGCCGGCAGGGTGATGGTCACCGAAAAGGAGCCATCTTTCAGTTTTTTCATCGGGGTGGCGTCGGTGGACCACTGGTTGAAATCTCCGGCCAGGACCGCAGTTTTTGCCTGTTCTTCGTTGGGATACTTGAAGGTCACCCGACAACGGCGCCCTGTCTTGGTGTAATTTTTCTTCAGCATGGCACTATCCTCCTTCTCGAACGGACTGGTTTGTTGCTGATGAGTGTAGCTGTAAAGTAGAGCACCGGGAGGATAAGTCAACTGTTTAGAGCTGATAAATCGTCTATCTGTTCGCCTGTAATTTGCGGATGATACCTGGCCGATCTTAGGAGAAATGTTTTCATATGCCGTACAGTGCTCGACTGTTTTCCCGGGCCGCGGCCAGAACCTCTTCCACGGGAATGCGTTTCAGCTCGGCCACCGCTTTTGCAGCCACCAGGATATTGGCCGGTTCATTGCGGATTCCCGGTTCCGGGCCCAGCACCGGGCTGTCGGTTTCCAGGAGCAGGCTGGCCAGGGGCAGGTGGCGGGCCAGTTTCTGTTTCTGGCGCGAACGGACAATCGACGGAGGAATGGAAAAATACCAGCCCGCTTCCACCGCTGGCCGGGCCGCGGACCATTTGCCGTCAAAGGCGTGCAGGTGCACCTTCTCCGCCTTTTCGTCCAGGAGCATGGCCACCACATGGCGCCCGGCGGAGCGGGAATGGATGTTGAGGGGAAGGTCCAGTTCCCTGGCCAGGTGGATAAACGCAGCAAAGACCTGGCGCTGCAGCCGCCGTTCTTCGTCCTCCTTTGCCAGCCGGTAATCCAGCCCCACCTCGCCGATGGCGACCAGCCGGTCCGCCGCAGCCCGTATGAGAGCTGTCATCTGGTCACACGCTTCCAGGGAGACACAGCCGGGATAGAGCCCGGCCGCCGGGAGGATCATCGGGTGGCTCCCTGCCAGCTCCAGGTTGCGAAGGGCGTCTTCGATGGTCTCGGACACCGCAATGACAGCCTGGACGCCCTTTGTCGCAGCCCGGGCCAGAACCTCTTCCCGGTCCGGATCAAAATTCCGGTCGCCCAGATGGGTGTGGGTGTCGATGATGGTGATGTCAGCCATGGTTGAGAACTCCTGCCGGGGCCGGGCACAGCGCTGGACTTTCCCGGCCAATTACGGTACCTCTCTTACCAATTCTATCCCGTAGAGGTACACCATGACACTGGAAAAACAGAGTAAAAAAAATATCAGGCTGCCCGAGCTGCTGGCCCCGGCCGGGAATTTCGAGAAACTGGTCACCGCTATCCATTACGGGGCCGATGCCGTCTACCTGGGCGGCAGGAACTACAGCCTGCGGGCCCGGGCCGGTAATTTTGATGACCAGGGGATGCGCCAGGCCACGGCCTATGCCCATGAACATGGGGTCCGGGTCTATGTCACGGTCAACATCTTTGCCCATAACCGAGATTTTGCCGGCCTGGCGGAGTATCTTCGTTTCCTGGCCGACATCGGCGTGGACGGGCTGATCATCGCCGATCCCGGTATCCTCCTCACCGCCAGGGAGACGGTACCGGAGATGGTGCTTCACCTGTCCACCCAGGCCAATGTCACCAATGCGGCCAGTGCCCGTTTCTGGGCCATGCAGGGGGTGCGGCGGCTCAACCTTGCCCGGGAGCTGGGCATCGGGGAGATCCGCCAGATCAGGGATGCCACCGACGTGGAACTGGAGATTTTTGTCCATGGCGCGCTCTGTATCTCCTATTCAGGCCGCTGCATGCTCTCCAACTATTTCACCGGCCGGGACGCCAACCAGGGCGACTGTGCCCATCCCTGCCGTTATTCGTATCACCTGGTTGAGGAGAAGCGGCCGGGCCAGTATTTCCCGGTGGAGGAAGACGAGCGGGGGACCTATATCTTCAACTCCCAGGATCTCTGTCTGCTGCCCCGCCTGCCCGAGCTTGTCGAGGCCGGGGTCGATTCCATCAAGATCGAGGGACGGATGAAATCCATGGGGTATGTGGGGAGCGTGGTCAGGGTCTACCGGGCGGCCCTGGACTGGATCGGTTCCCGGCTGCAGGCCGGAGAGGATCCGCGCAAAATTATTCTGCCACATAACTTTTCGGAAGAAATAGAGAAAACAGGGACCCGGGGTCAGACCCAGAATTTTTTTGATGGCCGCCCTTCAGCTGACGCCATGCTTTATGATACAATGCGTACAGCTCAGGGATTTGCGCCGGTGGGCATAGTCCGCGGGATCAGGCCGCTTGAGATCGAGACCCGCAATGTCCTCAAGACCGGTGACCGGGTTGAGTATCTTGGCCGTGGTCTGGAGACGGTTTCCTGTATCGTGACCGGCATGATCAGCGCCCGGGGCGAGGAACTGGATCGGGCCAATCCCGGCAACAGGGTGATTCTCCGAACCGAACCGGAACTGAACCAGGCAGAGGTCCACGGAATTTTACGCAAGAACATGAACCGGTGACAGAGGCGTTCAGCTTACGGATCCAGGAAAACGATTGAGCAGCAGCCATGACTTCTTTTCTCAATGTCCCCTTTCTCCCCGATCCGCAGTATGCCTCTTTTCTGGCAGACAATGTCGCGGCCCTGGAATCCATCCATTTCGAACTGCCGGGCAACCACGGCTTTGACAGCCGGGTTCGTTTTGATCACGCGGCGCTTGAGTCCACCCTGGAGCTGCTGGGCACCATCATGGGACCACGGCGCTATGTCCTGCTCAACAGCCGTTTCTATTCACCTGCCCTGTTCACCGACTCAGAAGCCCTGCGCGCCCTGGTGGAGATTCTGGATCACTGTGCTTCCAGGGTCGGCATAGACGGCATCATCTACAGTGACCATTACCTGCTGCAGCTGCTCGCCGATGCCGCGCCCGACCTGGTGGCCCTGCTCGAGGCCGTGCCCAGCGTCAACACCATGCTCGACAGCTTTGCCCGTATCGAGGCCCAGCTGGGTTATATTCGCGAAACCGGGTTCCGCCGGCCGGCAAAGATAATCCTGGATCGTTCCCTGAACCGCGACCTGGACCGGCTGGCCGCCATCGGCCTGCAGCGGGACCAGGAACTGCCGCAGATAGGCCTGGAACTGCTGGCCAATGAGGGCTGCCTGCCCTTTTGTCCCTACAAGTTGTCCCATGACGCCTACATTGCCTTTTCCAATCTCATGGGGCGGGACTGCACCTATCACCTGAACCGGGAACTGGGCTGTCTGCGGCTGGTGGAGCAGCAGCCGCACCGTCTGCTGCAGTCTCCCTTCATCCGCCCGGAGGACACGGACCTCTACCTCTATCACGTGGAATCCATCAAGATTTGCGGCCGGACCCTGGGACCGGAATTTCTGACCAGGACCGTTACCGCCTACATCGAGCACCGCTGGGAGGGTAATCTGCTGGAGCTGCTTGACGCCATGTACCACCTTTCCGACCGGCTTTACGTGGATAACCGCGGGCTGTCGTTCGATTTTGCCAATATCCTCTCCATGTGCGCCCATCAATGCGATGAGTGTGGCTTTTGCAAGGAACTTTTCGAGACCATTTCCCGGCCCCTGCCTCTCGTCCTCCAGGACAGGCGTGTTGCTGTTGATTGACACTGCTGCCGCCTCCAGGTAAGCTGCCTCCCGGGCGCGGTAGGTTTGTTTCTCCTAAATTGAGCGTTTCAGTCTCCTTCCCTTTCCACCGTCCGGCGGTGGCGGGCCCGTCCCTGCGACTGGGCCGCGCTCCATGATAACCCGGCAGGGCTGGAGCGGACATGCGCAGTATCCGGCCACAACCAAACATGAAAATTATCATGGAAACAGGCAGATCATGGTGATTTTCTGTACAACTCTACAGGTTTGCAACTATGGAATCCTTTGAAAAGCTGCTTGAAATATCGACAAAGATCCACGGCCATGTCTGTGCCGGACAGGTGATCGGGGTGCGGATGTCCATGCTTGGGCTCAGGCTGATAGGCATTGATGATCCCAAGGGTAATGACCGCAAGAAGCTCTATGTGGTCGTCGAGATCGACAGGTGCGCCACCGACGCCATCCAGTCGGTTACCGGCTGCAGCCTGGGCAAGCGCTCCATGCGCTGGAAGGATTTCGGGATCATGGCTGCCACTTTTGTCAACCTGGAGACCGGCCGCGCGGTCCGGATCACGGCCAGGGAGGAATCGCGGGAACTGGCGAAGAAATATGCCCCGGCGGTGGGCAACAAGTACCAGCAGCAGCTTGACGCCTACCGGATCATGCCGGAAGAGGAGCTGTTCAAGGTGGAAGAGGTGCGGGTGGAGATCTCCGAATGCGACATGCCGGGCCGGCCGGTACGGCGGGTCCAGTGTGAGGGGTGCGGCGACTGGGTCCAGGACTGCCGGGAGGTGGAGCGCTATGGCCGTATCCTCTGCCGCGCCTGTGCCGGTGAGCGCTATTACGAGCGGTTGTGAGCTGGATGGCGGCGTGACGCGCCAGACCGGGGCCGGCGGAAACACGGAGCCCGTATCCGGCAGCCTGGACTTCCCGGGCCCACTGATCAATACCTTCAGTCGTCATTACCGGTATCGATATGGCCAACCGGTGGGCAAGATCCCCCTCCACACCGGCCATCCCTGTCCCAACCGCGCCCGGGGCGGCTGTATCTTCTGTCTGGCCGACAGCTTCACCCCCAACTATCTCCACGCCGTCGATCCCATCGAAATCCAGATCGCCCGGGGGAGTCGCTATCTGCTCCGCGACCGGTTTCGCCTCTACTTCGGCTACTTTCAGCAGGAAACCTGCACTGCGCTCCCGCTGGACCGGTTGCTGCCCATGCTTGAGCAGGTCCTCGGGGTCGAGGACTGCGTGGGGCTGATCCTCTCCACCCGGCCGGATGCGGTGGCCGACGGACTGGTCCGGGCCCTGGCGGATCTTGCCCGGCAAAGTGGCCGGGAAATCCTGGTGGAGCTTGGCCTGCAGTCCGTCCACGAGCGCAGCCTGCAGCTTCTGAACCGCAACCATGGGGTGGAGTGCTACTTTGAGGCGGCGCACCGCATTCGCTCAGTCGGCCTGGGTCTTGGCGTGCATCTCATCATGGGGATCCCCGGCGAGAGTCGGGCGGATATGATGGCCACGGTCGACACGGTCTGCGCCCATGGGCTCGATGCCATCAAGCTGCACCACCTGCAGGTGATCCGCCACACTCCGCTCCATGCCATGCACCGGGCGGCCCCGATTCCCCTTTTCGACGCCCCGGCCTACATCGAACTGCTGACAGAGATTCTCCCCCGCATACCGCCCGGGGTGGTCATTCACAGGCTCTGGTCCCGTTCCCATCTCCACCTGCTCATCGGACCGCGGTGGGATGTCCCGCCTCCGCGGCTGACCCGCATGCTCCACCGGGCCCTGGCGGAAAAAGGGGTGTACCAGGGAAGCCGGATCTCCTCCTGAAACGGTCGCGGCTTACAGTGGACAGAGCAGGTTGCGCAGCAGGGAGCGATTGGTGCGGCGCAGTTTTTTCAGATATTTGCCCACCGGCAACCCCAGCCGCTCTTCCAGTTCGACCACCCTCTTGCGGGCCCGGCGGATCCGCTGCCTTGGCACAGTGTCTTCAAAGCCCAGCAGAATCAGGTTGCTCCGTTTCCTGACCGGCAGTTCAAGGACCTGGTCCCCGCAACCGCTCCGGACGGCGTTTCTGGCCTTAAGAAAGGGTTTTTTCTCACCGTTCCACAGGTTGACCGCCATGACACCGTCCGGGGCCAGCCGGGCCCGGACCCGAGAGTAGAATTCGGGCTCATAGAGCAGGGGTGACATGTGGTTTGGTTCAAAAATATCCACGAATATCATGTCGTAGAGCGTATCGTCCCGGGCAATATGGGCGTCCGCGTCACCGTGCACTATGGTCAGGGCGGGGTCGTCCGGGAGCAGGAACCAGGAGCGGGCCAGGTCGATGACCTGGAGGGAGCGTTCCACCGCCGTGATCTGGCAGCCCGGGTAGCGGTGCAGCAGGTAGTGGACAATGGCGCCGCCGCCCAGGCCAAGGACCATGAACCGGGATGGTGACGGGGTCAGGAGCAGGCCGGTCATCATCCAGCGGGTGTATTCGAGGACCAGCTGGTGAGGTTCCATGGTGTTGACACAGCTCTGCCGGGCCCCGGTGCCAAAGCGCAGGATACGGATACTGTCCTGGTCGGCCACCACCGTGGGATGGTTGCCGTCATGGGAGCTGTGGACGATACGTTCCATGGAAAGGGTTCAGGGGGTGGCCTGGCAGGAATCCGCAGGCTGATCGGCAGCGGAAGAACCATGAAAAAAGGCCGGGCAACTGCTCTTGGCAGTCGTCCGGCCTCTGGAAACTCTCTTTTTCATGCACGATGAAAAATCAGCAGCCTCCTATGCCTCATCCTCCCTTGGCAGGCGCTTCGGCCTGCTTGCGGGTATCGGCCGCCGAGGCGAGGATGGAGGCGCGGGTGACCTTGATCCGCACGCCATCGGCGATCTCCAGGGTCACGACCGTATCGGTCAGACCGGTGATCTTGCCGAAGATGCCGCCACTGGTGACCACCTCGTCGCCCTTTTTCAGGTTGTTGAGAAAGATCTGATGCTGTTTGGCCTTTTTCTGCTGCGGCCTGATGAGCAGAAAGTAGAAGATCACAAAGATCAGAATAAGGGGTACGAACGAGGCCAGGCCACCGGCCGGTCCGGCTGCCGGGGCTCCGCCCGCGGCATATGCAATTCCTGTCATGGATATATCCTCCGGATACAAGGTTGTTGCTGAAAGTCCGCTGGATACGATAACGGGTCCGGAATGGACTTTCACTGTCTGTTGTGGCTGGTGGCGCGGTGACCGTCCTCCAGCCATGGGGTCTACCTTTCTTCCTGCGGGGTCTCCCGCAGGGCGTAAAAGCTGCTGCGAAATGCTTCGAACCGGTCCTCGGCGATTGCCTGACGCATGTCCGCCATCAGCTGACAGTAATAATGCAGATTATGAATACTGTTGAGCTGATACGCGAGTATCTCCCGGCTGGTGAAAAGATGCCGCAGATACGCCCGTGAATAATGGCGGCAGGTGTAACAGTTGCACGCCTCGTCAACCGGTCGCCTGTCGTCCCGGTAGCAGGAATTTTTTATAACAAGTCTCCCCCGCGAAGTAAAGAGCATTCCGTTTCTGGCATTGCGGGTGGGCATGACGCAGTCAAACATATCCACCCCGCGATAAACGCCTTCCACCAGGTCTTCCGGAGTTCCGACCCCCATGAGATAGACCGGGTACTCCGGGGGCAGGTGGGGAACCGATGCCTCGAGCATCTCCAGCATCAGCTCCTTGGGTTCGCCGACGCTCAGGCCGCCGAGAGCGTAGCCGTCAAAACCGATATCGATGAGTTCCCGGGCCGCTTCCGCCCGCAGATCCGGATACATGCCGCCCTGGACAATGCCGAACAGCAGCTGGCCGGTCCCGGACTGGGCTTCCCGGCAGCGTCGGGCCCATCTGCCGGTGAGAGCCGTGGCCCGGCGCGCCTCGTCGCGGGTGGCCGGGTAGGGAATACAGGTGTCGAGCACCATCATGATGTCCGAGCCCAGGGCCTCCTGGACATGGACCGCATCTTCGGGGCTGAGAAAAAGTTTCGAGCCGTCGAGATGGGAGCGGAAGGCAGCGCCCTCCTCGGTGATGGTGGCCAGGTCGGAAAGGCTGAAAATCTGGAATCCGCCGGAATCGGTGAGGATGGGCCGGTCCCAGTTCATGAATCCGTGCAGGCCGCCAAAGGAGCGGATCAGCTCGTGGCCGGGACGGATGAAGAGATGGTAGGTGTTGCCGAGAATGATCTGGGCCCCCAGCTCCTTGAGATTTTCAGGGGTCACGCCCTTGACCGTGCCCAGGGTTCCCACCGGCATGAAGACCGGGGTTCTGAAGGTACCGTGCAGGGTCCTGACCTCGCCGCAGCGGGCCCGGCACTGGCTGGAGCTGTGCAGAAGGGTGAAGGGAGACTCGGTGACTGTTTGCATGTTGGATCCGTCTGTTTTTTTATGTGGGAGCTCTGTCTGTTTCCCTGACCAGCGTTCTGTTCCAAGGTATCTGGTAGGGCGCAGTATATGGCGCTGTCCCCTGTGTTAGCTGAAAATTTAGCTTGCCACAAGAAGAAAAGCAGGCTTAATCTGCCTCCACCCTTCGGGCCGGGTCCGTAAAGGGAGCTTTTATTTCCATTCTCCTCCCGGTTTCAGGTATCATATAGGTATAGGGGAGAGAAAGAGATCCTGCCGGGCAGGCATCGACTCCGTCATCGGCTGGTCCGGTGCGGGAGTTTCCCTGTCCGGGCAGAATACTTTCGGGATTCCGATGCGTTTTTTAATTTACAGTGGACTGCGCGAGCACCATGAAAGTGAGAGCAGAAGAAGGATTTTTCTGCTTAATACCTTCCTGATTCTCGGCATCATCCTTTTGCTGGTCCTGGGAGCGGTGGCCCTGGTGCAGGATGCGGTGGCCCTTGGCCTGGCGGATTTTGTCATGGCCGTTGTCTATACCGGCCTCTTTCTCTACCTGCGCCAGACCGGGAACGAACCTTTGGTCTCCCGTGTCGGGGTCACCATTGTCGGCATATTTTTCAGTTATCTTTTTTTTATCGGCGGGGTTCATACCACCGCCTTCATGTGGCTCTACACCTTCCCCCTCTTTTCCCTCTATCTTCTGGGACTGCGCCAGGGCATACTGGCTACCAGTCTACTTTTCTGTTATTGCTGCGGTTTCCTCACCTTTGATCTCCTGAGCGATCTGGTGAATGTGTACACCCGGGACTTCGCCATCCGCTTCATCCCTTCTTTCCTGCTGGTCAGTGTCCTGGCCTTTCTGGTGGAGCATAGCCGCTCCGGGGCGTGGGACGCCATGCTGGAAAAACAACGCGTTCTTTCCGACACCGTTGACCAGTTGCGCAGGAAGGAGGCTGAGCTGGAAGAGATCCGCGACCAGCTGGAGATCCGGGTTGCCCTGAGGACCGATGAGCTGGAGCGGGCCAATGCTCACCTGCGGATCGAGATAGAGGAACGGAAATGGGCCGAGGAGGAGCGGATGCGGCTGGAGGCCGAACTGCTGCGGGCCAAGCAGATGGAACTGCTGGGGCGGTTGGCCGGCGGGGTGGCCCATGATCTCAACAATGTTCTTTCCGGTATTGTCAGCTATCCGGACCTGCTGCTTCTCGAACTGCCGCCGGAGAGCGAGATGCGGGTGCCGCTGCAGAATATCAAGCGGGCCGGTGAGCGGGCCGCGGCCATTGTCCAGGATCTCCTGACCCTGGCCCGCCGGGGGATCTCGGTCAAGGAGCAGGTGCAGCTCAATGAAATCGTCAGGAGCTATCTCCAGAGCCCGGAGTTCATCGCCCTTAAGCAGGAATATCCCAAAGTACGGGTGGAAACCAGGCTCGCCGGAGATTTGCAGACTGTCATCGGTTCGCCGCTGCACCTGGAAAAGGCGGTGATGAATCTCCTGGTGAACGCCTTTGAGGCCATCGAGCAGGAGGGCACCGTGGTGGTGACCACCGAAAATCGGTGGCTCGATTCATCGCGGCAGGGGTATGACACCATTATTCCCGGAAACTACGTGGTCCTGACGGTCACAGATACCGGGGTGGGTATCTCCAGAGAAAACCTGGAAAAGATTTTTGAGCCGTTCTACACCAGCAAGATCATGGGACGCAGCGGCACCGGGCTGGGCATGACCGTGGTCTGGGGGACGGTCAAGGATCATGGCGGCTACCTGGATGTGGAGAGTGTTCGGGGCCGGGGCACGGCCATCGCCGTGTTCCTGCCGGCCGCAGAAGCCGGGGAAAGGGAACAGGCCCGTGAGGCCGGTGGAGCCCGGCGGATCGAACATGGCAGCGGCGAGCGGATTCTTCTGGTCGACGATGCGCCGGAACAACGCTCCCTTGGCAACAGCATTCTGACCACCCTGGGCTACCGGGTGGAGACGGTCGCCAGCGGCGAAGAGGCGGTGGCGGCCCTGCAGGGGGGAATGGAGGTGGATCTTGTCCTGCTGGATATGATCATGGAGCCGGGAATGGATGGCCTGGATACCTACCGGAAAATCCGCCAGCTGCACCCGGACCAGAAGGTGATCATCGTCTCCGGCTATTCCGAGACCGACCGGGTGCGGGAAGCCCTGGAGCTGGGAGTCCGCAGTTACCTGAAAAAGCCCTATACCCTCGAGGAGATAGCCGGCGCTATTGGTCGGGAGCTTGATGGATAAGTTATAGGTTAAAAATTTAGTACAGATCCAGGTTCGGCAGAGGCCGCGTTATCGCAGGATGACGCGGCCTTTTTTTGTTTTTACGGCCTGTTTTTCCGGAAACCAGGCCGCAAAATAACCAAAAAGTAATTCTTGTGTAATTAATTTTGAACAAACAGATAATCAATATCTTACCAGCGACCGATAAAAAAAGAATCGAGACTGTTTGCTGCCTTGTTCAAGCCACTGGAGGGGTGAGGCGGCCAAGCGAGAACAAAGATAAAGGAGGACACCATGAAAAGATACCTGCGCCAGTTTGTTTTTCTGGTCTACGGCCTGCTCCTGCGCTGGCCGCTCTGGCTGCTGATCTGGGCCCTTGGCCTGACTGGAATGATCAAAACCCTGTTCCTCGTCTACCCCACCGACGATACCGAGTGTAATGAACTTTGCCCCAACATTTCCTGGTTGAGGCGGTTTTTTTCCGCTCGGCCCACCCCGGCCGGCCTTATCATGGACGGTTGGCTGCCGGTGGGGATCTATTTCGTTATTCCTGATCCGCCCATGCAGCTTATGCTCAGGAAAAACCGGCACAAGGCCGAGGCCATACTCCGGCGGATGTTGTGGATCAAGAAACTTACAGGTGCCCGGGCTATCGGACTGGCCGGACAGTTAGGGCCTATCTTTGAAAAACGGCATAACATTCCCATTGAACCGCCCATTTACAGTTCCACCATGGGTAATATTTTCAGCATTCAGGAGGCGGTCAATCACATGGCGGCCAGGGGCCAGCGCCGACCCTGGCAGGTTTCGGTGGCTATCCTTGGCGGAGGAGAACTGGGAGAGCTGCTGGAGAGCAATCTTGGTGCGGACGGCTATCGGACCGTGATGGTCGATGTCCGCTATACCCGCAGGGACGATGTGAGGCTGGTGGATGAACAGGAGGCCGATCGTCGTTTGCAGGAGGTGGATTTTGTTGTCAATCTCCTGCCCAGGGGCCGGGATTTCATGGCCTGTCGACTCCACCGACGGATTCCGGAAAACGCCGTTATTATCGATTTTTCCCGGCCAGCTATCCCGGCGGGTGACCTGGAGCAGACAGTGGTCATGGGCAACCGGGTGCATCGCCGGGGGATGCAATTCTTCATGGAACTGCCCGGCGGCTGGCAGCGGCATGAACTGCCGGCCTGTTCCATACCGTCCCTGCTGGCCTCCCTGGGAGGTTATACGGTTAAAACCATGGAAGATTTCCGGCTGGCGGCCAGGCAGATGGCCTTCGGCACGGCCCTGGCGGCGCGGCCGGTACCGTTTTCCGAGGTTCTCAGAAACCGGTGGCGTGGCTTTGCCGGCGAGCTGAGCCTTGGCCGGCTGCTGCTCTTTGTCCGTAAATCTCTGCGCAGCGCCACCTGATTCCCTGCCGCGAAGAATTTTGTTCCCTGCCCCGGCTCCGGGACAGGGAACAGGCCCTGGCGGTCGTATTACCGGACGTCGATAATCTTGACCTCGAAATGGAGAGTCTTGCCGGCCAGGGGATGATTGAAGTCGACGATGGCGGTCTCGTCCCTGAGCTCGGCCACCACCCCTTCCACGGTCTGTCCGTCCGGGCCTTCGGCCCGGAGCTGGGCACCAACTTCCCACGCCTCGGGCGGCAGATGGTCCCGGGGAACCTCCACCAGTGCCTCCGGATTGGTCGGGCCATAGGCATCTTCAGGACCAATGGTGGTGGTCATGCTCTCGCCGGCCGCCATTCCTTCCACGGCTTTTTCCAGGCCCGGAATGATTTCGCCCGCACCCTGGGTGTAGGTCAGCGGCTCCTGGCCGACGTTGGTGTCAATGGTTTCGTTGGTGTCCAGGGTTACTGTGTATTCGATGGATACCTGTTTTCCTTCGCTGATGTTCATCTACTGCTCCGTTTGTATGGATTTTTTTTTGATATGGGATTGAACAATGATGCCTGTTCGGCCCGGGCCTGCAAAGAATCGGGCTGGCAGTTGTACGTACAGGCTGACTCGAAGGGAAAGGCTGGATTCGGATACAGATGAACCGGAGTACAAGCAGCGGGAATCGGCTTCCAGGCGGGAGACGAAAGGCAATGTAACCTTATAGCCCGAGTGCACGGATAATGCAACAGGAGTATGGGGCGAACAGACTGTTTTTCCATTGAAGTCCGCTCCGCCCGGTACCCGGGGTCAGAGAAGCTCTTCCAGGGGAACGTATTCGAGCCCAAAGGTCTCGGCCACATTTTTGTAGGTGATCCGGCCCAGCACCACGTTGGCGCCCCGGGCAATTTCAGGGCTCTCCCGCATGGCCTGCTGCCAGCCCTTGTCGGCTAGCTGCACAGCATAGGGCAGGGTGGCGTTGGTCAGGGCCTGGGTAGAGGTCTTGGGTACCGCGCCGGGCATGTTGGAAACACAGTAATGGATGATGCCGTCCACCTTGAAGACCGGGTTGCGGTGGGTGGTGGGGTGGGATGTTTCGAAACAGCCGCCCTGGTCAATGGCCACATCCACCATCACCGCCCCGGGCTTCATGGTGGCCAGCATGTCCCTGGTCACCAGTTTCGGGGTCTTGGCCCCGGGGATCAGGACCGCACCTATGACCACGTCGGACCGCTGGATCAGGTCGCGGACCGCCGCCGGGCTTGACATGAGCGGAAAACAGTTTCTGGGCATGATGTCGGAGAGATATCTGAGCCGGTCAATATTGGTGTCCAGGATGGTCACCTTGGCGCCCAGGCCGCAGGCTACCCGGGCCGCGTTCACACCCACCACTCCGCCGCCGATGATCAGCACGTTACCCGGGTCCACCCCGGGGACCCCCCCGAGCAGGACCCCGAGTCCGCCATGGGCCATTTCCAGGTACTTGGCCCCCTCCTGGACCGACATGCGCCCGGCCACTTCGCTCATGGGAGTGAGCAGGGGCAGGGAGCCATCGTCCTTTTGAATGGTTTCATAGGCGATGCAGACCGCGCCGCTGTCCATCAGGGCCCGGGTCAGGTCCTCGCTGGCCGCCAGGTGCAGGTAGGTAAAGAGGATCTGGCCCCGGCGCAGCAGCGGGTATTCCGAGGGCTGCGGCTCCTTGACATGCATGATCATATCGGCCCGGCGATAGATCTCCTCCGGGGTGTCAACGATCTGCGCCCCGTGGGCAACGTATTCCTCGTTGGTGAAGGCGGAGCCAATGCCGCCGTTTTTTTCCACCAGGATTTCGTGCCCGGCCTGGTGGAGGATTTCCACCCCGGCAGGCGTCATGGATACCCGGTACTCGTCGGTCTTGATCTCTTTGAGGATGCCGATAATCATGGGAGGCTCCCGAGTGCGGAGGACTGGGGGATGCAGGACGCCGACAGGGAGGCCACGCACTCCCGCAGGTCCTGTTCCTGCTCTTCCATGGACCGGACCAGGGCGAACTGGATCCTGGCCCGCAGCAGGTTCTGTTGCTCGTATTGTACCTTGAAATAGCGGTTTCCCGCCAGATGATCTGTAAAAAAACGGATACCCAGTTCAAAGGCCAGCACCCGGGCACTGGCCACAAGGTGCTCGCGGTCGCCCGGTTGCAGCAGGGAGCCGGCCCGGGCGAAATATCCCTCCAGTACACCGCGAAATATCTGCCGGTCAAAGAGGGCCATTTCCGGGTCGTTCACCTCCTCGCCCGCCCTGTTGCAGGCGGACCGGAGACAGTCGCCCAGGTCATGGAGCAGCAGGCCCGGACGGACCGTGTCCAGGTCGATGAGGCTGACCACGGTGTCCGAGTCTTCGGCAAAGAGAAAGTTGGCCACCTTGGGATCACCGTGGACCACCTGGCGGCTGAGCTTGCCCTGCCGGTCGGCGGAGTCCAGGACAGTGGCGAGTTCGCTCCTGGCCTCTATGAAGCGCTGGCAATCCTTCTCTGGACGGTTTTTCAGCTCCGAGCGGGCCAGGCGGGCATGGTATCGGGCAAGAATGGCCGGCGTGTCGTGGAAGCCGGGCAGGGGATCGGTCAACAGATGGGGATCCAGATCGGCAAGACCCCGGTGGAAGAGACCAAGCATCCGGCCGATCTCCCGGGCCTGGTCTTTGTTGTGCAGGCTGTTCAGACACCTGGTGTGGCCTATATAGGTGAGCAGACGCCAGCAGGAGCCGTCGGTATCGACCACCCCGTACTTCCCTTCAGGGGTAGGGACCATGGTACAGACCGCAGCCAGGCCGTGGAACCGCTCACGGAGATGGGTGGTGACCAGCCGCATGTTCCTGATAACACCTTCCGGCTCCGTAAATACCACCGGGTTGAGCCGCTGCAGGATCCGCTTCTCTCCGCCCGTCAGTTGCAGCAGCCAGGTATCATTGATGTTGCCGCTGCCCAGGGGTTCCAGGATGTCGACCTGGTCGGGAGAGACAAAACAACCCGCAGCCTCCCGCGGGGTCATCATGGATCGGTCTCCGGTCTGGCGGCCATGTCGGCCCGGCCGCGAACCAGCCTGGCCGGATATTTTCTGGCGTTGAGGACCATCTTTCGCCCGGCCGCCTCCAGCAGGTCGATGTCCAGCCGGTCGGCCAGCCGTACCAGGTAGATCAGCACATCGGCCATTTCCAGGGCTACCGCCTCCCGGCGCTGCGGGTCAGGATCCATGCTTTCTTCCGGCGAGAGCCACTGGAACTGTTCCACCAGTTCGGCCGCTTCGACGATCAGGGCCATGGCCAGGTTCTTGGGGGTGTGAAACTGGTCCCAGTCCCGGCGGGCCGAGAAGTCGCGCAGGGCCTGTTTCAGTTCGTCAATAGTGTGTATTTCCATACCGTTTCCTTAACGGTGCCCATCTGGTGGCAGGCAGGCCCGTCACTGGTTGAAAAAAAAAGCGGCGCCGGTAACCGGCGCCGCTTTTGCTGGCAGGAGGAATTATTCCGCCCGCAGGACCACATACTGGCTGTATTCACCAGCGCGGATCCGCAGGAGAATCTGTTTGGAGGAGCGGGACCGTTTCAGGGCCTTTTTCAGCTCCCTGATGTTGTGAACCCGGACCTTGTTCACCTCTTCGATGAGCTGGCCCGGCTGGAGGCCGGCCCGGTCTGCCGGACTGTCCGGCGCCACGTCGGCGATCAGGATACCCTGGCCCTTCTCGTAGCCGAACTGTTCGGCCAGCATATCGTTCAGGTTCTGCAGGGTCAGGCCCATGTCCTTGAGCACGGTGTCCCCGGCCGGACCCCTGGAGGCGATACTGCCGAAGTCAGAGGGCTGTTCACCAATGGTCACCTGGAGGCTCTTTTCCCGGCCATCCCGGACAATGGTCAGGGTCACCTCGCTGCCGGGAGCGGTGAGGGCGATGCGGTTGCGCAGCTCAGCCACGTCCTTGATTTTCTTTCCGTCCAGGGCAATGATCACGTCTCCCTGCTGCAGGCCGGCTTTGGCCGCCGGAGACTTCTCGGTCACCTCGGAGATCAGGACACCGCTGGCAGTTTTCAGGTCAAAGGATTTTGCCAGGTCTTCATTGACATCCTGGATAACCACGCCCAGCCAGCCGCGGATGACCTTGCCACTCTTCTGCAGCTGCTTTTCAATGGCCTTGGCCATGTTGATTGGAATGGCGAAACCAATGCCCATGTAGCCGCCGGAGCGGGAGAATATGGCGGTGTTGATACCGACGGCCTCACCGTAGATGTTGAGCAGTGGGCCACCGGAATTGCCGGGGTTGATAGCGGCATCGGTCTGGATGAAGTTTTCGTAATCGTTGAGGCCTATGCCGGAGCGGCCCTTGGCGCTGACCACACCCACGGTAACGGTCTGGCTGAGCTCGAAGGGGCTGCCGATGGCGATAACCCATTCACCCACCTCCAGCCTGTCAGAATCACCCAGGGGCAGGACCGGCAGGTTTTCGCCGTCGATCTTGATCAGGGCCACGTCCGACTGTGGATCCGTACCTATGATCCTGGCCTTGAACTCCTGTTTGTCCGCCATGCGGACGGTGATATTGTCGGCGTCCTGGACCACGTGATTATTGGTCAGGATATAGCCGTCGCTGGAGATGATGAATCCCGAGCCTGCGGCCTGCTGCTTGAATTTGCGCTGCCGGGGCTGGGGATGACGGAACTGGGGACCGAAGAACCGCTCGAAGAAGGGATCGTTGAAGAAATCAAACGGGTTGGGTCCCTGGGGACCGCCCTGCTGGCCCTGGACCGTTTTTTCCACCCGGACATGCACCACCGCCGGGGCGGCCTTTTTCACCACCGCGGCAAAGGCCTTGGCCGAGCGGGCAAGCATTTCGATATCGCTGTTGTTATTCTCTGCCAGCACGGGGCCGGAGAGCAGAAGGGAAAAACAGAGGAAGAGAGCGGCGATGACGCGCATTCTCGGGCGCTGCTGTCGTATTCTCATGATGTGCTCCATTGGCTATCGGTTTATGGGTTGACCTGATCCATGGATGACGGTGCACCACTATCCGCAGATGGCAGATCTTCAGGTATTCGTTCCACGCAGCTCATACAATTATACTTAGCGATAAGGCCGTCAAGACCATTGCATAAATGTAATCTTGGCTCCTGGGGCCGGTTCCTGTCAGTCTTTTTCCGGGACAGGGGAAACGGCCGGACCGCGGAATCGGAAAAGAAACCGCAGCCCCTTTCGTACCCGGTTGGAAAAGAGTTTCGGGCCAAGCACCGAGCCGGCCACCTGTTTGCTGATCTCGGCCAGGGTGGGATAGGGATGGACTGTGGAGGCCAGGGTGGAGAGTTTGATACGACCGCCGACCATGGCCGCCCACTCACCGATCAGGTCTCCGGCCCTGGGCCCGGCTATCTGCACCCCGAGGATCCTTTCTCTGCTGTCCAGAACCAGCTTGAGACTGCCCGGGTGCGTGCCTCGGTAACAGCCCGGTCATTGGCCTGGAAATCTTCGCGCCAGACGCGCACCTCGATCCCGGCCTTGGCAGCGCTTTTTTCGTTCATGCCGATGGAGGCCAGCTCGGGATCCGTGTATGTACACCATGGCATCCAGGTGTAATCGGCCTTCCGCGGCAGGTGAAAGATGGCATTGGCCACCACGATCCCACCCTCGTAGCCGGCGGCATGGGTAAACTGAAAGCGGCCATTGATATCGCCCGGGGCATAGATGTGGTGAAGGCTGGTGCGCATCCGGTTATCCACGGCCAGAAAACCGCCCGTACGTTCCATGCCGAGGGATTCAAGGCCAAGGCCGGTCAGATTGCCGGTTCGTCCCTGGGCCAGCAGCACGGCGTCCCCCCGCAGTTCCATGGTTCTGCCATCTCCGGAGACCACGGTGATGATTTTCTCGTCACCCTCCTGCCGGGCATCGGTGACCGTGGTGTTGAGGAAAAATTTCACCCCTTCGTCTGCCATGGCCGCCATGACCGTGTCCGCCATGTCCGCATCTTCCCGGGAGAGGATCTGGCCTGAGCGCTGTACCAGCAGGACCCGGCTGCCGAGGCGGTTGAAGGCCTGGGCCATCTCCACTGCAATGGGCCCTCCGCCGAGCACGATGAAGGTGGCAGGCAGCCGCTCCAGGGAAAAGATATCCCGGTTGGTGAGACAGTCGATGTTTTCCAGGGCCTCCAGCCTTGGCGGGGCCGATGACGAGCCGGTGGCGATCACCCACGTTTTGGCCGAAATCCTCCGGTCGCTGACCCGCACGCTGTGCTCATCGAGAAATTCGGCCTGGCCTGAGAGCACCGTGGCCCGAGGCCGCGGAACCGTTCCACGCTGTCATGGATCCCGATGGTGGCTATCACGTCCCGGATGCGGGCCGCCACCCGGGAAAAATCCACCGGGCCGATCTCTGCGCCGGGCAGGCCGTGGAGCTCTGTCTGCCGGACGGTGTGATAGACATGGGCCGTCCGGATCAGGGTCTTGCTGGGAACGCAGCCGTAATGCAGGCAGTCGCCACCCAGCAGAGGTTCCCTTTCGATAAGCAGGGTGCGGGCGCCGAGCCGCGCCGCGCCGGCGGTGACAGTCAATCCGGCGGCCCCGCCGCCGATGATACCGATGTCATAATCAAACTTAGCCATGGAGGCACCTCATGGCCGAACCCGGTGTCGACGGTACAGGTCCAGCAGCTTGCGAGTGGTTATGGGCAAAAGGCCCAGGAGAGCAAAGGAGATCAGCAGACCCGGGGAGAGGATATCCGCTGGTGACTGGATTTGGGCGAGCTGCCGACCCGCATTGACATAGACGATGGTCGCCGGCAGCATGCCGAGCTGGGAGACGAGATAGAAGGTGGTGAGCCGGATAGAGGTCAGGCCCATGGCCAGGTTGATGAGGAAAAAGGGAAAGACCGGGACCAGGCGCAGGGAGAATAGATAGAGGGCACCCTCCCGGGCCATGCCTTCGTTTATTGTCCGCAGCTTGTCCCCGAACCGTTCCTGGACCCAGTCCCGCAGCAGGTACCGGGCCGCCAGACAGGCCAGGGTCGCGCCGATGGTCGAGGCAAAGGAGACCACGATGGTGCCGGTGACCAGGCCGAACATGGCCCCGCCGGCCAGGGTCAGGATCACGGCCCCGGGCAGGGACAGTCCGGTGGCCACGATATAGACGATCATGTAGGCAATGATCATGATGCCCCGGTGGCGGGCGACCAGAACGGTGAGCTCCCCTTGCCTGGCTTTGAGCATGTCCAGGGTGAGGTACTGATCCAGTTCCAGGAGATAGAACAGGACCGACAGGGCCAGGGCCGTGCCGGCAAGAGCGATTTTATAGACCGTACGACGCTGCATAGCGGGATGAGGAACGTGGAAGGAAGCGATGGTCTGCCCTGATGGGTGCCCATCGCAGAAAATGTCTGGTTACCTGGTTCAGGAGCTTTTTTCCCGGAGCAGGGCCCGGGCCCGGGAAGCGGCGCCGAGCAGGCCGGTTTTCGGGTTCAGGATAACATGGATCGGGACCGCGGTCAGCAGGTCACGGTAGACCCCGCGGGCAAAACGGTCCAGGAACCGGTCCGGCTTGAGAAAGGGGAGAATCCGGGGCGGCATGCCGCCGCCGATATAGATCCCGCCCCAGCAGAGCACCTTGAGTGTCAGGTTGGCAGCCTCGGCGGCCAGGATGTCCCAGAAGAGTTCGAGGGCCCTGACTGCCAGGTCGCTGCCGCCCTCCCGTCCCTCCAGGCTGCGGCGGGCGGCCTGGACAATGGCCGCTGTCGGGTCTAGGTCCGGATCCTGGAATGAAAGCAGCCGTTCGCCGGCGCCGGTGTGGCTGTCGAGAAAATCATAGAGCATCGGAATGGCCCGGCCGGAGCAGACATCCTCGACGCTGACATGCGCTTTTCGCTGCCTGAGGTATCGCAGCAGCTCGATCTGCAATTCGTCGCGCGGGGCGAAGTCCACGTGCCCCCCTTCGGATCCGCACGGCAGTGGGACAGCTCGACTGTTCGACGGTGGGACAGCTCGACTGTTCGACGGTGGGACAGCTTGACTGTCCGACAGGGGGCCGGCGGGCAGGCGGAGGATGAAGGCCTCGCCCAGGCCGGTACCCGGGGCGAGCACGCCTATGGCACCGGCAGGGTCTGCCTGGCCACGGTTTATGGGCTTGAGATCCCGGGACGGCAGCTCCAGGGTACCCAGGGCCATGGCCACCAGGTCGTTGATCAGCGCCACCTGCCTGATAGTAAACCGGTCCTGGAGCCTGACTGCGTCCAGGGTCCAGCCAAGGTTGGTCATCCGCACCCGGTTGTCCCGGATGGGTCCGGCTACCCCGAAACAGGCGGCCCGGGGCTTTTCCGGCTCCAGAGAGAGAAAATCATCGATAATGGCCTCCAGGCAGTTCCACTCCTGGTTGCGATATTTCTGTTCCCGGACTGTCACTAGACCCGATTCCGTTTCCCGACACAGGCAGAGATCCGACTTGGTCGCGCCGATATCACCGGCCAGGACGAGAGGACCAGACGCGGCGACGGCGACGGCTTCTTTCGCACTCGGCGATCTGACAGCGGGCGGGGGCTTCATTGCGGGCCTGCGAACATGGGCTGATGATGTGTCATGGCCGGGAACGCTCTCATTTCAGGTCTCTGCAGACCAGGTAGTGCGGCCTGTAGAGCAGTTTGCGGGAGAATTTGAAAGGAATGCTCTCCTTGTATTCCACGCACTGGTAGCTCTCCGGGTCCAGGGCTTCCGGGGCCAGCGTCGGCTTGTGGTTGTGCCAGGCCAGGAGGATCGTTTCCGCTTTGGGAGGCGGTCCCATGGGCAGGGCGGGCGTACGGACTTTGGCCTGGGGAAAGAAGAGACGCAGGTTGCCGCCGATGAACATGTCCTCGGCAACGATCAGCTGCGGTTTGATTCCCCGGCTTTGAATCCGCTGGGCAAGCTGCCTGAAGGGATAATTTTCCCGGTGCGGTTTCCCTGTGAGATCGATGGTTACCAGCCGCAGCGGGATGATCAGGAGAACCAGGGACATGAAGAGTGCCGCAGTGGCTGCAAGTTTTGCCGCCCTGGTGCGCAGGGCTGACTCGTGGACATGGAGCAGGCACCAGAGGGGAAAGAAGAAGAGATAGGGCTGCAGCCATCGCTCCTTGATGTTTGAGATGCCGCTGGCCATGATGATGAGGACAAGGAGGACCACGATCCAGATCAGGATAGAGCCGAGGATTTTGCTCTGCGGGTAGCGGGTGGGGCCCAGGCCCCTGCGAAACAGGAGCAGGAAGATGAGCCAGAAGGGACTGACAAAGGCCAGGCTGACCTTGAGCAGATCGGCCATGCCGCGGAGCCGGTCCTGGACCGGGTGGCCGATATCGTCCATGTTCATCCGCTGGATGGTCTCGCCGGTGGCCAGGCCGGTGTGCTGGATGAACCAGAGGGTGTGGGGCAGGGTGATAAGTACGATTGGACCGAGGGCCAGAAAGACCTTCCGGGTCAGGATTCTGGGCCGCAGTTCGGCATGGAACAGGCAGGTGAGGCCCATGGCCAGGAGCAGGAGGAGGAAGTTGTACTTGAACAGCAGTCCGCAGCCGGAGACCATGCCGAAGAGCAGGTAATCCACTGCCCTGCCATGGTTGATCAGGCGCAGGAAAAAATAGAGGGCCGCCGCTGCGGTCGTGGTGACCGCGGCCGAGTGGATCTGGTCGATCTGGGCCACCCAGGCGATCTGAAAGAGCAGGATCAGGGAAAGCGCCGACAGGGCGGCCACCAGCCTGTCCCGGCTGATCATTCTGGCGCTTAGCCAGGTGAAGAGATAGAGCAGGTAGAGAAAAAGGTTCTTGAGCAGGGCAATGGCCAGGATCGACTGACCGAAGATCCTGAAGAACAGGATCTGGATCCAGGTGTAGAGCGGCGGCTGGGCATTATAGCCCAGGCTGAAATACTGGGATACCAGCATCTGCTCCGATTCGTCGATGGTGAGGGTGTTGTTGCTCAGGAGGCGCAGAAACAGGTGGGCGAGAAAATAGAGACCGATGAAAAGGGGAAATCGCTGGAGGATGAAATCAGTAATTGGACGCAACAGACCGCTCCTTTGTGTCACCAAAAGCGATTTTCTTTGTTTCGTAGTTGTAGAAAAAGATGATGGCCGTACTGATGATCTTGGCCATGACCGGTTGCTGGCGCATGACCGGAATGTGGATCAGTATATAGATGAACAGGGTACCCAGACCGATCCCGCCCAGGGAAAACAGCACCGAGAGAATGAAGGAAACCGGTATGGACCTGGAGGCCTCGAAGACAAAGCGGCGCTGGATGACATAGTTGGTCACCATTCCGGCCCCGGCGCTGATCAGGTTGGCGACCGGCGGAAAGAGAAAGGTGGACAGCACGGTATAGATGGTGAAGTCGACGCCGGTGCCGATGCTGGAAGATGTGAAAAATTTAATGAGTTTCAAGGTTATTATTTGCGTATGGAATAGTTCTGGATGTTATCGCGTTCACGGTTGTGGACAATGAGTTCCGCCACCAGCCCAATGGTGAAGATCTGTATACCGGTTCCCAGCAGAAAGATGGATATGCTGAAAAGCGGGCTGGTACCGATTGACTGGCCGTGAATCCAGCGTCCAAAGAAGAGATAACAGAATATCGCCACCCCGCTTCCGAAAAAGACCGTGCTGATGCCGCCGAGAAAGTGGATGGGCCGCGTCAGGTAGTTGGTTATGAAAACCACGGTCAACAGGTCGAAAAAGCCGCGGAAATATCGCTCCAGGCCGAATTTGGAGCGGCCGAACCGGCGGGCATGGTGCTTCACCGGGATCTCCGCCACCCGGAAACCCTTCTTGTGGGCCAGGAAGGGATAAAGCGGTGCAGTTCACCGTACAGGCGAATTTCCTTGATCACTTCCCGGCGGTAACACTTGAAGCCGCAGTTGTAGTCCCGCAGGTTGAGGCCGCTCATCCTGGAGGTAATGGCGTTGAACAGTTTGGAGGGCAGCCGTTTCTCCAGCGGATCCTTGCGCTTCACCTTCCAGCCGGTCACCAGGTCATATCCTTCGTCCAGCTTGGCCAGAAACCTGGGTATCTCCTCGGGGTCATCCTGCAGATCGCCGTCCATGGTAAAGATGATCTCTCCCCTGGAGGCCTGGAAACCGGCGTTGAGGGTCGCTGATTTACCGAAATTCTTGCGAAAGAAGATGGCCCGGATTGCCGGGCTGCTGGTCTCTTTTTCCCGGATGAGCTCGGTGGAACCGTCGGTGCTGCCATCATCGACGAACAGGATCTCATACTCCTGCTCCAGTCCTTTCATTACCCGCTCTATATCGCGCTGCAGGGGATCTATTGAATCCTTTTCGTTATATATCGGAATGATAACAGAGATCATGACGCGCCTCGTTACGCTCAGGACGGGTTGTGGTGTCCGGCATGGACCAGAAGTGGAACCGGGAGGAGTTCATCCCGCCGGACCACAGGGTCCGATAAGCAGACAAAAATAGTCCTTTTAGGTCAAAATGTCATGAAAAATGAATGTTTTTCAGGTCGTGCGGCAGCCGGGCAAAGAGGCTGGGGAGGCACTGTTCCAGTTCTTCCGCCGAACCGTAGCCCCAGAGCACCCCGACGGACCGCAGGCCGTTATCCGTTGCCGCAAGGATGTCGTAACACCGATCGCCGATCATCCAGGTATAATCGCTACAGAGGTTGTTTTCAAGCAGGCGGGCAACCAGGCGGGACTTGGTCGCGGCAAGGTCGGCGCCAAACACCCCGGCAAAGTAGGGGCTGAGCTGGAAATGTTCCAGGATCATGCTGGCGATGTCGGTGCGCTTGGCCGTGCAGACCGCCATGGTATAGCCCTTGCTCCGCAGTCCCTGCAGGACCTCGTGAACGCCGCCGTAGACCATATTCTCTCTCCAGCCGGTGGCGACATACCGCTTGCGGAACGCGGCCACTGCCTGGGCTATCACGGTCTCGTCGCTGCCGGGCAAGAGCGTCTCGAAAGCCTGTTCCAGGGGCGGGCCGATGAACTGCTCCAGTTCCTCGCCTGGCAGTTCCGGCCGGCCAAGGGCGCGCAGAGCATGGTTGAAACTGCGGACTATACCGGTTCGAGGATCGCACAGGGTGCCATCCAGATCAAAAAGGAGATCAATATGCATGGGAAACAGGTTCCAGGGTTATGGGAGCACCACAGCCGGTGTCAGCTCTGCCGGTGCCTGGTGCAGGGGGACGAAGAGAAGAGCAACTCCCGCTACCGGGCCTCGATATGGCAGGCATCCTGCTCACAGAGCGCCTCGCAGGTATGGCAGCCGTGGCAGTCGTCCATCCGGACCGGCCTGGCCAGGTTATCCACCATCTCGTATACTTCGCCGGGGCAGGCGTCCACACAGGTTCCGCAGCCCTGACATCTGTCGTTATCCACTGTGACCTTCCACATACCGATTTTTCCTGCTTGCCGGCCGGGAGGCTCAGTTTTCGCGCACCAGCCGTATGTCTCTGGCCTCGGACCGGTTGTCGTTGGCCGGATTGTTGATGACCCGGAACTCGAAGATCTGGGAGGAGTCCTGAAAGTGGTAATCCCCGTCCAGGGAAGACTGGGATAGATGAAAAAAGACCGTCTGCGGGATCAGGACACCATCGACCATGTGATAATACCGGAAAAAACCAAAACCGCGATCCGGGTGGAAGCTGGTCACCGTGCCCCGCTGCCACTCGTCATTCTGGACACTGCCGTTCTGGTGGATGGGCAGCAGGCCCGGTATCAGGTAGCCGGAGAAGTAGGCGTCCGCCACCTCCTTGAGTTCATGGCTGACGTTGCGGAAGCCGATGACCTCCACCCGGCAGCCCATGTTCTGCAGGGCGATGACCAGACGGATGAAATCGCCGTCACCGGTGAGCAGAATCACCCGGTCCAGGTTGCGGGCCTGGAGCAGGGCATCGATGGCCAGGTCCATGTCGGCATTGGCCTTGGTGGTGACGTTGCCGTCCTCGTCCTGGTAGCGGCGGACATACTTCTTGATGATCTTGAACCCGCACTGGCGGAGAATATCGTGATAGGCATAGACCTTGTGGCGATACTCCTGGTCACGCTTGGTCCGTTCCCGGTCTTCGGCCAGGTAGCAGTTGGCACGCAGCATAACGGAGTGGCCCGAGTTGGCGAGATCGACAAGCACGTCGTAGCGCATGCCGTACCCGCCACTCATCTTGATATTCTCGGCGTCGACGTATATTCCGGTTTTGAGCATATTCTATGGGGAGTCGGGACTCAAGACGAGGGGTGAAAAGAAAATACCCGCTGTCTCAGTGTCCCTGTCTCCCGGTCTCTTGTTTTTTATTCCCACTCGATGGTGGAAGGAGGCTTGGATGAGATATCGTAGACCACCCGGTTCACGCCGCGGACCTCGTTGATGATCCGGTTGGATATCCGGCCCAGCAGGTCGTAGTCCACCCGGGACCAGTCCGCGGTCATGGCGTCCTTGCTGTCCACGCAGCGGATGGCGATCACATGTTCATAGGTGCGGCCATCGCCCATGACGCCCACGGTCTGGATGGGGAGAAGCACGGCAAAGGACTGCCATACCTTTCGGTACCAGCCTTCTTTCTTAAACTCATCCAGGACAATGACATCGGCCTGGCGGAGGATGTTGAGCCGTTCGGCCGTGACCTCGCCCATGATCCTGATACCCAGCCCCGGCCCGGGGAAGGGCTGGCGGTAGATAGCCTCCTCGGGCAGGCCAAGCTCCAGGCCCAGTTCCCGGACCTCGTCCTTGAACAGTTCCCGCAGCGGTTCGATAAGGTCCAGCTGCATGCGCTCGGGCAGGCCACCCACGTTATGATGCGACTTGATGGGAGCCTTGCCACGGAATTCAACCGACTCGATGACATCCGGATACAGGGTTCCCTGGGCCAGGTATTTGACCTCGCCAAGCTTTTTCGCCTCTTCCTCGAAGATCTTGATGAATCCGTAGCCGATGCGCTTGCGTTTTTCCTCCGGATCGGCCACCCCCTTGAGCTGGTCGAGGAAGTAGTCGGTCGCGTCCACGTCGATGACCTTGAGGCTGGTTTTCTGACGGAAAAACCGGAGCACACTTTCCGACTCGCCGGTCCGCATGAGCCCGTTATTGACGTAGATGCAGGTCAGCTGATCGCCGATGGCCCGGTGGACCAGGGCGGCAGTGACCGATGAGTCCACCCCGCCGGACAGGGCACAGATGACCCGGTCGTCACCCACCTTGCGGCGGATTTCCTCCACCGTGGTGTCGATGAAGGAATGCATTGTCCAGGAAGGGGTGCAGCCGCAGATGCCGAAAATGAAGTTTCGCAGGACATCGGTACCGATCAGGGTATGGGCGACTTCAGGGTGAAACTGGACCGCGACAAGGGGCTTCTCCCGATGCCTGAGGGCGGCATAGGGCGAGTGCGGGCTGGAGGCCGTGGCCTCGAACCCCGGGGCCAGCTCCTCGATCCGGTCGCCGTGGCTCATCCATACCTGGTAATGAATGGGTGGTGTTTCCATGCCGGCAAAGATACCGCCGGTGTACTCGATGGAAAGCTCGGCCTTGCCGAACTCGCGTTTCTCCGCCTTCTCCACCCGGCCGCCGAGCTGCTGCATCATCAGCTGGGCGCCGTAGCAGATACCGAGCACCGGGATATCGAGCTCGAAGATGCCCGGGTCGGAAATCGGTGCGTCCTCGTCGTAGACCGAGGCCGGTCCGCCGGAAAGAACAATGCCTGACGGCTTGAGCGTCTTGATCTTTTCCAGGGGCAGATTGTAGGGGTGGATTTCGCTGTACACCTTCTGCTCCCGGATGCGCCGGGCAATGAGCTGGGTCGTCTGGGAGCCGAAATCGAGGATCAGTATCTTTTCAGTATGTGTCGCCATGGAATCACGTAATGTGGGTATCAGGGTGGTCGGTTGGCATCAGTCCCGGCATGTGGCGGACTAGATGCTCTCTGTTCTGTAGTTGGGCGCTTCCCGGGTGATAATGACATCATGGACATGGGATTCCCGCAGCCCGGCCGGCGATATGCGGACAAAGCGGGCCCGTTTGTGCAGCTCTTCAATGGTTGCCGCGCCTACGTAGCCCATGCCGGAGCGCAGTCCGCCCAGGAGCTGGTAGATCATCTCGGAGATGGGACCCCGGTAGGGAACTTTGCCCTCGATGCCCTCGGGCACCAGCTTGGAGCTTTCCTTTTTCTGGAAATACCGGTCCGAAGAGCCTTCCTTCATGGCGCCCAGCGATCCCATGCCCCGGTAGCCCTTGTATTTGCGCCCCTGGTAGAGGAAGGTCTCGCCCGGTGTCTCGTCGGTGCCGGCAAAGAGCGAGCCGACCATGACCGTGTGGGCGCCGATACCGATGGCCTTGCAGATATCGCCGGAAAACTTGATGCCGCCGTCGGCAATGATCGGGATACCGTGTTTCTTGGCCTCTTCGGTGCAGTTCTTGAGTGCGGTGAGCTGGGGCACACCGACACCGGCAACGATACGGGTGGTGCAGATGGAGCCGGGTCCGACCCCGACCTTCACCGCATTGGCCCCGGCCCTGATCAGGTCGGCGGTGCCTTCGGCGGTGGCCACGTTTCCGGCAATCACCTGCAGGTCGGGAAAGAGATTCTTGACCATTTCCAGGGCTTTGATGACCCCGGCCGAATGGCCGTGGGCCGAGTCGAGCACCACCACGTCCACGCCGGCGGCCACCAGGGCGGCAGTCCGTTCCTGCATGTCGCCGGAGATGCCGATGGCGGCACCGACCAGCAGCCGGCCGATATCGTCCTTGGCTGCATTGGGATACTTTTTCAGTTTCTCGATATCCTTGATGGTGATCAGCCCCTTGAGGTTGCCTTCTTCGTCGACAACGAGCAGTTTTTCAATGCGATGTTCGTGGAGCAGGGCCTTGGAGTGCTCCAGGTCGATGCCCACCGGGGCGGTGATCAGGTTTTTGGAGGTCATGACATCGCGCACCTTCAGGTTGTCGTCCGAGACAAAACGAAGGTCACGGTTGGTGACGATGCCGACCAGCTTTTCCTTATTGAGTACCGGCAGACCGGATATCTTGTAGGTGCGCATGATATTTTGGACATCGGCCACCGACTGGTCCTCGGTGACCGTGACCGGGTCGATGATCATGCCGTATTCCGACTTCTTGACCCGCTCGACTTCCCGGGCCTGGTCACTGATACTCATATTTTTATGGATGATGCCGATGCCGCCTTCCCGGGCCATGGCAATGGCGGTACGGTGCTCGGTGACCGTGTCCATGGCCGCGCTGATCAGGGGGGCATTGAGCTTGATCTTGTTGGTGAGGCGGGTGGCCAGCGAGACCTCCGATGGCAGAACCTCGGAAGCCGCGGGTATGAGAAGGACGTCGTCAAAGGTATATGCCGGCGGGATATCCTCGTTGAACATTGGAACTCCTTTTACTTGAAAACCTCCCCCGGATCCGTTGGGGCCGAAGGAGTTTTCATCGTTCGTGGTAACTGGAAACTACCAGGATCCGGTCAGTCCGCGCCGGTTAGGTAGTAACTATTCCTATCGCGCAGTGTAGCATGTTACGCGGTAAAAGAAAACGGGGTTATAAAAAATATCTCTGGCACTGGCGGGAGATTCCTGCTTTATTTGATCCTGCAGTAAAATCAGAACGCTTCGTCCGGTCCGGCGACCACATCACCGGCTGCCGGGGTTCATCCGCATCTTTCTTCTATGGCTTCATTACTCGAAATAAATCCATACAATCCACAGCCCCGGCTCATTGCCCAGGTTGTCGATGTCCTCAAGAGAGGCGGAGTCATCTGTTATCCCACCGATACCATGTACGGTATCGGCTGCGATATTTTCAATCAGAAGGCGGTCAAGCGGGTCTATCAGATCAAGAAGCGACCCAAGCACAAGCCCTTTTCCTTCATGTGTCCGGACCTCAAGGACATCGCCAGGTACAGCCATGTGGGCAATACGGCCTACCGGCTGATGCGCAAGAACCTGCCCGGTCCGTACACCTTTGTCCTGCCCGGCACCAAGCTGGTGCCGAAAATCATGCTGACCAAGCAGAAGACCGTTGGTATCAGGGTGCCGGACAACCCCATATGTCTGGCCATCGTCGAGGCCCTGGGGAACCCGGTTCTCAACACCTCGGCCATGCGCGAAGACGATGAAGAGCCGGTGATCGATGCCTATGATGTGGCCGACCGATTCGGCTCCCAGGTGGACCTCATAATCGACGGCGGCGAAGTCTTTCCCAACCCCTCCACCGTTGTTTCCCTCGTCGACGACCAGCCCGAGATCCTGCGTGAGGGCAAGGGCGACATCTCCGTATTCCTGTAGCTTCCGCCCGGTCCCCCGTGCTTTTCGCTGCGGACAGTGAAAAGCAAAATAAAAAATGTGATTACCATCAATCTTCAGCATTGAAACCGGTGTCGGGCCTCGCTTGTTTCACGGGACGCCATAAACCCGTCCCTGGGGGCTTGACTGTGGCCATCCAGGCCACAGACACCCGTGCAACAAGCAAGCCCCGACACCTTCATTCAATGGTGGCTGAATTTCAGTGGTAATCAGAAATAAAAAAAGCCGGGGCCACCTCTGCAGCCCCGGCCAAGACCTGGTTTCCTGCGATTACTCCTCGATAAGCACTTCCTTGAGTGATTTACTCATGGTGAAATGGAGTGTTTTGCGGGCAGGAATATTCATCATCTTACCCGTCTTCGGATTCTTGGTTGTGCGCGGCTTGCGTGTCCGGACGGAAAAACTGCCAAAACCACGGATTTCCACCCGACGTCCATCAACCAGCGCCTGGGATATCTCTTCCAGGATGATGTCCACTGCCCGGGCGATATCCTGTTTGTAGTATCCGCCCAGCTGCTCAGCAACTTCATTAACCAGTTCCCGTTTAAGCATTGTTACTCTACCTCTTTCAAATCCAGGACAGGGGCACAGAGAGGGCCCTGTCCTGGCAAAATGGGAAAAGGGTACTGGTTGCAAACCAAATACCCTTATAATTCAATACGTTACAGTTTGATCTTATTTGTTTGATTCGTCGTCCTGTCCCCCGGCAGCCGCTTTTTTCAGCAGGTCGCCAAAGGTGGAGGGGCCGGCGGTCTCCTTGGGCTCGTATTCCGAAGGCATGGAACCGGTTTCATCCTTCTGCTCGAGCGCCTTGATGGACAGGCCTATCTTGCGGTCCTCGGGCGATACATTGATGACCATCGCCTTGAGAGGGTCACCGACATTGAACATGCCCACGGGGGTCTTGACCTTCTCGCGGCTGATCTCGGAGACATGCACCAGTCCTTCGATCCCTTCCTCAAGCTGCACAAACACACCAAAATCAGTGACATTGGTGATCGTGCCTTCCACCGTGGAGCCGGTGGGGTAGTTGCTGAGGGCCGCCTGCCATGGATCCGGCTGCAGCTGCTTGACACCAAGCGAGAAACGCTCGTTTTCCTTGTCGATCTTCAGGACAACCGCCTGGATGGTCTCACCCTTGGCATATTTCTCGGACGGATGCTTGATCCGCTCGGTCCAGGAGAGGTCAGAGACGTGAATCAGGCCGTCGATGCCTTCCTCAATGCCGATGAAAATACCGAAATCGGTGATGTTCTTGATCTTGCCCTCGATGATGGAGCCGACCGGATAGTTCTCCTCGACCACATCCCACGGGTTGGGCTGCAGTTGCTTCATGCCCAGAGAGATACGCTTGGTCTCGGCCTCGACCTTGAGTACCTGAACCTCGATCTCGTCACCCACGGTGACCATCTTGGAGGGATGGCGCGGCTTCTTGGACCAGCTCATCTCGGAGATGTGGACCAGTCCCTCGACACCTTCCTCGAGTTCCACGAATACACCGTAATCGGTGATGGAAACCACCTTGCCCTTGACCCGGGAGCCGACGGCATACTCTTCCGGTACCCGCTCCCACGGATCGGACTTGAGCTGCTTGACACCCAGGGAAACACGGTCGTTTTCCTTGTCATACTTGAGGATCTTGACCTCGATCTCGTCGCCCACGTTATAGAGCTTGGACGGATGCGATACCCGGCCCCAGGAGAGGTCGGTGATATGACACAGGCCGTCCATGCCGCCGAGGTCGATGAACAGACCGTAGTCGGTGATGTTGGTGATGGCGCCGCGGATTGTCTGGCCTTCTTCCAGGGTGGAACGCATCTTCTCGCGCAGCTTGGCCCGCTTCTCTTCGAGAATGGCACGGCGGGAGATAACCACGTTGTTGCGTTTGCGGTTGAACTTGAGGATCTTGAACTCGAAGGTCTTGCCGATGAGGCTGTCCAGGTCCTTGACCGGCCGCAGGTCGATCTGCGAATAGGGAAGGAAGGCCGGAACTCCGATGTCGACGGACATGCCGCCCTTGACCCGGTTCTCGATACGGCCCTCGATGGTGCCGTCTTCTTCCTGGATTTTTGCTATCTTTTCCCAGACTTTAATGGCAATGGCTTTTTCACGGGAGAGCTGCAGGCCGCCCTCTTCCTTGCGTTTTTCAATGAATACCTCGAACTGGTCGCCAATCTTGATTTCCCGGTCCGGATCTTCGTGGCGGAATTCTGAAAGCGGGATGTAGCTTTCCGCCTTATCCCCCACATCGATGAGTACGGCATCGTTGTTGATGTCAACGACCGTACCGATGGCTACCTCGCCTACCTTGATAACCGTGTTGTTGTCTTCCTGCTCGAAGAGTTCAGCAAAGCTCATCTCCTCGGTGCCATTTTCTTCTGCCGCCATGGCGGGCTGAGTTCCATTTTCAGTCATGGGTTGCACTTCCTCTGTTGACCGGCACATGCCAGCCGTTTGAGATTATCGGGTAAAAAGTTAAATAAAAATACTGCCCCCCATGGGCAGTACTGTTTGCCTGCACTCAGTTGTTTTTCAGGTCGTCCCGGGGTGTATCGAGCCCGGTGAATTCCCCTGGCGGTCCATCCTTCAGGAGGCGGTCACAGGCAGGGCGGGCCGGACCAATATGAAAATCCCGAAGGGTTTCGCCTGACTACGCCGGTCTGGAAAGAAAACCATTTAAAATGATTTATTTTTTTCCACTACGGGCCCAGTGAAACACTCAGTTCAGGTGTAAAAACCCTCTATTACCAAAGTTGTTTTCGAAAAACAACTGTTTCCTGTTGAAAAACTGTCTTTTTTTGCATGATTTTTCAGGCAGGCGCAACCTGATCCCGGTTGGCAGATCAGCGTTTGCCATGGGCACCAAGTTCTTCCAGCAGGGGGCCGAAGAGTTCTTCGTAGTCCGGAATGGCTTTGCGCAGAATGGTGTCGAAGTATTTGAGGTCCTGATCGTTGACCACGAGGTTGGCGCTGCAGGACAGGGCCTGGAGGTCGTAGAGGGAGTGAAATTCCGGCCCCATGAGTATATAGAAGACATAGCGCCGGCGATCCATGGCCATCTTGCGCATGAACTGGTGAAAGGTGGACTCGTCCAGGCTGCTTCCCTCGAAGCGGCTGTGCAGGACCACGCAGGCAAAGTTGACAAACTGCATCCGTTCGCGGGCGTTGGCAACGGATTCGGCAATCATGACCTGGTATCCCACCGACTCCATGGCGGTCTTCAGTTTTTCGCTCACCGCTGGATCCGGGTGCATGATCAGGGCCATGGGCACGTCCTGAATCTTGTCGTCGGTTTCAAAGCGGCCATCTTTGAGCCAGTTGATGTCAGGCGGTGGCGGCGGCCGCAGGCCGCGGTCGCCTTTGTCGGTGGTGTGTTCCCGGCCAAGCCTGATGGCCTGGTGGCAGTTGGGACATTTTATGCTCAGGTTTTTTCCCGGTTCCAGCCGGGCCAGTGCATGCTGCAGTTTGGCCTTCTGGGCCTCGGTGAACTGCAGTTTTGTCTGGCAGTGGGGGCAGGATGATATCATAGGGCTCTGCGGGTTCTTTTTCTCTGTGGGCGGTTACGGTCAAGACCAGCCGAAGGGGTCCTTCTCTTCCTGTTCCACGGCCAGTCCTTCGATGTCCGAGGTCTTTTCGCCCCGGGCCGCCTTGATCGTATCGAGGCCGCGCTTGATTTCGCTGCGATGCGAACAGTAGGCAATGGCCGATTCCTCGGTGATCAGCCCCTGCTCGTAGAGTTCCAGCAGGTGCTGGTCAAAGGTGCGCATGTTGTGGGCCGAGCCTTCCTTGAGCACGTTGTAGAAGGTTTTTTCCTCGGTCTCGCCGTTGAGGATGAGATCCTTGATCCGCAGCGAGGTGCAGAGGATCTCCAGAGCCGCGATCCGGCCGCCGCCGATCCGGGGCGGCAGCCGCTGGCTGACGATCCAGCGGATGGTATCCACCAGCCGGTTGCGGATCTGGGGCTGCTCATCCTTTTCAAACATGCCGAGAATCCGGTTGATGGTCTGGCCGGCATCGATGGTGTGCAGGGTGGAGAAGACCACGTGCCCGGTCTCGGCCGCGGTCAGGGCTATTTCCAGGGTCTCCCGGTCACGGATCTCGCCCACCAGGATCACCTTGGGCGCCTGGCGGAGCGCGGCCCGCAGGCCGCCGGCAAAGGTGTCGAAGTCATCGCCCATTTCCCGCTGGTTGAAGGTAGCCTTCTTGTGGGGATGGATGTATTCGATCGGGTCTTCCAGGGTGACCACATGGATGGCCCGCTCCTCGTTGATGCGGTTGAGGATGGCGGCCATGGAGGTTGTCTTGCCGGTACCGGTGGCACCGGTAAAGAGGATGAGGCCGTTTTTTTCCCGGGCCATTTTCTCAAAGGCCTCGGGAAAGTCAAAGCCGGTGATGGAGGGTATCTTGGTTTCCAGCTTCCGCAGTACCGAGGTGAAAAAGCCCTTCTGGGTGAAGATGTTGACCCGGAAACGGGCCGTGTCTTCCAGGGAGTAGGAAAGGTCGCAGGAGCCCTTGGTGACCAGGTCACGCAGCAGGCGGCGGTTGCCGCCGATGAGGTTGAGGGCGAAGACCTCGGCCTGGAACGGGGTCAGTTCGGTGACCGGCGGTTCCACGTCCACCGGCACCAGCACCCCGTCGCTTTCCACCTGGAGAGGGCGGCCCACGGTGATGTTCAGGTCAGAGACCCGGCCGTGGGTCTGCATCATGGCGGTGATCCAGTAATTGATTTCCTGCTGTCTCATAGATATCAGAAATAATTTTCCGTCACGGGTTCAGGGAAAAATTGACAAAGCACCCTGATTAGGTACTATCGCGTGGACAGGGTAAAATACAAGGAAAAAATCGAAAGAGTGATTTTAAGTTAAGGAGAAGTTTACACCATGGCTATTCCACTTCGCAGCGCCGTAACCACCCAGGGCCGGCGCATGGCCGGTGCCCGGGCACTGTGGCGGGCAAACGGCATGACAGAAGAACAGATCGGCCGGCCGGTCATCGCGGTGGTCAACTCGTTTACCCAGATGGTGCCCGGCCACGTGCACCTGCACGAGATCGGCCAGCAGGTCAAGAAATATATCGAGGAGCAGGGCTGCTTCGCGGCCGAGTTCAACACCATCGCCATTGACGACGGCATCGCCATGGGCCACGACGGCATGCTCTATTCCCTGCCGTCGCGGGAGCTGATCGCCGACAGTGTGGAGTACATGTGCAACGCCCACAAGGTGGATGGTATGGTCTGCATCTCCAACTGCGACAAGATCACCCCGGGTATGCTCATGGCAGCCATGCGGCTCAATATTCCGGCTATCTTCGTCTCGGGCGGGCCCATGGAGGCCGGTCATGCCGGCGACAGGGCCCTGGACCTGGTGGATGCCATGGTCATGGCCGGAGATGCCTCGGTATCCGATGAGGAGATCGCGGTCATCGAGCGCTCGGCCTGCCCCACTTGCGGTTCGTGCTCGGGCATGTTCACGGCCAACTCCATGAACTGCCTCAACGAGGCCCTGGGCCTGGCCCTGCCAGGCAACGGCACTGTGGTGGCCACCCATCGCAACCGGCTTGGTCTGTTTGAAAAGGCGGCCCGCAGGATCGTGGCCATGTGCGAGGCCTGGTACGATAACGAGGACGCCTCGGTTCTGCCGCGCTCCATCGCCACCCGGGCCTCGTTCATGAACGCCATGGCGCTCGACATCGCCATGGGCGGGTCCACCAACACGGTGCTGCATATCCTGGCCATTGCCAACGAGGCCGGGGTGGATTTCACCATGGCGGATATCGACGCCCTTTCCCGCAAGGTGCCCAACCTGTGCAAGGTGGCGCCCAGCTCCCATTACCACGTGGAAGACGTCAACCGGGCCGGTGGCATCCTGGGCATCCTCGGCGAGCTGGACCGGGCCGGGCTGGTGGACACCTCGGTCTCCCGGGCCGACGGGCTCTCCCTGGCCGAGGCCCTGGACAGGTTTGATATCATGCGCGACACCGTGACCGACGAGGCCATTGAACTGTACCGCTCGGCCCCGGCAGGCAAGGGCCGCAACCTGGTCATGGGTTCGCAGGACACCATGTACGACGAACTGGACCGGGACCGGGTCGCTGGCTGTATCCGGGATCTGGAGCACAGCTATTCAAGGGATGGCGGGCTGGCCGTGCTCTACGGCAACATCGCCGTTGACGGCTGTATCGTCAAGACCGCCGGCGTTGATCCCTCCATTCTTCACTTCAAGGGTACGGCCCGGGTCTATCATTCCCAGGAGGACGCCTGCGAGGGCATCCTCGGCGGCGAGATCAAGGCCGGGGACGTGGTGTTCATTCTCTATGAAGGGCCCCGGGGCGGACCAGGCATGCAGGAGATGCTCTACCCCACCTCCTACCTGAAATCCATGCACCTGGGCGCCGAATGCGCCCTGGTCACCGACGGCCGGTTCTCCGGCGGCACCTCGGGCCTGTCCATCGGCCATGTCTCGCCCGAGGCGGCCGGGGGAGGGGCCATCGGCCTGGTTCGCAACGGTGATCCCGTGGATATAAACATCCCGGAGCGGACCATCAACCTGATGATCTCCGAGGACGAACTGGCCCGCCGGCGGGCCGAAGAGGAGGCCAAAGGCGAGGCAGCCTTTACTCCGGACCGTGAGCGGACCGTGTCTCCGGCCCTGCGCGCCTATGCCCATTTTGCCGCCTCGGCCGACAAGGGCGCGGTGCGGCTGGTGCCGTAGGCCATGTTTCCTCTCCATGACGTCAACCCGACGGTCCGAACGCCGGTGGCGACCATCAGCATCATCGTCGCCTGCGTGGCCTCGTGGATGTTTCTCCAGGGCTTTGGCGCGCACCAGGCTCTGGCCCGCTCGCTGTGCTATTTCGGCCTGATCCCCGGTAAGGTTCTGGGGCTTGTGCCGCCGGGAACCCATGTTCAGGTCGGTCGGGACCTGTACTGCGTGATCCAGGGCCAGGGAGGCTTCTATACCATCCTCACCCACATGTTCATGCACGGCGGCTGGTTCCACCTGATCGGCAACATGTGGTTTCTCTGGGTCTTTGGCGATAATGTGGAAGACGCCATGGGCCCGGTCCGTTTCCTCGCCTTCTATCTCGTCTGCGGCCTTGCCGCTGCGGCCGCCCAGACCATGACCCAGCCCTCGTCGATTCTGCCCATGGTGGGGCCTCCGGGGCCATCGGCGGGGTAATGGGCGGGTATGCCAGGCTCTACCCTCACGCCCGGGTACACACCCTTGTTTTCCTGGGCTTTTTTATCACCACCTTCGAGGTGCCGGCTATTGCCATGCTTGGTTACTGGTTTCTGATCCAGTTGCTCGGCGGGTTGCCGGCCCTGGCCGCCGCCGGCGGCGGGGTGGCCTTCTGGGCCCATATCGGCGGATTTCTGGCCGGGCTGTTCCTGGTCGGTTCCTTTGTCAACCCGCAGTATTACCGGCAGCGGGCCTGACCACCGGCCGGGTGGAAGATATGGAAAACTGGCCCATCTTCGTTGCCACGGTCACGCTCCTGGTGCTGACTCCGGGACCGTCGGTGCTGCTGGCCCTGTCGCACGGCATCCGCTATGGACGCCTGAAGGCGCTCCAGACCATTGCCGGCAATGTCAGCGCCAACAGCATCCAGATCCTGCTGGCCTCGCTGGGCCTGGGCCTGCTGCTGAAAAACGCGCCTTTGCTGTTTCACGCGGTCAAGTGGGTAGGGGTCGGTTATATCCTCCTCCTGGCCATCCGGCTCTGGAAACAGGATACACCGCTCAAGCTGCGGCAGGAAGACCGCCACGACACTGCCCTGGCCCGGTACCGCCAGGGCTTTCTCACCTCGTTCACCAACCCCAAGGCGATCATCTTTTTCTCGGTGCTCTTTCCCATCTTTCTGGATGATCACCACAACACCACCGCCCAGTGCCTGCTCCTTGGCACGACATTCATGGTTCTCAACGGGACGGCCCTGTTCCTCTACGCATGCCTGGGCGAGTGGCTGGCCGATCTCCTGCAGGACACCAGGTTCCGCCTGATCCAGGGCCGGGTAACCGCCCTGCTGCTCACCATAGGCGCCTGCCTGCTGGCCCTGGTCCAGGAGACATGAAAATCGCCCCATGCGAATCGTTTCGCATGGGGCGATTGCTCACCACTGACAAAATCTGTGAAGGCTCAGGTAATCTTCCTTCGTTTGGCGGTGGTGTGCACCCGGTAGAGCTGTTCGGTAAATCCGCTCTGGTTTTCGAAATCCTTCGCCAGTCGTGCAACCTGCCTGCCGGTCAAGGAGTGAACAGGCCACAGCCAGCAGCATCAGCGCGGTATTGGCCGGGAGTTCCGGGCAGATTGCATGAAAAATGCCTCAAATTTCCGGATTGTTGTGGTATATGGCAAGAGAGTTATGTGTATCTGAACAGCCGTACCGGTTTGAGATGGTGAACAATCCCTGTCAGGATTTTCTCAAGAGCTGCCTGCTCCTTGATATTGAAGTCAACGAGCATGGGGTGATCTATGCTTTGGCCGGCATATTGGGAGATGAGGTTTTCCTCTGCAGACCAGGCAAGAGGATCACCCCTGAAACGCTTGAAGAACTCTCCGGGTTTGCTTCGGATGCCAGGTTTCTGCTCGGTCACAATATCATCGACCATGATATCCCCCGCCTCAAGGCAATTGCCCCCGATCTTCTGCTACTGAAAAAACCGGCCATCGATACCCTTGTTCTCTCCCCCCTTGCCTATCCGGCAAACCCCTACCATCGACTGGTGAAGGATTATCAAATTGTCCGGGACAGCATGAGTAATCCTGAACATGACGCCCGTCTTGCCGGACGCATCTTCTGTGAGCAGTGGCAGGCGCTGGTGGAGCGGTTTGCAGCCGGTGATGAATCGGTTGTTCACTCTCGCGGCTTTCTGGAGCAGAGCAGGCAGTTTCGAGGTACTGGTGAATCGCTTGCGGCCATGGGGATTCCTCTCCTGACCGGTGCAGATCTTTTTGAGGCCTTTGGCTGGTTTGCCGGCAAGCATGGCTGCAGGACAGCCGCGCAGCAACTGGTGGATGAACTTCACGACGGGGTTGGGGAGCCTGTTCTCTATGCCTATGTCAGTGCCTGGTTGTCGGTTGCGGACGGCAACTCCATCCTGCCGCCCTGGGTGAGACGCCGTTTTCCGCAGATTACGACAGTGCTACGCAGATTGCGGGATGTGGACTGCAGGGATCCGGCCTGTTCTTACTGCAGCGGGCATTTCGATCCGCAGGCCGCCCTGGAACGATACTATGGTTTTCCGTCCTTTCGTCCACATCCGGCAACAGAGACCGGGGAAAGCCTGCAGGGGGAAATTGTCCGGGCTGCGGCCGGCAACAGGACCATGTTTGCCGTCCTGCCGACCGGTGGCGGCAAGTCGCTTTGTTACCTGCTGCCGGCAATAATGCGCTACAGGCGGTGTAATCAACTGACCATTGTCATCTCGCCCCTGCAGGCCCTGATGAAGGATCAGGTCGATAACTTCTGCCGGCAGACAGGAACCAGGCTGGCTGCCGCGCTTTACGGCATGTTGACCCCGGTGGAGCGGGCGGAAGTCATCGAGGCGGTGCGGCTTGGTGATATCGGTATCCTCTACGTCTCGCCGGAACAGTTGCGCAACCCTTCCTTTCTTTCCACGGTCCGCCAGCGCGAGATCGGCGCCTGGGTATTTGACGAGGCGCATTGCCTTTCCAAATGGGGCCACGATTTCCGGCCGGATTATCTCTACGCCATCCGGTTTATTCGGGAACGGGCAGAGGAGGCGCAGGCGGCAATTCCTCCGGTACAGTGTTTCACAGCCACGGCCAAGAAGGATGTCCGCCGGGAAATCGTTGACCTTATCCAGTCAGAGCTTGGAAAAAAGGTAAAGCTTTTTGAAGGCGGCCATGAACGGACCAATCTCAGCTACCAGGTGATAAGCGCGGAGACCAGTGAAAAAAACCGTACCATTCTCAGTCTGCTGCAGGAGCGATATGAAGAGGGCAGGGGCAGCGTTGTCATCTACTGTGCCACCAGGAAAAACACCGAACTCATGGCTGAGTTTCTGGCAGACCAGGGCTATACGGTGGAACCCTTTCATGCCGGACTCGAGGTCCCGGTAAAAAAGCGTCTGCAGGAGGCTTTTATCAGCGGGGAATTACCGATCATCTGTGCCACCAATGCCTTTGGCATGGGAATCGACAAGGAGGATGTGCGGCTGGTGATCCACGCCGATATCCCGGGATCGCTTGAAAACTATCTCCAGGAGGCGGGCCGTGCAGGACGGGACCTGCAGCAGGCGGAATGTGTGCTGGTCTTTGACGAGCAGGATATTGAAAAACAGTTTCAGCTCTCCTGTTTTTCCCGCCTCGCCCGAAAGGATATCAGCCAGATCCTGCGTGGGATTCGCTATGCCGCAAGAGGCACCAGTGAGGTGGTGATGACCGCTGGAGACATCATTCGCCAGCAGGTGGTTGAACTTGATGAGATGGAAAAAACAGATCCCGAAACCCGGGTACGGACAGCGCTGGCCTGGCTTGAACGTGCGGGTTTTCTTGAGCGCAACGAGAACTACACCAGGGTCTTCCAGGGCAGGCCCCTGGTGAAAGATCTTGCAGAGGCTCAAAAAAAGATTGCGGACCTGGGGCTTTCCAGACGGCAGCAGGAGCGGTGGCTTGTCATCCTCAGGGAGCTGATGCAGCAAGACAGGCAGGATGAAAGTTTCAGCGCCGATGAGCTGGCTGGTTATTCTGCGTTTGCAAGGGACAAGGATGAACCAGGGGATGAAACCGAAAGCCAGAGGGTGTTGAAAACCCTGCACGACATGGCTGAACAGGGACTGCTCACCAAGGAAACCACGCTTTCGGCCTGGCTGCGTTACAAGGTGAAAAACAGCGCGGAAAAGCAGTTGGAGACCCTCTGCGCACTGGAGCGGGACTTTGTCGATCTTCTCAGCAAAGAGGCCTGGGATGCGGAAGTTGAACAGCATCTGGAGCTTGATCTTCGTCAGGTGAATCAGAAGTTGATCGATCGGGGAAGTACGGCTTCCAATCCCGAGGTACTGCAACATTTGCTCTACGGTCTGAGCAGGGATGGACGAGGGCTTGCGGGGCAGAAGGGCTCGCTGAAAGTTAAAAAAATCCAGGGGAACTGCTATGCGGTTTCCCTGCTTCGAACCTGGGAGGATATCAAAACAACCATGCATATCCGTCAGCAGTCTGCCCGGGTGGCGCTGGAGGTCATATTGCAGGCTGTTGGAAAAGATCAGAAGCCCAGTGCCACCCTCATGGTCACCTTTACCCTGGAGCGGGTTATCGAGGGGTTGAAGGCGGATCTGACCCTGCTGCCGCTGCTGAAAAATCCTCTGGCCGCCGCGGAACGGGCTCTGACCTTCATGCATGAGCATCGGGTTATTGATCTGCAGCAGGGGTTGGCTGTTTTTCGCCAGGCCATGACCATCCACCTTCACCCGGAGGCAAGGTCACGGCGCTATCTCAAAAAGGATTTTGAACCGCTTGAGACGCATTACAAAGAGCAGAATTTCCAGATCCATGTGATGAACGAGTATGCCCGCCAGGCACTGCTGAAAATCAGTTCTGCCATGCGGCTGGTGGCCTCATATTTCAATGACGACAGGGAGAGCTTTCTCCAACGGTTTTTCCCTGGTAGAAAGCAGTCCATTTTACGGGCCACAAGTGAGCAGTCATGGGAAAAACTGGTGGTTTCCCTGCGTAACAGGCATCAGCAGAAAATTGTTTCTGCGCCGGCAGGGCAGAACATGCTGGTTCTGGCCGGACCGGGAGCCGGCAAGACCAGGGTGGTCATCCACAGGGTAGCCTGGCTTCTGCGGGTTGAGCGGGTTCGACCGACATCGATACTCGTACTCTGCTTTAACCGGGCGGCTGTGGTTGATCTGCGCAGCAGGCTGCGTGACCTTGTGGGGGATGAGATGTCACGGGTGACGACGTTGACCTTCCACGGGCTGGCTCTGAGGCTGACCGGCCGCTCTCTTGCGGTTGCGGAAAAGGAGAGAGGGGAGGATATTGATTTTGCGGAACTGATCCGGGATGCCAATCGTCTGCTCAGGGGAGATAAGGTGTCGCTTGGCTTTCAGGAAGGGATGGAGCGGGATGTTCTGGTAGGACGATTCAGCCATCTGCTGGTTGACGAGTACCAGGATATTGACGCGGATCAATACGAACTGATTTCCCTGCTTGTCGGCAAGAGTCTGGATGAGCAGGATCAGAAGATGTCGATTCTGGCAGTGGGCGACGATGACCAGAACATCTACCGGTTTCGCGGGGCCAATATTGAGTTTATCCGCAGGTTCAGGGAGGACTATCAGGCAACGGTCTATCATCTCACTGAAAACTTTCGTTCCACCGGTCATATCATCAATGCTGCAAACCTGCTTATAGAGAAGAATCGCGACAGAATGAAGAGCGACCACCCGATCCGGGTAAACGAAGCCCGTGCCATGCTGCCTCCGGGCGGGCAGTTGGCAGATCGTGATCCCCTTGCCCGTGGCAGAGTGCAGATACTCAAGGTCAAGGGAGAAGAGATCCAGGGGAGCGCAGTGGTTGAGGAACTGCAGCGGCTGAGAACCCTTGGTGATGGGTTTGACTGGTCCGGGTGCGCTGTGCTGGCACGCGACTGGCGCAGTCTGTCACCGGTCCGGGCCGCGTTGGAGGCGGCCAGGATTCCTGTTGATGTCAACTGGGGAGGCGGGAGTTCCTTTCCACGTTTGAGCCGAATCAGGGAAAATGCACAACTGCTGGAGTTCCTGCGGGAAAACCGGAACAGGAGTCTGCGGGTTCAGGAGCTTTTTTCTTTCCTGCCCGACAGGGAAGCGGAAGACAACTTCTGGCAGGCCAACCTGCGCCGACTGCTGCACGACCTGAAGCAGGAGGCCGGCGATGTGAATCTGGCTGTTTCCAGGATTGAGGAGTATCTTTATGAAGGGCTTGGGGAGCAGGCCCGGAGCAGAAGTCTCGGTTCGGGCGTCTTTCTCTCCACGGTTCACTCTGTCAAGGGCCTGGAGTTTGAGCATGTTCTGCTGCTTGGTACAAACTGGCCCGGAGGGAAGCCAGAAACGCTGGAGGAGGAACGAAGACTCTTCTATGTCGGGATGACCAGAGCACGTGTCAGCCTGAGCCTTTTTCAGGTCCAGGGCCATCGACATCCCCATCTGCACGGATTGCACGGCGACTGTTTTATTGAGCGTGAGGTGTCAGGCAGCAAGACAGGAACCCCGCCCCCATGGGACATGGTGGATTTGCTGGGAATGAAGGACCTCTTTCTCGATTTTGCCGGTATTCGCAGGGAAAATCATCCTGTACGCATGGCCGTCAGTGGACTGGAAACCGGTGACCTGATCAGTTGTTGCAGGGAAAACGGATTGATAGTCCTGAAAAACAACCAGAACGTCCCGATTGCCAGGCTGTCAAAAAAGGGTCAGGCCCGCTGGCAATCAAGGCTCGCCACCATCCATTCCATGCAGGTGGTTGCAATGGTCCGCCGCTATCTCGACGATGTTGCAGACCCGGCCTTCAGGGAAAAATGTTACGGAACCTGCTGGGAGTTGCCCATTGTCGAGGTGAGGTATCAATCCGGCAGGAGTTTGATTCGTTAATTTGAAGAAAACATGAAAAAAGCCCCATGCGAATCGTTTCGCATGAGGCTTTTTTTAAGCGCCACTTTTTCAGTGCATCTGGGCCGGTGTTTCTTTGACCGGTGACGCCCCTTGCCGCCAGCCCGGTTGATCAGGGCCACCACGCCCCAGTCCCGGGCGGTCACCTTCTTGTTCTTTAGTTTCTTTTTCATTTATTGTTCCTCCCTCTTATATGTGCATTGCGCTATCAAAACATTTTCTGATTATCACCAAAGCTCAGCTCTCACCCATCCGAGGGATAACATCGCTTTTTCTCTCTACCTGGAGAAAAACTCGTGATCACCGCTTCCATGAGAAGGCTTGTCAAGAAAAGTTCGACGTGGCGAACCATTTTTTTTATAAATCCCTGTAACGTCAGGCTTCCATTCGCATTCATATAAAGAGCTCAGCCATAAGCTCGATGCATCGTACAATCCGTCGTGGAAGCTGCAACCTCCGCGGCGGTCTTTGAATATGTCACTGGCTGATGACGGACCGAGCGGTGTCACGCAGTCTTCCGGACGGGACGTTTTTTTGAGGGAGATATTAAAAACTCTCAACTGCCTTTGGAAACAGAAGGAAAAACATCCTTTTTTCCCTTTGTTCACTCTCTGGTTCAACCGGGTTTTCTACGCAGCCTTTGCCAGGGGGCGAGATTGCGGTTTGTAAAAAGGGTCATATATCTCACCGTGCTGCCAGAGGCGATGCATGAGTACCGCCAGTTTTCTGGCTACGGCAACCACGGCACGACGCTTTGCGTTTTTACCTCCCCTGGCTGCCAGGCGAAGACCAAATCTTCGTAAATTGCAATCCTCTCCAAAAGGTCCCAGGATGTACTGGGCCGAACCGACCAGTAACCTCCGCAGATAGGGGTTGCCCGCTTTGGTTATCCGAAGCTGCCTGTCGGTTTCTCCTGACTGGTCGCGGCGGGGAGTCAGGCCAAGAAAACATCCAACCTGTCTACTTTTGCCAAATCGTGCCGGGTCTTCCACGATTAATAGAAAGGCCAGGGCCGTCAGAGGACCAACTCCTTTTATGGCCCGCAATAATTCGGTCTCCGGGTATCGCTCCGCACTGATACGCTCTATTTCCCTGTCAAATTCTTTGATCTGGGACGTAATCTGGCCGATAATTGTCAATACAGGCTCCAGAGCGCCACGTAAGTCTTCAGGAAGATGTTCATCTGCCTGCCGGTGAAAACTGTCTGCGCTGCATCCCGGCAGGCGATATCCCAGCGCCTTGACACTGCCACGAACATGGTTGATCAGGCTGGAGCGGTTCCTCACCAGGACATCCCTGGCCTGCAATATCTCCAGATCAATCTGGGCCTGTTCGCCCCTGTGGTTGACCGGATAGAGCAGATCAGGATCCATCCGGGCTATGCGGGCCAGCATTTCAGCGTCTCTGGTATCTGATTTATCGTTGCTGTCCCAGATGGCGCGTAATTTACGAGGGTTGCCAACCAAAACATGGCAGCCCAGCCTGGATAACAGCCTGCTGATCCAGGCCGAATGGGTACCGGCTTCAAGGGCAACAGTTGCCCCTTTATGGGGTGAGAAAAACTCACTCAACGCCTCTCTGGTATTAGTAACCGTATCTCGACGCACGATTCGGCCTGCATGATCAACAATACAGATAACATGATTTTTATCGCCAAGGTCCATTCCGATTGTTACATTGTGCATGGCTGGTTCTCCCAGGTTGTGCAGCATTCGACTGCGGTTATTCTTGAGCGTGTTTATAACACAGCTCGCGGGGAATCAGCCTTCTCATTTTACCTCCGCGGTGTCACGCAGGTGACCGGGTAGCCGACGAAGTGGCCGGCAGGCCATGCCCCGCTCTGCGGGGTGACGCCCTAACAGGTGTCGGAGCAACTGGTTTTGGCAGTGGTTGTCTGCGGGCCTTGCGAACCATGGGCCATTCCTGCCAGATACATCAGGGTACCGCGGGAGCGGAGGAACGAGAAGTCCGGGCGGTTTTTATAGCTGCCCGGCTCCGTGGCACGCAGGTGATGGTGTCTCTTCTTCAAGCTGAGGTTCGGTGGTAATCAGAAAACATTTTTCATTCAATATAAGCCCCGTTTCCTGATTTGCAAACCGTCTGTTTAGGCCAATCCAATGAAAAATCGTCATTATTTGCCTCAAAATAGGTAAATATACCTATATAAAAGACCATCCTCTCTGCGTATAATTCGATTTGAGAAAAAATGAAAAAATCAGGGGGGTGCTCACTATATGAGACTGTGGGTGGGGTAGGGTGGGAGTGTCAAGGGAAGAAAACAGAAGAAATACGTGTAGATTCTGCTGGCACAAACCGCAACGCCTACAACCGGGCTGCCTGCACCCTGGAAGCCATGGCCGAGATGCTTGTGGCGCAGGGAGCGAAGCAGGAGGCAAAGGAACTGCTGCATGGATACTATTACCAGGTCTTCAGTCGCTATTCCGCTTTTCGGCGAGAGGTCCGCAAGGCTGTTGCCACCTCACCGCTGCTCGCCGGTATGGGGATTTGAAAGATGAAATATTATGCTCACAGTCTGGAAGGCAAATCTCCGGGAAATTGGCAGGAGCTTTCCAAACATTTGAAAAATGTCGCTGAGATGGCGGCAGACTTCGCCCGCCCGTTCGGAGGAGAGGACTGGGCGTATCTGGCCGGGCTCTGGCATGACCTGGGCAAGTATTCGGATGGTTTTCAGAAGAGGCTGTATGACGCCAACGGCATTGAATGTCATATCGAAACCCAACCGGGCAAGGTTGTTCACTCTGAGGCGGGTGGTCATCTGGCTACGCTTAACGGCTGGAAGGGGGCTGACCGGGTGCTTTCCTGGCTCATTATGGGCCATCACGCCGGGCTGACCGATTACGAACCGGAATACGTTGGCGCCAAGGCCTTGTCACCCAAAATGTCAGCCACCGACCGCTCGGTAAAAACATTGGCCAATATTCCGGAATGGATAAGGACGCAGGCCTTACCGCCTCCCCCTGAAAAACTGCAAAACGGCGCCGACCCATCCTTCTTTATCCGGATGCTCTTCTCCTGCCTGGTGGATGCTGATTTCCTTGACACCGAGGCCTTCATGGATCAGGCCAGGGCGGCGTTACGCAAAGAAGACTATCCAGGGCCTGGTGATTTACTGGAAGATTTTGACGCATATATGGATCTACTTTGCAAAAAGGCCAGACAGACGCCGGTCAACACCATTCGGGCGGAAATTCTGGCCCGGTGCCGTGAAGTTGCCGAGCAAGAGCCGTCTGTATTTTCCTTGACTGTTCCCACCGGCGGGGGCAAAACCCTGGCGTCATTGGCCTTTGCCCTACGTCACGCAGTCAAGTATGAAAAAAGCAGAATCATCTATGTGATCCCCTATACCAGCATCATAGAACAGACCGCGAAAGTTTTTGGCAAAATCCCCGGCTTTGAAAAGGCGGTGGTGGAACATCACTGCAATATTGCCGAAACCGGCGAGGACCGGGAGACGGCCCGCAGCCGGCTGTCTGCGGAAAACTGGAATGCGCCCATCATTGTCACCACCTCTGTACAGTTTTTTGAGTCTCTGTATGCCTGTCGCACCAGCCGTTGCCGGAAACTGCACAATATCGCAAACTCGGTAGTTATTTTTGACGAGGCCCAATGCCTGCCCCCTGAATACCTGAGGCCGGTGGTCTTTGCTATCCGTGAACTGCAAAAGCACTACCGGGTCACGCCACTCTTGTGCACCGCAACCCAGCCGGTGCTGAACAAAACAGAATCCTTCGATTTCAGGTTCAGAGAGGGATTTGATAGTCCGCCGCAGGAAATTGTTGACAACCCGGATGAGCTGGCAGCCAGACTGAAGCGGGTAGAGGTCGTTATCCATGAGAAAGGGTTTTCACCGGTTTCGCTTCCGGAACTGGCAGAAGATCTACAGGCCGAGAAAAAGGCGCTTCTCTGTATCGTCAACCGCAGGGATGACGCCCGCGATCTGGCCCGTTTATTACCGGAAGGCATCACCCTGCACCTTTCCACCAATATGTGCGCCGCCCATCGTCTCGGGGTCATGGATGATATCCGAACGAGATTGAATGACGGCGAAGGGATAAAGGTGATCAGCACCTCGCTGGTGGAAGCGGGAGTAGATCTCGATTTTCCAGTGGTTTACCGGGCTCTGTCCGGGCTGGATTCCATCGCCCAGGCGGCGGGCCGCTGCAACCGGGAGGGGAAACTCGCTTCTGGCCGGACCGTTGTTTTTATGCCGGAAAAGCAGCCCGGTTATGTTCGAGTGCCGGCCGGGATTGCTTCCGAAATCCTGAAGGATAGCCCTGACAATTTGCTTTCTCCCGGTAATTACGAAAATTATTTCCGCCAGCGTTTTTGGCTGCTGGGGGAACAGGCCCTCGACCGGAAGGGTATTATGCCGCTCTTTGCCGGAAGAATGAACTATTACTATCGGACAGCGGCCGAGCGGTTCCGGTTGATTGATGATGATTGGCAGGTGAGTGTGCTTGCCCCCTGGGACGAGGCGGTCGAACTCTTGGGACGGTTAACCTCTGAACCCTGGAACCAGAGAATGCTGCTGCGTCGGCTTGGCCGATACTCTGTAGGTATTCCCCAAAAATTATTAGCGCCGCTGGCGGCCAGGGAATATGTGAGGGAGATCGGTTATCCCGGTCTCTACCTGCTTGACAACACCCTGTATGACAAGAGGTACGGCTTCGTCCCCCGGATGAGGACACGGAGATCGATCCGGAACAATTCATGATTTAGAGGAGGTGTCTATGAGCAGAAGCAGTCCTTTCCGGCTGAAGGTGAGCGGCGCTAATGCCTGTTTTACCCGGCCGGAAATGAAAGTGGAACGGGTGAGTTACGATATAATGACCCCATCGGCGGCCCGTGGAATTCTGGAAGCCATTTTATGGAAACCGGCCATTGCCTGGAAGATCCTCCAGATTGATGTGTTGAAGCCTGTCCGCTGGGAATCGGTGCGCCGTAACGAGGTGGGCGCGGTGATCTCTGCCCGCAATGTGCAGACAGCCATGAACAGGGGCAACGGCAATCTCGGACTGTACGTGGAAAAGGAACGCCAGCAGCGGGCCGGATTGTTTTTGCGGGATGTGGCCTATGTCATCCATGCTGATTTCGAGATGACCGACAAGGCCGGGTCTGATGATAATGTCACGAAATTTGAGCAGATGTTTATTCGCCGGGCCTCCAGGGGGCAATGTTTTCACCGCCCCTATTTTGGCTGCCGTGAATTCCCGGTGGACTTTGCATTTCTGCCCAGGGATGCCGAGCCCCCCGCACCTATCCCGGACAGCCGCGATCTCGGCTGGATGTTGTATGACATGGATTACACCGGCAAGGAGCCCATGCCCCGGTTTTTCCATGCTGTCATGCAACACGGGCGGGTGGATCTCCGAAATGTGGAGGTGCGGTCATGATTTTGAAGGCATTGGCGGAGTATTACGAACGGCTGCTCAATGATCCAGATAGCGGTGTGGCCCCTCCCGGCTTTGAGAGAAAACCCATACCGTATCTTATTGTACTTGATAAAGATGGCCGATTTATCAACATTCGTGACACCCGGACCGGGGAAGGCAAGAAAAAAACAGCTCGTGATTTCATTGTCCCGCAAGGAGAAAAAAAGACATCCGGGGTCAAGGCCAATCTTCTATGGGATACCCCCCAATATGTCTTTGGCATTCCCAAAAGCGATAAGGAGAAAGACCGAAAGAGGGCGGCGGACTCCCAGGAGCAATTCCTGAAGAGAATCGCGGATACTTTCCCTAATGATATAGATGATGAAGGAATCAGCGCGGTAAGAAAATTTTTGCAGGCAAAAGACTTCACCCCGGTTTTTGGCCATGAGCTCTGGCCAGAAATTCTGGAGACAAAAGCCAATATCACCTTCATGCTGGAGGGAGATACCTGTCTGGTTCCACAACGGCCACAGGTTATGAAGCATCTTGGAGAAATTGAAGATAAGGGCGAAACCGGACAACCGTGTTCTATTACCGGCAAGGCAGACATCCCGGCAGAGTTGCACCCATCTATAAAAGGGGTATGGGGAGCTCAATCGTCCGGGGCTAACATTGTCTCGTTCAACCTGGACGCTTTCCGATCCTTCGGCAAGAAAAAAGGATTGAATGCACCGGTTGGGCAGAAAACCACCTTTGCCTACACCACCGCATTAAACACCCTTTTGGCAAAAGGATCCAGACAGCGAATTCAGGTGGGGGATGCCAGTACGGTCTTTTGGGCCCGGGAGCAACATGAATTTGAAGATGATTTTTCCCTGTTTCTTGGAGAACCCGACAAGGGCCGGGAACCGGATTACGGTCCATTGCGCTCCCTGCTCTCGGCGGTACGAACCGGAATCCCTCCTGGAGAGGACACGACGCCATTTTATGTACTCGGCCTTGCTCCCAACGCTTCCAGGATTGCCATCCGCTTCTGGTACGAGGGCAGTGTTCGTGACCTGAAAGAGAAGATCGCCCAACATTTTGAGGACACGGATATTATCCGGGCTCCGCATGACCGGGAGTTTCTTTCTCTATTTCAGCTACTTGTTGCTACGGCTGCGGAAGGAAAAGCTGACAACATTCCTCCCAACCTCGGCGGCGAGGTTGCCCGGTCGGTGTTGAATGGCTCTGTATACCCCCGCACCTTGCTTGCAGGCGCAATCCGCCGTTGTAAGGCGGAACAAAAGGTAAATCGAGTTCGTGCGGCGTTAATAAAGGCCTTTCTGGTTCGGGAAGCTCGAATTCGAAAATCAAAAATAAAGGAGGTTGGCAAGATGTTGGATACATCAAACGACAATATCGGATATGTGCTCGGCCGCTTGTTCGCCGTGCTGGAGCGCATCCAGGAACAGGCCCATTCCGGGCTCAACAAAACCATACGCGATACCTATTTCAGCGCTGCCACCAGCAGCCCGCTGGTGATCTTCAAACGTTTGCAGGAACTGGCCGTTCACCATCTGGCCAAGATCAGGAATTCAGGTAAAAGTACGGTGTGGCTTGACAAACTTATGGGCGAGGTGATGGGCAAAATTCCGGCTTCCGGAATACCGGCCACCCTTGTCCTGGAGGATCAGGGCCGTTTTGCGGTGGGCTACTACCACCAGAGGCAGGATTTTTTTAACACCAGTAAAAACAGCGAGGAAGGAGAATAATCATGAGTGAGGCAATCAAAAACCGTTATGAATTTGTCCTGCTTTTCGATGTGAAAGACGGCAACCCCAATGGCGACCCGGATGCCGGCAACTTGCCGCGTATCGATCCCGAGACCGGTCACGGCCTGGTCACCGATGTCTGCCTGAAGCGCAAGGTGCGCAATTATGTAGGTCTGGTACATGGCGAGCAGCCTCCTTATGAAATTTATATCAAGGAAAAGGCTGTTCTCAATTTGCAGCATGTGCGGGCCTACAAGGCCACGAATCATGAAGATCAACTTGAACAGGACAAGAAAGGGCACTGGAAGTCCAAAGGCAAAGGCAGTAATGATGATGCCCGCCAATGGTTATGTGATAATTTTTTTGATGTGCGCACCTTTGGCGCGGTCATGTCCACCGGGGTCAACTGCGGCCAGGTTCGCGGACCGGTACAGTTCGCCTTCGGTCGCAGTATCGACAGAGTATTCACCGGCGAACATAGCATAACCAGAATGGCGGTGGCCACGGAAGGTGAGGCCGAGTCCCAGGGCGGAGACAACCGTACCATGGGCCGTAAATTCACGGTTCCCTATGGGCTCTACCGTGTCCACGGCTATATCTCCGCGCCCCTGGCAAAACAGACCGGGTTTTCCGGAGAAGACCTGCAACTTTTTTGGGACGCCCTGCAAAACATGTTCGATCATGACCGCTCCGCCGCCCGGGGCGAGATGGCGGCCCGGAAGCTGATCGTTTTCAAACATGATTCCGAACTCGGAAATGCCCCGGCAAGTAAGCTCTTTGATCTGGTAACGGTTGAGAAAACCTGCGGCGAAGCTCCTCCGCGCTCCTTTGCCGATTATTCGGTGACCGTGGGAGTGGCTCCGGACGGAGTTGAATTGATCGAAATAATCTAAGTGGCGTGTTCCGTCCTGACCTTTTTGGGTAACGAAAATAAAGGGGCTTCAGGCGATCAGAGGGGAAAGCGGCATGCAATCGGAATTGGGCGAGATTATCCTGTATCAGGCAGAGGACGGGAGTTCCCTGGTTGATGTACGGCTCAGGAACGAAACGGTCTGGCTGACTCTGAACCAGATGGCGGAACTGTTTGGCCGGGACAAGTCGGTTATTTCGCGTCATTTGCGGAATATCTTCCAAACGGGCGAACTTGTAAAAGAATCAGTTGTTGCAAAAAATGCAACAACTGCCGCTGACGGTAAAACCTATCAGGTGGACTGGTACAACCTTGATGCCATCATATCCGTGGGATATCGAGTTAACTCAAAACGAGGCACCCGGTTCCGCATCTGGGCCACCTCTGTGCTCAAAGATCATCTGGTTAAGGGGTACACCTTGAATGAACGCCGTCTGGCGGAGAAAGGCACCAGTGAGTTACAGGAGGTTCTTTCCCTGTTGTCCAGTACCCTGGAAACCCACGGCTTGGTAAACGATGAAGGTCGGGCCGTGCTGGAGATCGTCTCCGCTTACGCGGCGACCTGGAACCTGCTGTTGCAGTACGACGAAGACCGGCTGGCGCTTCCTGCCGAACCGGACGCCAATGCAGTGGTGCCTGATCCTTACGAGGCGCGCGCGGCCATTGCCAAGCTCAAGAACGAGCTGCTGAGCAAGGGCGAGGCCTCCGACCTGTTCGGCCAGGAGCGCGGCGAGGGGCTGGCCGCTATTCTTGGTGCTGTGGGCCAGAGCTTCGGTGGTCACGATCTTTATCCAGGTGTGGCCCTGAAGGCGGCGCATCTTCTTTACTTTGTCATCAAGGATCACCCGTTCAGTGATGGCAACAAGCGTATCGGGGCCTTTTTGTTTCTGCTCTTTCTGCGGAAAAACCGTCTGGGAGTCCAGCGTCGCTTCTCCAATAATGCCCTGGTGGCCCTGACTCTTTTAATCGCGGCCAGTGATCCGGGCCAGAAGGAGATCCTGGTGCGGCTGATTACCCATCTGATTACCGGGGAGTAGTGATGTTTGCTGAAGACGATCTCCTGCCCCTCTCCGCCCTGCAGCACCTCCTTTTCTGCGAGCGGCAGTGCGCCCTGATTCATGTGGAGCAGCTCTGGGTGGAGAATCTTTTTACCGCCCAGGGGCGGTTGATGCATGAACGGGTGGATGGCGGCGGCCACGAGAGCCGGGGCGATGTCCGCACGGTGTATGCCATGCCGCTGCGTTCGCTGCGCCTGGGCCTGGTCGGCAAGGCCGATGTGGTGGAGTTTCACCGGCAGGAGTCGGGAGAGTGGCTGCCCTTTCCGGTGGAGCATAAGCGGGGCCGGCCCAAGAAGGAGAACTGGGACCGGGTGCAACTCTGTGCCCAGGCGATCTGCCTCGAAGAGGCGTTGGGAGTCAAGGTGCCGGAAGGGGCTCTGTTTTATGGCAGGAATCGGCGACGGCAGCCGGTGGTGTTCGATTCATCCCTGCGGGCCGAGACCGAAGAAACAGCGGCCCGTCTCCATGAGCTGATCGCCTTGGGCCGAACCCCGCCACCCTCGTATGACAAAAAATGCGATTCCTGCTCTTTGAAGGAATTCTGTTTGCCGAAAACCCTGGAAAAGCCTTACCGGGTGGAACGGTATCTCAAGCGGATGATGGCTGACTGATGAAAAAACATCTCAACACCCTGTTTGTGACTACCCAGGGAGCCTATCTTGCCAAAGAGGGCGAGACCGTGGCTGTCAAGGTTGGGGGCAAGGTACGCTTGCAGCTTCCCATTCACACCCTGGACGGGATTGTCTGTTTCGGCCAGGTTTCGTGCAGCCCTTTTCTCATGGGGTTTTGCGCGGAGCGGGATGTTTGCATCAGTTTTCTGACCGAAAATGGCCGTTTCCTGGCCAGGGTTCAGGGCCCGGTCTCTGGAAATGTCCTGCTGCGCCGGGAGCAGTACCGCTGGGCGGATGATCCGGAGCGGTCGGCCGCCATTGCCAGGGCCGTGATCATCGGCAAGATTGTCAACAGCCGCAAAGTGCTGCATCGAGTGGTGCGTGATCACCCGGACAAGGTGGACACCGTTGTTGTAGAACAGGCTATGGACCGCCTGAAGTCCATTCTCATGCATGTCCGCGTCGGCACTTCGCTCGACAGGCTGCGGGGCTACGAAGGGGAGGGTGCCATGGTCTATTTTCGAGTGTTCGACCACTTGATTCTCAGCCGCAAGAAGGAGTTTTTCTTCGAAGAGCGCAGCCGTAGGCCACCCCTTGATCGGGTCAACTGTTTGTTGTCGTTTCTGTACACCCTGCTCATGCATGATGTCCGCTCCGCCCTCGAATGCACCGGGCTTGATACGGCAGTAGGGTTTCTGCATCGGGACCGGCCGGGCAGGCCTGGTCTGGCCCTTGACTTGATGGAAGAATTCAGGCCCTATCTTGCCGACCGCCTGGCCCTGTCCCTGATAAATCTTGGCCAGGTCAAAAGTAAGGGCTTCCGGCAGACGGAGACCGGGGCCGTGCTCATGGATGACGATACCCGCAAGACTGTGCTGGTGGCATATCAAAAGCGCAAGCAGGATGTTGTGACCCACCCCTTTTTGCAGGAAAAGATGCCCATCGGCCTGCTGTTCCATACCCAGGCCCTGCTTCTGGCCCGGCATGTCCGGGGCGATCTGGACGGCTATCCCGTGTTTTGCTGGCAGTGAGGTATTTATGTTTGTGTTGGTGAGCTATGATGTGTCAACCATTGACAAGGCAGGTCGGCGGCGTTTGCGCAGGGTGGCCAAGGTGTGCAAGAACTATGGTCAGCGGGTGCAGTTTTCCGTGTTCGAATGCCTGGTCGATCCGGCCCAATGGACCGTGATGCGCCAGCAGTTGGTTGATGTGATCGATCCGGAGACCGACAGCCTGCGTTTTTACTATCTTGGTTCCAACTGGAAGCGGCGGGTGGAGCATGTGGGTGCCAAACCGGGAGTGGACCAGGAGGGACTGTTGCTGGTATAACAGCATATAAGGAGGGGATTATCTGAAAAATGTTTATGGCACTGCGAACCCTTAGTGGGCATGGTTTCCCGTAGAGGTTCGCATTTTGATTATCTTTCTGTATTTGCAATATTTTTTATTTTTGAGCGGATGTGCTAAGAGAGTGTTGCCATGCAGTTTGAGAGGTTCGCAAAAAAATGCTTTTCCTCCTTGTCAGCTCTGCCAGAAAAAGCTGACAGTCGCCCCCCACGCGGGGGCGTGGATTGAAACTCAGGCTCCCAGGACCGGGAGAACTCTTTTTCAGCGTCGCCCCCCACGCGGGGGCGTGGATTGAAACCGTACAAGAGTACGGAGAATGAGGGCAAGACAGCGTCGCCCCCCACGCGGGGGCGTGGATTGAAACTTAAGGCGAGAGATGGTTGACTTAACAGACCGGGGTCGCCCCCCACGCGGGGGCGTGGATTGAAACTCAATATGCGGGATTTTAAGGTTGTTCGTTTGGCGTCGCCCCCCACGCGGGGGCGTGGATTGAAACTGGGTATCGATAGCGTGCTTAAGGTTGGCAATCCGTCGCCCCCCACGCGGGGGCGTGGATTGAAACATTGTCACTATGTCAAAAAACCGTCTTTTAATACGTCGCCCCCCACGCGGGGGCGTGGATTGAAACTGGAAAACTTCACTCTTTCAAGCATTTAGCTTGAGTCGCCCCCCACGCGGGGGCGTGGATTGAAACCTGCTGCACTAGTCCAAAGCATAGCCGTCAATTGCGTCGCCCCCCACGCGGGGGCGTGGATTGAAACCGTTTCGGCGAATCGGTCGGGGTTGTACTCGGTGGTCGCCCCCCACGCGGGGGCGTGGATTGAAACTTTTTCAAAATAATGCATTTTTTTGTTTACAAGGTCGCCCCCCACGCGGGGGCGTGGATTGAAACAAGAAATCAGTAATGCGTGACCATTTTACCAGGCGTCGCCCCCACGCGGGGTTGTGTCGCCCCCCACGCGGGGGCGTGGATTGAAACATCATGTATACCATCCCCTCAAAAAATCCTTATGTCGCCCCCCACGCGGGGCGTGGATTGAAACTTAAATTCACGCGGCTTAGGACCTGCTATTTTAAGTCGCCCCCCACGCGGGGGCGTGGATTGAAACATAGTCCTGGCAACAAGATACAGGCGCATCACAAGGTCGCCCCCCACGCGGGGGCGTGGATTGAAACATGCCGAGCGGATCCGGCTCGATGTCGTAAAAGCGGTCGCCCCCACGCGGGGCGTGGATTGAAACATCTGCGGCACTACCCGCTTGACAACAAAATCGGTCGCCCCCCACGCGGGGGCGTGGATTGAAACTGTTTATCGTGCAGTTATGAAATGTATATGGAAGGTCGCCCCCCACGCGGGGGCGTGGATTGAAACCAGGCCTGAATGAATAACTGCGTTGCCACAAAAAGTCGCCCCCCACGCGGGGCGTGGATTGAAACTTTCTACAAAATACCGCTGTATATTAAAAACCAGGTCGCCCCCACGCGGGGGCGTGGATTGAAACTCTCAACCTGCTACCCTTTGCTATCTCAGCAACCGTCGCCCCCACGCGGGGGCGTGGATTGAAACCCTTCGTCATTATCCCGCATAAACAGGATCGTCACGTCGCCCCCCACGCGGGGGCGTGGATTGAAACTATTCAATTGATGATTTGCAAAGGGGTCTAAAATGGTCGCCCCCACGCGGGGGCGTGGATTGAAACATTTTGGTAGCCGGTCGCTTGAGAAAATAACTAAGTCGCCCCCCACGCGGGGGCGTGGATTGAAACACTGGTATGTGTCAGAAAATATCAGCCCGGAATGGTCGCCCCCCACGCGGGGGCGTGGATTGAAACTTTCCGCCCATGTAAGCGCTCGTGACACTCAAACGTCGCCCCCCACGCGGGGGCGTGGATTGAAACGTCACCGGGTATGGAGCCCGGGCCGATGTACCGTACGTCGCCCCCCACGCGGGGCGTGGATTGAAACCCCAGGCCATGGCACCTGGCCCCACCGTGGCCCCGTCGCCCCCCACGCGGGGGCGTGGATTGAAACATGCAGGACTACGCAGCAGCCAGTGTGGATGACGTCGCCCCCCACGCGGGGGCGTGGATTGAAACTGCGGATGCCGTCGCATTTGTTCAATGTAGTGCAGTCGCCCCCCACGCGGGGGCGTGGATTGAAACTCTGCTCATAGCAAATCCCGGCACGGTTACTCCCGTCGCCCCCCACGCGGGGGCGTGGATTGAAACCTGAAGGGTATATTGTTTGCCCCGAGAGCTGTAAAGTCGCCCCCACGCGGGGGCGTGGATTGAAACTTGAAGACGGGACACGTAAGATGGCGGCCCGCCCGGTCGCCCCCCACGCGGGGCGTGGATTGAAACATCTGCGGCACTACCCGCTTGACAACAAAATCGGTCGCCCCCCACGCGGGGGCGTGGATTGAAACTTTCTACAAAATACCGCTGTATATTAAAAACCAGGTCGCCCCCCACGCGGGGGCGTGGATTGAAACTCTCAACCTGCTACCCTTTGCTATCTCAGCAACCGTCGCCCCCCACGCGGGGGCGTGGATTGAAACGTGAAATTACATATATAGATGGACGTGACACAGTGTCGCCCCCCACGCGGGGGCGTGGATTGAAACATTTGATACGACCAGCACGGTCACGATCGCCACAAGTCGCCCCCCACGCGGGGCGTGGATTGAAACAAGTCTGAAATCTCGTTTTACCCAACCCACACCAGTCGCCCCCACGCGGGGCGTGGATTGAAACGGCGCCGGCCTGGTTGACTGGGTGGGCATCTACAAGTCGCCCCCCACGCGGGGGCGTGGATTGAAACGGCTACTGAGTTGGGGAAGATTGCTACAGAGATGGTCGCCCCCCACGCGGGGGCATGGATTGAAACCGGCATTGTGGGTGCCGGGGCAGCTTCGGTGCTTGAGGATGTGAGGTGCCTTTTCAGGCCTGCTGCTTCTTTGTCTGCATGCTCTGGAAGATGATGGAGCTTACGATGAGGAAGAGGCCGATGAAGGTGGCGGGATGGATTTTTTCGCCCACGACCAGGTTGAGGATGACCAGGGAGAAAAACGGGGTGATGTAGATCAGGTTGCCGATTTTTGCCGCCGTGGTGGTGAGCTGCAGGGCGGTGAGCCAGAGGACGTAGGTGATGCCCATTTCAAAGAGGCCGACGTAGATGAGCGGCAGCCAGGCCCGGGTGGGGGGCAGCTCGATGGTGCCGGCCAGCGGGCTGAACAGGGCGGTGTAGAAGAGACCGAAGCAGAAACCGGTGAACAGTTTGCTCACCGGGTCCAGGCCATCCCGGGCGTTGAAGAGCCAGAAGGTGGCCCAGATCACGGTGCTCCCGGCGGCCAGCAGTACGCCTGCCCGGCTGACATCGCCGAAACTGGTGAACTCTCCCCGGGTGGCAATGATCACTGCGCCGAGAAAACTGACAATGATGGCCAGGAGCTGGCTGCGGCTCAGATGCTGGCGGAGGATCGGCACCGAGAGGATGGTCAGGACCAGGGGCCAGCCGTAGTTGAGGGACATGGCGATCTGGCCGGGCAGGATGGCGTAGGCCTTGAACAGGACCACGTAGTACAGGAAAGGGTTCAGGAATCCGAGCAGTGCCGCCTTGGCAAGGGTTTTGCCCCGAATCGTTCTGAGATGGCCAAGCCGTCCCTGCCATACCATGATACCCAGCAGGGCCATGGTGGAAAAGAGGATCGAGTACAGGAGCAGGGTATAGGGTGTCACGTACCGGAGGGCGATCTTGAAGGCCGACGCCGCGGTGGCCCAGAAGGTAATGACCAGTGTGGTCAGCAGGTATGCCCTGGTCTGGTTTTTCATGTTCTTTGCCTGTCAGTTCCTGAAAACAGGTACATCGGGGGAAAATACTCCCGGGATTCCCCTGGGTTCGATTCCTTCATTGGTTTCCTCCTATATACCGGGATTCGTACAGGAAACAAACCTGTTTCGTTTGCCTCTTCCCATGTTCATCCTGAAAATTATTCTCCCCCAGGCAAAGACGTACTTTTGCCATGCGTCGAAATTTGTTATACGCTATAGGGTTTGAGTTCAGACGATGCCCGTCTGATCATCATTTGAAATGCTTTGTGTTGTGTTTTTGCGCTGGCGAAAACAGAAACAGAGAGAGTAGAAGAGATCTATTTCTATTTGCAAAGGAGGTCGCAGTGAAGAAGAGAACAATGTTGGCAGCGATTGGTGGAGCCCTGGCTGGTTTGCTGATGCTGGGCCAGGCGTGTGTGGCCGCAGACCTGAAGATCGGAATCATGGTGCCGACCACCGGCTCCGAGGCCACCGCGGGCAAGGATATGGAAAACGCCATGAAGCTGGCCGTGTCCGAAATCAACGATGCGGGCGGTGTTCTCGGCATGCAGATCGTCACCATCACCGGTGATGATGCCTGTGATCCGCAGCAGGCCACCGCGGCTGCTTCCAAGCTGGTTTCCAGCGATGTGACCGCGGTTGTCGGCGGCTACTGCTCCGGCGCCACCCTGCCCACCCTGAAGATATACGGTGATGCCGGCATCCCCATGGTCATCCCGGCGGCCAACTCCACCAAGCTGATCACCGCCAACCCCGGCAATGCTTTCCAGATCAACTCCACTGGTTTCGACCAGGTGAATACCGCCGTGGACCTGTTCAAGAAAAAAGGTGTCAAGCGGCTGGCCATCATCCACCAGGGTGACGGCTATTCCGAGGACCTTGCCCGGCTGACCAGGGAAAAATGGACCGGTATGGGGAACGAGGTTGTGGCCTATGAGGTGGTGAACAAGGGTGAGCAGGATCAGTCGGCCCTGGTGACCCGGATCAAGTCCAAGCGGCCGGACGCCGTGTTCTGGACCGCCTACTACGCGGACGGCGCCATGGTTATCAAGCAGCTGCGCCAGGCCGGATACCGCAAGCTCATCGCGGTTGGCGATGGCTCCAACTCGCCGAAACTGCTTGAGATCGCCGGCCGGGCCGCCGAGGGTGTCTACTGCTTCTCCAACCCCACGGTGGAGTATCTGCCGGCTGCCAAGACCTTTGCCGACAACTACCGCAAAACCTTCAAGCAGAATCCCGATGCCTATGCCGCCCTGGCCTATGACGGCATGAAGCTGATGGCCGATGCCATCACCCGGGCCGGAACCACCGACAAGAAGGCCATTATCAAGGCCCTGGCCGAGACCAGGGATTTTCAGGGTATTGCCGGGCCAATTTCCTTCACCGACAAGAACACCCTGGCCAAGAGCAACTTTGTGATTCTGGTTGCCAAGGGTGGCAAGTGGACCCTGTATCAGTAGCCTGACCTGTCGTCCCCTGTCCGGTGAGGTGCCGGGCAGGGGGCCTGTTACCCTGCTACCCTGTGTCGGAATTCAAAGATCTCCCATGTCCAACCTTGACATATTTCTGCAGCAGCTGGCCAACGGCCTGATTCTCGGTTCGTTCTACGCCCTGGTGGCCCTGGGCTACACCATGGTCTACGGGATCATCAAGCTGCTGAATTTCGCCCATGGCGATCTGTACATGGTCGGCTCTTTTGTCGGCTTCCTGATCCTGTCAGCCATCTCCGGTCTCCTGGGGGACAGCTGGGCGGCCATTCTCTGCTCCATGGTCCTCAGTATGCTGGCCGTGGGGCTGCTCGGAGTGCTCATTCAGCGGGTGGCCTATCAGCCCATGCTCTCGGCCCCGCGGTTGTCCATTCTCATCACCGCCCTGGCGGTCTCCATGGTGCTGTCCAACACGGTCATGGCTCTGACCAACGGCGAATACAAGGCCTTTATCACCGATCTCGGCTATGACGGGGTAGATATCGGCAACGTGTTTGTCACCTACACCCAGATCGTGCTGGTGGTCTCGGCCGCCTTTCTGATGGTGGTGCTCTATCTCTTTGTCCACAAAACCCTCTACGGCAAGGCCATGCGGGCCATTGCCATCGATCAGGATGCCTGCCGGCTCATGGGGATCAATGTCAACCGGGTCATAGCCCTGACCTTTTTCATCGGCTCGGCCCTGGCCACGGCGGCCGGGGTCATGGCCGGGGTCTATTACGGCAGTATTCATTTTGCCATGGGGTTTGTGATCGGGCTCAAGGCCTTCACCGCGGCGGTGATCGGCGGCATCGGCTCCATTCCCGGGGCCATGCTCGGCGGGCTGGTCCTGGGCCTGCTCGAGGCCTTCGGCACCCAGATTCCGGCGATTGGTACGGAATGGAAAGACGTGTTTTCCTTCGGCATCCTGATTCTGCTGCTTATCTTCAAGCCAACCGGTTTGCTTGGTAAAACCGAAATAGAGAGGATGTGACCCATGGCAACGCCTGGTGTGATGACAGGATGGCCGGGCTGGCTGCAGGTGCAGCGTAACCGGCTGGTGGTGCTGATGGTGCTGGCCGGTGTGGCCATGGTGATCCCGCTTGTGGCCAGCAACTACGTGCTCGAGGTGCTGACCAATGCCTGGTTCTATACGGTGCTCTGCCTCGGGCTCAATATCGTGGTCGGCTATGCCGGGCTGCTGGACCTGGGCTATGCGGCTTTTTTTGCTGTCGGGGCCTATACCACCGGTATCCTGACCTCGCAGTTCGGGGTCAACTTCTGGCTGACCATTCCGGTGGCCGTGGCCTGCTCCATGCTGGCCGGGATCGTCATCGGCGGGCCCACCCTGCGGCTGCGGAGCGATTACCTGGCCATCGTTACGCTGGGTTTTGGCGAGATCGTCCGCATCGTAGCCCGCAACCTGAAGATCACCGGTGGAGCCAGCGGCCTGATCGGCATCGAACGGCCCCATTTTTTCGGCATGGAACTGAGCGGGATCCATCACTTCTACTACGTGTTTCTTCTGCTGGCCATCCTGGCCTGTTTCATCAGCTACCGGCTGCAGAACTCTCGCCTGGGCCGGGCCTGGCAGTACGTGCGCGAGGATGAGGACGCGGCCGAGGCCATGGGTATCGGCCGGGTTTCCGTCAAGCTGTACGCCTATGTGATCGGGGCGGTGTTCGGCGGGGTGGCGGGCTGTTTCTTTGCCGCCAAGATGACCGCCATCTCTCCGGAAACATTCACCTTCACCCAGTCGGTGCTGATACTTCTCGGCGTGGTCCTGGGCGGTATGGGCAAGATCCCGGGAGTGATTGTCGGCGCCTTTGCCCTGGTGCTCTTTCCCGAGGTGTTTCGCGATCTCGGTTCCATGCGGATGCTGGTCTTTGCCATTGTCATGCTGGTGATCATGCTGTACCGGCCCGAGGGCATCTGGCCGGAAAAGAGGTCCTGATGATGTCCGCCCGGAGCGTAACTCAACCCACTGAAACGACGATATGGCACTTCTTGAAGTAACTGATCTCTGTCTGAGCTTTGCCGGGCTGCAGGTCATCCGTGGTCTCAGCTTTTCGGTGGAAAAGGGCAGTATCGCCAGTCTGATCGGTCCCAACGGCGCCGGAAAGACCTCGGTTTTCAACTGCCTGACCGGCTTTTACCGGCCGGACTCCGGCCGGATCATCTTTGACGGCCGGAGGATAACCGGCCTCAAGCCGCACCGCATCACCCGCAAGGGCATGGCCCGGACCTTTCAGAACCTGCGTCTGTTCAAATCCATGTCGGTGCTTGAAAACGTGATGTCCGGTCAGCATTGCCGAACCTCGGCCGGGGCTCTGGGAGCGATTTTCCACACCCCGACCCAGCGGCGGGAAGAAGAGGAGATCCGCCGCATCAGCGAGGAATGCCTGGATTTTGTCGGCCTGCTGGACAAGAAAGACCGCAGGGCCAGCAACCTGGCCTATGGCGACCAGCGGCGGGTGGAATGGGCCCGGGCCCTGGCGACCAGGCCCCGTCTGCTGCTGCTGGACGAGCCTGCCGCCGGGCTGAACCACGACGAGAAACAGCAGCTTATGGGGATGATCCGCCGGATACGCGACGAGCTGGGCGTGACCATTCTCCTCATCGAGCATGACATGGGGCTGGTGATGAAGGTTTCCGAGCAGATCACGGTGATCGATTACGGCCAGAAGATCGCCGAGGGAACAGCAGCGGAAGTGCAGAATAATCCCCGGGTCATCGAGGCCTACCTGGGTAGCGATGAAGAGGAGGCCGCATGAGCGAGACGGTCCTCGAACTGGAAAATGTAACCGCGCGCTACGGCCGGATCGAAGCCCTGCGCTCCATTTCCTTTTCTGTCCAGGCCGGGCAGATAGTGACCCTGCTCGGCTCCAACGGGGCCGGCAAGTCCACCACCTTGCGGACCATCTCCGGCCTGGTCCAGGCTTCGGGCGGGACGATACGTTTCATGGGCGAGGATATCACCCGCATGCCGTCCCACGATATCGTGGCCAGGGGGTTGATCCATGTGCCCGAGGGACGGCGGATCTTCAAGGGAATGAGTATCCGTGAGAACCTGGAGCTGGGTTCCTTTACCCTCAAGGACGATACCGAACGTCGCCGGCGCATGGAGCATGTATTTGAGATCTTTCCCGTGCTTCACGAACGCCAGCACCGGGACGCGGCCCTGCTTTCGGGCGGTGAACAGCAGATGCTGGCCATGGGGAGGGCCCTGATGACCAGTCCCCGGCTGCTGCTGCTCGACGAGCCGTCCATGGGACTGGCCCCGTTTCTGGTCCGGGAGATCATGCGGATCGTCGAACGGCTCAACAGCGAAGGGGTGACCATCCTGCTGGTGGAACAGAACGCCAAGATGGCCCTGAAGCTGGCCGACTACGGCTATGTGCTGGAAACCGGCGAGATCGTTATCGAGGGCGATGCGCCCACCCTGCGCGAGGATGAGAATATCGTCAAGGCTTACCTGGGTACCTGATCGTCCCGGATCATTCTTCGTCCGGTAGGTACAGGTCGGCCCGGGTGGGCGGCATGCCCGAGCGGTTGAGGCCGCCGCGTTTGGTGGCCACGGTCTGGAAAATGCCAAGGGATCCGGAATAGAAGGCAAAGGAGACCCCGGCCAGGTAGGCCAGCCACATCCTGTACCGTTCCTCCCCCACCAGGGCCACGGCCCGCTCCCTGTTTTTTTCCAGCCGCTGGCACCACATCCTGGTGGTCAGGCCGTAATGTTCCCGCCAGGATTCCACATCGTGGATCTCGAATCCGCACGCCTCCATGACTTCCACCGTATGGCCGATATGGTCCAGGTCCGAACCCGGGAAGACGTACTTGAGGATGATCTTTCGTCCGGGCGATACTTTGTTGAACTCCCGTTTGCTCTGTTTGGCCGGTTTGGTGATCCCGTGGTTGAGGAAGATGCCCGGGGTCGGAGCAGGTTGTGGATATGTCCAAAGTAGGCCGGGTAGTTGCTGATGCCCACATGTTCGTACATGCCGATAGAGGCAATCTTGTCGTACTGACCTTCCAGTTCCCGGTAGTGGCGCAGTTCCACCGTCACCCGGTCCTGCAGCCCCAGGCGCTCCACCTTGTTTCTGGCATAGAGATACTGGTTTTCCGACAGGGTGACCCCGTGGGCCTGCACCTTGTACTTTTTCGCCGCGTGGCACAGCAGTGAGCCCCAGCCGCAGCCGATATCGAGAAACCGGTCGCCCGGCTGGAGGCGCAGCTTGCGGCAGATCATGTCCAGCTTGTCGCGCTGGGCCTGCTCCAGGGAGTTGTTCCAGTCGGTGAAGTAGGCGCAGGAGTACTGCATTTCGGGGTCGAGGAAGAGTTCGTAGAACTCATTGGACAGGTCGTAGTGGAACTGGATGTGGCGCCGGTCGTCGCGCTGGGACTTCCTGGTCGGCGTCTCGTCTCCCTGGTAGCAGGGTACCCTCCGTTCCTTCCTGGAGGCCAGCAGGAGCGGCAGCCCCTTGCGGAGGATGAATCCCTTGTTCAACCGCTTGATCAGTTTTCGGGAGACCAGGCGCTGCAGGGGTTTGTCGAGCTGGAGGGCTTTTTCGTAGAAGGTGATCAGGTCGCCGCCACGATAGCTGATGCCACCGGTGGCGTACTGGATGAGCAGGGTTTCCAGGGTGGGCCGGCGGAGGATGCAGCCCAGCACGCCGGGATCCCGTATGGTGATGCAGAATCGGGAATCGGCGTTCCTGCCCAGGGGGATGATTTCACCGTTCCAGAGTTCCACGCAGAAGTTGGCCTCGGTTATCTCGGCTATATGTCCGATGACCTGACTGGCGGCCTGCAGGTGCGCATCGTCGTGAACCGTCTGGGCCATGGTGTCGCCCTCCCTCTTGCGCTGAAATTGCCCTCCGGAGGCTTACAGGGTGGTATCAGAAAAATATAAGCTGATTTTTCCGGGGCGCAAGAGATGGGCAGGTCGTTTTTCCCCAGAGGCCGGCAGTTACGGCGCTCCAGAGGGACTGGCCCGCTTTATTCGGCCATCACCGGGTTTTTCAGGATACCGATGTTCTCGATCTCCACCTCGACCACGTCTCCTGCCCGGATTGGCCCCACGCCGCTGGGAGTGCCGGTGATGATGATATCGCCCGGCTCCATGGTGAAGTTTCTCGAGATGAAGCTGATGATGGCCGGCAGCTTGAAAATCATGTGGCAGGTGTTGGAGTCCTGCACCACCTTGCCGTTGAGCCGGGTCTGGATGCGAAGGTTCTGGGGATCGCCGATCTCCTCCAGAGGGACGATTCTGGGACCGATGGGGCCGAAGGTGTCGAGCGACTTGCCGCGGAACCAGCCGGACTTGTCACTGCGCTGGAAGTTACGCTGACTGACATCGTTGAAACAGGTGAAGCCCAGGACATGGTCCAGGGCTTCATCCTCGGGGACGTTTTTGATCCGGTCGCGGATGATGATGGCCAGCTCGCCCTCGTAGTCGGTGCGGCAGTCTTTAAAGTCGTACTCCCGCAGCAGGGCGGGGAGGACGATGGGCTGTTCCGGGCCGATGAGGACGTTGGGGGTCTTGGGAAAGAGCACCGGCTCCCCGGGGATGGCGTCGGTGAAGTTCTGGACATTTACGGACTGGCTTTCCCTGATGTGTTCCAGGTAGTTGAGGCCCAGGGCTATGATCTTGGATGGCTGCAGGGTGATTTCCCGGCCACTGGTCATCGGCAAGGTGACGGCCATGTCGCACTCCTTGTGACAGATGTTTGCTGGGGGATGTTGGGGATGTTACGGACTGGTACTGGCCATACCGCGCCAGGGCCGAATCTGTCAAGGAGTTCCGTATCCAGCAGGACAGAGATCATCAGCCTGACAGCATCTTCCAGCGACCAGACCTTGCCGGAACGGTAGTGGGGCGGGGTCCGGTTTTCGGAGGGTCAGTAGAGTTTACGAAAGGCAGAGGCCTTGATCACGGCAACGATTTCGCTTCCCGGGGCAATGTCCAGTTCCTGAAGCGATTCCGGGACGATCTGGGAAATCAACTGGCCGCCGTTTACGGTCAGCTCCACCCCGATCCGGTTACCGTCGCCGAACACATCGGTGACCCGGCAGGAGAGCAGGTTGCGGGCACTGGTGGCCACCGGGTTCTGTTTAAAGAGGGTGATGTCCCTGGCGCCCAGTTCAAAGAGGTTGTCACCTTCGCCACCCGGCTCGGTGAGAATCAGCTCGGTTCCGCCCCAGTTGTAGCGAAACAGGTCGCCATGGGGCCGGGGATTTTCGAGGTGGAGCAGGTTGGCGTAGCCCCGGTGGTCCGAGACCAGGTATCGCCGGGCCAGCTCTTCGGTGGGTACCGACTGTTGCACGCCGCCCCTGTCAAAGACCAGCACCTCGTCGGTCATCAGACGGATCTCCTGCAGGCTGTGGCTGATGAAGAGCAGGGGAATGTGGAATTCATCCAGAACCTTTCTCAGGTAGGGGATGATCTGAAATTTCAGCAGCTGATCCAGGCCGGTGAGGGGCTCGTCCATGAGCAGCAACCGGGGGCACGAGAGCACCGTGCGGCCCAGGGCCACCCGTTGGCGTTCACCGCCGGAGAGACTGGTCGGTCTCCGTTCCAGCAGTGGTTCCAGGTTGAGGACCTCAATGATGGCCTCGGGCGTGATCGATCGCTGCTCCATCGGGGTGCGGCGCCAGCCATAGAGCAGGTTGCGGCGCACGTTCATGTGGGGAAAGAGAAGGGCATGCTGGAACACAACCCCGATACGCCTTTTCTGGGGAGGGAGGTGGATTTTGTGGTCGTGGTCAAAAAGCACTTTTCCGTCCAGGGTGATCCGGCCGCTGTCCGGCCGGAGAAGCCCTGCCAGGATGTGCATGAGGGTGGACTTGCCGCTGCCCGAGGGGCCGAATATTCCGCACCGCTGCCGGGAAAGGGTGAAATCGGCGCTCAGGGTGAAGTCGCCGACCTGTTTTGTCACATCCACAACAAGTCGCACCGGCTCACCTCTTTTTCAGCGACCTGGCCGAGGCCTCGCTGACCAGGAGGACCAGAAAGGAGAGACCGATGGAGACCAGGCACAGGGACAGGGCCATGGAGTCTCCCCCCGGGGTATTGGTGTACTCGTAGATGGCCAGGGGAATTGTCTGGGTAACCCCGGGGATGTTGCCGGCCAGGATAATGGTGGCCCCGAACTCGCCGAGACTGCGGGCGAACATCAGGGTCATGCCGGCGACAATGGCGCGGCCGGAAAGGGGGACGATGATGGTGAACAGGCCATCCCACCAGCGGGCGCCCAGGGTCCGGGCCGCCTGGAGATACTGCTCGTCGATGGACTCCATGCCGATGCGAATGGAGCGGACCAGGAGGGGGAAGCCGACCACGGTGGAGGCAATGATCGCCCCCTTGAGGGTAAAGATGATGCGGATATCCAGGAACCGGAGCAGGGGACCAAAGGCTCCTGCCTGGCCAAAGAGCAGAAGCAACAGGTAGCCGATGACCACCGGCGGCAGGACCAGCGGCAGGTTGACCAGCCCTTCGAGCAGGGCCCGTCCGGGAATGCGGCTGAAGACCAGGAGGTAGGCAGCGCCGAAGCCAAAGGGCAGGGCCAGGATGGTGGCGGCGGTGGCCACCTTGAGCGACAGGCCGATGGCCTGGATGTCCGCCGGAGTGAGGGCCAGGGTCATCTCTGTTCTCCTTCCGGCGGGGTGAAGCCGTAGCTCTTCAGGATCCCGGCTGCCAGCGGGCCGGTTGCAAAGCTGTAGAAGGCCCGGGCCTCCGGGTTTTGCCTGCCTTCAGGAGTCAGGCCAATGGGATAGGACACGGGGTCGTGGAGTTCCGGCGGGACGGTGAAGAGAACCGTGCTTTTCCTGGCCAGGCGGGCATCGGTCCGGTAGACAAAGGCGCCGTCCACCTCCCCCCGGTCGGCGTAGAGCAGGGCCTGGCGGACATCTTTGGCCATCACCAGGCACCGGTCCTCCAGGAGCTGCCTGTAGATCCCGGCGTTTTCCATGGCCTGTGCGGCATACTGGCCGGCCGGGACACTTTTGGGGCTGCCGATACCGATGCGGGCAAGGGAGGTGAGGTCCAGCATGGTCCGGGCCCTGGTGGTCGAAGGACCGATAAACACCAGCGCGTTATGGGCCAGGATCCGGGCTGTCCCGGGATCAATGGCCCTGTTTTCAACGAGCCAGTTCATCCAGCGCTGATTGGCCGAGATGTAGAGATCCACTGGCGCGCCCTGAATGATCTGTTTGGCCAGGGAACCGGATGAGGCAAAGTTGGGCTGGATGGTGACCCCGGGGTGAGCGGCGGTAAAGGCCTGGATCAGCTCCCGGACCGCGTCGGTCATGCTGGCTGCCGCCGCCAGGCGGACCGTCGCAGCCCCGACCCGGCCGGGCGCCAGGACAACGGACAGCATCCAGATGGTTATGAGCAGGACTGGAATAGATCTTTTCATGGCTGATTCCTTTTGCGGTTCACCTGCAATCCGTCCGTTGACGGTACGGGTCGGGAATGGTTTGCCTGGTTTCAGGCAACGGTTACCGGTCCTTTTTGGCCGGTCACCCCTGCCCGTGATATCGCAAGATACGTGCCCTTTTTGTCTGCCATTCTCTCCTGGCACAGAGCCAGGGCTGCCGGAGACCAACACCAGGCCCGTTCCATGGTCTGACCGGGGGCGCCGAAGGAGGCTGTTTCGTCTCTGCGTCAGTGGGACAACGTGGCTTCGGCTACGGGAGGGGTTTCATTTTTGTCCCGTTTGCTGCAAAAATGTCCTGTCCCTGCCCGGGAATGTATGCACATCGATATATTTAAAAAGATATATCGATGTGCATACATTCCCGGATAACTCGGATCACCAGGATCAGGTTACAGGTCCAGTTCGCTGGTTTCGGCCTCCAGGAATCGGTGAAAGCGTTCCTGCAGGGCCCAGAAGGCGGCGATGGCCTTCTCACCGCACTCGGTCAGCCGGGTGCCACCGCCGCCCCGGCCGCCCTTGCTGGTGACCACCATGGGTTCACCGGCCTGACGGTTCATGGAGTCCACCAGGTCCCAGGCATGCTTGTAGGACATCTCCATGGACCGGGCGGCCTTGGCAATGGAGCCGTGTTCACGAATCCGTTCCAGGAGGACGACCCGACCGGTACCGAGAAAGGTGGCCCCGTTTTTCTGCAGCCAGATCCGGCCCCGGCAGGCCAATCCTTTGTCCGCCAGCGAATCTTTGCTGTTGCGTCTGGTTCGATGTGCTTTCATGTTTCGATATATATCTTCAAATATATCGCATTGCAATATTTTTCCCGGGAAGCTCTCTCTTCGAGGCCGGGGCAGCGTCAGGGATGAACTCTCTTTGCCATCAGGGAACGTAGTCCTGCTGCAGGGAGAGGGAGAAAGAGTCGTAAATGTCTGGACGGGAGCTGGCCTGTTTCAGGAATTCGGTGACGAAGGTCCCATGAATTCCTGCCAGGCCACCACCCGGTTGCGACCGGCCTGCTTGGCGGCATAGAGGGCTTTGTCGGCCTTTTCCAGGAGGAGCGAAGCACTGGTTGTTTCGTCGTCCAGGCCGGCGACCCCGATACTGATGGTCAGGGATATCTCGCGATCGCTGTGGATGTCGGGTGGAACAAAGTCGGCTCTGGCAACCTGGCGCCGGAGCCTTTCGGCCAGCGACAGGGCTTTGGACACCGGTGTTTCGGGAAAAATGATGGCGATTTCCTCGCCGCCGTAGCGGGCGACCATATCTGTTTCCCGCACCTCATCAAGGATGATCTGGCCCAGCTGTTTGAGGACGATATCTCCGGTGCTGTGCCCATAAGTGTCATTAATTTTTTTGAAAAAGTCCACATCCAGCAGCAGGATCGACAGGTCGGAGCCGTATCGGTGGGCCCGTTTGATCTCCTCGACCAGGATCCGGTCCAGGTAGCGGCGATTATAGATGCCGATAAGCGGGTCGGTTATGTTTTCGCATTCCAGCAGGGCCATTTTCTTCATGTCCGAGGCGGTCTGATAGGCCAGTCTGCCCACAAGAAGGACAAACACGGCCCCGCCGAAAAAGAGTGCCGGGACTACCAGGTCGGCCGAACTTATCTCTTTTTGCCAGTTTGCGATGGTATAGGCGGCGTAGCCGATTATGAAGAAGATGATCAGGCCGTTCAGAACCTGCCACTTGGGCTTGAGGCTGGCCCCCTCCGGCAGCTGCCTGATCAACCGCTGGATGGGAAACAGGGCGGCGATGAGCAGGAAAATCCCGGTGACCACAAAAAACTTTATAAGCTGTGAAAGGGATGATTCCAAGTGCAACTCTCTGAAAAACTGGTACTATTATAGACGTCTGCAGGATGTTTGCGCATCACTGTATGGAAATTGTATGGGAAGGATAGGTTTGTAAGATGAGGGTAACTAATACCGGAGTGTGGGTCGGAAGTCAATGACTTTTTGACATTTTTGTAAAAGCCTGGCCGACGGCGAGACACCTCGTTGTGGGAATCCCGCCTGCGGATGAGGTTTCCTTCCCGGCTGCCATGAAAAAAGGGTTGCTCCCCAGGCACGGACGTGTCGGAGGAGAACAACCCTTTGCGGGCAGGCTTTTGCGTGTTCCGGGAGGCCGGGCAGCCCGGCTCTGTTACCCAGAGCGGGCAGGTCCCGGCAACGGAATGGGATATCCCTGAAAAAGCCCGGTTATGGAGAGGCTTTTCAGCTTTTCGGCATGGGCGGAGTTGGAACTTCGGTATGGCACTCGTCACAGTTGTACTGGCCGGTGATGCCGAACTCGGACGGAGCGGAGAAATCTGAGGTTTCCTCATATTTGCCGTCCTTCCAGTCGTTGAGCAGTTCCACCAGGCGGTAGGCGGTGCTGGCGGCAACCCGGGCGCAGCGGTCTTTCCTCTCAGCACTCTTGAGCGGATATCCCGAGGCCTTCATCCATTTGCCAACAGAGATATGGCAAAGCGGCGAGTCGCTGACGGTCTTGACCAGCTTCTTCTTGAGCCGCGGTTTGGCCGGGGTGAACACCGGCATGTCGGCTTCGGAGTACCATTGCATGATATCGGCGGAGATCTGGTGACCCACGGGGGAACCGGCGATCCGCGGACCGATGATGAGGTTGGCAACGATATTGGCCCCGGCCGGAGAACCACAGATAGTACCCCAGCCTACCTGACCGCCTTCCAGGAAGACAAAGGCGTCAACCGGGAACGAGGTATAAGGCTCGCCGATTTTTTCGCGGAGCTGGCTGAATATGGAGTTGATCACCGCGCAGCCGCAGAAAACACGGTACCATTCATTGTAGCAGATTTCAGCGGTTTTGGCCGGATCGAGCTTTTCATAGGGCCACGGCCACTTTTCAGTGGGTCCGCCTTTCGCCTGAGCCGAGTTGAACAGTCCCTCGAGTTGGGTAAGGGCCGTTCCTGCGGCAATGACTCCGGCGGTTCCGATCATCATCTGACGACGGGAAGGGCTCTGACAGTTTTTATCCGGTCTTTCCATAATATTCCTCCTCCACATGCTGGTGCGTTTTTTGGGGAATCGCCCAGGGCAGATCCCCACATGTACCTTCATTGACGGTATGAACATATCGTAAAGTTTGTTGCCACACAATGTGGCATATTGTCGCATCTGGTGAAAAACGTTGGTAAAATTTTCCCGATGAACGGAGGGGTATGCTGGTAACTACAAGATTTTATTTTACTTTTTTTAAAAAATAGCATAGCATGCTGCCATGCAACATAAAGAGCACTTCGGACTCCCTCCTGGTGGGACCGATATGCCTGTGACCTGCCCTTGACAGCAAGTAGACGCCCCATGTTTTTTTCCCGACTCAGATCACCGTTTCGTCACGTTCACATAGAGCAGGTGGATGTGGCCCTGCCCTGGCTCCTGATGCTGCGCTGGGGGGAGGTCCTGTGTCAGATCGTCCTGATCGTTGCGGTGTGGCTGGTGATGGGGCTTGCGGTCCCCATCCTGCCGGTTTCCGCCATAATTTTCTTTGAAGTGATCTCCAACCTCTACCTCCATTACCGTCATCACCATAATTTCCAGGTGTCCAACCTGATGATTCTGGTCATTCTCCTGCTGGATACCTTCCTTCTGACCGGTTTTCTCTATGTCACCGGCGGGGCCATCAATCCCTTTGTTTTTCTCTACCTGATTCATATCGTCACCGGGGCCATTATCCTCCGAGAGCGATGTTCCTGGCTCATCACCGCAACCACTCTGCTCTGCTACAGCCTGCTGTTCTACTTTCCCTCCCCGTTCATCACCGCCCTGGCCCTTTCCCGCAACATGGACAATCCGGCGGACATCCAGCGCATTGACTGCCTGATCGGCTCCTTTCAGCTGCATCTCAAGGGGATGGGTGGAGCCTTCATTGTTACCTCGCTGTTTATCGTCTTCTTTGTCAGCAAGATCCAGAAGGCCCTCACCCGGCACCGGATCGAGCTCCAGGCCCTGGAAAAGGAGCGGGAACGCAATGAAAGGCTGGCCTCGCTGGCCACCTTTGCCGCCGGCGCGGCCCATGAGCTTTCCACCCCGCTGAGTACGGTGGCCGTGGTGTCGTGCGAGATGATCCACGCCCTGGAAGAACAGGGAGAGGATGGCGAACTGCTCGAGGATGCCCGGCTGATCAGAAAGCAGGTGGCGGACTGCAAGGAGATCCTCTACCAGATGGCTGCCGGGGCTGGAGAGCACCTGGGGGAGGAAATCCGGGAGTTTACCATCGAGCAGGCGGTGCAGCAGATTCTTGCCGAACTGACAGCGGAACAACAGGAGCGGGTGGTGGTGACCATCGAACCTGGCAACCTGAAGATCACCATGCCCTTCCGTTCCCTGTGCCGGACCGTGAAGGGGCTGGTGAAAAATGGTCTCGAGGCCTCGCCGTACCCCCGGCCGGTGACCATGTACTGGTTCACCACGACCCGGCATCTCGGGGTCGAGGTCAGGGACCAGGGTGACGGGATCGACAGCCAGATGGCCTCCCTGGTCACCGAGCCTTTCTTTACCACCAAGGGCTCCGGCCTGGGACTCGGGCTCTTTCTCGCCAGGAGTATGGCTGAGCAGTTTGGCGGCGGGCTGACCATCGAGCCGCTTGAGGGGCAGGGAACGCGGGTGGTGCTGACCCTGGCCCTGGAAAAGATCCGGAAGAATTGACGGATCCCTTTATTCGCCCTCTTCAGGGCGGCCAGTCCGGACCAGGCCTGTCTGCGGGACAGCGCCCTGAATCGACACCAAAAAAAGTATTTTTATAGATCGGAGCAGGACTGATGGAAAAAGTTTTACTGGTTGATGACGAGGATTTTTTCCGGGACCGGTTAAACCGGGCCTTTGTCCGGCGGGGGTATGCCACCTGTACGGCCTCCTGTTACGACGAGGCCATGGAACTCATCGGCCGGGAGGAACCGACCATGGCCGTGATCGACCTGAAGATGCCGGGAAAGAACGGTCTGCTGCTGGTCCGGGATGCCCTGGCCCGGCTTCCCGAGCTGAAAATCGTCGTCCTTACCGGCTACGGTTCCATTGCCACGGCCACCGAGGCCATCCGGCTCGGTGCGGTGTCCTATCTGGCAAAACCGGCTGATATCGATGAAATACTGAAAGCTTTTTCCGGAGACAGCGGGGTGGAGCTGGAGACGCCGCCGGAAGATATCCTGCCCCCGTCCCTGGCCCGGGTGGAGTGGGAGCACATCCAGCGGGTCCTGGCGGACTGCAACGGCAATATCAGCTGTGCGGCCAAGAAGCTCGGCATTCATCGCCGGACCCTGCAGAGAAAGCTCTACAAGTATGCGCCAAAATAGGAAGTCGGAAATAAAGGGGGCAAAGGGGAAAACAATCAGACCCGGAGGGTTCATCATGAAAACCCCCGGCTGCGATCCGTCCCTGACGACCGGATGCGGTGATTTTCATGGTGAACCACGGGCTGGGTGGCGGGGTTATATCGGGGTTATTTAAACGGGTTGAAGGTGAGAACCGGACACGGTGCCTTCTTCACCACTTTTTCCGCGGTGCTGCCCATGAGGATTTTCTCCAGTCCCCTGGTGCCATGGGTGCCGATGATGATCATGTCGGCCTTTTCCGCTTCGGCCAGGGCGATGATCTCCTCCACCGCATCACCGACCGCGACCCTGCCTTCCGCTCCTTTTTTGAGGTCCTTGTGATCTTCCACCAGGGCCTCAATCTTTGCCTTGCTCGCCTTCTTCAGATCCTCGATCATCTGGTTGAAAGAGGGGTGGACCAGCATCATCTCATATCCCTTGAAGTCACTGACCACATGGAAAAAGATAACATGGGCGCCCAGCTTTTCCGCCACACCGGTGGCATAGTCGACCACCTTGTTGGTAACGCTTGAAAAGTCGACCGGGATGATCACTTTGTTGATCTCAACTTCTGCCATTTTCAGTACCTCCTGTTCCTGGTAGTAAAAGAAGTCGTTCCTGAGCTGCCCGTCTCGCGAGTACCTGAATCCGTGAAGCTGTACTTTCACCGCATCCGCTGCGTCATCAACGATTGTCAGAGCGTCACTCCAGTCAATGGGCCTCTTCCCCGGAGTCTCCGCTTACCTGCGTATGCGGCAGTGTGCCGAAGACAGACGAAACTCCAGCTTCACGGATTCAGGGAGTAGTAGCTCTTAGTGAAGACAATTGACACCAGGGCCATTGTTGTCAATATTTTGCGCAGACCTTTATTGCGTTCCCGGACCGTACCGGGCAAACAGAAAAAAGAATGCGGCCAGGCCGGGTGCGGAATGGCTGAGGAGAGGGCCGGGCAGGTGTAGGCTGTGTGCCTGGCCGGGAAAATTACGAAAAAATGAGGCGTTGCCATGGGTTGGCAGGGCTTTTTGCCCGGTAGCTGATACCATGGAGTGGTAAAAGGACGTTGCAATTTCTGCTGATGGTATTAGCGTATGAACACCTGATCATATGTTTGGCGGGCCGGCCGTCAAGCCGAAAGGCGGGCCGATTCCAGGGCCTGTGGACAGGATGCACCAGATAATTCTTCATACAACCTGGAGTTTGCGATACAGGCTTTTATGGAACAGTTTCTTAACCAGATAGACAGCTACCTGCAGGGTTCCATGCTGCTGGCCTTTGTGGCGGCCTATGTCGGTGGCCTGCTGGCCAGCCTGACCCCCTGTGTCTACCCGATGATTCCCATCACCGCCGGGGTGATCGGTAATGCCAATGTGGGTGGCTCCAGGGGGCGCGGGTTCCTGCTTTCCATGGCCTATGTGGTGGGCATGGCCTGCACCTATGCCGCTCTCGGGCTCTTTGCCGCTGCCACCGGCAGGTTCTTTGGCACCATCAATACCAGTCCCTGGACCTTTTTCCTGGTCGGCAACATTATTCTGCTTCTGGGCCTTGGTATGCTCGATGTCTTTCAGCTGCCGACCTTTGCGCCAAGGATAACCACGAAGATCAACGGTGTTCCAGGGGTGTTCGCTGTCGGCATGGCTTCGGGCCTGATCGCCGGGCCCTGCACCGCGCCGGTGCTCGGGGCCCTGCTGGCCTACGTGGCCACCACCGGCAACCTGATTCTCGGCGCCTCGCTGCTCTTTATCTTCTCCTTTGGAATGGGCGCCATTTTGCTGGTGGTGGGAACCTTCTCCGGAGTGCTGGCCAGTATTCCCCGTTCCGGGACCTGGATGGTGATGATCAAGAAGGTGATGGGCTTTTTCATGATCGGCCTGGCTGAGTATTTCCTGATCCAGGCCGGCAGGATGTTTCTTTGAGATGATGATGCAGACACCAGAAAATCTTATTTTTTTGTGATTACCACCGAACCTCAGCTTGAAGAAGAGATACCATCGCCTGCGAGCCACGGAGCCGGGCAGCAACAAAAACCGCCCGGACTTCTCGTTCCTCCGCTCCTGCGGTGAACGTTCCATCACCCCAGGTACCGCTCCCGCGGTACCCTGATGTACCTGGCAGGGATGGCCCATGGTTCGCAAGGCCCGCAGACAACCATCGCAGAGACCAGTTGCTCCGGCACCTGTTTCCGGCATTACCCCGCAGAGCGGGGCATGGCCTGCCGCCACTTCGTCGGCTACCCGGTCACCTGCGTGACACCGCGGAGGTAAAATGAGAAGGCTGATTCCCCGCGAGCTGTGTTATAAACACGCTCAAGAATAACCGCAGTCGAATGCTGCACAACCTGGGAGAACCAGCCATGCACAATGTAACAATCGGAATGGACCTTGGCGATAAAAATCATGTTATCTGTATTGTTGATCATGCAGGCCGAATCGTGCGTCGAGATACGGTTACTAATACCAGAGAGGCGTTGAGTGAGTTTTTCTCACCCCATAAAGGGGCAACTGTTGCCCTTGAAGCCGGTACCCATTCGGCCTGGATCAGCAGGCTGTTATCCAGGCTGGGCTGCCATGTTTTGGTTGGCAACCCTCGTAAATTACGCGCCATCTGGGACAGCAACGATAAATCAGATACCAGAGACGCTGAAATGCTGGCCCGCATAGCCCGGATGGATCCTGATCTGCTCTATCCGGTCAACCACAGGGGCGAACAGGCCCAGATTGATCTGGAGATATTGCAGGCCAGGGATGTCCTGGTGAGGAACCGCTCCAGCCTGATCAACCATGTTCGTGGCAGTGTCAAGGCGCTGGGATATCGCCTGCCGGGATGCAGCGCAGACAGTTTTCACCGGCAGGCAGATGAACATCTTCCTGAAGACTTACGTGGCGCTCTGGAGCCTGTATTGACAATTATCGGCCAGATTACGTCCCAGATCAAAGAATTTGACAGGGAAATAGAGCGTATCAGTGCGGAGCGATACCCGGAGACCGAATTATTGCGGGCCATAAAAGGAGTTGGTCCTCTGACGGCCCTGGCCTTTCTATTAATCGTGGAAGACCCGGCACGATTTGGCAAAAGTAGACAGGTTGGATGTTTTCTTGGCCTGACTCCCCGCCGCGACCAGTCAGGAGAAACCGACAGGCAGCTTCGGATAACCAAAGCGGGCAACCCCTATCTGCGGAGGTTACTGGTCGGTTCGGCCCAGTACATCCTGGGACCTTTTGGAGAGGATTGCAATTTACGAAGATTTGGTCTTCGCCTGGCAGCCAGGGGAGGTAAAAACGCAAAGCGTCGTGCCGTGGTTGCCGTAGCCAGAAAACTGGCGGTACTCATGCATCGCCTCTGGCAGCACGGTGAGATATATGACCCTTTTTACAAACCGCAATCTCGCCCCCTGGCAAAGGCTGCGTAGAAAACCCGGTTGAACCAGAGAGTGAACAAAGGGAAAAAAGGATGTTTTTCCTTCTGTTTCCAAAGGCAGTTGAGAGTTTTTAATATCTCCCTCAAAAAAACGTCCCGTCCGGAAGACTGCGTGACACCGCTCGGTCCGTCATCAGCCAGTGACATATTCAAAGACCGCCGCGGAGGTTGCAGCTTCCACGACGGATTGTACGATGCATCGAGCTTATGGCTGAGCTCTTTATATGAATGCGAATGGAAGCCTGACGTTACAGGGATTTATAAAAAAAATGGTTCGCCACGTCGAACTTTTCTTGACAAGCCTTCTCATGGAAGCGGTGATCACGAGTTGTTCCACAGGTAGAGAGAAGAAGCGATGTTATCCCTCCTGTCGGTGACAGCTGAGCTTTGATGGTAATCACATATTTTTTTTTCTAACGGAGGACCAGATGCTTAGACGATCCATACCTTTTCTTTTTCTTTCTCTCTGTTTCCTGTTGCTGCCATTGACGGCCAGCGGGGCGATCAAGGTGGGCGATACCGTTGCGCCCTTTACCGGCACCGACATGAACGGCCGTCAGGTGGATCTGGGCCAGGTAATCGGCAAACAGCCGATCATGCTGATATTCTGGGCCTCCTGGTGTCCCAACTGCAAACGGGAAGTGCCCAGGGTCAACGAGCTCCAGGAGAAATACGGGTCCCGGGGAATGTATTTTCTCGGGATAAACGTGGGGTTCAACGATTCCCCGGAACGGGCCCGTGCTTTCATGGAATCCACCGGTATGAACTACCCGGTACTCTTTGACAAGCAGGGGACGATTTCGAGACAGTACGGGGTACAGGGCGTACCGACCATCATCGTCACGGACAAAAGTGGCCGGGTGGTTTTCAAGAACTTCGGTGTCCCGGAAATAACCGACGAAAATTTCAAACAGCTCAGCCAGTAGCATCTCCCCGGCAGCCGCTGAACATGGGAACGCCCGGGCGTTTCAGGTTCCTGGCTTCGGGACCAGGCCGCTCTACGCTTCCCGGCGGTGTCCCGGATGATGGGCGGCGCTTCGGGCCTGTTCTCAGATTTTCATATCCAGTTGCTGAACGGTTCCGACCTGACCGTCATTGCCGAGAAAGACACCAGTGCTTCTGATCTGACCCTGGGTCTCGTTGTTTTCGTCCTTGAGGGTAAAGGGAGTAGTCTCGTGGCCAAGGTAGATGGCGCCAATGTTTTTTGCGCCCAGGGCAAAGAGCTGCCGCTCTCCGGACATGGTCTGACTCCAGATACGCAGGCGGGAGTAGATGACATCGTTTTCATCAATCCAGCCGTTGCCATCCTCATCAAACGCGGCCAGTTCGTTAAACCCATCGCCGGTACGGGCGCCAAACAGTTCCGATCCATCAGTAATGATCCCGTCATTGTTGCGATCGAGCGCCAGAAAACCGGATCCCGGGCCGACAAAACGGAGCTGGTCCTCGCTGCCATCCATATCCAGATCAAACTGGAAGCTGGTCTGGGTAAGCTGGGCTGCCGTACCGCTGAAGTTGATTACCAGTGGATCCTTGAGCGCGTCTCCTGCCTTGATGGACAGGGACTGTTCACTGTAGAACTCGCGGCTCATGTTCAGGCTCAGATCAAAGCTGATTTCCTGGCCGTCCGCGGTCCTGATTGTTCCGGAGGCAGTGAAGCTGGTGGATTCATATTCATAGTGGGACTGCAGGTACTGGTATTCCAGGCCCCATCCTTCCGACGCCATTGCCGCGTCTTCTTCAGGCACGGCAGCCGGGACATCATCTGGAACCTCACCTTCAGATACCAGGTTGCCAGGCTCGTAAATTTTGATTTCTCGACCGGTTAGCCGTTCTATCAGGGCCTTGAGAAGCTGGGTTTTGAGGTCATACATGGACCGGTCTTCAGGGTCCAGCGACCCGGCCTCGCCCCTGACCGCTTTCCGATGCCTGGCCTCCTGGGAAATCTTTACCTGGACCGCCTCGTTTTCAGTAATTTTTTCGGCAAGTTTTTTTAATTTTCCTTCCCCTCCATGATGCTGAAGTCGCTCTGAATCCCGTCCCTTTTTCCAGTACACAAGGGACTCCTCTTCTTTATCGCGCTCTACAGCGGTACGGGAACTGGACATGAGAATAGCGGAATCGGTGATGATCATGGCGGACCCTCCCTGGTCGAATGGTGAAACGGTGAACCTGTGAAATAACCGTCCTCCGTGACGGTATATTCCTTATCGATCTGATCGGATGGCCAAGGAGAAATGTTTAGCCCGCATATTTCACAAGCGATCTACTGCAAGGCCTGAAAACACCTCGCCTGCTGCGTCACAGCTTCAAAAAGAGTCCTCGAAATATTTCAATATGTCTGCGGCTCTTTTTGAAGCTGTTCCTTGCATTCACTGCGTTTTCAGGCCTTTCGCCACGATCATTGTGAAATATGCGGGTTAGGAAAAAACGCAAAAACAGGCAGGAGTGTGCAATAATCGTTGCCGGCGGGAGAGAAAACGGACAACTCGAAAGAGCAGCGTTCCCTGGGGACCTGACCTGGCGGGGGCGGTTTCGGGATGTCAGCGGTCGTCATCTCCGGGGCGGCCTTTTCGCTCGCCGAGGATGGATTTGACCTCGGGCAGGTAGTCTTTGAACGAGTCGGCGTAAATCTCCCAGATGGTGACAAAGAGCGCGGCAATAATCGGGCCGATGATAATGCCCAGCAGGCCGAACATGGCGATTCCGCCAAGGGTGCCGAACAGGACCAGCAGGTCGTGCATCTCTGTGTCCTTGCCCACAAGTCTTGGCCGGAGCAGGTTGTCGATGTTGCCGGAGACCACGCCGCAGGTAATGACCAGGATGGCGACCCCGGTCCAGTCGCCGGCCAGGCCCAGGAAGACCACCGCCGGACCCCAGACCAGGGACGTGCCCACCGCCGGAATGATGGACAGGACAGCCATGACCGTGCCCCAGAAGACTGGACTGGGGATCCCGGCCAGGTGAAAGCCAATGCCGCAGATGACCCCCTGGATGAGGCCGATGATCATGGTGGATTTGATGGTGGCCCTGGTCACCGAGGTGAAACGTTCAAGGAGTCGTTTTTCGTCATGGTCCTCCAGGGGCAGGGCATAGAGGATCTTTTCCAGCAGCAGGTAGCCGTCGCTTAAAAAGTAGAACATCACATAGAGCATGATGATGGTCATGACCACCGCGTTGACCGTCAGCCGGGTGGCCGAGGACAGGGAGTTGACCAGAAAGGTGGACACGTGGCCCACCAGTTCGCCGCCTTTCTGGATGATCAGGTCCCGGTAGGGAAGAAATTCCTCGTAATAGGGGAGGCGTTCCAGGTAGTGGGAAAGCGCCGAGGGCTCCTGGAGGAAGGATTGGACCCACGGGGTCACCGACTGGCCCACGTGGATGGCCTGGGTGACCACCACCCCGAGCAGCGCTCCCAGCGGCAGAAGGATCAGGCAGACGATACCGAGGATGGTCAGTATGGAGGCCAGCCTGGAGCGGCCGCCCAGCCGGTCTTCCAGCCAGTGGTACATGGGGGATGCCAGGGCGGAAAACAGGCCGGCCAGGAAGATGGGCATCAGGAACTGGCTGATCATGTTGAGAAAGAGGCCGGAGATGGTGAGAACCAGGGCCAGGAGTACGGTTTTGTTGACGAGTTCTCGGTTCATTGGTCACCCATCCTGTCGGTGGTGAAGATATTCGACGCTCCGGACCAGGGCCGTGGTCAGGCGTCGCAGGTCCTCCGGCTCGATGATATAGGGCGGCATGAGGTAGATGAGGCGGCCAAAGGGACGGATCCAGACTCCATCTTTCACGTACAACTTCTGGAGGACGGCAACGTCCACGGCCTCATCCATCTCCACCACCCCGATCCCGCCCAGGACACGGACATCGGCGACTCCGGGCAGATCAGCGGCCGGGGCCAGTTCGGCTCGCATCTGTTCTTCCATGGCCTGGATTTTCTCTTCCCAGGGGGTATCGAGCAGCAGGTCGATGGAGGCGGCGGCCACCCGGCAGGCCAGGGGATTGCCCATGAAGGTGGGGCCGTGCATGAACACGCCGGGGCTGGCATTGGAGATGGTCTCGGCCACCTCACCGGTGGTCAGGGTTGCGGCCAGGGTCATGGTGCCGCCGGTCAGGGCCTTGCCGAGGCAGAGGATGTCCGGGACGATGGCCGCGTGTTCCATGGCAAAGAGTTTGCCGGTCCGGCCAAAGCCGGTGGCGATTTCATCGAAGATGAGCAACAGATCGAACTGATCGCACAGGGCCCGCAGCTCTTTGAGATACTGCGGATGATAGAACCACATTCCGCCCGCGCCCTGGACCACCGGCTCGACGATCACCGCCGCCATTTCCCGGTGGTGGGTTTCCACCAGGCGCACGGTCTCGACGATGTCCTCCGGGTCCCAGGGGTCGGTGAAACGGCACATGGGCCGGGGGGCGAAGAGCTGGCGGGGCAGGGCATGGGAGAAGATGGTGTGCATGCCGGTCACCGGGTCGCAGACCGACATGGCGTGGAAGGTGTCACCGTGATAGCCGCCGCGGATGGTCAGCATCCGGTGTTTTTCCGGGCAGCCGCGGCCATGCTGGTACTGGAGCGCCATCTTGAGGGCCACCTCCACGCTCACCGAGCCGGAGTCGCAGAGAAAGACCCGGTCCAGGGGGGCCGGGGTGATCCGGACCAACCGCTCGCTCAGGGCCACGGCCGGTTCATGGGTCAGGCCGCCGAACATCACGTGGGCCATCTCGTCGGCCTGCTCCCGGAGGGCCTGGATGAGTACCGGGTGGCTGTAGCCATGGATGGCGGCCCACCAGGACGACATGCCGTCGATCAGTTCCCTGCCGTCGGCCAGGCGCAGCCGGACCCCGGAGGCCGAGCGGACCGGGTAAACCGGCAGTGGATCGGTCATGGAGGTGTAGGGGTGCCAGATATGGTTACGGTCGAACGCCAGCAGCTGTTCCTGGTCCATTCTTTCTACCGGACTGCAGGGCATGGAGGTCATGGGGCCAGGGTGTCCTGGCCCTTGATTCTGGAGATGCCGGGGATCAGGGTCTGGGAGGAGTGGACGCCCTTGAGGGTGCGGATGTTGGTGTGGGTGAACTGGGAGATCAGTTCCGCATCCGAGGAGAGCAGGTCCCGTTCCAGGGTCACCTTGATGATGAGATCGATGGCGCCGTGCACCGAGTGGACTTCGCTCACTTCGTCGATGGCCATGAGCCGGTCGATGATCCGCCGCTCCTGTCTGCCATCCACGTTGAGGAGCACGAAGAAGGTGATCCTGTACTTCATGTCCGGGTATTCGTTTTTTTTCAGGTCAGCCATTTTTTTCCGGAATGCCTCCATGTCACGGGGGATCAGTCTGTCGATCCCGATGCCGTAATGTCGGGCCGCGCCTTTTTCCCATTGCTGGACCGAGATGTAGAGATAGAGATCGTCCACGGTCCGGCCGGGAAAGGACTTGGCCAGGCCGCTCTTTCTGATCAGGGCGGCCAGGGGTTGGTAAATGGTCTGGTACCAGTCGGCGGCAGCCTGCTGGTAGGTGTACTCCTGGCCCTTTTCCTGGATAAGAAACTGCTGGTGGCGGCAGATCTGCTTTTCCAGGTGGTGGTACTGGCCCGGTTCGGTGAGCTGGATGGAATCGATGAGTCCGGCCTTGTCCCGGAATTCTATCTTCTCCAGGTAGAGCTTGTTGTCGATGGTCTCGCTGGAGGGCAGGAGCTCGACGATGCGGGCGCTGATCCGGTCGCGTCCCAGTTCCCGGGCCGCCATGACCCGGTGGTGCCCGTCCAGGATGTAGTACTCGTCCTTGATCAGGTACAGGGCCACCGGCGGCATGGGCTTGCCGTCGCGCATGGCCCGGAGGATGGCCTGGTAGCGGGCGTTGCCGTCGCGGTCCTTGAGCTTGAACGTGGCATCAAAGTCCTGGTAGCGGCCTACCGTGCCCACGATGCGGGCCACCTCGACCTGGGAGGTGCCCCGATCCACACTCTCATGGGCCTGTTCGGCCTCGCATACCTCGTTGAACCGTTTGGGGCCATCAGTGGCTTCCCGGGACGGTTGTCCGGCTCCTATCCCTTTTTTGAAGCAGTCAAGCAGGCTGCTCAGGCGAGACGGGCTCGATTTCGAAAACATGGTAACCATAACTGTTGATGACCCGGGTGGGTCCGACATCGGTTATCCTGTCGGCGTTGCGGCCGAACAGGGCATGGATGTGGCCATGGATGAAGTATCTGGGCCGGTATTTTTTTATCAGTGTGTTGAAGCAGCGAAAGCCCCGGTGGCAGCGATCCTCGGCATCGTGGATGTGCCGGGGCGGCGCATGGGCAAAGACAATGTCGAGCGGTTTCCTCCAGCGGGCGAAATAATTGGCCGGAGAGATGAAGATCCGCCGGATCATGCTGCGCATTTCGCTTTCATGGTACTGATGTACACCGCCATTGTACCAGCGTGAGCCGGGTAAGCCCAGGATTGCCAGCCCGTGGGTGGTGATTATTTTGCACGACAGGTCCGTGCAGCCCATGGGCGGGGACTGCTGGTAGCGGATATCATGGTTGCCGGGCACGTAGTAGAGATCCGCATTGATGAAGCTCCGGAGCCGGGCCAGGTATTCCGGGGCCAGGTCGCCGCAGGAGAGGATCAGCCGGACGCCCCGGGTGAGTTCAGGTTTTTCCAGGAGTTCGGGCATTTCCCGGTCGGCAACGGTCAGTACTTTCATGGACTGCCGATCACCGGGGACTGGGTGCGGGCTCTGCAAAGGTATATCCCAGCGCTTCGAGCCGCTCCAGGTCGTCGCTTATCGAGGGCCCGGCCGTGGTGAGGTAGTTGCCGACAATGGCACCGTTGGCCCCGGCGGTAAAGCACCGGTACTGTTCCTCCTCCAGCTGCTGTCTGCCGCCGGCCATGCGTATGACCGCGTTCGGGTTGATCAGCCGGAACAGAGCGATGGTGGTCAGCACTTCTGTAAGGGGCAGGGGCTCAAGGCTGGCGAACGGGGTGCCGGCAATGGGTGTCAGGATGTTGATGGGAATGGACTTGATCCCCAGTTCGCGCAGCTCGAAGGCCAGCTCGATGCGGTCTTCCATGGTTTCGCCCATGCCGATGATACCGCCGGAGCACAGCGACATGCCGGCCTCCCTGGCATGGTGCAGGGTTTCGACCTTTTCTTCCCAGCTGTGGGTGGTGCAGACGGTGGGGAAAAAGGCGCGGTTCGCCTCCAGGTTGCAGTGGTAGCGGCTTACGCCCATTTCCCGCAGGCGGCGGGCCCTGTGGTTGTCCAGGAGCCCCATGGAGGCGCAGAAGTCCATGGAGGTCCTGCGGGCCATCTCCTGGTAGATGGTGGCCAGCCGATCCAGGGCGGGGTCGTTGACGCTCCGGCCGCTGGTGACCAGCGAGATGCGGTGCACGCCGTGGGCATCGTTGTCCAGGGCCATTTCCATGGCCGTGTCCATGGCTACCACGTCATAGCGCTGGATGTCGGTCCGGTAGCGGGCCGACTGGGCGCAGAACCGGCAGTCCTCGGAACAGTTGCCCGAGCGGGCGTTGATGATGGAGCAGAGGTGGAACCGGTTGCCCATGAAATGGCGGCGTATATCATCGGCCAGCTGGTGCAGGGCTTGCGGGTCTGGAGTGTGGCCAAGGCGCCGGGCCGTTTCCCGGTCCAGTTCCTGGCCGTGGATCAGCTGTTCACGGATATCAACAAGAGACTGCATGCGCATTCCTCACGGGTGGGGGGGACAAGGTCGCCAGGGCCATTTTCGGACTATTTTTCGCAGTGGGATTTGGGAATCCGGGGTGGTCCTTCAACGATCATCTCGGCAATGGTCTTCTTGACCCTGGGGTAGAGGTGGCGGCGGTTGCCGAGCAGCTCGTTTTCCAGGGCGGCCAGCCGCCTGAGCAGCGGGGTGCGGTCCATGGCCGGAGCCTCATTTTCGTCCTCATACCGCTTTTCGACGATTTCCTGGCAGCGGAAACATCCCGGGAAGCGCAGGAGCTGTCCGTCGGGCCGGGTCATGGTTGCCGGGATTCCGTGCATGCGGCAGATCAGCATCCGGTGATCGTAGAGGGCGCACAATCCATTTTCGTTGAGCGGGCACATGAGCTGGGGACGTTCGCCCCGGGCGAGGATTTTTTTGCTTTCCCGGACGTATTCCTCCGCCCGTTTGAGGATACGCTCCAGCAGGTCATCGTCCACGGCCCGGAGGCCTTCCCACAGGTAGGCCCACTCGCTGTAGGTGTGGTGCTGGAACCAGGAATCGCAGCAGTTGTCCGGACAACCGGTGCAGGTCATGGTTATGCGGCGGGCCACTTCATCATAGCCTTCCTGCATTTTGGCGTAGATATCGGCCAGTTCACTTGAGAGTTCGGGCGGGAGAAAAATTTCCTTCATAAGCAGATCCGTTCCGGTCCGTACTTACCGGTTTTCTTCAAAATGTTGTACCTGGTAGGTGAGCACGGTCAGCTCGCCACTCATCCAGGCGTTATCCGGCAGCCCTGCCTTGCGGCAGAGATGGGTGAGAAAGAGCTCCGGGGCCGGCAGCTGTTCCCAGACCTGGGGCAGGAACGTGGCACTGGCTCCCCCACCCTGGATGATAACCCCGTCTACGCCGGGCCGCAGTTTGCGAATCAGGTCCTTGCCGTCGGTATAGGTCAGTTCTCGGGGCTGGGAGAGGATCGAGATGTCGATCTGCAGCTCATCCACCTCGTCGGCCGTCACCGGCGGAAATCGGGGATCATGAAAGGCCGCATTGATGGCATTACGCTCCACGCCCACGACAATGGGTTCGGTGCCCACCAGGCTGCCGATACAGCCCCGCAGCATACCATGTTTGTTCAGGGTGACAAAGACTCCGCGTTTTTCCTGCAGGGCCGGATCACTGAGTTCATCCGCGCTCACCGGTTTCCGGACCGGCAGTCCGAGCCGCTCCATGATAGTCTGTCTGGCCAGTCGCAGCAAGATCTGGCCCTGTTTCTCTGTCAGCATGGCTTGCCCTCCCCTGTTGGTTTTTCACCGTTGAGGCGGCTTTGAACCGCTACCGTCATCATAAGGTATCCCTGGTGATAAAAACATTATGTCCTTATGTTGCCGTGTCAACTTGACTTGAATTGATCCGGAGGCACAGCCCTGCACTCCGTGTCCGGCCCGACCTCCCGGAGGTGTGGATCAGGGGCGGTGCATGGTATCGGTCAGCGGGATTTCCCCTGCGGTGCTGAAGGGTACGGACAGGTTCAGGCTTTCTGCCAGGCGCACCTTGCCTTTGAGCACATACCGAAGTGGTCTGGCCTCGGGTGCCGGGCGGTTGACACCCTGGAGCGCTTTGAAGGCAGAGGAAAAGACGTCCACCATGGAAGCGTACACGGTCACCGGCACCGTTGCCGCGCCAAAGGCGGGAATCCGGATCTGGCCGTCACTGATGCCGCTGGCGAAATGGCGGCCGTTGATCTCCAGATCACAGGTGATGCCGGCGATGCTCAGGGGAAAATCATTGGGGTTCATGATCCGCAGCTCAACAAGAAAAACGGTTTCCAGGGGGCGGACGGTCTGGATCCTGAGATCGGCCAGGCTGACTTTGGGGGTGCTCAGTCCGGACTGCACGGCAGCGCATCCTGCCAGGAGCACCAGGCCGAGAACCAGGGAAAGGTGTCGGGAAAAATAACGTTGTTGCGGGGTGATCATGTGGGACTCTCCTGGGTGGTGAGGGAACCTGGATTGTAAACAGCTGCAGGCCGGCTGTCAATGGGACAGGTCTGTCTTGACGTTCTAAGCAAGAGAGGGTACCTTTTGCCTGCATACGGAGGGATGCCGGAGTGGTTGAACGGGGCGGTCTCGAAAACCGTTGTGGGTTTACGCCCACCCAGGGTTCGAATCCCTGTCCCTCCGCCAGTTTTTACACGAAAAATTTGTCCGGGTCCTTGCAGCCCGCTATCGGTCACTGATAGCGGGCTTTTTCTTTTTCACCGGATGTGCAGCGCCATCAGGCCATGCGGCTCAGGGTGGCGGACCAGCCTGGAGGTCGTCAACGGCCTGACGCTGTTACTTCAATCCTTGCTCCTTTCTTGAGGGGGGTGTGTCTTCCCGGCCTTGCGCATATCTTCTTGCCGTTGCAGAGCTGTCGCTGTCTGTATATCGGGATTTTCGGCTGGGCTCCTGTATCGCCAGTGCCAGGGTTCCCAGGGGTGGCGGGGATTGTTTTCCGGGTAGGTTTCGGTGAAGCCGAAGAAGGCGGCATGCCGGCGGAGCCACTGGTACTGGGGGGTTCCGGCAAAGCGCCAGTTGCTGGGGCTGAAGTCCACCGCAGTGCCGAGCCGGTGTTCGGAATAGCCGGGTGGGGCGACGAACCGGGCAATCTCGGCAAAGGTTTTGCCTTTTGCCAGCTGGCGGGCGAAGATTTTCTTCTGGTACCAGGTGGAGCGATAGCCGGAATCGATGGTCAGGAGGATGTCGTTCTTCCGGGCCGCTTCCGCCATGGTCACCAGGGCGTCGCGGGCAGCCCTGGCCAGGTAGATGGTCCCGCCGTCATGAACGAGGTGGGCCGGAACCCGGGCCAGTTCCGCCGGTGCGGGGCCGGGTTCCTCGATTTTCTGTCCCAGCCAGGCGATGGGCACCGCATAGCTTCTGCCATCGATCACCACTGTTTCAGCCGAAGGTTCCTTTGCCTCCCTGAAAACTGTTTTTTTGGTCCTGGTGGCCGTGAGCCTGATCAGGGGAGGTACCGCATGTTTTCTGCTCCCGGGCACGATGGTTTTCTGTGGAATCGTGGCCAGGGGTGCGGCGTCGCTCCCGGCCGGTGGGGGCGTCTGGGCCTGGTTCGGGATGCGGGTTGCGGGCGGGTGGGCCTGCCGTCCACAGGATGAGAGCAGGGGCAGGCCGCAGAGCATGACGAGCAGGCCGACCAGGTTCCTGGTCTTTCTTTTCTGTACGGGCATGGTGGTGGTTCTCCGGGGTCACCGCACTGTAAGATGTCGGGGTGACAGGGTCAGAATCGTTGCCCCACTATAGCCTGTCCCTGCCGGGAAATCCAGCCGGAGGGGATTGTGGATTTCGTTGTCAAGGTCTACTTGATGGTGTATAGTTTACCCGGTTTCCGGGAGGCGGCACCAGCTTGGTGCTGCCATTTTCTTTTTCCAGCAGTACAGGTGGTGGCATGAAAGTACAACCGACCAAGAAAACCAAGTTTATTTTTATTACCGGTGGCGTTCTTTCCTCGCTGGGAAAAGGGCTTGCCGCCGCCGCAATCGGTGCCTTGCTGGAAAGCCGGGGAATGACGGTGACCTTCCAGAAGCTGGATCCCTATATCAATGTGGACCCCGGCACCATGAATCCCTTTCAGCATGGCGAAGTCTATGTCACCGACGACGGCGCCGAGACCGATCTTGACATGGGGCATTACGAGCGCTACACCAACGCGGTCATGGCCCAGATCAACAACTATACCTCCGGCCGGATCTACTACTCGGTTATCATGAAGGAGCGGAGGGGTGAATACCTGGGCGGCACGGTCCAGGTCATCCCCCATATCACTGACGAGATCAAGGCGGCGGTCCTCCAGCTCGACGGCACCGTGGACGTGGCTATCATCGAGATCGGCGGCACCATCGGTGATATCGAAGGGCTGCCCTTTGTCGAGGCCATCCGCCAGCTGCGGGGTGATCTCGGCCGCGAATACACGCTGTTCATCCATCTGACCCTGGTTCCCTACATCAAGACCGCCGGCGAGGTCAAGACCAAGCCCACCCAGCATTCGGTCAAGGAACTGCTGGCCTCGGGAATCCAGCCCGATATCCTCATGTGCCGTACCGAGGTGCCGCTGGACAAGGGGCTGAAGGAAAAGATCGCCCTGTTCTGTAACGTGGAGCCGGAGTCGGTCATCACCGCCATTGACGTGGACACCATCTACGAGGTGCCCCTCAAGCTGCATGAGGAAGGCCTGGACGACCGGATCCTGGAAAAGCTCGGCATCTGGACCGGGGCTCCGCATATTCAGCCCTGGGAGGAGCTGGTCGAGAAGATCAAGAATCCCAGACACACCGTGACCATCGGCATCACCGGCAAATATGTCGATCTCAAGGAGTCCTACAAGAGCCTGCACGAGGCCCTGGTCCACGGCGGCATTGCCAACGACGCCAGGGTGGAGCTCAAGTACATCAGTGCCGAGGACCTGGAGGAGGACGATCCCGAGACCCTGCTCAGGGAGTGCGACGGGTTGCTGGTGCCCGGTGGTTTCGGCAGTCGCGGTATGGAAGGTAAGATCCGGGCCATCACCTATGCGCGGGAAAACAGGATTCCCTTTTTCGGCATCTGCCTGGGCATGCAGCTGGCGGTGGTCGAATTCGCCCGCAACATCGCCGGCATGGAAGGGGCCCATTCCACCGAGCTTGACCGGGAGACGTCCTATCCGGTCATCTATCTGATGAAGGAGTGGTACGATTTCCGCACCGGCAAGACCGAGATCCGGGACGAGAACTCCGACATGGGCGGGACCCTGCGCCTGGGGGCCTATCCCTGCAAGCTGAGAAAGGGAACCCTGGCCCATGACGCCTACCAGCAGGACGAGATCAGCGAACGCCACCGGCACCGCTACGAGTTCAACAACCAGTTTCGCGATCAGCTCCAGGAGGCCGGTCTGGTGATCAGCGGTACCTCGCCCGACGACGAACTGGTGGAAATTGTCGAACTGCGGGATCATCCCTGGTACCTTGGCTGCCAGTTCCATCCTGAGTTCAAATCCAAACCCATGAAGGCCCATCCGCTGTTCCGGGAATTTATCCGGGCCTCGCTTGAAAACAAAAACCTAAATTGAGCGTTTCACCCATCTGCAAATGAAAATCGCTCAATTTAGGAAAAAGTAAGGACACTGCCCTGGCAGGAATCGGTACCCACTCATGCAGACCATTACCCTCAATAATCTGCCGGAAGGCAGGACCATTACGGTTGGCCCGGGCCAGCCACTGCTGCTCCTGGCCGGACCCTGTGTCCTGGAGTCCGGGGAACTGGGCTGGGAGATAGCCCGGGAGATGAAGGATATCTGCGCCCGGCTCGGCATCTCGTACGTCTTCAAGGGCTCCTTTGACAAGGCCAATCGCACCTCGCTGCGTTCGTTCCGTGGGCCTGGCCTGGAAAAGGGGTTGCGCCAGCTGGGGCGGATCCGTGAGGAGGTCGGGGTGCCGGTGGTCTCCGACGTCCACGAACAGGGCCAGGTGGAGATGGCGGCCGAGGTGCTTGATATCATCCAGATTCCCGCCTTTCTATGCCGGCAGACGGACCTGCTGGTGGCGGCGGCCAAATCCGGCAAGACGGTCAATCTGAAAAAAGGACAGTTCGTCTCGCCCTGGGACATGGAACACGCGGTGGGCAAGCTCCGTGACGGCGGTTGCGACCGGATCCTTCTGACCGAGCGTGGCGCCAGCTTTGGTTACAACAACCTGGTTGTGGACATGCGCTCCCTGCCGGTCATGCGGGGCTTCGGCTGTCCGGTGGTCTTTGATGCCACCCACTCGGTCCAGCTCCCGGGCGGGACCGGCGGCAGCTCCGGCGGCCAGCGGGAATTTGTGCCCACCCTGGCCCGGGCAGCCATGGCGGCCGGCATCGACGGACTGTTCATGGAGGTCCATCCGGATCCGGACAAGGCCCTGTGCGATGGGCCCAACAGCTGGCCCCTGGATCAGGTGGAGCCGCTCCTGCGGCAGCTGCTGGCCATCCGGGCGGCCCTTGACGAGGATCAGAATGGATAATGGTTCCTGCCCCACCGGCCCCGGCGGCTACTCGGACTGCGACCTGACCGCGGCCCTGCTGGCGCGGGCCCGGGAAAAGAATCGGCCCGTGGAGCGGGACGAGGCCTGGCAACAGGCCCTGCCCAGGGCCCGGCAGGTGGAGTTGCTGCTTCTGGATGTGGATGGCGTTCTCTCCGACGGGACCATCATCTATACCCATGATGGCGGCGAATCCAAAGGGTTCAATACCCAGGATGGCTTTGGCCTGCGCATGCTGCAGGACGCCGGCATCCAGGTGGGGGTGATCACGGCCCGCAGTTCCGAGGCCGTGAGCCGGCGGGCCCGGGACCTGGGCTTTGCCCATGTCTACCAGGGTCGGGGGGACAAGCAGACGGTGTATGAGGAGATCCTGACCCGCACCGGCCTGCGTCCCCAGCAGACCGCCTACATGGGAGACGACTGGCTGGATCTGCCGCTTCTGACCCGGGTCGGCTTTGCCGCCGCCCCGGCCACAGCGGTTCCCGAGGTGCGCCAGCGGGTTGATTACGTTACCCACCGGCCGGCCGGTCACGGGGCGGTCCGCGAGGTCTGTGACCTGATTCTCGAGGCCCGTGGCGATCTGGCCCGGTTCCTCAGGAAATACATATGATCCGGCTGGTCAGGAATCCACGCAACCTGCTCTGGCTGCTGCCGCTGGTCCTCTTTTTGACCGCTCCGCTGTGGAAACCGCCAGTCACTGCCTTTCTCAAGCCCCGGGTGACCGCCACCCCGGTCAAAGGAACCGGCCCCGGGGTGAGCCAGAACTTCACCATGGATTCCGTGGCCATCACCCTGGCCAGCCAGGGCCGGGTGGACTGGGTTATCCATGCCAGCCGGGCCCGGACCGGGAAAAACGAAAACGAGATCCTCATGGTCGATGTTCAGGCGGTCTATACCGGTGGGGACGGCGAGAAGATGGAAATAACCAGCAGGAAGGGCACCTATCATATCTCCCGGCGTCATCTGATTCTGGAGGACAATGTGGTCCTGCAGAAACCGGCCCGCGGCGAAGAGATGTTGACTGACCTGCTCCACTACTATGATGACACCAAGATGGTGATCAGCCCGGTGGAGGTGGAGATAACCAGCCCGGATTTCACCCTTCGGGCCGGGCGGATGGAATACGACCTGGTGGCGAGCTGGTATGATTTTTCTGACCGGGTGGTGGTGGATTTCTGAGGTTCTCCGCCCGGGGTCAGAAATGCCGCCGGAAACCGAAAAAAACAATGTATTGGAAGGGATTATGCTCCATATTAACGAACATTACCTGAAACTGCAGGCGTCCTATCTTTTTTCCGATATCGCCAAGCGGGTGGCAGCCTTCCAGGATGCCAACCCGGACATGGATATCATCAAACTCGGTATCGGTGACGTGACCCGGGCTCTGCCCGGGGCCTGCGTGGCCGCCTTTCACAAGGCGGTGGATGAGATGGCCACCGACGCCGGGTTCCACGGTTATGGCCCGGAACAGGGCTACGCCTTTCTGCGCGAGGCCATTGCAAAACATGATTTCCAGGCCCGGGGGGCGGATATCTCGGCTGATGAGATCTTTGTCTCGGATGGTGCCAAGTGCGACACCGGAAATTTTCAGGAGCTGTTTTCCACTGACGCCCGGGTGGCCATTCCCGACCCGGTGTATCCGGTCTATCTCGATACCAATGTCATGGCCGGCCGTACGGGTGAGTTCCGTGATGGCCGCTACGAGGGCGTGGTGTATCTCGATTCCACGAAAGAGAACAACTATGTTCCGGAGCTGCCCTCCGAACCGGTGGATCTGATCTATCTCTGCTTTCCCAATAATCCGACCGGTTCGACCATCACTAAAGAGCAGCTCAAGACCTGGGTGGATTATGCCAGGGAGGAGAAGGCACTGATTCTCTTTGACGCCGCCTACGAGGCCTTTATCCGTGATGACTCCCTGCCCCATTCCATTTACGAGATCGAGGGTGCGCGCGAGGTGGCCGTCGAGTTCCGTTCCTTTTCCAAGAATGCCGGCTTCACCGGCACCCGCTGTGCCTATACCGTGGTGCCCAGGGAATGCGTGGCCTATGACAGCCAGGGCAACAGGCAGCCGATTCATCCGCTGTGGAACCGGCGGCACTGCACCAAGTTCAACGGTGTCTCCTACCCGGTGCAGCGGGCTGCAGAGGCGGTGTACAGCGATGAGGGCAAGGCCCAGATCAGGGAGCTGGTCGGCTATTATTTAAATAATGCCGATCTGATTGCCAAGGCTGTTGGAGAGCTGGGATTTGAATATGTGGGTGGTAAGAATTCACCCTACATCTGGATATGGGGAGATCGGGATTCCTGGGAGTTCTTTGACCTGCTGCTCAACAAGGCCGGTGTGGTATGCACCCCGGGTGCGGGTTTTGGTAAATGCGGCCAGGGCTACATCCGTCTTTCCGCCTTTAACTCGTATGAAAATGTGGCCCGGGCCATGGAGCGTATCCGGCAGGCATTGGCGTAGGACTGTTTGCAGGGACGTCCGTATCCGGAGGACGGCCTCGAATTGCATGTTCAAACAACAACAGGCCCTGTTCCGCATCGCGGAGCAGGGCCTGTTGTATTTCGGCAGAATCTGACCTGCCTATTTACGCTTCAGCTTGGCGTCCTTGGGATCCATCTCGTAACCCAGCGCCTTCCAGTCCATCCGTCCTTCGGGACCGTGGCAATCCCTGCAGCGCAGGGCGTCCTTGGCCGGAGATACCTGATGGTTGATGGGCCAGTAGGTCAGGGTCGGGGCAAAACCGTACTCGCCACTGAACTTAAGGCCGGCAGCCTTCATGCCTGCAGCAGCAGCCTTTTTCCAGTCGAAATTCACCCAGTAGGCATCCGGATCTCCCTTGGGACCCCACACCTTGGGCACGATCAGGTACTTGTTCCTGGTGTCATAGATCTGGTTGCCCTTATGTACCTTGAACGGCATGAGCTTGGCATCCGGATCATCCTTGGAGCCAAGCGGATAATTGAGCTTGGTGGGGACGGTGGGGTCAATCCTGTCGCCCAGCTGATACGCACCGGCTTTACCATTGTACCAGGCATAGGTTGGCATAACCTTCTGCTCGTAGACAAATTTGCCCTTCTTGAAGATATAGACCTTGTGGCCGTGTTCCTTGATAATCCGCTTATCCTTGGGCAGGGTTTTGGGATCCTGCGCCTTGGACCAGTCCCAGGACATCTTGGTGGCATCTTTCTTGGCAAAGAACGGGATATGGCAGGTCTGGCAGGCCACCCGCTTGGCATGTTTGTTCAGGGTACCGCGAACCGGTGAATTTTTATGCGGTGCGGCGTCATGGCAGTCTGTACAGTTGACCGGATTGTCACCGCCGGGCGAAACGAGCAGGGCATTGCCCTTGATATTATGCTGCTCGGTGGCATGGCATTCCTGACAGGCAAAGTTGTTTCCGTCGGCAGCCATATGGACATCGATCTCCTTGCTCGGCTTCACCAGAGACATGTCGATGTCTCCATGCTTGACATTGTTGCCGCCACCGCCATTGGCATGGCAGATCAGACAGTTCAAGCGGCTCGGTTTTCCGGCATTCTGCGCCACCTTGACCAGGTCTACCGGTTTTTTGTCAAATTTTGGATTGCCGGTGTATCCGGCGGGCATGCCGGCGCCGGCCGGCGCATCCTTGGCCTTGTTGTAGGTGCCGGTGGTATCGTGGCAGGCCAGACAGTCAACCCGCGACTCATCGGTAAAGTCAAAGGTATCATCTTTCCATCCATATCCGACATGGCAGCTCGTGCATCGCGGCCAGTTGGATTTGATGGAGATGCAGAAATTGTTGATCGCGTTCTTTTTACCCCGTACCACTTTGCCCTTGCCCTCGAGTTCCTGCTCCCTGGCCCATGTCCAGTGCGAGGACCGCATCACCTCGCTGGCCGCGTCCTCGTGGCACTCGAGACAGGCCCGGGTCACGTCCATGGGGGTCGCAAAGGGGCCGCTGATTTCAGCGTGATCTTCCGGCACCTCCGCCGCCATGGCCTGGCCACCAACCATGAGCAGAGCTGCGGAAAAAACGGTAAGCGTTGTTCTGTACATCTTGTTCATCTTTTCCTCCTTTGTTGCATTCTATAAAAAGATACAATGTGTTGTCTTCAATCTCGTCTTGCCTGAAGAAGCAAGGATGATGCCAGAAGGCGACAAGGACAGTGGCCAGAAAAATATCTTGAATATCATGTGGTTACCTGGCAGGAGAGGGTGAGCCCTTTGCAGGGAGACGGTCTTTTCTGTTAATAGGTATGTTTCGGTATTGTTTCGGTTAACGTTTCTTGTTAACCTTTACATTGTGTTGGTCGGCCGATGAACTTTTCAAAACCAGGAACGGAGCTGTCGTGATCACCGAATACTTCTGCGAGAACTGGAAACACGTGATCGACACCATGACCGAGGGACTCATGATTGTCGATACCGACGGGACCATCCTCTACGTGAACAAGGCCCTGCAGGAACTGCTGCAGTATTCCCAGGAGGAGCTGGTGGGTAATACCTGTGAAATACTTGCCTGCAGCAGCTGTTTTGACGAGAGCAGGAACAACGGGGAAAAGCATTGCGGCCTGTTCACCAGGGGCAAGGTGCGCAACCTGCGCTGCGCCTTCAAGTGCAAGGACGGCCGGCGGGTGCAGGTGTACAAGAACGCCACGGTCCTGCGGGATGAGGACGGCAACATCGTCGCCGGGGTGGAGAATCTGACCGACATTACCCCGGTCCTCTCCCGGGAGGCCGAGATTCGGGCTCTGCGGCGCCAGCTCAAGATCGAGGACAGCTTCCACGGCATGATCGGGGTGTCGACGGTCATGCAGAACATGTATCAGCTCATCGAGAGCGCCGCCCTGTCGGATGCGCCGGTGCTCATCTACGGCGAGTCGGGCACCGGCAAGGAGCTGGTGGCCGACGCCCTCTACCACCTCAGTCCCCGCCGGCAGGGCCCCTTTGTCAAGGTCAACTGCGCCGCCCTTAACGAGAGTCTGCTGGAAAGCGAGCTTTTCGGCCATGTCAAGGGGGCCTTCACCGGGGCCGACCGTTCCCGCAAGGGGCGGTTCGAGGCTGCCCACACCGGCTGCATCTTCCTGGACGAGATCGGCGACATGCCGCTCTCGACCCAGACCAAGCTGCTGCGGGTTCTGCAGGAGCAGGAGTTGGAGCGGGTGGGAGACAACCGGACCATAACCATCGATGTCCGGGTGATAGCGGCCACCAACCGCGACCTGGAGGAGATGATGCACAAGGAGACCTTTCGCCAGGATCTCTACTACCGGCTCTCGGTTATTCCCATCCATGTGCCGCCCCTGCGGGAGCGGTGCGACGACATCCCGGTGATCACCAAGCATCTGATACGCCGCCTTGAACTCAAGACCGGCAAGCCCATCTCCGGCATCACCAGGAACGCCATGGATCTGCTGCTCTCCCATCCCTGGCCCGGGAATGTTCGCGAGTTGATAAATGTGCTTGAGTACGCCTTTGTCCTCTGCCACGACGAAGAGATCGATGTGGCCCATCTGCCGGCCTATCTCTATGGCAGGCCTCGCAGCGCCTGCGGCGCCAGTCTGCAGAAGTCATCGGCCCGGCTCGCCGGTGACGATGAAAAAAGCCGAATCCAGCGAGCCCTGAAAGCCACCGGCGGCAACAGGACAAAGGCGGCCGAGTTAATCGGTATCAGCCGGGTAACTCTGTGGAAACGGATGAAAAAATACGGTTTGAGTTGAGAAGTTTTCTAGATTCCCAGCAGCGTCCGCCCGTTTTCCCGGACAATCTCCCGGAAGAGATCTTCGTCCAGGTCGAGCCGTCGAAGCATTTTCAGGGTGGTGGCCTGGTCGGACCAGGGTGAGTCAGAGCCAAAGAGGATATAGCCGCGCGGATGGGAGGTAATCATGTCCCGCAGGCGGATCTGATCGAGGAAATCCAGAGAAAAGGAGAGTTCCATGTAGATGGGGCGGCCGGTGAGCAGCCTCCGGACCTCGTCCCACATGTTCCAGCCGCCGAGGTGGGTGGTGACCAGTCGCAGGTCAGGGAACCGGGTGACCAGGTTGAGGATGCGCCGGGGCGAGGCGCAGTCGGAGTCGGGAAAGCCGATGTCCTGGCCGGTGTGGAGGATCAGCAGCAGGTTTTCCCGTATCAGGGCCTCGTAGAGTGAGTCCAGGGCCGGATCGTCGATGACGAACTCCTGGTAGAAGGGGTGCATCTTGATCCCTTTGAAACCCTTTTTACCGATGGTCCAGATATGTTTTTTCAGCTCGGGATCGGCAGGATGGACAGAGGGCAGCGGGATGATTTTTTCCGAGCGGATAGAGGCTGACCAGTCGAAGATGGCCTGGAACTGTTCGGGACGGGTGGCAATGGAGCAGATGACCGAGGTGTCGATACCGGCCCGGTCCATGGAGGCCAGCAGGCCGCAGACGGTTCCGTCGTGATAGGCTTTGACGCCGCTGCGTTTTTCCAGGGCCGGGAGCGCTTTGGTGGCCACCTGGTCGGGAAAGGCATGGGTGTGGAAATCGATGATACCGGTCATGTCTCCTGGTGGGGAAAGGATTGTGCCGCCAAGCTCATTGTATAGGCTGCCTTCGGTTCCTTGAAGAAAAAAATCAGAAAAGAGACACCAGGCGCAACCCGATCTGCAGGACCAGCAAGGCATAGATTCCGGCCATCACATCATCGAGCATGATTCCCAGTCCGCCGTGGATGTGCTGGTCCAGCCAGCTTACGGGAAAGGGTTTCAGTATGTCGAAAAACCGGAAGAGGGCGAATCCGGCCAGGGCAGCCAGCGGATGGGCCGGGGCCATGGCCAGGGCGATGAGCTGGCCGACGATTTCATCGATCACCACCAGGCCCGGGTCGCCCCGGTCAACGATTTTCTCCGCCGCCCCGGCGGCAATGGTGCCAGCGATGAGCAGCAAACCGGTCACCCCGAGATAGGCGGGCAACCCCAGGGTCCGCAGGGGAAGCCAGATGGCCACCCCGAGGGCCGAACCCCAGGTGCCGGGGGCCTTGGGCAGGTAGCCGGTCCAGGCGCCGGTGGCTATGAACATGAACAACCGATCCATGGGTCCTTATTCCTTGTCATATTTCCGGCCGGTGGCGGCTGCGGCGGTAATGGTACGGTACACGGTCTGCAGGGCGATTCCGTGCTCTGTGGCCAGGAGGCGGCATGCCTCGTATTCCGGGGTGATGACCGGGCCGGACGGCGTGTCGATCTCCTTGGCCTGGACGGGTCCCCAAGGCGTCTCCAGGATGACGCTCCGCCGGGGCAGGGTCGTGCGCTCCTCCATCCGGCTGCGCAGGCCGATGGCACTGGTCTCGGTAAGTATCAGTTGCCTGAGTTGCGGGCCACGGGCCGGTTCGACCAGTACCCGGAGCAGGTAGCCGGGGCGGCCCTTTTTCATCAGCATGGGAGTCAGGCTCACATCCAGGGCGCCGCTGTCCATGAGCCGCTGGCTCACATGGGGCCACAGCTCCCCGTTCCAGTCGTCCAGGTGGGTTTCGATCACCTCTACCCGCTGCGCTTCCCGGGCCGGAAAACCGCTGCCGGCCATGAGTCGCAGGAGATTGGGCCGTCCGTCCCGCCGCTGCATGGTGCCGGCGCCGTAACCGGTCTGTTCCAGGCACATGGGCGGCAGGGGACCAAACTCCCGGGCCAGTTCCCGCACCAGGGCCGCACCGGTGGGGGTGACCAGTTCCTGGTCCAGGTTCACGCCGTAGACCGGTACTCCGCGCAGGAGTTCACACACCGCCGGGGCCGGCAGGGGCAATTCACCGTGGGCGCAGCGGACAAAGCCGGTGGGCATGGGCAGGGGAGAACAGGTGAGATGCTCAATCCCGAGCCGGTCCAGGCCGGCCATGGCCGCTGCTACGTCCACCAGCGCGTCCACGGCCCCAACCTCGTGGAAATGAACCTCGTCGGCGGCGCAGCCGTGCACGACTGCCTCGGCCTCGGCCAGCCTGTGGAAGACGTCCATGGTCCTGCGCTGCACCCGGAGCGGGAGGGTCGACTGCTCGAGAACCTTCCGGATCTGCGGCAGGTGGCGCAGCGGCTGGGATCTGTCGCTCTCCACCCGGACCCGCACCGCTCCCAGTCCCTGGATGGTTTCCCGTGAAACCTGGACCCGGACTTCTTCCAGGCCAAGGCTTTCCACGCAGTGGTGCAGCTCGCTTTCCGGCCACCCGGCGCCGATCAGGGCCCCAAGCAGCATGTCGCCGCTGATGCCGGAAAAACAATCGAGATATCCGATACGCATGATCGGCAATGGCTCAGGAGAACTGGCTGCCCACCGGCAGATCCGTGCCGCAGAGCAGGGCCTGGATGTTCATCCGTTTTCTGCCCTCAGGCTGGATTTCCCGGACAAGAAGGTAGTTGTCGCCGGTGGCCACCAGCAGGCCGTTTTTGTCGGCCCGGCAGAGGGTGCCCGGAGGCTCGCTGACAGCGCCTTCCACCAGGGCCGGACTGTAGAAACGGTAGCGCCGGCCGTCCAGGAACGAATAGGCCGAGGGCCAGGGGTCGAGCCCGCGGATCAGGCAGTGCAGTTCCCTGGCCGGGCGGGACCAGTCCAGGTGACCCATTTCCTTTTTCAGCATGGGCGCCTCGGTGGCCTGGCTGTCATCCTGGCGGATGGGCTTCAGGGTTCCGTCCTTGAGGCCGGCGATGGCCTTGAGCAGGGTCTCGCCGCCCAGGCGGGCCAGTTTTTCGAACATGGTCCCGGCCGTGTCTTCGTCGGTGATCTCGATCCGGGCCGGAAGGAGGATATCGCCGGTGTCCATGCCCTCGTCCATCTGCATGATGGTTACCCCGGTCTCGGTCTCGCCGTTGATCACTGCCCACTGGATGGGGGCGGCGCCCCGGTATTTGGGGAGCAGTGAGCCGTGGACATTGATGGTGCCCATGGGCGGCAGGTTGAGGAGTCGGCCGGGGAGGATCTTGCCGTAGGCCGCCACCACGATCAGGTCCGGGTTCATTTCCCGGACCTGGTCGAGGAACTCGTCGGTGCGGATGGACGTGGGCTGCAGGACCGGGAGGTCGTGCTGGAGGGCCACCACCTTGACCGGCGGCGGGCTCAGCTTTTTGCCCCGGCCCCGGGGTTTGTCCGGCTGGCAGACCACGCCGATGACGTTATCCGGACCCTCGAGCAGGGCCTGGAGGGCGGGCACTGCGAAGTCCGGCGTGCCCATGAACAGGATGCGGAGCTTTCTGTCTGGAGCCGCATGTTCCGTCTGATCGTTCATTTTCCCCTCTGTTTGAGGATCTTTTTGAGTTTTTTCTTGTACAACCCCCTTTTCAGGGCACTGATCCGGTCGATGAACAGTTTGCCGTGCAGATGATCCACCTCGTGCTGGATGATTCGGGCAAACCGGTCTTCGGCGTCGAATTCCAGGGGCTTGCCGTCCAGGTCCTGGGCTGAAACGTGGATCTTGCGGAAGCGACGGACCCTGGAGGTGTAGTCGAGGACGCTGAGACACCCCTCTTCATCCACCACCTCGCCTTCTCCGTTGGAGATGACCGGGTTGATCAGGACAATGTATTTCTTCTCGTTTTCCTCTTTGGAAACATCAACGACAATGATCTGCTGCAGAACACCAATCTGGTTGGCGGCCAGGCCGACGCCCGGGGCATCGTACATGGTCTCACCCATGTTTGCGGCCAGTTTTTTGAGCTTGTCGTCAAAGACGGTTATTTTCTTTGCCTTCTGTCTGAGGATCGGGTCAGGGTATTTCAGTATTTTTAGTACGGCCATCGGTTGCTGCTGCTTGTTCAGGAATAGAAAAACAACCCTTTCCCTCGCCGTGCCATCACCGCGGAGGGGGTGGGGTCGGGCAGGACACCTGTCCTGCATATGTCATGGGAGAGACTCCAGATATCCGTGTCACTCCGTCTTCATTTATAACTGCATACATACCGGATAGGTTGGGCAAACGCCACTGAAAAGAAGGGCGTCTGTCTTGTTTTTCCAGGGAATTTTTTGTAGGCTCTGCCAGTTAGGTGATTTTAATCCCGTGGAGGGGTCATGAACAATCCAAACGATATATGGGAAGCCCTGGGTGAACTGGCCGAGGATGAGGCGGCGCACGTTATCACCCGGCTTTTCACCATGTATGAAGACGAGCTTAAGCGAAATCCCGACTCGGCAGAGGCGCACCAATTCTTTCAGCGTCTCGGTCAGGCCATCAGCCTCACCTGCGAGTGTAACCTGAACCGAAGATAACATCATGGCGCCACAAGACATTCTCCTTATCCTGCTCTCCTATCTGATCGGGGCCATACCGTTCGGTCTGCTGGTGTCGCGCCCCAGCGGAATCGATATTCGTACCCGGGGCAGCAGGAATATCGGGGCCACCAACGTGGCCCGGCTGCTGGGCAAGAAACTGGGGCTGCTGACTCTGCTGCTCGATATTGCCAAGGGCTTTATGCCCATGTACCTGGCCGGTTTCTTCACCAGTGGCCAGGGGCAGCACACCCTGGTCATTGCCCTGTGCGGGGCCGCGACCATTATCGGCCACATGTTTCCGCTCTATCTCCGATTCAGGGGCGGCAAGGGGGTGGCCACTGGCCTTGGGGTGTTTCTGTACCTGGCACCGATGGCCGTGCTCGGCTGCCTGGTGGTTTTCGTGGCCGCAGTCTGGCTGTCCGGTTATGTGTCCCTGGGTTCGCTCCTGGCCTCGGCCACGGTGATCCTCTGGCTCTGGCTGCTGGGCGAGCCTGCCTGGAAGTTGTGGCTGGGGGCCTTTGTCGCGGTCATGATCTGGATCAAGCATTACCAGAACATCGGCCGGCTGCTCAGCGGGACCGAGAAGAGCTGGAGTGTGTCGAAAACAGACGAAAACAGGGAAGCCACGGACTGTGAACAGTAAGGAATGGCGGCAGGCGGTGGAGGAGGCCAGGGAACTGCTTGGCCTGGGTGATCGGGCCACCCTGGGTGAGATCAAGCGGGCCTATCACCGGCAGTGCAAGAAATATCATCCCGATACCGCCGGTAAGCCGGATCAGGAGACCGAGGCGATCATGTACCGGATCACCGCGGCCTACGAGCTGCTCATGCGCTATATAAAGGACTACCGTTTCCCGCTCCGTCCCGGAGAACACGATATCTATGATGCCGAGGACTGGTGGATGGACCGGTTCGGTCAGGATCCGCTCTGGAGCCGGCGGCGGAAATAATTTTTTCTGATTACCATCAATCCTTGGCATTGAAACCGGTGTCGACCTCCCTTGTTTCACGGGACGCCATAAACCCGTCCCTGGGGGCTTGACTGTGGCCATCCAGGCCACAGACACCCGTGCAACAAGTGACGCCGACACCTTTATCCATCAGTGGCTGAATTTCAGTGGTAATTACATAATTTTTTACCATTCAACCGTTTCCAATATAACATTTCAGGAGGCATGCGTCGTCAATGGAACAGGAGAAAACCGAGTCACTGACCATTCTCTGCGGGGCCGGGCTGGTTAGCCCGGAATTTCTGCAGGCAGTCAACGATGTGGTGCAGAAATATCAGCTCACTCTCTATCTGAGCACGACCCAGAACCTGCGGCTGCTGGAGGTGAAGGAGAGCGACCGCCAGGCCATCATGGATGAGCTGGCCAGCCGGGTCGGAGCCCGGTTCAAGGGTCAGGTCAAGCACCCGCTGCCCAAGGTCTGCGTCTCCACCCCGCACTGTAAATTCGGCCGGATTGACACTTTTGGTCTGGAGGAAAAGATCTCCTCACTGCTGGCCGGTATGGCGCCGGTGAAGCCCAAGCTGAAAATCGCCATCAGCGGCTGTACCGTGGCCTGTCCCGGGTCTTTGACCACGGATATCGGTATCGTCGGAACCCCGAAGGGCATGGATGTGTACGTGGGCGGCAAGCTGGGCGCTTTTCCCCAGATCGGTCGCCGGGTGGTCCGCGGTGCCGATGAAGAGCAGGTTCTGTCCCTGATCCGGGAGCTTGTACTGTACCATGACAGCAAGACCAAGACCAAGCAGCGAATGTTCAAACTGCTCAAGGAGCCGGATTTCCCTTACCCCGACGCTGTCTGAGGTTTTTTGTCTGTTTTCCAGCCCGGCCGCGCTCATGCGCGGCTTTTTTTTTGCTTTTTTCATGTCGGAAATCCTGCCTGTCGTCGGGAGAGGGGTGTTTATCCCTTGACATTTTTTTTGCCTTTTATTTATTAGACAGTCTAATTGTTTGTTTTGTTAAATAATGGTCAGGGCCCGGTCTTGCCGGGTTGTGGTGGGACAGGGAAAGGAGTTGATGTTGGATAACAAGGAAACAGACGCTGCCCTGTTGCGTAAACAGGCCCGGTATATCTTCACGGTGGGCAAGATGCTGCGCCGGCACCTGCTCCAGGGACTGGCTGGAACCGCTGCCCGGGGTGATAATTGCTGCCACGGGGAACTGTCGCTGGCCCAGCTCAATCTGCTGCTCACCGTGCGTGGTCAGCAGGAGCTGACCCTCACCGAACTGGCGGACCTGCTCGGCGTCTCGCCGCCCTCGGTGTCGGTGATGGTGGAACGGTTGGTGGATAAGGGGTTGCTGGTCCGGGAACGGTCCACGGCCGACCGGCGCAAGGTGGTGATCGGGTTGAGTCCGGATGCCACTGACGATCTTGATCGGATCGAGGAACAGATGATCGCCTCCTTTGTCGACCTGGTGCGCGAACTGGGGCCGGAAACCGCCCAGCAGTGGTACAGGGTCCTGCAGCAGGTGGAAAAGGTCCTCCAGCAGCGTCTCGGCCGCCAGGGAGGTGTTTCCCGGTCCGGGTCCGGAGCTGCAGACATGAATGGAAACCGTACAGGCAGATGATGAACACAACCCAACCCTCCCCCTCTCTCCTCCTGCGGCTTATTCTGTGCCTGCTGATTCTCGGTGGTGGCGCCGGTGGCTTTGTCCTGCTCCAGAAGATGAAGAAACCACCACGGCACAACGCTCCGGGCGAACACGCCCTGCCGGTCGAAGTGATGGCCGTGCAGCCCGGTCAGGTGACTATCTCCCTTGACGGGTATGGTGAAATCCGCTCCCGGAGCAGGGTGGAGATATCGGCCGAGGTTTCCGGCCGGGTTGTCTCGGTTTATGGCCGGGAACGCGACGGCAGGGGTGACCTGGAATCAGGGGTGGAGGTTCAGGCCGGAGAGGTGCTGGTGGTCATCGATGATAGCGATTACCGGCTGGAATATGAAACAGCCCGGGACCGGTTGGAGATTCTTGAGCGCGACCAGGTGCTGGCCCGCCGGGAGCTGGAGCGGGTGCGGGAACTCTATAAGCGTAACAGGGCCGGCACCATCACAAGCGTTGATCGGGCGGAGAGCAATTACAACGCGGTCCGCAACCAGATCCGGCAGCTGGAACAGGCCATGCGGCTGGCCAGGCTGCGCATGGACCGGTGTGTCATCAGGGCCCCTTTCACCTGCCGGATCGCCGAAGTGCAGGTGGAAGAGGGCAGCTACGTGAGCCCTGGCCGGAAATTTTTTACCCTGGTCGATGACCGGGACCTGGAGATCGAGGTCGGTCTGGACAGCCGCGAGGCGGCCCGCTGGCTCCGGTTTGACGGCCGGGCCGGCGATGGATACTGGTTCGGGACGCCCCTGCCGGTAACGGGCAGGGTGCAGTGGGTCGAGGATGCCCGGGTCCAGGGGCAGGCCGTGGTGGACAGGGTGGTCCGTTTCGATCCCAAAAGCCGGACCGTGGTGGTGGCCCTGCGTCTATCTGCGAAACCGGATAGCGGGACTGGGGTTCCCCTGGTCGAGGGCATGTACTGCCGGGTGGCGATTCCCGGTACCGCCCTGGAGAACGTCTTTGTCCTGCCGCGCCGGGCGGTCACCTTTGACAACCGGGTCTATGTGGCCGTGGATGGCAGGTTGCAGACCCGGCAGGTGGAGGTGGCCCGGGTCGAAGAGGAGCGGGCCCTGGTCACCGCCGGCCTGAAACCAGGCGACCTGGTGATCACCACCCGGCTGGAAAATCCCCTGGAGAACGCCCTGCTCTCCATCAGCAGTGTGTCAGAGACAGACGGTGTGTCAGAGACAGACGACATCCCCAGCCCCTCCGGTGAGCACCCATGAGACGAGTTCTGGCCGCCTTTGCCGGCAACACTGTCTTCGCCAATATCGTCCTGGTCCTGATTTTCATGGCCGGTATCCTGGCCGCCTCGTCCATGATCCGGGAGTCCTTTCCCCAGTTTTCCCTGGACCGAATTTCCATCCGGGTGGTCTGGCCCGGAGCTGACCCGGAAGAGGTGGAGGAGGGAATCTGTCTCAAGCTGGAAGAGGCCCTGGAAAATGTCGAGGGCATCAAGCAGTACACCACCACCTCGTCCGAGGGGATCGGCTCGGCCGTGGTCGAGGTGAGCGAGGGCTATGATGTCAGCGAGGTGCTCGATGACATCAAGGCCCGGGTCGATGCCATTTCCACCTTTCCCGTGGATGCGGAACGGCCGGTGACCACCGAGATCACCATACGTGATTCGGTGATGCTGCTGGCCCTTTCCGGGGAGCTTAGCGAAAAACAGCTCAAGACCTGGGCCGAGCGGGTGCGGGACGAGGTGCGACTGCTGGACGGTATCTCCCAGGTGGAGGTCTTCGGGGTCCGGGATTACGAGATCTCCATCGAGATCTCCGAAGCACGTCTGCGCGAGTATGGACTGACGCTCTCCCAGGTGGCCTCGGCCATCCGCCGGGCCAGTATCAATCTGCATGGCGGCACCATCCGGACCCGGGGCGAAGAGGTCCGGATCCGGACCGTGGACCGGAAGTACACCGACGAGGAGCTGGCCCGGATCGTAGTCTTCACCGGTCCGGGAGGCGAGCTGATCCGTCTGGGTGACCTGGCCGATATCCGGGACGGGTTCACCGAAGATCCGGTGGTGGCCATCATCGACGGGAGGCCATCGGTCTTTGTCATGGTGTTCAAGACCAGTACCGAGGATTCCCTGCAGATATCGCAGACCGTGAGCCGCTATGTGCAGGAGAAACAGGACCAGCTGCCCCCCGGGGTGTCGCTGACCGATTTTTACGACAATACCAAGGCCCTCAAGGCTCGGATCAACCTGCTGACCCGCAACGGTCTCCTCGGCATGGCCCTGGTCTTTTTTCTCCTCTGGCTTTTCCTCGACCTGCGGCTCAGTTTCTGGGCCGGCATGGGTATTCCCATCTCCCTGGCCGGCGCCATGTTCATCCTCTGGTCCATGGGCGCGACCATCAACATGGTTTCCCTGTTCGGGTTCATCATGGTGCTCGGGATCGTGGTCGACGATGCCATTGTGGTGGGCGAGTCCATCTATGTGCACCGCAAGCTGGGCAAGGGGCCACTTGTGGCGGCGGTGGACGGGGTGAGCGAGGTGGGTATGCCGGTTATTGCCGCGGTTCTCACCACCGTGGTTGCCTTTATTCCGCTGGCCTATATCGGTGGTATCATGGGCAAGTTCATTGCCATCCTGCCGGTGGTGGTCATCTCCTGCCTGCTGATTTCGCTGGTCGAGTGTTTGTTTCTCCTCCCGGCCCATCTCAGCCATCTGCCGGATCTCAACCGTTCGACCAGGCCCGGAAATCGCCTGGCCAGAGTGCTCGCCGGGATGCAGCGGTTTACCCAGGAGGGCATGGAGCGTTTCGTGTCCCGGCACTATATCCCTTTCCTCGACCGGGTCCTGGGATACCGGTACGTCACCCTGGCCACTGGCCTGGCGGTCCTGCTTCTGTCGCTTGGCTTGGTTCGCAGCGGTCTGGTGAAATTTCAGGTCTTTCCCAAGATCGATGGGTTTGTCATCACCTCCACGGTGGAGTTTCCCGACGGTACGCCGCCCGAGGTGACGCTCAGGGCCCTGGACCGGATCGAAGAGGGGTTTGTCCGGGTGGCCGAGCGGATTCCCACCCGGACCGGTGAGCCCATGATCGAGAAACGGCTGCGGCTGCTGGGCCAGACCCTGTCCGGGACCATGGGCCGTACCGGGCCCAACATGGGCTCGGTCCAGTTCATTCTCCTGGATTCGGCCCGGCGGGGTGTCCACTCCAATGAACTGCTGGTGGAATGGGAGCGTGAGATCGGTCAGATTCCCGGGGCCCGTTCCCTGACCTTTGAGGGGTTGTCCGCCGGTCCGGGTGGACCTGAAATCGAGATATGGCTCCAGGGCAGGGACATGAAACAGATCCTGGCCGCCAGCGGCCTGGTGATGGACAAACTCCGCTCTTACGACGGGGTGACGCAGATCCGCAGCGATTACAGTCCGGGCAAGAACGAGTTCCGCCTGGCCCTGAAACCCGGGGCCCGGGCGCTGGGCCTGACGGCGGAAGACCTGGCCCGCCAGGTGCAGGCGGGATATTTCGGCGTGGAGTCGTACCGGCTGCAGAGGGGGCGCGACGACATCCGGGTCAAGGTGCGGCTCACCCGGGCCGAGCGGAGCCGTTTTTCCGACTTTGAACGGCTGCGGATCCGGACTCCGGACGGGGCCGAGGTGCCCATTCTCTCGGTGGCCGATATCTCCTATGGTCCGGGATTTTCCGCCATTGTTCGCACCGACGGTTTGCGGCGCGTGGCGGTGACCGCGGATGTGGACGCCCGCCGGGCCAATGCCGGGGAGATCTATGCCGACCTCTCGGCCACCTTTTTCCCCGAGCTTAAGCGCAAGTTTCCCGGCCTCCATGTGTCGCTCCAGGGGGCGAAAAAGAACATGCGCGAATCGTTTTCCAGCCTCAAGGTGACCTTTCCCCTGGCGGTGCTCGGCATCTATGTCATCGTGGCGACCATTTTCCGTTCCTATCTCCAGCCCCTGGTCATCCTTTTCACCGTGCCGTTCGGTATTATCGGTGCCATCATCGGGCACCTGCTGCTGGGATACGATCTCTCCATGATGTCCCTGTTCGGCATGGTGGCTCTGACCGGGGTGGTGGTGAACGACGCCATTGTCCTCATCGAGCGGATCAACGAGAACCTGGCCGAAGGCATGACTTTTTTCGAGGCCGTCAAGAAAGGCGGGGCCCGACGGTTCCGGGCCATTATGCTCACCTCCATTTCAACGGTGGGCGGGCTGGCTCCCCTGATCATGGAGACGGATCTCCAGGCCCGGTTTCTTATCCCCATGGCCCTGTCCCTGGCCGCTGGAGTCACTTTTGCCACTGTGCTGACCCTGGTGCTCATCCCGTCCCTGCTGGCCATTGTCAATGATCTGCGTCGGCTGGCGGTCCGACTGCGGACCGGTACCTGCCCCACCAGGGAGACGGTGGAACCGGCATCCGGCCGAAGGCAGCCGGCAACGGAGCCTCCCCTGCCATGGCAGGAAAGCACGGATCGGGCCGGCTGAAGTTTTTTTATAGTGGTTGTGCTTGCGCCGGCGGACACGGGCGACTTAAATGGAAAAAAAGTCCAGGGAGGGAGGCGCCTTTGGGCAGGAAGCATGAAATCTTGTATGGCATACCGGAGAAGAAGAATGAAACAAAGGGTCGCTGGAGGCAGACGGTTGCAGCTGATGCTTTTTCTGGTCGTTTTCTGCTGGAGTATGGCCGCACAGGCCGGGGAGCTACCTGGAGGCAAGTCCGCTCCATTGCCGGCACAGATTCAGGGGAAGGAGGAGAGTACAGCCCTCGATCTCGAGGCCGCCCAGCACCTCGCCCTGGAGGCCAATCCCTCCATGGCGGCGGCTGGCGCCCGGCTGGAACAGGCCCGGGCCCGGGTCAGGCAGGCCATGGCTGCCTGGTACCCCTCGCTTGATCTCAGCGCTTCGGGCCGGATGGTCCGGCTGTCGGATAACGACTATGAAGCGGCCCGGGATATGGCCATGCTCTATGGCGGTACTGCCGACCGGACCGTTGATGACTATTCCCTCGGCGTGCAGGCCACCTGGGTTCTCTTTGACGGCTTTTACCGCAAATTCAACCAGCAGCAGGCCAAGTTCGGGGAGAAATCGCTGGAGGCGGCCCGCCGGGATGCCCGGCGTCTGCTCCTGGCCGCGGTGGCCGAGGCTTTCTATAATGCCCAGCTCCAGCAGACGGCGGTGGAGATCGCCGCCGCCGATGCCAGGTTCTATGCCCAGCAGCTTCAGGACGCGCAGAATCGCTTTGAAGTGGGCACCGGCTCCCGGGGCGATGTGCTCAATATGAAGGTCCAGCTCAATTCGGCCCGCACCGCCCTGTTGCTGGGCAAGCGTCAGTACGAGGCCGCGCTCTACGGGTTGGCTGCCCTGCTCGGACTGCCCGAAGGCGCCTTGCCCCCGAACATGAAGCTGGCACCGCTGGACCGGGAGGTGATCTGCCCGGACCCTGCCGCCGTGGACCGGCAGGCAGAGGTAAGCAGGCTGCTTGCCGAGGCCCTGGAGACGCGGCCGGATATCCAGACGCTGGCCATGCAGATAAGGCAGGCCGAAGCCGCCGCCGGGATGGCGAAAGCCAGCGACTATCCCCGTCTTCAGCTGTCCGGGGGTGTGAACGGCGCTCGGGAGGGTGATATGGGACTCGGGGTGGATGATTTTGGTTCCAGTATCATGCTCAGCCTGGGCTGGAATCTTTATTCGGGCGGGGGTGACCGGGCCCGGCAGGTCGAGGCGCGGTTACGGCTGCGGGAGCTGCGCTACCAGTATGCCGATCTGCGCAACCGGGTGGCCTCCGAGATACGCCAGGACATGGCACTCCTGCAGGCGGCCGAGGAACAGGTCGAGCTCCAGCGGCAAACCGTGGAGCTGGTCCGGGAAAACCGGGAGCTGGCCGAGGCGGAATACCAGGCCGGGACCGCTTCCATTGTCCGGCTCAACGAGGCCCAGCGCAACCTGACCACCACCCATGTCCGTCTGGCCCAGGCTCTGGTCAACTACCACCTGGCCCGCCAGCGGCTGCTGGCGGCCACCGGCCAGAACCTGGCCGCCTTTGCCAGGTCGGCCACGACCACGGATGATGCCGGATCACGGTAGTGTGTCGAAGACAGACGAGCGGCGGCCGGCAGGGGTGGCCGGGGCGAAAAGGGGCTGAGGGGACGGGATCCGGAAGGGCAGGGCGTGTCAGTTCCCGGTACTGTTGCCTGCCTCGTCCAGAATCCGTCGCACTGTCCTGGCCATGGCCTGCAGATCGATGGGTTTCATGAGCAGGCCCCGGGCTCCGGCCTCCCGGGCCCTGGGTTCATCGACCTGCTCCGAATAGCCGGTGCAGAGAATCACCGGCAGGTCCGGGTTGATGGCCAGGATTTCATGGAGCAGGATCAGGCCGGTCATCTCCGGCATGGTCTGGTCGGTGATCACCAGGTCAAAGGCCTCGGGATTTTTTCGCAGATACTCCAGGGCCTCTTCTGGATTGCACAGGTCGGTGACCTGGTATCCGAGGTGACCGAGCATCATCCGGTAGGTGGTGCAGATATCGCGCTCATCGTCGACTATGAGGATATGCTCGTTGCCCCGGGGCAGGGGCTCGTCGGTTTCCACCAGCTCCGGTTCCAGTCCCTGGCCGGTGGCCGGCAGCAGCACGGTGAAGATCGATCCCTCTCCCGGAGTCGATTCTACCTTGATGATGCCGCCCAGGTCGTGGACGATTCCATGGACCACGCTGAGCCCCATGCCGGTGCCCTGGCCCGGTTCCTTGGTGGTGAAAAAGGGGTCAAAGATCCGGTTCAGGATCTCCTTGTCAATCCCACAGCCTGTATCCCGGATCACCAGGCGGACCCAGTTTGTCGTCTTGTCCTCTCCCTGTGGCACGGTTTCCAGGATGATATCGAGCTGTCCACCCTTTTCGCCCATGGAATGGAAGGCATTGGTGCACAGGTTCATGATGATCTGCTGAATCTGGACCGGGGAGGCCAGGACCTTGGCGTCCGGTGCCTTGATCTGCCGGTTGATCCTGATGGTGGCCGGCAGGGAGGCCCGCAGCAGCTTGAGGCTTTCCTTGATGAGCGGGGCCACGGAAACCGGGTGTTTGGCCGTGGCCCCGCGGCGGCTGAAGGTAAGAATCTGCTGGACCAGATCGGTGGCCCGCTGGCCGCCCTGACGGATATGTTCCAGGTTTTCGTAGACCGGTGAGTCGGGATCGCACAGCAGCAGGGCCATGTCGGTGAAGCCGATGATGGCCCCGAGAATGTTGTTGAAGTCGTGGGCAATGCCGCCGGCCAGGGTGCCGATGGCCTCCATTTTCTGGGCCTGTTGCAGTTGCGCTTCCAGTTCCACCTCATGGGTGATATCCCGCTTGACCGCCACGAAATGGGTGATCTTGCCCTCCTTGTCCCGGACCGGTGAAATGGTGGCCATCTCGACGAACAGGCTGCCGTCTTTTTTCCGGTTGACGATCCGCCCCTGCCAGACCTCGCCCGACGTGATGGTCTGCCACATGGAGCGGTAGAAGGCCTGGTCATGTTTACCGCTGCGCAGGATACTGGGTGTCTTGCCCAGGGCCTCTTCCCGGGAGTAGCCGGTGATGGCGGTGAAGGCCGGGTTGACATACTCGATGATACCTTCGCGGTTGGTGATGAGGATGGATTCCCGGGTCTGTTCAATGGCCGTGACCAGCCGTTTGCGGGTTTCTTCGGCGGCGAACCGTTCGGTGATGTCCTGGATCAGGGATATAAGGCAGGGCTGTTCGTTGAAATGAAACGGAACGGTGTCGACCTCCACGGTCCGACAATTGTTTTTACTGGTGATGATCTTGTAGGTGGTGGCCGGGACGGGTTTCCGGCGCAGCAGCTGTTCGTGGCGGCTGCGGAACTGGTCGTGAAACTCGGAATCGATAAAATCCAGCATCTTTCGGCCAAGGATCGCCTCCTCCCGGGATTCCTCCAGGAGCTCCAGGGCAGCGCGGTTGGCGTAGATCATCCGGCCGTCCTGGTCCCAGAGCACAACCCCGATGGGCAGATGTTCCAGCAGCCGGTGCAGCTGGGCCTCCACGGCCAGGCGCCGGTGTTCCTCGGTACTGGTGGCCAGTGACCAGGAGAGGAAAAAGCTCAGCACCAGGACCACGCATATGGCAATGGTGGTGGCCAGAAGCCACTTGTTGCGGAAATCGGTCATGGTCTGCAGCACCAGGTGTTCCGGTGTGGCCACGGCAATGGACCAGTAGTTGTTGTCGGGGAGGTGAATGGGCCGGTAGACCGCGTGCATGGTGGCGCCACCGTTTGGCGAGTGGATGGAGTGGGGCACGGTGAAGACGGCCCGGCCGGTTCTGCCGGCCATCATCTCTTCGATCATCCGGAGCATGCTCGGTGAGTCGGTCAGCCGGTCCTTCAGAGACCAGGCCGGATGAGCGATTTTTTCTTCCAGGGTATCCAGCGGACAGTAGAGGCCAACCCCGGTGCGGCTGATCAGGATGGCCCGGCTTTTGTTGCCCTGTTCAATGGCCGATACATATCTTTTGGCCAGTTCCTCGAAGGGGATCAGAAAACTGATCGTCCCCTGGTAGGTGGCGCCGTCGAAGACGGGATAGACATAGGCCACCGCCGGATAACCCTGGACGGCCATGAAGACCTCGCTGACCACGGGTTTATGGGTTTCCATGATTCTTTTGTTGTGGGGCTGACTGGAAACATCTGCGCCGATGGCTTTCTTGTCAAAAGGTACGGTATAAATTATACGACCGGTGGCATCAATGCGTGTTACCGCGGAAATTTCCGTTGCATGGATGGTGTGGAAGTCTTCCATGAGCCTCCGGCCGATGTTGTCGAGCCGAATGATCGAGGGCTGGCTGGCCAGGTAGTACAGAGCGCTGGTGCAGGTATTGAAGAAGGCTTCGATTTCCCGGGCCGCCTGGGAGGCGAGGATGAACTGTTCCTTGTTGTAGGCCTCGATGGTTTCAGTGCGGACCGAACGGTAGGGAAGGTAGAACAGGCCACTGAGGCAGGCAATGGTCAGCAGGACCAGGAGGATCCTGGTAAGTGAGAGATATTTCATCATATGTCAGCCTGACCTGTGGTGGTCGTTCTCTATGCTGAACCTGCCCGGGCTTCAGAAACACGCCGGGCGTGCCGGTGGGGTACCTGATTTCATCCAGGGAGTTACATCTGTGGCAGAACAGCTTCTCTTGCAGTATAGCAGATGGTGCGCGGCACAAGAAAAACATTTTTGCCATCAACAACGATAAGTCAGGAACCGGGAATGGGTAACCTCTTTCTCTATCAGTCCAACAGGCAGGAGCATCTGCTGCAGGCCCTGGCCGCGGTGCTGGGGACGCCGCTTCGTGATCCCCTGGCTCCTGAGATCGTGGTGGTCCAGAGCCCGGGCATGGGGCGCTGGCTTTCCCTGGAGCTTGCCCGTCACTCCGGTATTGCCGCCAACCTGGCTTTTCCGCTGGCAGCCCGTTTTGTCTGGGACGTGTTTGCCACGGTTCTCGGGCCGCTGCCCGAAGAGTCGTCCTTTGACCGCAACATACTGCAGTGGAGGATAATGGCCCTGCTGCCCGAGTTGTGCCGGCAACCCGGTTTTGGTGAGCTGGCCTCTTACCTTCACACCGACACCGATCAGCGAAAACGGTTTCAGCTCGCCGGTCGGATCAGTGATCTTTTTGACCAGTACCTGGTGTTCCGGCCGGATATGATCCTGGCCTGGGAACGGGGCGAAGACAGTGTGTCGCAGACAGACGGTGTGTCGAAGACAGATGACAGCTGGCAGGCCATCCTGTGGCGGGCTCTGGTCGGCGGTGATGAACCGCATCGGGCGGCTTTACTCCACAGGCTCCGGGCTCGCTGCGCAGAGGTGCTCTCGTCCGGCCGGATCAGGGGGTCCGGCTTTGACGCCTTGCCGGAGCGGGTCTGTCTTTTCGGAATCAGCTCCCTGGCCCCGGCTTATCTCGAGGTGCTCCGGATCGTGGCCACGTTCACCGAGGTGCATTTCTTTCATCTGAGCCCCTGTCGCAGTTTCTGGGAAGACGTGGTCTCCGGCCGGGAATTGGCCAGGAAACGGGAGAACTGGCGGCGGCAGGAGCAGGCTGACGTCAGTGGGTTCTATGCCCAGGGCAATCCGTTGCTGGCCTCCCTGGGCAGGGTGGGCCGGGACTTTTTTCGACTCCTGCTCGGGACGGTCGATGACGGTTCCGTTCCTGTCCGGGAATACGATCTCTACCAGGAGGAAGATGCAACCTGCCTGCTCGGTTCGGTGCAGCAGGATATCCTTAATCTCCATGACCGCAGTGACGCCGACGCTTCCCCTTTTATCGTCCGGCCCGAAGACAGGTCCATCACCTTTCACTCCTGCCACAGTGAGCTGCGCGAGGTGCAGGTCCTCCACGACCGGCTGCTGGAACTTTTCCAGGAGCATCCCGACCTGCTGCCCTCGGATATCCTGGTCATGGCACCGGATATCGAACGGTACCACGGGGCCATTGCCGGGGTCTTCGGGACGGCGGAAGAGCCCGGCCGGATTCCCTGGTCCCTGGCCGACCGTTCCCTCGCCGCCCACCATACCGTTATCCGGACCTTTCTCGACCTGCTGGATGTCCTCTCGGGACGGATGACCGCGCCCCAGGTCCTGGCCCTGCTGGAAACCGGGGCTGTCCGGAACGGTCTCGGCCTGACCGGGGATGATGTCAGCCGGCTGCGCACCCTGGTCGGGCACTCCGGCATCCGCTGGGGCCTCGACCAGGCCCACCGCTCGCAGTGTGTCGCAGACAGACGGTGTGTCGCAGACAGCCAGGATCCCGGCAGAGGAGCAGGGGAAGCTCCCGGTTCCGGCCTGCACACCTGGGCCTTTGGTCTGGACCGCCTGCTGCTCGGCCACGTGGCCGGCCCTTCCCTCCCCCCCCCTGCAGTGTGTCGCAGACAGACGGTGTGTCGTCCACCCCCAGGCCCTGGGAGGACATGGAGCCGTTTGGTGATCTCTCTTCCCGTGATACCCATCTCCTTGGTGTCCTGGCCTCTCTCGTCGAGCGGCTGCGGTTCTGGAGCCGCCGCCTCCGCCAGCCGGCCGCCCCTTCACGCTGGCAGGAGGTGCTGGTCGCCCTGCTGGATGATTTCTTTACCGGCGTGGAGAGCGAGGAGCAGTACAGCCTGGTCCAGCTGCGGGAGACCATCGGTCGCTTTGGCGCCACCTGCTCCAGGGCCGGGTTCACCGAACCCCTGGAGCAGAACCTGGTCCGCGCCTGGCTCGAGCATGCCCTGAACGGTGCTCCGGCGCCCTATCCGTTTCTGTCCGGTCAGGTCACGTTCTGCAACATGGTCCCCATGCGCGCCATACCCTTCCGGGTTCTCTGTCTGCTGGGTATGAACGATGGTGATTTCCCCCGGGTGCAGCGGCCGCTCTCCTTTGACCTGATGGCCAGGGAACCCCGGATCGGCGACCGCAACCGGCGTGACGATGATCGGTACCTGTTCCTCGAAGCCCTGCTTTCCGCCCGCGAGCATCTCCATATTTCCTGGATCGGCCGGGATCAGCGGGACATGAGCCTGCTGCCGCCTTCGGTGGTGGTCAGCGAGCTGCGTGACTATATCGACCGCAGTTCCGTGGCCGCCGGGGCCGGGAATTCGTCTGTCTCCGACACACCGTCTGTCTCCGACACACTGCCGGTCAGCGCGCTGCTGACCGTGGAGTATCCCCTGCAACCCTTTTCCGCGAGCTGTTTCACCGGTACGGTGTACCGCAGTCATGCCGCTCACTGGCTGCCCCCCCGGGACCCCCGGGTCGATTCTCCAGCCTTTGTCCGTCAGGCCCTGTCCGATCCTGGAGACGACAGCGGCCCGGGCGGTGCATGGGAGAGCGTTGATATCAATCTCCTGGCCAGGTTCTGGAGTCATCCGGTCCGTTTTTTTCTCCAGGAACGGCTCGGGTTGCGGTTGTGGGTGGGCGAGGAGGCCCTGGCTGAAAACGAGCCGTTTGCCCCGGACGCGCTGGAGCGCTACCAGCTGGCCAGGCAGAGCGTGGACTGTCTGCTCTCCGGCCGGGAGCCAGGGGAGTGCAGTCGCAGGCTCCGGGCTCGGGGGCTGCTGCCCCACGGTGGTTTTGGTGAGAGCCTCATGGCGGAGCTGTATGACAGGACGTCATTTTTGGTGCGCAATCTCTCGATGCTTGGCCAGGAACGGCGGGAGCCGGTGTCCGTTGACCTGGATGTGGCGGGAATCCGGCTGGTTGGCACCCTGGACGGGCTCCACGCCAAAGGGCTGGTGACCTGGCGACCCACCAGGTGGAAGGGTGGTGATCTGATCCGGCTCTGGGTCCTGCATCTGGTGCTGAACCTGGCGGCGCCGGAGGGTACGGGGCACCGCAGTTTCCACCTGGCCACGGACTCTGTTCTCTCTCTCCAGCCGGTGGAAACCGCCCGGGAACAGCTGGCGGAGTTGCTCCACTGGTACCAGTGCGGCCTGAGGGAACCACTTCATTTCTTTCCCGGGACCAGCCTTGCCTGGGCCAGGGCCAGGCGAACGGGCAGGGGGGCGGAACAGCGGGAGGCCGAGAAGGTCTGGTATGATTCGTTCAAGACACCGGGAGAACAGCAGGATCTGGCCTACCGGATCGCCCTCCGGGGGCGTGATCCCCTGGATCAGGGATTCCGGGAACTGACCCGGATCTGGGACCCGGTCCTGGATGTACTGGAGGAAGACGATGCAGCCGCTTGACCCCCTGACCTTTCCCCTGGCCGGCCGGCAGCTGATCGAGGCCTCGGCCGGGACCGGCAAGACGTACACCATTGTTCTTCTCTACCTCCGTCTTCTGCTCGAAAAGAGGCTGCCGGTGGACGAGATCCTGGTGGTGACCTTTACCCGGGCAGCCACCGAGGAACTCCGTGACCGGATCAGGAACCGGATCCGTGAGGCCCTGGACCTGCTGGAGCAGCGACCGGCAGCCTCCGGTGACCAGCTCCTGGAGGGGTTGCTGGCCCGGATTGGGCGGGAGGAGGGGGCCACGCTCCTCCAGGACGCCCTGGCCCGTATGGACGAGGCAGCCATCCACACCATCCACGGTTTCTGCCAGCGGGTTCTCCAGGACCATGCCGTGGAATCAGGTATGTCCTTTGACACCGAATTCCTCGAGAACGAGAGCCTGCTCCGGCAGCAGATCATGGAAGATTTCTGGCGGAGCCGGTTCTATGGCCTGGAGCCGCCCGAGACCGCCTGGATCCTGAAACAGTGGGCGGGCCCGGAAAAGATCCTGGGTGCCCTTGACGGCCCGCTACTGGAAAGAGGCGTGCGCTGTTTTCCAGCCATAGACCGGGAAGAGCTCGACGATCTGCGCCAGACCTGTGAGGATCGTTTCAGGGAGATACAGCAGGTCTGGCCCGGGGTGCGGGAAGAGGTCGCCGAGGCCCTGACCTCGGCCACGGGCCTCAGTCGCGACAAGCGCAAGGGCTATTCCCCGGAGCGGGTGGAACAGGCCCTGACCGGCATGGACCGCCTGGCGGACGAAGAAACCCTGGTTTGGCGACTGGTTCCGCCCATCGAACTGCTGGCCCGATCGGAGATGGAAAAGAGGATGAAGCAAAAGGGCACCCGGCCGGAGCACCCGTTTTTTTTCCTCTTTGACAGTTTTTTTACCGCCCATGGCCGGCTGCTTGCCCGGAGGAGGATAGCGATCCTGACCGAGGCCAGGGATTATATGATCCGGGAGCTGGACCAGCGTAAGAAGGAACAGGACGCCATGTACTTCGACGACCTGCTCCATCATCTTGACAGGGCCCTGCAGCGGGACACCGATGGCCGGATGGTCCGCCGCATCCGGACCCGTTTCCCGGTGGCCATGGTGGACGAGTTTCAGGACACCGATCCGGTCCAGTACCGGATTTTCAAAACCATCTATGCCGGCCGGGACGACCGGTGCGGTCTGTTCATGATCGGTGATCCCAAGCAGGCCATATACTCGTTTCGCGGGGCCGACATCTTCACCTATATCCAGGCCCGTCGCGATACACCGGAGGAAAACCGTTTCACCATTGGCACCAACTACCGCTCCACCGCGGCCATGGTGGAGGCGGTGAACCACCTTTTCGGTGCCCGGGACAGCTTTATCTTCGCAAGTGATATTCGCCTGCATCCGGTGCAGGCCGCCGGCCGGATCGAGGAGGAAAAACCGCTGCTGGTGGACGGTACCGAGCTGCCGGCCATGGAATTTCTCGTTCTGCCCGCCGAAGAGCTGGCCGGGCCCCGCTCCGGTGGCGTTCTGGCCCGCGAGAGGGGCAGGGAGGCGGCGGCTGCGCTCTGCGCGGCCCGGATCAGCCGCCTGCTGGCCGCCGGGCTTGGTGGCCGGGCTCTGATCGGCACCGGGATCGGGGCCCGGCCCCTGGCCTCGGGCGATATCGCGGTCCTGGTCCGTACCCACCGCGAGGCGGCGGTAATGCAGAGGGCTCTGGCTGCGCATAATATTGTTTCGGTCTGTTACAGCCAGGAGTCGGTGTTTGGCAGTCCCGAAGCCGAGCATCTGTTCCATCTGCTCCTGGCCCTGGAAAACCCGGAAGACGAGGGATTGGTCCGTCTGGCTCTGGTGAGTCCGCTCTTTGGCCTGGATGCGGCCGGGCTCGACCGGCTCGGCCACGACGAGGCCGCCTGGGAGGAGCGGCTGGCCATGCTCCAGGAATATCGCCAGCGGCTGGAAGAGCATGGGCCGGTTACCATGCTGCAGTATCTGGTGGCCCGGGAAGGGGTGACCAACCGGCTGCTGCAGCCTGTCAGTGTCCCGCGCACTGTCTCCGGCGAGCGGCAGCTGACCAATTACATGCACCTGGCCGAGCTGCTGCAGGAGGCCTGGAGTCGCACGGCCACCTCTGTGGCCGGACTGGTCCGCTGGTTTGATCAGCAGCTGCAGAGCTCGGAGGCGGAAAAAAAGAGCGAAAGTCAGCAGCTGCGGCTGGAAAGTGACGAGAACCTGGTCCGGATCGTGACCATCCACAAGGCCAAGGGACTGCAGTACTCCATGGTTTTTCTGCCCTTTCTCTGGGATGGAAAGGTGTGTGACCGCAACAGACCCTTTGCCTTCCATGATCCGCATACCCTGGCCCGTCAGGTGGACCTGGGCAGCGATGACGAGGGCCATTACCGCCAGGCCGAGCAGGAGAGGCTGGCCGAGGACCTGCGCCTTCTCTACGTGGCCGTGACCAGGGCTGTCTATGGCACGGTGATCTGCTGGGGCCGGTTCCGGTCCATGGAGTATTCTGCCCTGGCCTGGCTCCTCCATCGGGACGGGAATGGCCGGGTGGTCCCGGTGAAGGAACTTTCCGGGGACCGGATCATGGAAGAGCTGTACGAGCTCGCCCGCAGCACCGCGGCCCGGGCCGGTGACCGGAAGGTGATCACCGTGGGTCAGGCCGTCCCGGAGGAGCTGGCCGGACAGGAGCTCGTCCGGTTGCGACACACTCCCGCGGCGATGACCATGCCGGCCGAGATTGCTCCCCGGGTCTTCACCGGACACGTCGATACCGGCTGGCGTATCACCAGTTATTCAGGCCTGGTCTCGGGGTATGAGCCGGAGCTGGAACAGGCCGATGAGCCACTGGAAACCGATCCCGTCAGTCTTCGACACACCGTCTGTCTGCGACACACTGCCGGGCCGGGGGAGGAGGTGGTTATGGCAGGTCGGGACCGGTTCGGTTTCCCCCGAGGCGCGGCGGCGGGTACCTGTCTGCATGGCATCCTGGAGGAGTTCCTGGCCGGTGACAGTGTGTCGCAGACAGACGGTGTGTCAGAGACTGGCGCCGGTTCGCCTGAGGCTTTGTCTGTTTTCAACACACAGCGGCTGCACCGCATTGTCACGGATCAGCTCGGACTAGCCGGCATTGACGGTAGCTGGGCAGAGGTGGTCACCGGCTGGATGGAACAGGTGGTCACCACTCCGCTTGTCGATGGCCTGACCCTTGCCCGGGTGGAACCCGACAGCAGGATATGCGAGATGGGGTTCTATTTTTCCCTGGACGGGTTGCGCATCGGCCGCTGGAACGAGATACTCGAGCAGTACGGTATGGCCCCGCTGCCTGAAAAACCCGGAGTTCTGCGCGGGCTGATGAAGGGCTATATCGACCTGGTCTTCCGCGGCCGCGGCCGTTTCTGGGTGGTGGATTACAAGTCCAACTTTCTCGGCTCCGGGGTCGAAGAGTATTGTCCGGACAGGCTGAACCAGGCCATGCTGGAGCACCGTTACGACCTGCAGTACCTTATTTATATCCTGGCCCTGCACCGCTATTTGCGGATCCGGCTGAAGGATTATGACTACGACACCCATATGGGCGGCGCCCTGTACCTGTTCCTGCGGGGCATGGCGCCGGCTAACCCGCCGGGTACGGGCATCTTCCATGCCCGGCCGCAGCGGGAACTGATTGAATCTCTTGACCGGGCCTGCCAGGGCCGGGAAGCAGAGGTGGGATGATGGGGCCGGATGGCGCAGACAGGCAGATGGCGGACCTGCTGAAGCAGGCGGTTGACAGCGGCCAGCTCCGGGACCTGGACCGGCACGTGGCCCTGTTTCTCGAGCGGCTGGCCGGCGGTGATCAGCCCTGGCTGCTGCTGGCTGCAGCCTTGGCCAGCAGGGCCGTTGGCGAAGGTCATGTCTGTCTGCCCCTGGAAACCGTGGCCGGCCGGCCGGTTTTCGGAGTGGCGCCGGGAGGGGAAGATCCGCCCCCGCTGCTGGCACCGGATCTTGACAGCTGGCGCCGCAGCCTGCTGCAGTCCGGGGTTGTCTCCGGCGACCCCTCGACGCCCCTGGTGCTGGACAGGCGTGACCGGCTCTACCTGGGCCGTTATTTCCGCTATGAACAGGCGGTCGCCCGGAGGCTGCTTGCAAAAAGCTGTTCGCTGGAGGAGGTGGATACTGCCAGGGGAGCCTCCCTGCTCAGGCGGCTGTTTGGCCCGGTTGCCGACGGAGTGGACTGGCAGCGGGCCGCGGCCGCCCTGGCGCTGGTAAAACGGCTGGTGGTGATATCGGGCGGGCCCGGTACCGGCAAGACCCATACAGTGGCCCGGCTGCTGGCCCTGCTGCAGGGTATGCACGGCGGCGCCCTGCGTATCGGCCTGGCCGCGCCCACGGGCAAGGCCGCAGCCCGGCTGCAGGAGTCCATTGGCAAGGTGCTGCAGTCGGCCGGGATCCGTGATTTTCTTGCCGACCTGGACATCGACGTTCCGGACCGGGCCATGACCCTGCACCGGCTTCTCGGGGTGGTGCCGGGTTCCGGCCGTTTCCGGCACGATTCGAGTCGTCCGCTGGCCCTGGACGTTCTGGTCATCGACGAGGCCTCCATGATCGATCTGGAGCTCATGGCCAGTGTGCTCGACGCCCTGCCGGACCAGGCCCGCCTGGTCCTCCTGGGTGACCGGGATCAGCTGGCCTCGGTGGAGGCGGGCAGCCTGTTTGGTGATCTCTGCAGTCGGGCGGATGCGGGCTGGTCCGGCGGGCTGTGTCAGGTCATGGGCCGGCTCACCGGTATGGCGCTGGAACCGGGTGACCCGTCCCCTCCCGCGTTCAACGATGCTGTGGTCATGTTGCGCAAGAGTTACCGGTTTCATGATGACAGCGGCATCGGTCGCCTGGCCCGGGCGGTCAACCGGGGTGATGGCCGGGAGCTGGAAGAAATCATGGCCTCCGGAGGAACGGATCTTACCCTGGTCTCCGCCACCGGTCCCGGGCAGCGGGAATGGCTGGCCCGGGAGATCGTGGCCCGTTACCGGCCGCTTTTTACGGCCAGGGATGGTGGCGAGGCCCTGGCGGCCCTGGACAGGTTCCGGATCCTCTGTGTTCTGCGCCAGGGGACGTTCGGGGTTGCCGGGGTGAACAGCCTGGTGGAACAGGTGCTTCGCCGCCAGGGATTGATTCCGCCGGAAACCAGATGGTACCGGGGGAGGCCGGTCATGATCCTGGCCAATCATTACGGGCTCAAACTCTACAACGGGGATATCGGGGTGCTCTGGCCCGACGGACAGGGGCAGCTCATGGCCTGGTTCCTCCGCCCGGACAAGACCCTGCGGCCCGTGGCTCCGGCCCGGTTACCGCGTCATGAGACCGCCTGGGCCATAACCGTTCACAAGGCCCAGGGCTCGGAGTTTGAACATGTCCTTCTTCTTCTGCCCGGGCAGGATGGCGGTCGGGGCGGAGGATACCTGCCCCTCCTGACCCGGGAACTTCTCTATACCGGGATCACCCGGGCCAGTGGCAGGCTGACCATCTGTTCGTCCGTGCAGACCCTGCACACCGCTGTCCAGCGCCGGGTCGTCCGTTTTTCCGGTCTTGCCGACCTCCTGGCCACCGATTCTGCCTGCAACCTGAATCAGTGACGGAAAAATTATTGCTTTTTTGTTATCTTACTTGAGTCACCATCAAAAAGGACAGGTACCATTCGCTGCATCATCAACGATTGATAGAGCGTCACTCTAATCAATGGATCTCTTCCCGGAGTCTTCGTTTACCTGGCGGTTGCGGCGAAATTCCAGCTTCACTGATTCAGGTGAAAGCGCAAAAGGCTTTTGCGGCAACGGATACCGGCCAAGGCAATAAAGTAAACCATGCCTTCAATTGAGTGCCACTTTATGGTATAAAAAGAGAAATACCCATTAGCAGAAAAATGTTCTGCTGTGCCATGTTTCGGAGATCGTGATGTACCACCCTGTCGTTCCCGCCAGTTTTTCAGCCCGTGTACCAGCCCTTCTGTTGCCGGTCCGGTCACCGGTATCGGCAGCGGACCAGGACACCATAACGGCTTCCCTCCCGCTGCCTGATCCGGAGGAGATAAACCGGCGAACCGGTGTGGAACTCCGGGGGATGCATGGTAATGGTTGACGCCGAACCATTTTCTGGCATGTCCCGAAGACGGCAGTAAGGAGAAGATAGATAATGCTGCATTCGCGATCCATTCGGGGCAACTTCTACATGATGCTCTCCGGGCTGCTCCTCTTTACGATTCTTCTGGGGCTTACCTTCTTTTTCAACCACCGGTTCACCCGTCTCAACAACACCTATGCCCGGATGCTGGAGATGGAGAGCCAGTTCCTCCGCCTGGCCGTGGATGAATCCCGCCTGCTGGAAGATCCGTTTCAGTACAATAAGCTCATCCTCCGGGAAAAGGAATTCGGCCGCAGATGCACCACCTGCCACGAACGGAAATCCGACCTGCCCGAACAGCGCATTGACCTGCTTATCTCGTCCCAGGAAAACAAGAGTGAACTTTCCCACCTGCGGCGCGATGTCCAGCACCGGGTGGCGGAACTGACCAATGCGATCAGTGCGGCCCATGAAAACCACCTGCTGACGCTGCGGCAGATACTCCAGGCCGACGGCCGATCCCGTCCGGAAGGGGCTTCTGCCTCTCCTGCCGGCAACGATTCCGCTTCTTCCGGGCGGGAGCCCGATGTCATTCAGGAAGCCGTGGGACTGCAGCATCTCCTCTCTGATATTCTCAGTGATTTTCGAGCGCTTAAAGGGCTGTACGATTTCCGGCAGGTGAGTTCCAGCTTCTCAGCCAACATGCGGGCCTTCTACAGTGCGGTGGACAGCTTTGCCGCCTCGTCCCGCAAGGACCAGGACAGGCTGCTGGTGGAGGCGCTCCTGGAAAACGGGCGGATCTTCGAACAGAATTTCAGGCGGATCGTGGCTCTGGAGAAAAAGGAAAAGGCCGTGGGCCGCAGCCTGGCACAGAACCGGCAGGGAATGATGGATATCTTTGCCTGGGCCGGTCAGAAGGTGCGGCAGGAACGGGAACGGTTCTGGCAGCGGACCCTCATTATCACCAGGACCAGTCTGCTGGTCGCGGGCCTGCTCCTTTTTCTGCTCTTTTTCCAGGCCAGGCATCTTCTGCGCTCTCTCAAGACCATTGTCGACCAGACAAGAAAGATATCCAGGGATCCTTCCTATCAGATTCCCCTGGAACGCCACGGACTGGAGGAACTGCAGGTGCTGCGCCAGGCAATGAATATCATGGCCCGGCAGCTCAACGAACGGATGGAAAAGCTCCGGAAGGAGATCACGGCCCGGGTCCAGGTGGAGCAGCAGATCCATCGGGCCAAAACCGAGTGGGAGCGCACCTTTGATGCCGTGCCGGACATGATCGCCATCATCACCCCGGACTGCCGGATACGGCGGGCCAACATTCCCTTTGCCAACATGGTTGGAGTGCCGGTCAAGGAAGTGGCAGGGCGCTACTGCTACGAACTGATCCATGGCGCGAGCAGGCCGCCGCAATACTGTTTCCGGGAGATCTGCTGCGACAAGCTGCAGCACCGGCAGTATTACGAGCCCCACCTGGACCGGCACCTCGATGTGGCCCTGGTGCCCTTTACCTGCGGCGAGGACGAATTGAGGGGCGCGCTTCTGGTGATCCGTGATATCTCCGCCACTGTCAGGGCCCAGGAACTCCATCGGGAGATGGAACAGCGGCTGCGCAGCGCGGAAAAGATGGAGATGATCGGCATGATGGCCGGTGGCGTGGCCCACGACCTCAATAATATCCTCTCAGGGATCATCAACTATCCGGAGCTGCTTTTGCTGGAGACGCCGCCGGAGAGCCCGCAGAGAAAAATCCTGGCCGCCATCCGCGATTCCGGCCGGCGGGCGGCTGCCATTGTCGCCGACCTGCTTACTGTGGCCCGGGGCGCGGCAAGCGTGCGGGAACTCTGTCTCCTCAACGACCTGGTGGAGCAGTATCTTGGTTCACCGGAATTTGCCCTGCTGGGCAAGACGTATCCCGAGGTGGAACTGGAGACCCACCTGGCCCCGGACCTGCACTGGTGCCGCTGTTCCCCTGTGCATATCCAGAAACTGTTGATGAATCTGCTGGCCAATGGTTTCGAAGCGATCAGCGGTCCGGGCCGGGTCCGGATCAGCACCGCCAACACCATGGTGACCACGGACAGCGTGCCGGACCGGAGTCTGGCGCCGGGGCCCTATGTGGAACTTGTGGTGGAGGACACCGGAGCGGGGATTTCAGATGAGGACCTGCCGCATATCTTTGAACCGTTTTACAGCAAGAAGAAGCTGGGTCGGAGCGGTACCGGCCTGGGGCTGGCCATTGTCTGGAACACGGTCCAGGACCATGGCGGCACAGTCACCGTGGAGTCCGGGTCGGACGGCAGCCGGTTCAGTGTCCTGCTGCCAGCCGCAGCCGAGGAGCAGCCGTACAGCCGGGATGATTCCGTAGTTCCTGAAGTCCTCGGGCGCGGTGAGGGAACCATTCTCGTGGTGGATGATAACGAGATGCAGCGCGATGTCGCCTCCCGCATGCTGGAGATGCTCGGCTACCGGGTGGAAAGCGTCGGCAGTGGCGAGGAGGCGGTGGAATTTCTTCGCCACCGGGCGGTGGACCTTGTCGTGCTGGACATGATCATGGACCCGGGCATGAACGGCCGCCAGACCCTGGAGGAAATCCTCAAGATACGTCCCGGCCAGAAGGCCCTGATTGTAAGTGGCTATTCCGAGAGCGAGGAGGTTCGCAGGGCCTGCGCCCTCGGAGCCTGTGGCTTTACCAAAAAACCCTACACCCTGGAAGAGATAGCCCGGGTCGTCCATCGGATTCTCGGACAGAAACCTTCCTGCCCGATACTTTCGTAGTTGAGACGTTCTGCCCTTGCCCGCCTGCTCAGGTATTCTTTTATTCATCTTTCCCGGTTTCCTGGATAATGCAGATCGGAAAAATCTATGGTATGAAGGCGGGATCCTGGCTGGGGAACCAGAATCGTTACCTTGTGTGATGCCGATAATGAGGGGTGCCGGAATCTGATGGTGAAAATGACTTCGAGGTCAGAGAGATCCAGGTGATATACAGGGGTAGCCGATAATGGAATTGAGGAAACTGGAAGTCTTCTGCAAAGTCGTGGAACTGGGCAGCTTTACCCGCGCCGCCGAGGCCGTGCTGTTGTCACAACCCACGGTGAGCGAACATGTGCGCAGTCTGGAGCAGGAGCTGGGCCAGAAGCTGCTTGACCGGCTGGGACGGGAGATCGAACCCACCCCGGTGGGGCGGCTGCTCTACGATTATGGCCGGAGAATGATACGACTGCACCAGGATGCCCTGCAGGCGGTGGAGCAGTACGGCGGCCGGTTGATCGGCCGGATCCTCATCGGCAGCGGTACCATCCCGGGCACCTATATTCTGCCCCGGCTGATCGGCTCTTTCCGGCGGCAATATCCTTCCATCCGGGCGACGCTGCGTATTTCCGCATCGCGTCATATAGCCCGGGAAGTGCTGCACGGGGAACTGGAGATCGGCGTGATCGGCGCCCGCTGGAATGAAACCGGCCTGATCTGGGAGGAGGTTTTCTCCGATCAGCTGGTGCTGGTGGTCTCGCCGGGCCATCCCTGGGCATCCAGGAACTCGGTGGATCTCGAGGAGCTGCTTCACGAGCCCTTTATTCTCCGCGAGTCCGGTTCCGGTACCCGGCGGGTATTCACCCAGATTCTCGAACAGCACGGCCTGCGGCCTTCGCAGTTGCAGGAGGTGGCGGAGATCGGTTCCACCGCCGCGGTCAAGGAGGCGGTCCGGGCCGGAATCGGTATTTCCATTCTTTCCAGCCGGGCTGTGGCCGATGATGAGCGTTGCGGTCAGCTGGTCACCGTGCCGGTCAACGACGTGGTTATGCATCGGCCGTTTTACCTTATCCGGCGAAAAAGGCGGGAGCTCTCGCCGGTGGCATCGGTTTTTCTTCAGTATCTGCTGGCCCAGGCACATCCCACCGGGACGGAGACGCCAGCGGACAACAACTCCGATTCGTAGCACCTGTCCCGGTTTTCATGGAATTTTTTGAACAACACCGCCCAGGCGGAAAGTAACAGCATTATGGAGGAACAGTATGGAGTATACCCCTGAAGTCGAGAAAATGTACTGTGTCGCTCAGGGACCCAATCACGGTCCGGCCCCGATCCCCCAGGAAGGGCAATGGAACCAGGCGCGCCAGATCGGCGATATTAACGGACTGACCCACGGAGTGGGCTGGTGTGCGCCGCAGCAGGGTGCCTGCAAGCTGACACTCAACATAAAAAATGGCATCATCGAAGAGGCCCTGATCGAGACCGTCGGCTGTACCGGCATGACCCACTCCGCGGCCATGGCTTCGGAGATCCTGCCCGGCAAGACCATCCTCGAGGCTCTGAACACCGACCTTGTCTGTGATGCCATCAATGTCGCCATGCGAGAGCTTTTTCTGCAGATCAGCTATGGCCGCAGCCAGTCGGCCTTTTCCGAGGGCGGACTGCCCGTCGGGGCCGGGCTCGAGGACCTGGGCAAGGGGCTGCGTTCGGTCACCGGGACCATGTACGGTACCAATCTCAAGGGGCCCCGCTACCTGGAGATGGCCGAGGGATATGTCCTGGAGCAGGGGCTGGACGAGAACGACGAGATCATCGGCTACAAGTTTGTCAACCTCGGCCGGATGATGGATGCGATCAAGGACGGTCTGGACCCTGGCGAGGCCCTGGCCCAGGCCACCGGCACCTATGGCCGTTTTGCAGAGGCGGTCCGAACCATTGATCCGAGACATCAGTAGCAGGAGAGAGAACCATGGCGCAGTTTGAAGGATACGAGAGACGAATTGAGAAAATAGAGAAAGTCCTGGATCAGTACGGGATCGAGAGCCTGGAGACCGCCCGGCAGATGCTGCTTGATCGGGGGGTGGATGCCTATACCATTGTTCGGGATGTCCAGCCTATCTGTTTTGAAAACGCCTGCTGGGCCTACATCCTCGGCGGGGCCATTGCCTTGAAAAAGGGCCAGACCAGGGCCGCCGATATCGCCGCCACCCTGGGCGAGGGGTTGCAGGCCTTCTGCATCCCCGGCTCGGTGGCCGAGGAACGCCAGGTGGGTATCGGCCACGGCAACCTAGCCTCCATGCTCCTTTCCGAGGAGACCCGCTGTTTCGCCTTTCTCGCCGGGCATGAGTCCTTTGCCGCCGCCGAGGGGGCCATCGGCATTGCCCGCTCCGCCAACCGGGTCCGGAAGGAGCCGCTGCGGGTTATTTTAAACGGGCTTGGCAAGGATGCGGCCCATATAATCTCCCGGATCAACGGGTTTACCCATGTGGAGACAAAATTCAACTATAAGGACGGTACACTGGCGGTGGTGAAGGAAACACCGTATTCAAAAGGAGAGCGGGCCAAGGTGCGCTGTTTTGGTGCCGATGATGTCCGCGAGGGTGTGGCCATCAACCACCTGGAAGGGGTGGATGTCTCCATCACCGGCAACTCTACCAACCCCACCCGGTTCCAGCATCCCGTGGCCGGAACCTACAAGAAGGAATGTGTCCAGCAGGGAAAACGATATTTTTCAGTGGCTTCGGGCGGCGGTACCGGCCGGACTCTGCATCCGGACAATATGGCTGCCGGACCTGCATCGTACGGCATGACAGATACCATGGGTCGCATGCACTGCGATGCCCAGTTCGCGGGCAGTTCTTCCGTACCGGCCCATGTGGAGATGATGGGTTTTATCGGCATGGGCAATAATCCCATGGTCGGTGCCTCGGTGGCGGTCTCGGTGGCCATCGAGCAGGCCCTGTCCTGATGCTGGCCTGATCTGGAAAACAAAAAGGCAGGAACCGGTCCGGTTCCTGCCTTTTTGTGTTTGCCCGGCATGGCGGGCAAACCCAGCCTGCGGAACGCAGGCGTCACCCCGACCAGGGGGAAGACAATCCGAATCGCAAGGGCGTTGCTGGCAACGGCAGGGTCTGAAGGAAGCGATAGGAAGTGAGCGGTACATAGCGTAAGTGAACCTGATTCGGCGTCATAGGTGGGTAAGCGTGCACAATAGCGTGAAGCCCGATACCTGGTCAGACCTTTGGCGTGATTGAGGATGGGATTGCTCACCGGGAGTTCGCCTTAACCGGGGAAGCCTCCTAGCGTACTTGCAGTACGAGAGTTAAGGAAGGTTCAAGGAGAGATCCAAGGCCTACCGAAGCGGTGGGAGGTGGCAGATGATTCCGTAGTAGTGATGAAATCCCGGCCGGAGAAGCCTGGTAACAGCGTGGAGGATAAAACCGGGATGACCTGTCAGCGTTGTTTGACAGGGGCTGGTATTTGCCAAAAGCGGTATCAGTTGCGAAGGGATGAAGTTTATTTGAAGGTTCCCTGAAGATCATGGAGGTCTGGAGTCAGAACACAAGCTGCCCGACGGGGCGGGGCACATTTTCGGCGGTATGCTGTGAGAGGCCGTCTGCTGATTTTGGCCGTTCATCGGAGTAACCTGAACAGTTGAGCGTACATTGCCCATTGGGATAGAAGGCGCTCTCATTTGGGTGAAGACCCGGGGATTCCAGGCAGAAGTGGAGGGATGGGGACGCAGGACAGGAGCATGGTTGACGTTTGGTACAGTCTGTATGACCGGATGCTGAGCAGGGACGCTCTGCACAAGGCGTTTGGGAAGGTGAGGTCTGCGAAGGGAGCTGCCGGAATAGACGGCCAGTCCATCAAGGACTTTGCCGCATCAGCCGAAGCCAACATCGACTGTCTCCTGAAGGAACTGTGGGAAAAGAGTTACCAGCCACTGGCCGTGCGCCGGGTAGAGATACCCAAGCCAACCGGAGGAGTTCGGTTGCTCGGTATTCCAGCAGTCCGTGACCGTGTAGTGCAGCAGGCACTGCTCGACATTCTCCTGCCGATATTCGATCGGGATTTCCACCCGTCGAGCTATGGCTATCGCCCAGGCCGCAGTTGTCATCAGGCGATATCCAACAGGAGTTTATAGGGATTCACCATTTTTAACAAAAAAACTTCAAGAATTCAGCTAGTTGCTTTCACAAAACATGTAAGACCCTACACGCCTCCCAAGATTTCATCCCAAAAAAATATAGAAAAACAAGATAATGGGCGTTTTTCGCTTGCACATGTAAGACCCTACTGATATCTTGTGGATATGGCACACCTGCATAAAAAGATGAAAAAGGGAAGGCCCTACTATTATGTCCGGGAGATCGCGCGGGTCGACGGCAAACCCAAGGTCATCAATCAGATATACCTGGGGTCACCTGAACGTATTCTCGAGATGGCACAGGGCGGCAACAGCATGCCCAAAAAAATCCAGGCGCAAGCCTTTGGTGCACTCTGGCTCGCGAATCTCGTTGAAAAGGAAATAGACCTTGCCGGTCTGATTGACGGGATCGTGGCTGAAGAAAAAGATAATGCGCCATCTGTGGGCGAATATTTTCTCTATGCCGTCTATAACCGGATGATCCAGGCCTGTTCGAAACGGGCAATGCCGGGATGGTATAAGGCCACTGCCATCCAGCATATTCGCCCTGTTCAGATTGACGAGCTCAACTCACAGATGTTCTGGTTCAAATGGAATCAGGTTGGAGAGCGGCAACTGCAGCAGATCGCGAAGGATTTTCTTCGGCGCATCTCCAGGATAGAGTCCTCGTCTTCAGACTGCTTCATGTTTGACACAACCAATTACTACACCTTTATGGCCACAGATACCGAGTCGGTACTGGCCCAGAGGGGGAAAAGCAAGGAAGGGCGCAACTGGTTACGCCAGATAGGCGTTGCTCTTCTTGTCAGTCGGGATAAACGAATCCCGCTCTATTACAGGGAATACGAAGGCAATCGGCACGACTCAAAAATGTTTCTTCAGACCATGGAGGATATGTTCAGGGTCATGCGCGACTCTGCTGGGGAAGATGGTGCCTTGACCGTTGTCTTTGACAAGGGAATGAACAGTGAGGATAATATCGCCGCCATCGATGCCAGGGAAGGTGTCAACTTTATCACCACATATTCAACCCATTATGCTGACCATCTTGTCCATGTCGATCTGGACAGATTCAAGCCTGTTGATACTCGGAAAAACCGGAAACTTGCTCAAAAGGGCAGAGAAGATGACCGGTTGCTGGCCTGGCGGACTCAAGGTGAATACTGGGGGCGGAAGCGCACAGTGGTGGTTACATACAATCCACTGACGGCCGCAAAACAGCGTTACGCCTTTGAAAAAAAGATGCTTCGCCTTCAGGATACCCTGTTTGAATTTCAATCCAGGGTCAACAGGCAGGCCCCGTACTGGCGTAAGCAATCAGTTGTTCTCAAGCGGTACATGGACATCTGCTCGGAGTTGCACATCCCGTCAGACCTGTACAAGGTTGAATTTTATGTTACAGACAAGCGGCTCAGAATGAATTTTCGAAAGAACCATTACCGGATTGGGCGCTATATTGACCGGTTTGGCAAGAATATCATCATTACCAATATAACCGACTGGTCAACCGATGAAATCGTCCAGGCAAGCCTGGACCGCTGGACTGTTGAGGATGCTTTCCGGCTGACAAAAGATGAGTCACAGGTGGCGCTCAGGCCGGTACGTCATTGGACTGACAGCAAGATCAGGTGCCACATCTTCACCTGCATAGCAGCCCTGGCACTCCTGCGCATCATCGAATTAAGGCTCAGGAAGGCAGGTGTTAACATGACAGCCAAGGCAGCTATGCGCCATATGGGCAATTTGCACTCCTGCCTTCTGTGGTTACCCGGAAAAAGGAAAGCCGTACGTATGCTGGAAGAACCGGACGAGGCTCAGGCTGATATTATGCGGGCATTTGGATGGAAAATAGCCGGTGGGGTCTTACAGGAAATATAGATTTATCACTCTGGAATACCGTCATTTTAATGAAAAAGTATGGAGGATTCTATAAACTCCTGTCCAAGGCGACGATGTTTATCCGTGACTACGATCGAAAGTGGGTAGTTGATATGGATCTGTCCAAATGCTTTGACACCTTGGACCATGATCTCATCCTCAGCGCCTTTCGTCGCCGGATCAGGGACGGGAGTATCCTCGGTCTCCTGGAGAAGTTTCTGAAGAGCGGTGTAATGACGGATTCGGGATTTACGGCTAGCGAGATCGGCAGTCCACAGGGCGGCGTGATCAGCCCTCTGATAGCCAATGTGTATCTCGATTCTTTTGATCAATTCATGAAGAATCGTGGCCACCGAATAGTCCGCTATGCGGACGATATCCTGATTCTGTGCCAATCAAAGAAAGCGGCCGAGAATGCTCTTGAGCAGGCACGGCACTATCTTGAAGGAGAATTGCTGCTGACTGTCAACCGTGAAAAGACCCATATCTGCCACAGCAGTCGGGGCGTAAACTTTCTGGGAGTATCCGTATGCTCTCAGTATACGCAAATCCAGCGAGGCAAGATTAAGTCTTTCAAGGCAAAGGTCAAGGCAATGACCCGGCGTAATTCCCCGGTGAATCTTGAGAAAGTGATTGCAGATCTCAATCCGCTCTTGAGGGGATTTGCCAACTACTTCCGGATAGCGAACTGCACAGGAGAATTTTCAAGGCTGATGAGATGGATTCGGAGAAGACTGCGAGCCATCCAGCTGAAATTGTGGAAGAAGCCCAATCGGCTTCACCGCAGGCTGAGGCAGCTTGGATACAGGGGGAAGTTTGATGCGATCAAAATGAACTCCTGGGCCAATGCGGCAAGTCCTTTGAGCCATTATGCCCTGCCCAACGGATATTTACACCGGGGCTTGGGTCTCTTTGATCTTGGTGCTGTATCTACTGGAATCTCTGTTTCAATATGAAGGAAAATAAACAGGAGCCGTATACGAGACCCGTACGTACGGTTCTGTGAGAGGGATGAGGCAAGCGTAATTAACTTGCCTCACCCTACTCGATTGCAGTTGCTTTCGGGGTAGGCCCCAGGAAGGCACCCTTAAGGTTATTTCTTGTTTTTCTTGGCGTTTTTCTTCTTGGGACGACTGTTGCCAAAGGTCCCGCGGACGATTTTTCCCCGTTTGGTTCTCAGATCACCTTTTCCCATGAGTATACCCCCAAAAAGATTATTTTCTGTTCTGCCTGGATTATCCTGCCTGACCAGGACGTGATGTGTGAGATGCACAGCGTGTCCGGCAGATTCCAGGTACGGAATCTGCTCCGGAGCAACTACTCTTTATACTGCATTTTTCCCGATTTGACCAACTTTTTTGTCCGCCGCACTCCCTCCTGGGGGCAGCCCGGAACCTACCCTACCCGGAAGGTTGCCAGGCGGATGTGGCTGCTTTTGCACTTCGGACAGCGGCCTGGCCGGTCCAGGCGCTGCCGTTTCTTAAACAGGTAGCCACAGCTCTGGCAGGAAAACGGCGTGACCACCAGTTTTTCTCCCCGACGGGAGAGGCTGCGGCGGATATGCCCAAGCTGGGTATGGACCTCCTTCTCAGGGATGCCCAGCATGGCGGAGATGTCAAGGCTGGTGAGCTCTTCCTGCCGCAGCATATCCATGAGCTGCTGCCGTTTGGTGGCGGTCATGACGTGATTACCCCTGCAGGTCATTACATTCTGATCTTGGCCTCGGTTTTATCCGGGTTCCTGGCCAGGTGCCTGTAATGGTTCATGGCTGTTTCGGTGAACCGGGCGATGATATGAGCGAGATCCGAACCGGTCCAGACAGCGGCGAACTCCTGCTGGGTCTGCAGGGTTTCGGAGAGCCGGTAGTGGGGAGGATTGTCCTGGTCCAGGACGATATCCTCATAGGTAATGGCTATATTCCCGTTACAAGCCCGCTGGAGCAGTTCCTGGATGGTGTAGACAAAAAATTTTCTGATGTCCTCGGTGGACTCGGCCATGCTGATTTTTCTTCTGTACTCGGGCAGCAGGTCGTTCTCGATCCTGGTAAAGGAAATCTGCTTACTCATGGCTCCCTCCCTTGCACCTGAATTGACAGATTATCCCGTCCGGGTGGTCGGCTACCCTTTGATGACCGCCAGTGGCTTCAGGGCAACCACCACTTCGACGAGATCGAGCTGGTTCTCCACAACTTCATCGATGTCTTTATAGGCCCCGGCTGCTTCATCGAGGTCCCCCCGGTGCCGAATGGCATGAATAATTCCCTGATCTTCGAGTCGTTTCTGCTCGGCACGTAAATCCAACTGTTTTTTTGCCTGTTTACGGCCCATTTTCCGGCCAGCGCCATGGGAACAGGACATAAAACTTTCTTCGTTTCCTTTGCCGCGAACAATGTAGCTGGGGCTTCCCTGAGAACCGGGGATAATACCCAGTTCGTCCGGTCTGGCTCTGGTCGCTCCCTTGCGATGGACAACAACATTTTTGTGGAAATGGGTCTCCATTGCCGCATAATTATGGGCAATATTGATAAACTTGGGGAAAAATACTCCGGGAATCACCATAGTGAAGGCATCTTTTATTTTCTGCATGATTACCTGGCGGTTTGCTAGGGCAAAATCCACGCAGTACTGCATCTCCAGAAGATACTTTCGCCCAGCTTCGGTGTCCAGGGGCAGAAAGGCAAGCTGCCATTTCGGCGGTACCGCTGCGCCCCATTTATGGTTGAGCTGAATTGCCAGCTTGTTGTAATAATTGGCCACCTTGTATCCCAGGTTACGGCTGCCGCTGTGCACCATGATCCAGATTTGAGCGTCGCTGCCCCTCTGGATCTCGATAAAATGGTTCCCGCCGCCCAGGGTGCCCAGCTGCGTCAGGGCATTGTTGTATTCCCGCGAAACAACATAGAGATCTTCCAGGGGAACATTCCCTGGCGTTGGCGGCATCAGGGCAGGGTCCTGTTTTTTTTTATGGTGTTTGAATCCCACCGGGACAGTTTGCCGGATCAGGGCCATAATGGACTTGAGCTGATCAGTGTCGATATTGGTAAGGGACGTCTGGAGAGCGCACATGCCGCAGCCGATGTCAACTCCCACCGCATTGGGCACGATCACATCCGTCGTTGCCATAACCCCGCCAATGGGCATGCCGTAGCCAAGATGGGCATCCGGCATCAGCGCAATATGTCCATGGACAAAATCCAGGTTGGCAAGATGTTTCGCCTGCTCCATGGTTCCGGCTTCAACATCGTCGAGCCAGAGTTTGATGGGCCGCTTTTCTGTGCTAATAATCCGTTTCATCGCAGGTCGTTTCTTCCGGTAAACGGGTCATTAAGATCTTCCGACTGACAGATCAGGCAGACAAAAAGGCAGCACCTTTTCCCCTGTGGGTTTGACTTGCTCCCTGCCCTTCATAAATAGAGTAAGCACGTTCCCGGTAACTGCAAATGAACAGAACGGGTAGAGGGCTTGACGTACCTGTATTCTATCGGTTGGCGATTTTATCTTTCTTCCGGTATACCGTGCCTTGAAAAACGGCGATAAGGTTGCGATCGGCATCGGCTATGCTGACCTGATATGTGGCAAGTTTTGGATTTCTTGAAATTTCTTTTGCCTCGGCAGTCAACAGCCCTTCTCCCGCGGCTTTCAGGTAGGAGATGGTCGCGTTGATCCCGAGAGCTACAGTGCCATGGGAGTTGGAAGCCACGGCAAAGGCATAGTCGGCCAAGGCGAAAATGGCGCCGCCATGGGCAATATTGACACCGTTCAAATGATGGCTGCTGATATCGAGCTGTACCCGGGCGTAGCCCGGTGCAACGTCGAGGAGTTCAATGCCGACATACCGGGCAAATGAATCTTTCTGGAAAAAAGTTTGCAGATCCACGAGATAATTTTCTCCTGTTCTCCTGATTTGGTTATTCAATAGCCTTTTCGGGCAAAGCCTGTTTTGCAGAAGTGTTCCGGGTGATGTACCCCATCATTTCGCTACAGTAACAGAATACTGCCTGACAAATGCTTGAAAGCTGTGCCGAAAAACCAGGTGCCAAAGCCAATGAGAAATATGCCGCAGCAGCGTATCATTGTCTGATAGCTATTGTCAGACAGTAGGCCCCTGCCGCGGCTGACGCTCAGTGCTATAAGGATATACCAGGCATAATCGGCAGCAATGTGGCCAAGAAAAAACGTCACAAGGCCCGGCCAGCCGAAGTGACTGGCTGTGATCAGGTAACCAAGACCTATGGTCACCCACCAGATGATCCAGTACGGATTGGCAAGGCTGCCGACAAATCCGAGCACAATGGGATGGCGGGCAGGGGTTTGATCGCTCTGCACCGTATCCTGCTCCAGGGAAAGCGAACCAGCCTTGCGCGCCATGTCTATCCCCATGACAAGCAGGATAATCCCGCCGAGAAGGGCGATGGTGCCAATAACCGGTGGCTCCTTGAGAAACGGACCCAGCCCCTTGATAACGGCAACGACCAGCAGCAGCTCAAGAAGACCATGACCGGTGATAATCATCGGTCCGGCCCGTGTTCCCCTTCTGGCAGCTTCTGCCACGGTCAGGGTGAAAAGCGGTCCGGGCATCAGCGCCCCGGACAGGGCCAGGATAAATGACGTGCCGGCAATTCCGGCCAGTGCAGGAAAGTTATCCATTTTTCAGCAGAGAAATAACATGGTTGGCAACAGCTTCCGGGTCGTTATGGGATTCCTGAAACCCTGGAAGAAAAGACCGGATTGGCGTGATCTGAAAATGATAAATGATCAGCCCAAGGATAGAAATGGCCAGCAGATGGGGATCCCGGTCAGGGGCAAGTGCACGGCAAAGTATGGTCATTTCCTGAAAAAAACTGCCAAAGACGTTGTCTGCAAGCAGCTGCAGCCGCTTTTCGTCGCCATCCATGATCTCTCGCTGAATGAGCCTGCTGAAATCAGTATCGTCATGCACCAGTCTGCACAGGCTGTGCACCAGCCGGCGAAACTGCTCTTCCGGATCGGCAGACAGGGCCAGGGCGTCATGCAACAAAGCGGTACGCCTGGAAAATGCCTGGGCAAGGGCCTGGACATACAGCGTCTGCTTGTCCGGGAAATGGTGGTACAGTGAGGCCGCTTTAATGCCCACTGCCCGGGCTATCTGGCGCATGCTTACTCCGGCATAGCCGCTCCTGGCAAAGAGGGGAATGACGATATCCAGTATTTCCGCTTTTGTTTTTTGTTTACCAGCACTCATTATTACAGGATTTCAGGGCGATGTTTATGTGCATCCAGTGTGTGCGGATGCTTCCTGCGCGTTATTCATCTTCCGCTCACCCATACCGGCGCTTAAGGGAATGAGCAGGAGAACCAGACAGATATACACCACAAAGCTCCAGCCGCCGTGTTTATACGCGAACCCGGCGCCGGTAATGCCAAGCCATCCGCCCATATAATAAAACAGAACATAGAGAGCGTTGGCCCTTCCCTGGCCACTGGTCAGCTTGCGGTTCAGAGAACCGACAGCGGCAGCATGGACGGTAAAAAAGCCGGCACAGATTCCAAGCAGGGCGGTCACCACCGCAGGAACAGAAGGCAGCAAAATGAGGAGCAATGAAATCCCCAGGAGAATACTGCCTGCGATCAGAGTGTTGCCGCTGCCGAAGCGGTTGCTGATTTTGCCGGCTGTTGGCCCCATAAAGATGCCCATGATATAGACAAGATACAGCATGGTCGTTGACTGGGTGGAAAAATGAAAAGGTTCTGTGCTCAACCGGAACGGCAGATAGTTAAAAACCGAGGAAAAAATTGCAAAGCTGCCTGATGCACAGAAATAGATAAGCAGGATCTCCCGACGTTTTAATAAAGCTGCAAACCCGGTGGTTTCCTGTTGTCGGCCTCTGCCGGTCTCAGTGGCCGGCAGTGTCCGCAGAGCAGTAAATGTTGCAACGAGGATGAGTGCTGCTGCAGAGACAAATGCATAGCGCCAGTGCAGGGGCGGGTGAATCCAGCCGCCAAGCAGGCGCCCTCCCATGCCACCGAGCACCGTTGCCGACACATAGGATCCCATGACAACGGTCAGCCTTGAATCGGGAATGGTCTTTGCCAGATACGCCGCAAGGCAGGTTGTCAAAGCAGGGAGAAAAACACCCTGGAGAAATCGGGCGCCAATTAAAATCCAGAGATTATGGGTGATGGCACAGATGATGCCATTTAACGCCACCAGAACACCGCCGGTGAGAATAATGGGCTTTATCGGCAACCGGTCTGCCAGAATACCGAAAGGCAGATTGGACAGGGCTATGCCGAGGATGACAGCGGACACTGTGAAGGAAACTGTTACCATGTCAGCACCAAATTCGGTCTGCAGCACAGGTAACACCGGCTGGGTGATGTATATGTTCGTAAACGAAGCAGACACCAGCGCAAAGACAGTCAGTTGCAGACGAAAACAGGAAGAGTCAGACATGGGTACATGGGTGCGGAGAGAACATGGGTTACACTGGCAGATCAGGTTTCATGAGTAGTTGCCATCTGTCTGGTTGCTTTAAAAATCAGCCTTGTTTTGTCCACCGGTTTCGCAGCCGCAGCAGGCCGTTTTCAACCAGGGAATAGACCGCTGGAACCACCACCAGGGTGAGCATGGTGGAGCTGAGCATACCACCGATAACCGCCACAGCCAGCGGACCGTTGGTATCGGCGCCTGCGCCATAGCCAAGCGCTGCCGGCAGCATGGCCAGGATGACGGTAAAGGAGGTCATGAGAACCGGCCGCAGCCGCAGCGGACAGGCCGTGCTCAGGGCCTCAAGGATGGACTTGCCTTCGGCCCGGAACTGGTTGGTGAGATCCACCAGGAGTATGGAGTTTTTCGCCACCAGGCCCATGAGCAGCACCAGGCCGACCATGGAAAAGATATTGAGGCCGTGGTGGAAAAGATACAGGCCGCCAATCCCGCCGACAATGGCCAGGGGCTGGGCCACCATGATGATCAGGGGCTGGATGAACGAGTTGAACTGGCTGGCCAGGACCATATACACCAGGATAACGGCCATGAGAAAGGTAAAACTGATATAATGCACGGTCTTGCCGAATTCCTCGGCCCGGCCCGTCATTTTGATCTGATACCCCAGGGGCAGCAGGTCCCTGGCCGCTGTTTTGACCTTGTTCACAGCCGTGCCCAGGGGAACCGCCGGGGTGGCAAAAAATTCCGCCGCGTACTGCAGATCGTACCTGGAAATCACCGCCGGGCCCACCACTTTTTCCAGATGGGCCACCGTGTCGAGCCGGACCAGCTCGCCGCTTCTGCTCCGCAGATAGATACGACGCAGATCCTGTGGCGTATTGATAGTTCCGGCAGCCGTTTTCAACCGGATGTCATAGCGTTCGCCATCGCCGGGCTCATCATTGTATTTTGCCACGTCATAGCCGCCAGCCAGAACATTGACTGCCAGGGCCACATCAAGCGCGGATAACCCGAGGTCAGCCGCCCTGGTGCGGTCAATCACCAGTTTGACCTGGGGCAGGTTGAGCTGCAGATCCAGGTCAATGGTGCCGAGGTCCGGATCCGCTGCCAGTTTCCGGTTCAACCTGTGGGCCAGTTCCGCGACCCGGCCCAGTTCCGGTCCGGTCAGGTTGAACTGCAGCGGCTCTCCCCGCATGCCGCCCACCACGGATACGGGTGCGGGAAAGGCCAGGACCCCTGGAATCGCAGCCAGTTCCTTACGCAGGATATCAATGAATTCATACTGTTTCAGCGTACGTTCCGAGCGGGGGTTCATCCGTACCGAAATTTCTCCCCTGGACACCTGCCCGGTGGCATCGGTGCCGATGGATGAAAGGTAGGAGGCAATTTCGTGGGGATGGGTCTGCAGCACCTTCTCGACTTCGGCAAGGCGGTCGCTGGTATACTCGATGGATGAGCCCAGCGGGGTTTTCAGGGTAATGAGAAAATGGCCCTTGTCCTCATTGGGCATGAAACTTTTTCCGATTTTGCCAAACAGGGGGAAGAGGAGGGCGACTACCACAACGGTGAGAAGAACCACTGTCCAGCGAAAACGCAGGGCAAAACGCAATGTGGCTGCATAACCCCGTTCCATGGTCTGGAAAAAGGATTCCAGCAGACCATGGAGCCGTCCTCGTCTGGTGGCAATGCGCAGAAAACGGGAGCAGAGCATGGGTGTGAGGCTGATCGCTATGAACAGAGAGGTCAGCACGCCAACCGTGACCACCACGGCAAAGGCAGTGAAGAAACGCCCGATTATGCCCCCCATGAAGATGACCGGTGCAAAGATGCAGGCCAGGGAAAAAGTGGCGGCAAGCACCGCAAAGGCCACCTGATTGGTACCAATGAGAGCGGCTTTGTGCGGATCCATGGCAGGGTTTTCTTCCCGGATCCGGAAAATATTTTCCAGAACCACAATGGCATCGTCCACCACTACACCGATGAGCAGGAGCAGGGCCAGCAGGGTCATCTTGTTGAACGTATAACCGGAAAAATACATCACCATCACTGCTCCCAGCAGGGAAACAGGGATAGCAACCGAGATGATCAGGGTGGAACGGAAGGACTGGAGAAACGCAAAGACGACCAGGGCCGCAAACAGGGTGCCCAGGATGATATGTTCTTTCAGGGCGTTCACCGATTCCTCTATGAAGTTGGAGTCGTCTGAGGCAATCTCTATACGCAATCCCGGCGGCAGCTGGGGAGAGATCTCATGGTCCAGCTTTTCCTTGACCGCCCTGACAATGGCCACGGTATTGGAACCGGTTACCTTGACAATGCCCAGGCTGACGCAGGGCTGGTCGTTGAACTGGGCCAGCTTGCGTTTGTCTTCCAGGCCGTCTGTAATCGTGGCGATCTGGTCCAGACGGATGGCGGCTCCTTCCCGGTAGGCAATGATCAGATCACCAATGTCCTCGACTCTGTGGAATTCCAGATTGAGCTTGATGAGGTCTTCTGTCATGCCGCCCACGAGATAACCGCCCGGGAGCTGAATGTGGTTGATCTGAAAGGCGCGGATGACGTCACCGATGGTTATGGACAGGCCGGCCATGGCCTCCGGGTGCAGATTGACCCGAATGGTGCGATCACGCTTACCACCGATTCTGACCTCGCCCACGCCATCGATGGATTCCAGCTGTTTCTTGACTGTATTGCGGGCATACTGGTTGAGCTGCTGCAGGGTGCGGTCACCCAGCAGGGCCAGCCACATCACCGGCGCGGCGCCGACCTCAACCTTGGCAACCACCGGCGGATCAGCCTCTTTTGGCAGGTCACGCAGGGACTGGTTGACCTTGGCCTGGACCTCGTTAAAGGCCACGTCCACATCCCGACTCAACTCGAACTTGATAACAACCACGGAAACTCCGGGCGCGGAGCGGGAAGTGATATGCTCGATACCGGGCGTCGAGTTGACCGCGGTTTCGATGACATTGGTGACCGTGGTATCGATGATATCCGGATCGGCGCCGATCATGGTGGTGGTGATGGAGATCATCGGGAAATCGATCTCCGGATATTCGTCCACACCAATGCGGTTATAGCTCACCAGGCCAAAGAGGATGATCACCGCGCTGAGCATGGTGGCCAGAACATGGCGTCTGATAGAGAGTTCAGGAAGATTCATTTTTTTGGTTTCGGTGTACCTGTTTCTCGTAAACCGTGGCGCCATTGGTAAGAAAGCCTGCCCCGTCAACAGCGATCCGCTCGTTTCCGGACAGGCCGCTGACTATCTCCACAAGATTGCCCTGGTGCTGTCCAGTGGTCACCTGGATCTGGCGGGCAGTATTGTCCACAACCTGATAAACAACCTCCCCGGCCGGGCGTCTGACCACAGCCTGGGCAGGAACCAGCAGGGCATGTTCGTGTCTGTCGATGATGACCGTTCCGTTGACGGTACCTCCGGGCCGCCACCCGCCAGGATTGTCAATATAGATAAGAATTTCCACCGCCCGGCTTCGTGGAGTTATTGCCGGGCGTATCTGATCGATTCCAGCTTCGACCAGGCGGCCGGGAGTCAGGGGTGAAGTCAATGTAACCTGTTGTCCGACCGTGAGCCTGGCCGCGGCATTTTCAGGAAAAGGCAGCACGATACGCAGCTTCTGAGTTGCCACCATCCGAAAGAGAGGGGTTCCTGTATCGACAAAATCACCTGTCGAGACAAACCGTTTTTCGATTCTGCCATCTACCGGGGCAACCACCGAGGTCTTGCCAAGACGGCGTCCGCTGTCGGCCAGACGGGCATGGGCAGCTTCAAGCTGCTTGCGAAGCGCTACAAGTTGTACCTCCGCGTTATCAACCTGTTCCGGGAAATGGAGTTTTTTGCCAACAGGTTGCGGTAGCGTTTAACAGTCCGTTCCTGGTTCGTGATCAGAGCCTTGAGCCGGCCAATCTCTGCCTTCAGGGCTTTTATTTCAAGCTTCTGCCGCGTATTGTCGATGGAGGCCAGGAGGGTGCCGGCCTGCACTGTCTGACCGGTATCAGCAAAGATATTTTCTATTTTACCAGCCACTTCCGCAGCCACTGCCGGGCTGGTTTCCGCCTCGATCCATCCCATGGACTCTTCGGTGATAACCACAGTGTCGCGGATAACCGGGGCAACTGTTACCACGGTCCCTTTTCCGCCCGTGCCAGCCAGGCAACCACTGCTCGCTGTCCAGAACACAGCGAAAAAAAGAAAAATGCGGCAAACCCGTATGGTTGACATGTTTCCATCTCCTTTTTGTCCAGCTGGAACAATTGTCCTTAACGAACGTTAGGCAGGGAAATAGCAAAAAGTAAATGAAACGTAAAGAAAAAAGCAGACTGAGGAAGGAAGATGAGGCAAGAAGTGGCCCTTGGTCTGTGAAGTACCCCGGGTTTTGCGATTTTTTCAGAGTGGGGAGTGGACCATGAAAAAAGCCAGTGTGTCTGGATACTCTGATATGGAGTTGCGGATAACGGTATCTCTGTCAACCGGCCTGGCTGGAGCATACTGCGGAGTGGTTCAGCCAGGCTGTTTTATTGGAAAACAGAGGAAAAAGAAAAACCCCGGGTCCACAAGGACTCGGGGTTTTATGGAAACCGGCCTGGCCGGGTATATCTGGTGGCGATGCAGGGACTTGAACCCCGGACACTACGGATATGAGCCGTATGCTCTAACCTGCTGAGCTACATCGCCATGTATTTGCAGCGGTATATTGAAACCGTGCCAATATTCAAAATTTTTCAGAGTTTGTCAACAGGAAACCGTGCATTTTACCGGTTCCCTGGAGACAAAAGTCCTTTTCCCGCCGCAGGGGCAGGAAAAGGACTGGAAATCACAGCATAAGCTGGTCGGTCATGTTACATCATGCCGCCCATGCCGCCCATGCCGCCCATGCCGCCCGCAGGCATTCCGCCGCCGCCGGCGCCTTCTTCTTCCGGCTCATCGGCGATCATGCACTCGGTGGTCAGCAGCATGCCAGATACAGAAGCTGCGTTCTGCAGGGCAGTACGGGTAACCTTGGCCGGATCGATGACACCAGCCTCCAGCAGATCGGTGTACTCTTCGGTGGCGGCGTTGAAGCCGTTGGGGCCGTCGAGTTCCTTGACCTTCTCGACAATGACAGAGCCTTCCTGACCTGCGTTGGCTGCGATCTGGCGAACCGGCTCTTCCAGGGCCCGGGCAATGATCTTTTTGCCCAGCTCCTGCTCAGCCGGCAGTTCGAGGGCTTCCAGAGCCTTGAGGCAGCGCAGGTAAGCCACGCCACCGCCGGGAACGATGCCCTCTTCAACTGCGGCGCGGGTGGCGTTCAGGGCGTCCTCGACGCGGGCCTTCTTCTCTTTCATCTCAACCTCGGTGGCAGCACCAACGTTGATAACAGCCACACCGCCGATCAGCTTGGCCAGGCGCTCCTGCAGCTTCTCACGGTCATAGTCCGAGGTGGTCTCCTCGATCTGGGCCCGGATCTGCTTGACGCGGGCTTCGATCTTCTCCTTGTCTCCGGCACCGTCAACGATGGTGGTGTTGTCCTTGTCGATGACCACTCGCTTGGCCGAACCAAGGTCGTTAACGGTGGCGTTCTCGAGCTTGATACCGAGATCCTCGGTGATGACCTGGCCGCCGGTGAGGATGGCGATATCCTCAAGCATGGCCTTGCGGCGATCGCCAAAGCCGGGAGCCTTGACCGCGGCAACGTTCAGGGTACCGCGCAGTTTGTTGACAACCAGAGTTGCCAGGGCCTCGCCGTCCACGTCTTCGGCGATGATGACGAGCGGCTTGCCCATCTTGGCCACCGACTCGAGGATCGGCAGCAGGTCCTTCATGTTGGAGATCTTCTTCTCGTTGATGAGGATCAGCGGATCCTCCATGTTGACCTCCATGCGCTCGGCATCGGTCACAAAGTAGGGCGACAGGTAGCCGCGGTCAAACTGCATACCCTCGACCACGTCCAGCGAGGTATCCATGGATTTGGCTTCCTCGACGGTGATGACGCCTTCCTTGCCGACCTTGTCCATGGCCTCGGCAATGATGTTGCCGATGGTCTCGTCGTTGTTGGCAGAAATAGTACCGACCTGGGCGATTTCCTTCTGCTCCTTGGTCGGCTTGGCGATATTGGCCAGTTCTGCGACAACGGCGTCCACGGCCTTGTCGATACCGCGCTTGATCTCCATGGGGTTGGAGCCGGCGGCAACCAGCTTGGCGCCTTCCTTGTAGATGGCCTGGGCCAGCACGGTGGCGGTGGTGGTGCCGTCACCGGCAACGTCCGAGGTCTTGGAAGCGACTTCCTTGACCATCTGGGCGCCCATGTTCTCAAACTTATCCTTGATCTCAATTTCCTTGGCAACGGTCACGCCGTCCTTGGTGATGACGGGTGCGCCAAAGGATTTTTCAATCAGCACATTGCGACCCTTGGGACCAAGGGTAACCTTGACAGCATCTGCCAGGGTGTTGACACCTGCAAGCATAGCCTCGCGGGCTTTTGCGCTGTATTTCAACTCTTTTGCAGCCATATCCTTTTCTCCTTTTTATAAGCAGTAGTTATCGTCCTTAGTTTTCAACAACACCGAGAATGTCATCCTCACGCAGGATGAGGTAATCTTCGCCGTCCAGTTTGACATCGGTGCCGCCGTACTTGGAAAACAGAACCCGGTCACCCACCTTGACATCAATGGCCACGCGCTCGCCATTGTCACCAAGCTTTCCGGGACCTACAGCGATAACCTCGCCCTCGGCCGGTTTTTCCTTGGCGGAATCGGGAATGATGATTCCACCAGCGGTTTTCTCTTCTCCTTCCAATCTCTTGACCAGGATGCGGTCATTCAATGGACGAATTTTCATGGACAAACCTCCTATTGCTGATTTTTTAACGTGAAATTGATTTGAGCCGTAAAAAATGATTGAGTCCGGTATTCGACCCAAATCCGCCATGACCGGACAAAAACACTGTTTCGTGCTTCATGCTGCGCAAAACAATAGGGACGGTTTTTGAAAAATCAAGGGATCAGGCGGAAAAAAATTTTTCCGCCTAATCTGTTGAAAAAAGGAATTTTTTGATTGGAGGGAAAGATGGCGGGAGAAAAATTATCCGACCCGGACCACCCAGTTGTGCACGTCGTCGCGAAAGCCACGCTGCAGAGCCTGGAGTTCATCGAAGAAACGCTGGGAGAGTTTCCCGGTCCGGCCGTCGTTGATGACGATGTTGCGGTCCTTGTAGCAGAATTCGCCCACTGGGGAAATAACCGCCGCGGTGCCGGTGCCGAAGGCCTCCTTCAGGGTGCCGTTTTCCGCCGCCTCGATGACCTCGTCGATGGTCACCGGTCGTTCCGCGACCTTGAGTCCCCAGTCCCGGGCCAGCTGGAGCACGGAATCACGGGTGATACCCGGCAGGATGGTACCTCTGATGGGCGGGGTGACCAGCTCGTCGCCGAGGACAAAGAAGATATTGGAGGTCCCCACCTCCTCGATGTAGCGGCGCTCGATGGCGTCGAGCCATAGGACCTGGGTGTAGCCTTTTTTCTGGGCTTCGGTCAGGGCCTTGACCGAGGCCGCGTAGTTGCCTGCAGTTTTGGCCTCGCCCACGCCGCCGGGTACGGCCCGGACATAGCTGTCCTCAACGTAGATTTTCACCGGGTTGAACCCTTCGGAATAGTAGGCCCCCACCGGGCTGTTGATGATGAAGAAGAGGTATTCGTCCGATGGACGAAGCCCCAGCGCCGGTTCTGTGGCGATCATGGTCGGGCGGATGTAGAGGGTGGCACCTTCTGCCTCGGGGATCCACTCACGGTCCAGGTAGACCAATGCCTTGAGGGCCTGAAGAAACCGCTCCGTCGGAATGCGCGGCATGCACATCCGCAGGGCCGAGCGGTTGAGGCGCTCGAGGTTGTCCTTGGGCCGGAAGAGCAGCACCTGGCCGTCTTTTCCGCGATAGGCCTTGAGGCCTTCGAAGATGGCCTGCCCGTAATGAAAAACCATGGCCGCCGGGTCCAGTTCGAAATCCCGGTAGGGCTTGATCTCGGCGTCGTGCCAGCCCTTTTCCCGGTTCCAACGGGCGGTGAACATGTGGTCGCTGAAGTGGACGCCAAAACCGAGTTTGTCCTGGTCCGGTTTTTCTTTTTTCTGTTCCGGGGAAGCCTTGTGGAGGGTGATTTCGAGATTTTTATACAGCATGGTCGGGATCCTGTTGCATGTTATAATTTTCTTTTTTAACCATAAGCGGTAGTATTTACTGTGATGCCAGTCTTTGAAAATAAACAGAACCTGCAGATTACTAACCGATGAAACAATCCGAGTTGGAAAAATCTGCCGCCGTCCGTCGGGAGAGAACAGCAACGGGCGCGGGCAGCGGCCGGCCCGGACCGGTGCAGACCCGGTACTTCTTCTTTATATTCCTGGCAGCGCTCTGCCTGCTGGGGCTGGTTCTGTCGCCATTCTGGCAACTGCTGGTCCTTGCCTTCCTGCTCTCCGGGATCTTCCGGCCGATCTACCTCTGGCTGACCCGCTGGGTTTCGCCCTGGATGGCTTCGCTTCTGACCTGCGGCCTGATCGTGCTCATCGTCTTTGTGCCGCTGACCTTCTGTATCGGCGCCCTCTCATCTGAGGCTCTCAGCCTCTACCATCTGGGCAAGGATTCCAATGTTCTCCTTAAACTGCAGCAATTCATTCAGAATAATACATTGCTCGCACAGGCACAAGTGGTACTCGCCGACATGGGGATAAATGTTGAACCCACGGATGTCATTGGCCTGGTATCGGATTTGAGTAAAACCGTGGGGCTGTTCATCTATGGCAAGGCCTCCAACTGGGCTGCCAATATTATGAACTTCGTCCTCCAGTTCTGTATCCTGATCCTGGTGATTTTTTTTCTGCTCATCGAACTTGAGCGGCTGATCAATTTCATAAAGCACCTCTCGCCGCTGCCCGATACTCAGGACGATCTGCTGATGAAAAAATTTCTCGAGATCTCCGGCGTCATCCTGGTGGGCAACGGGTTGAGTGGTGTCTTCCAGGGAATCATGGGCGGTGCGTTTTTTGTCCTCCTGGGGTTCAAATCGCCTGTGCTCTGGGGCGGGGTTATGGCCATTCTCGCCTTTCTTCCCATTTTCGGAATCGGCCTGGTCTTGCTGCCCACTGCGGCCATTCTGCTCATCAACGGCTATTTTGAAAAGGCCATGTTTACCCTGGTCTTTTACGTCGTCCTCTCCTTTTCTGTCGAATACCTGATCAAGCCGAAGTTTGTCGGCAGCCATGTGAAGATGCATACCCTGCTGGTCTTCCTGGCTATTATCGGCGGGATGAACATGTTCGGGGTGCTCGGTATCATCTACGGGCCCCTGATCGTGACCGGCTTTCTCACCCTGTCCGATATCTACCTCAAGGAGTACCGGCCGGCACTGGAACATCCGGACAGCTGACCGGTCGGGACGGGATCTTTTTGTTATGGCTGATCCAGGCTATTTCAGCAGGAAGTTCGTCCTTCGGGCAGCCCTGCTGCTGCTCGGTTCGCTGGGCGCGGTGGGCAGCGGTTTTTTGATGTTGCGAACTTCGGACCTGTCTTCCTCCTGGCTATCGGTCCCCGGAGTGGTCCTTTCCAGAGAAATCACCACCGGGACCCTGTACATGGGACGGGGTGGCGCCACCGGCACCTGTTACCAGGGAATTGTCCGATACAGTTATGACAGTCCCACGGGCCGATGGGTAAACGATGATATCTATTACGGCGGGTCACCCTGTAAACAGGGAGACAACGGGAGAAAACTTGCAGAAAAGCTGGTGGCACCCTATGAGGTAGGCAGCCGGGTCCAGGTCTATTACAATCCGGCATATCCCGGGCAGTCCTGCCTGATTCCCGGTCGGAGCGGAGACGGCAAGGCATTGCTGATACTCGGGGGGCTTGGCTTTCTGGTTTTTCTGATCTATGCCGGCGGTCGGCTGGTGGACCGCAGCCTGTCCACGGGAGAGTTTGCGGACAGGGAAAGGCAGGAATAGAAGATCATGGAACAGAGAACGGGGAATATGCCATCGATCAAGCCCAGAATATCGGTCGACCTTCACGAGGTGATCGCTTGCAGCGATACCTCGCTTCCTTGTAAGGGGAGTGGACAGGGCAAGCAAGAAACTCGAGGAGTACGTCCGTATCCTGCTGGGACAGCATGTTGCTAAAAACCAGCAAGTCTACAGGAGGGAATAAAACAAAAAATGGCCACAATTCATTGTGGCAGTTAAATTTTTTGGTCGGGGCGGCAGGATTCGAACCTGCGACCTCCTGCTCCCAAGGCAGGCGCGCTAACCAGGCTGCGCTACGCCCCGACCCGGTCGGCAGTAGATGAAAAGTGGATACTCTGATACTGGGTTTTCCTGGTGAACGCAACCATTTTTTAAATCTGGGTTCCGCGTTCTGACCAGTTGTGGATTGAAAAAAATTAAATAATTATAAGTGGTTTTTCCTGTTACGTGCTCCTGGTGGACAAAACCCTGCAAAATGAAAATCGCCCGGCCCGGGCTAAAGTTTCTCTTGACTCGTTTTCTGCGCTGTGCTATTAAAGGTTGCCTTTCAACGAGGCAGGAGTCATAACAGGCGATGCCTCGTGTGTTCCTCGGTAGCTCAGCTGGTAGAGCAGGTGGCTGTTAACCACCCTGTCGGGGGTTCGAGTCCCTCCCGAGGAGCCAGATAAAACCATCTTCAGGATGTTTGCATAAAAAAGCCCGAGGGGATCTCCCTCGGGCTTTTGTCGTTTTTGTCGTTTGGTCGCCTCGCGGTTCCAAGACTCCTGTCAGCCCTGAGACCGCCACCGCCTCTTATCTTCCCCTCTCTTCCTTCTCTGCATCGTTTCGAAAATCTCTAAGCCCCCGAGGATGATCCGGCTGATGATCTCCTGGTAGTCACCGGTCGGCGGTTCCTTTTCATGTTCAGGACGTACCTGGTTCATCACCGGGGCAAAAAGGAAACGTGAGGCCATCATGGAGGTCAACATGGGTCCGATGACCACGGGTGAGATCCGCTCGCCGGTGCGGGTCGAGAGGTGGCGGCAAACCTCCTTTTCCATTATCTCCATGATCTGCCGGCCCCAGGTGGCCTTGTATTCGATGATTTCCGGGTCGTCGTGGGGCAGTTCGGTGATGGTGACCAGCAGGTAGTCCCGGTGGTGGGCAAAGTAGGTCACCGCACTGCGGATAAACCGATCCAGCTTGACCTCCAGCTCTTCGTTGCCTGCCAGTTCCAGGCGGGCCAGTTCCAGGTATCCGGCAAGAAAGATATCAAGAATTTCCTTGAGCAGTTCCTTCTTGGAGCCAAAGAAATAGTTGATCATGGCCAGGTTGACATCGGCAGCCGAGGCCAGCTCGCGCAGGCCGGTGCCGGCAAATCCATGTCGGGCGAAGAGACGGACCGCCGCATGGATAATTCGTTCCCGGGAGGACCCTTTGCGCTGTTTACTGTTGACTTTTTTTGTCACGCCATTACTCTTGATTAAACGTTTGTTTAAGGCCTGGGTCTATTCAAGCAGAACTTAATTTATATGTCAAAGAAATTGTTATGAACCTGTTCAAGTTGGGCCTCTTGCTGTGTATCATTGCCCAGATACTCTGCGTGGTTACCCCCATGCAAAGCCAGGCCCTGACGCTTGATGAATGCGTCAGCCTGGCCCTGAAAAACAATCCGGATCTGCAGAAACAACGCCTTGGGCTCAAGCTGGCTGACCAGGATGTAGTCGAGCAGAAGGCGCAGAATTTCGGCCGGCTGGATCTGGTTTCCTCCTACACCCACTATAGCCTGCCCCGGACCCTCACTCCCATGACCCCGGCCACCATAGCCACGGCCGGGACCGGCACAATACCCACCACCGAAGACCTGTTTTTTTCCGGGTTGGTCTATGAGGTGCCCCTCTTTACCGGCTTCGCCCGGACCCGGGCGGTGGAGATTGCTGCCTTGCAGAGGGAAATGGCCGCGGCCACCTTGAAGTTGAACCGGGAGCAGCTGATCTACAATGTAAGGACGCTCTATGTAAACATCTTGTCCCAAATGACGCAAAAAGAAGCCCAGGAAGGGTATGTCCGGGCGCTCATCCATCTGCACGACAAGATTGCCCGCGAGTTTGAGGTGGGAACCAGGGCGAAAATCGACCTGCTCAAGGCCAGGGCGGACCTGCAGAACGCACGGGCCCGGGTGGAGCAGCTCGAAGGTAACATCGTCATCCTGAAGGCCGGCCTGGCTGCCCTGCTGGGTGTGGATAAACTTGATACTCTGGAAAAGCTGCCCCCCTCCGAGCGGTCGGAAGTTGTTCTCCAGGACAAACCGGCCGGAGACCTCGACACCCTGGAGCGTCTGCGCGCAGCCCGGCTGGCGGTGGAGAAAAACGCCAAACAGGCGGAAAAGACCAGGAGCGGTTTCTACCCCCAGCTGGTTCTCAATACCTCCTATGGCTGGAACTACGGTCCCAATGATTCCACCAATCCCGACAGCGGCGACTGGGAGAATCAGGAGGTGTGGCAGGTGGGCCTGAGCATGAAGTGGACAGTTTTTGATTTCGGTACCAACCGGGCCAGGGTTCGCAAAGCAAAAAACATGGAACGCCAGAGTCGCTACGAACTCGCCCGGACCAGGCTGGAGATCCAGCGGGCCCTGCAGGAGGCTGTCGCAAAAATCAATACCGCCGTATCCAGCTACCACAGCGCCCGTGAGGAACTTGCCCTGACCCGTGAAACCGAAAAGATCGAACAGGTGCGTTACGATAAGGGGGCGGCGGACATCAATGATCTGCTCTATGCCAAGGCCCGCCGTCAGTTGGCGAAAAGCAGCCTCATAGAGGCCTCGTACAACTATACCTCAGCCAGGTTCTATCTTGATTACCTGCTTGAGAAGGGAGAAAACCGATGAAGAAAATAGTCCTTGTTCTTCTGCTTGTCGTCCTGGTGGTCGGCGGTGTCAAGCTGGTCAAAAAACGGAAACAGGCCATGGTCCAGACCCCGCTGCCGATTCCGGTTACCTACCGGGTCCGCACGGTCGAGCCTTCCTCCCGCACCGTGCGACAGACAAATACCTTTCTCGCCAGGCTGGAATCGCGCCACAGCGTGGAGATCGCCTCCAAGCTGAACGGGCGGATAGGTGCGTTGCCGGTCCGGGAAAGCCAGGTCGTGCACCAAGGTGACCTGCTTGTGCAGTTGGACGACCTGGAGATTCAGGCCTCCATCGACGGCTTGCGGGCCTCCCTTGCTTCGGCCAGGTCGCAGCGCGACTACGCGAAAAAACAGTTGGACCGTAACAGGGCCCTGTTCGATGCCGGTGGCCTGGCCCGGGAAAAACTGGAGGCCTCCGAGGTGGCCTGCAATACCGCATCGGCTACAGTAGAGGAGATTTTGCAGAAGATCAGGGGGCTGGAAAACCAGCTGGCTTACAGCCGGATCATGGCCCCGTTTGACGGGATCGTGGGTACCGTGTTCCTGCACCAGGGAGACCTGGCCACCCCGGGACGGCCCGTTCTGCGCCTGAACTCCCTGCCGCAGAAACTAACCTTTTCCTTCATGCCTTGTCCGGGCGGAGTCCAGACCGGGCAGGATGTACTGTACAAAGGGGTGAAGATCGGTACGGTGGCCCTGGTCTATGATGATGCCAGGCAGGGACTGTGGGTAGCCGAGGTTGTCCTGGACAACCGGCTGGAGCGGCCGTCGGGCAGTTACCTGACCATTGAGGTGGTCACCGGGCAGGGAACCGGCTGCGGAGTGCCGGTGCGCTCGCTGCTGCATCGGCCGGACGGCGAGAGCGTGATGCTCTACCTGGACGGTCGGTTCCGCGAACAGTCGGTCACCGTGCTGGCCCGTGACGCCGGCTACGCTCTGATCGAGCCCTGCGTGGACGGGCCGGTGGCCGTGGCCTCCGAGGCCAAGCTGGGCCTGCTGCCGACCTCTGGTGTTCAAGTGTTTGCCGGGGAGACCAATGAATAAGAGCTGGATTGAGAGGCTGCTCGGGCGGCCCTATTTTATCTATTCGTTTCTGACCCTTTTTCTCTTTCTCGGGGTCCTGGGCTACAGCCGGCTGGACCGGAAACTCTTTCCCGATTCTAATTATCCCGAGATCGCGGTGGTTATCGTCCAGCCAGGCGGTTCGGCCAAGACCATTGCCGCAAATATCGCCGTGCCGGTGGAGGAGGAACTCTATACCCTGGACAAGGTCCGCCGGGTCTACTCCACAACCATCGACGAGGTCAGCGTGATCCGGGCCGAGTTCGAGTACTCCAGGAACCTGGAGATGGCGGCCAGCGACGTGACCACGGCGATTGGCAAGATCCGCTCCTCCCTGCCGGCCGATATCCTGGAGCCGCAGATCCACAAGATCTCCTCGGCCACCGCGCCGGTGGTGGTGATCGCCATAAGCCCGGGCGATGACTCCATCCCGCTCGAGGATATCCGCCAGCTGGCGGACAATACTTTCAAACAGGAGCTGATCAAGCTCCCCGGGGTGGCCAACGTGGATGTCTTTGGCGGCTATAAAAAGGAAATCCAGGTCATCGTCGACAAGGAGAAACTGGACCGCTACGGGCTTGGCATCGGTCAGGTGCTGTCGGTTCTCCAGGCCAACAACCGGGATTATGCCATCGGTTTTCTCTCGAGCGAGTCGAGCCGGTACCTGCTCAAATCTCCGGGCCGGGCCGAGAGTATCGAGGGTATCCGTTCCCTGCGCCTGACCCCGGATGTGACCCTGGCCGATGTGGCCCGGGTCTATTTCGGTCATTACGAGAACTCAGCCTCCTATTTCGGTAACGGCCGGGAGGCCATCGCCCTGGCCGTGCAACGCGGCCTTGATGCCGACGTGGTCCGGACCATCGATCGGGTGGAGGCCGAGTTGGACAGGATCCGGGCCCGCTATCCCGGGCTGCATTTTGAAATTACCGATACCCAGAAGGACACCATTGTCCAGTCCACCGAGAACATGTTCGAGTCGCTCCGCGATGCGATCCTGATGTCCATTTTCGTGGTTTTCCTCTTTCTGGCCAGTTTCCGGCAGGTCCTGGTGGTGCTGTTCACCATTCCCCTGGTCTATGCCGCCACCGTGGCCCTGATGTGGCTGGTGGGCATCGAGTTCAACGTGGTGACCCTGACCGGTATCATTCTGGCCCTGGGCCTGCTGCTTGACGACGCGGTGGTGGTCATGGAGAACATCGAGCGCCATTACCGGGAACTGGGATCCGAGATCCACAAGGCGGTCATGGAGGGGACCAGGGAGATCATGTTCGCCGATCTCTCCGGTACCGTAACCACCATGATCGCCCTAGCGCCGATTCTCTTTGTCGGCGGCTATCCGCAGACGGTGTTTAGACCCCTGACTTCGACCCTGCTCCTGGCGCTGGCGGCCTCGTATGTGATCTCCATCACTGCGGTGCCGCTGCTGTCCCTGGCCATCCTCAGGCTGGATTATCCCTGGCTGCTCAAGGCCGAGGCCATGTTTCACCGGCTGACCAGCCGGGTCAACGATGGGATCCAGCAGTTCTTCGCCTCAGCCGTGGACCTGGCGCTGCGCCGCAGGGTGGTTGCCGTGCTCTATTTTATCTTCCTGATCGGTCTGTTTGTGGTCAGTGTCCGGGGAATCATGCCTATTGTCGGAAGGGAGCTGATGCCGCCCATGGATACCGGCGGAGTACAGATCAAGGTGACAACTGATCCCAACCTGCCCATTGAAAAGAGCATCCAGGTGGCCCGGGAGGTGAGTCGGATCGTTAAGAAAAACGGCAAGCTGGACCGGCTCTCGGCGGCTATCGGCAGCGAGGCAGGGGTGCTGAGTATCGGCAGTGGCTCGGGCAGCGATCACATCGCGGTGACCGCCACCTACGTCAATCGATACGAGCGTGACGAGTCTGTCTGGGAGATCGAGAGACGGCTGCGCAAACAGCTGGCCGGGATCGAAAACGTCAAGCGGGTCGATGTGTCCGATTACGGGGCTACAGCCCTTTCCAGTATCCGGGCCAATATCGATATCATGCTTTCCGCCCCGGATTTCGAGGACCTGGTCCAGGCCGGCGACCGGGTCGAAAAGGTCCTCTACAGGACCCGGGGCGTCGTGTCCGTGGGCCGGACCTGGGATATAGACAAGACGGTCTACAACCTGGAGATCGATCGGGAGCGGGCGGCCCTGTACGGTCTGCGTAACTCCGATATCACCGGTCAGCTCCAGGCCCTGCTCCGCGGCGCCCTGGTGTCCAGCTTCCCGGCCGCCAACAGCAGCGATTTCGGGGTTCGGGTCTGGTTGCCCGCAAGCCAGCGGGATCGGCTGGAGCTGCTCTCCACCATCCTGATCGATACCCCCGGGGGCGAGAAGATTCCCCTGGGCGCCCTGGCGACCATAACCCGGGACTTTGAACCCGGGGTGATCAACAGGGAGGGGCTCAACTACACCTTGAACGTCTACGGATACCGGGAGAAGGCGGCCATCTCCCACATCATGGATAATTTCCAGGAAAATTTTACCGGTACGAAACTACCACCCTCGGTGACCCTGGAACAGGTGGGCGATATCAAGGAGTTCAAGAATTCGGCCGGGCGCATGGTCACGGCCATTGGTTTTGCGGTGATCCTGATCTTTTTCACCCTGATCACCTTTTTCGACTCGGTCAAGGTGTCGCTGATGATTATCCTTTCCATCCCCCTGACCATCATCGGCGCCTCCTGGACCCTGCTCCTGCTCGACTACCACGTCTCCATGCCGGCCATGATGGGTTTTATCCTCCTGTCCGGCATCATCGTCAACAATGCCATCCTCCTGATCCATTTCGCCCAGGAGAAGATGGACGAGGGCATGGACAGGCGGGCCGCCATGCTGGAGAGTATTCGTATCCGTGCCCGACCGGTCCTGATGACCGCCTTCGCGGTGGCTGTGGGCATGATCCCCATCGCCCTTGGTTCGGCCATCGGCCTGGAGCGGCTGGCACCGCTGGGGGCTGTGGCCATCGGCGGGCTGCTGGTGGGTACTTTTCTCACCTTGCTCTTTATTCCGCTGATCTTTATCTGGACCACCCGCAAGAGCGCGGCAAGGGGTACGCCTGCTTGACAACCGGGGCCGGATGCTCTTAGGTTTCCGGCCGCCGGGGCGGCGCGGATCGGTCCAGGAGAGATTCGAGCAGGCTGATGAATGCCGGGCCTGTCCTGGAGAGCGGGCGGGAGTTGTCAAAGAGAATCAAGTTTCGGGCTGCCACCGGGAGCCTGGCTCGGGCCAGCCGGTTGTCTATTTTATCCGGTTCTTCCCGACCCCGCACGCGCAGCCGCTTGCCGAGTGTATCCGGGTCGGCCTGGACCTGGATGGTGACGGCCCGGGGATAGTGCGTTTCAAAATCCGCTATCGCTGTGCGGGAAATCGAGACCAGGCCCAGGCCGCCGGAAGGTACCTGCCGCAGATGGTCCCGGGCGACGCCGTAGCGGTGGCCGTGGGCCTGCCAGTGACTGATGAAAAAGTTGCCGGCCAGCAGATGTTCAAAGGCGCCCGGATCAAGGAAGTAGTTGGTTTCGTGGATGTCCGGGGGCCGGGTGATATAGCGCTTTAGGAAGACGATCCTGTGATTGCTGGCAAAGTAGTGCCCGGCAGTCCGAAGCAGGGTGTCCTTGCCGGTGCCGCTGGCACCGACGATCAGGGCGATGTTCATAATGCCTGTCCAGGATAGGGGTGATGGTTCCATTCCGGCGTCTGCCCGGCCGGGTTCGGGCAGGCGCTCTGTCGCCGGCCACAGGTGCGCGAACTATAGATCATCTCACCGGTCTTGAAGGTGGCGACTACCCTGGGGACATCCCGGTCGTCCACCACGGTCAGGTCGGCCAGCAGGCCCGGGGCGATACGGCCCCGATCGGTCAGACCGGCGATGTCCGCCGGAAAGGAACTAACCATGGCCATGGCCGCCGCAAGGTCCAGGTCCATTTCCCGGTGGAGGACAAAGGCGGCCTGGAGCAGGGAGCTGGGATGGTAGTCGGAGCAGAGAAAGTCGCAGCACTCCTCTCTTATCAGCTCCCGGGCGGAAATATTGCCGCTCTGGCTTTTTCCCCGCACTACATTGGGTGCCCCCATACCGGTGGTCATGCCTTGTTCCCGGGCGTAGACGGCCACGTCCACATCAAGAGGAAATTCCGAAACCGTGATTCCCATCTCCCGGATCAGATCGATTTTACGCGGCCGGTCATCATCATGGGAAAGCAGGACCAGTCCATGCCGGTGGCCAAATTCCAGCAGGCTTCGGACCCGGTTGTAAGCCAGTTCCTGGTCGGCCAGCTTTTTTCTGATAATGGCTTCGGCCCGGGACTCGGAGAGATCGTAGGTGGGCAGGTGGAACCGTTTCCAGGTCTCGATGGATTTGAACTGCCCCTGGCCCGGGGTGTGGTCCATGATCGAAAGCATGTGGACATGCCCTTTGGCGATCAACTCCCTGATGACGGGTGCCGATGAAAACGAGGTGATTTCAAAGCGGGCGTGGATGAAGTTGTCGACCCCGAGAAGGTTCTGGTTGGCTTCTCCGGTCTCCCGGATGATCGCGGCCGCCATTTCCGTCCCCCGGCTGCTGGTAATGGATTCATCATTGAAGGCAACAGCGTGGAACATGGTGGTTATGCCGGCCATGGCCAGTTTCTTATCCAGTTCGACCAGGCTTGCGCGGATCGGAAATGTGGCGCCCGGTCGGGGCTCGATCTCTTTTTCTACCGCGTCGGAGTGCAGGTCCACGAGCCCGGGCAGGACAAGCAGCGAGCCCAGGTCAATGGTCTCGCCCATGAAGGAGCCATGGGCCGCGATTTCGCGGATACGCCCTCCGACAAGGACGATATCCGTCGGTGTGACAGTCTTCTCCACCAGGACCCTGGTCGAACGAAGTATGGTTGTCTGCATCAGGTCTCCTGCTCAAGGTGATATTCGTTGTCCGCGACCTGCACCATGCGCTCCCTGTCGTGGAAGATGGCGACCATGCAGATCTTCTGTCGTTTCAGCTCCTGGAGCAGCTGCAGGACACTGGAGGCGGACTGCTCGTCCAGGGAGGCCGTGGGCTCGTCCAGGAGTAGAAGCTTTTTGGGGGCAATGATTCCCCGGGCTATGTTGATGCGCTGCTGCTCGCCGCCGGAAAAGGTCAGCGGGGAGATCGAAAAGAGCTCCTCCCTGATGTGCAGGGCGCGGAGCATTTCGGCTGCCCGTTCCCTGGCCTCATCCTTTCGGGTTCCGGTTTCGATGAGCGGGGCCGCCACCACATCCAGGGCCGGGATACGGGGCAGGATCTTGAGAAACTGGGTGACAAAGCCGATGTGGCGGCGCCGATAGCCAAGCATCTCGCTCTCGCTGCAACCGGCCAGGTTCACCATCTTGCCCTGGCCCCGGTGCAACCAGATGGTCCCCCGACTCGGGGTGTAGGTCCGATACACGGTCTTCAGTATCGAGGATTTGCCGACTCCGCTTGGTCCGGTCAGGGCCAGCAGCTCTCCGGTCCGGACCGAGAAGGAGACCCCGGAAAAACCGTTGATCTGCATGCCGTCCCGGTTGTGGAGGGTGAACTCCTTGGTCAGGTCGTTGACCTGCAGGCAGGGTGGATTTTCAACCTGGATATTCATACCAGTGCTCAGAGAATGGAGGAGACCAGCAGCTGGGTATAGCCATGCTGCGGATCTTCCAGGATCTGGTCGGTGAGGCCATATTCGACAATGGATCCATGTCGCATGACCACCGTGATATCGGTGAGATGCCTGATGATGCCCAGGTCGTGGGAAACGACGATCATGGAAAAACCCATCTCTTGCTGCAGCTTCTTGATCATATCCAGGATCCTGGCCTGGACCGATACATCAAGGCCGGTGGTTGGTTCATCGAGCAGGAGCAGCCTGGGTGAGCTGGACAGGGCCTTGGCGATCTGGATACGCTGCTGCTGGCCGCCGGAAAAGGTCTCCGGGTACTCGTCGATACGGGAGATGGGCAGCTCGATCTTGTCGATGAAATGGAGGGCCTGGCTTCGGATGGTTTCATAGCGCAGTTCGCCCGAGCCGATGATCTTCTCAGCAATGTTTCCGCCGGCGGAAAAGAGAAAGTTCAGCCCCAGGCGCGGATTCTGGTAAATCATGGACATCAGTTCGCTACGCATCCGGGTGGTTTCCAGCAGGCTCAGCTCAAGAATGTTTACGGGCACGCCGCAGCCGTTGGTCATATCCCTGAAAAACACCTTTCCTGAAGTGGCTTCAATGTCCCGGTACACTAGCTGGAGCAGGGTGGATTTACCCGAGCCGGACTCGCCGACAATACCCAGGACCTCGTCCTCGCCGATCTGCAGATTGACCCGGTTGACCGCCACCACCGCCTGGCAGCGGGGACAGATGGAGCGGCCATGGTCGTCGCCAGTCAGGTCCAGGCACTGGCCACACGAGGGTCCGTAGATCTTGCAGAGCGACTGGATATCAAGCAGCATTCTGTTTCCTCTTCAGCATGGAGTCGCAGTTATCGGTGTCGCTGCAATAGTAATGGGTCCCGTCTTCCCGCTGGACCTGGTCAAAGAAAACCCCGCTGGTTCCGCATCGCTCACAGCAGATACCGTCAAAGGTCTCGATCCGGAACGGTCGGTCGGCGAAGACGAGTGGCGTGACAGTGGTAAAAGGCGGAATTGCATAGATCCTTTTTTCCCGTCCGGCGCCAAAGAGCAGCAGGGCCGGATTATTGTGGAGCCGGGGAATGTCGTAGCGGGGAATGGGGGAGGGGTCCATGACATAGTGATCATGGACCGCCACCGGATACCGGCTGGATATTCTTGAATCTCCGAACTGGGCCGTATCCTCGTAGAGCAGGACCCAGAGCCTGGAGTAGTCCCGGTGGGCGTGCATGTCTTTCTGTCGGCCGGTGTCCGGTTCCACTGTGGTAAGAACCTCGGGTACAGGTACCTGTAGAACCAGGATCTGATTTTCGGTGAGGGGTTGTTCCGGGATCCGGTGCCGGGACTGGATCACGGTCGCATCGCTGGTATGGCAGGTGGTCCGGACCCCGGTGGTGGCGACGATGAAGTCGCGGATATTGACCGCGTTGACCGAGCCGTCGCAACCCTGGTCGATGACCTTGAGGACATCGTCTTCCTCGATGAGGCTCAGGGTTATCTGCAACCCGCCGGTTCCCCAGCCGCGGGCGATGGGCATCTCGCGGGAAGCAAAGGGGACGGTATAGCCGGGCAGTGAGACCGCCTTGAGCAGGGCGCGGCGGATCTCTTTCTTGGTATCCTGGTCAAAAAAGCCAAAGGTGGGTTCAGTCATGGTGTTTATTGTCTTTCGCCTTGTTGAAGGTGTGGAGGTCGGCCTGGAAGGTGACGTAATGGGGCATTTTGAAGTGGTTGGTGAAGCCCATGGATTCGATACCGTCGATGTGATGCATGATCATCTCCGGGCTTGTCGCCACCCCATCCTCCCCGCCGATGGAGAAGCTGGGCCAGGTCATGGCCAGGTCAAGGATGGACATGGCAATGGCCTTGGTCTCGTTGAACCCGAAACAGAAGCCAAAGCCGGTGGCCAGCCGCAGTTTACCGTCCCGGGGGTCTTTTTTGAAGCTGCCCACGCTTTCCACCGCCGTGACCCTGATCTCGCCCACAGTGACCCGGTTGCCGGTGAACGGATGAGTGGTTTCCAGGGCCACCATGCCGAGACGCAGCTCGCCGATGGTCGGATGGACGTCGCCGTAGCCGCGCAGGGAGGTGTAGGCAAAAGCGAGCATGGAGCCGGTTTCGCCCCGGGCCATCATCTGCATGAGGCTCGACCGGGGATAGGGCGGCAGGGGTGTTGCCCTGGTGATGTCAAAGGGTTCTTCCTGATCCACCTCGAGTTGCAGGATTCTCTCCTGGCGCCGCAGTTCGTCCAGGGCCCCGGCCACCTTGCCCCTGGCTGCGGCCACGGGGATTGTCGACGGGCCGGGGACAGGCCGTTTTTCTGCCAAAAGCTTGAACAGGTAGTCGCTGGAAGGACCGAGGATCTGGCCGCCGGGGATCTCCTTAAAGGCCGAGGAAATTCTGCGAACCAGTCTGATATCTTCGGTCCTGACGGTTTCGGCGATCCCGGCCCGACGACAGGTGGAGCGGTGGGCCCGGAGGTAAAAGGCGGCTTCAAGCAGGTCGCAGCCGGAATACTCGATGGCCCGGATGCCCATCTGCTGCGAGTAGAGGGCGCCTTCGCCCATGATCCGGTCCAGGCCGAAGAGGAGTTGGCCCTGCACGCCGTCGATGTCCGGGAACTCTCCGGCAAGCATCTTCTTATAGAGGGCTTTTGAGGCGGTTATGGCCTCTGTGCCGCCCTTGATGGCCACATAACTCATGGGATGATCTCCACTCTGGTTGTGCGGGCAATACCAGTCATCCTCCCGTCCCGGTCCAGGAAGAAACAGTCGAGTCCAAGCGGAAAAGAGGAGTTTTTCTCCCGGAGCAGGGACAAAAACGAACCTGCCACCGGCAGACTCCTTGCCATGCGTCCCGGGATCCCGGGACCGCTCAGCAGGACCCTGGTGGTCTTAACTCCTGGATCATCGGTCTGGATAAAGAGGGTAGCGGACTGTTCCGGATGCATCAGGGTTCCGGCTCTGGCGGCGGTCAGAATCGTTGTTTCGGCCCGGTCGCAGAAGATGTAATCGGCCTGGTCGGGGGGTGCACCGGGGGAACCGGTCATGGCTCGGAGCTGCCGCTGATTGCCCGGAGCGTAAAAACAGCTGGTGACCTCCGGATAGAGCAGACAGTGGGCCAGGGCCAGCAGATGGCTGCCAAAAACCGGGAGGATCGTGCCCGTGGTTCCCGGCCGGGCAAGAGTTTCCAGGCAGACCCTGAAATTTCGGCGGTTGGTCTGCTCAAGCTGAACTTGCCTGTTGATCATATCCAGCCCACAGTCATGAACCCCACTCTCCTGCGTGTTACAGGAGATCAAAGTTAACCTCGGTCGCCGCCACCTCGTTTTGCTGCCGCTGGCGGGTGAGGGTACGGCTCCGGATTCCCTGCTGCACCAGGCGGGCAATGTCTTCCCTGAAAAGTACCGCGCCCCAGGCCCCGTCCAGGACCGCGATGGCCAGGGCAAGTTCCGGCTGGTCATCCATGACCATGGCCCAGCCGTTACAGCCGTTCACCTGGACCACGGCCGAGGTGACCAGGGCCTCGCCACTGTAGAACCGGGACTGGCTCACCGGGTCGAATACCGGAACCAGCAGGGTATGCTGGGTGGAATGCTGGAGAATATGGATAACCGCTCTCCGGCTGATTCGATCAGCCAGATGCTGCACATCTTCCCGGGCGATCTCCTGCAGGAGGTCATTTAAGTTTTCGCGTTTGATCTGCATTTTTTCTGCACCTTGCGTCTAACTGTTTTCGAATACAGGTTGTAGGTCTCGCTTCTTTAAATGAATTTTTCTCTGATATAGGCGCTCAGTTTGTCGATCAGCCAGACCGTGACCACGATGATGATGATAATCGTGGTTACGTCGCCGTTTTCAAAGGATCTGACCTTGTCAAAGAGGTAAAAGCCGATGCCGCCGGCCCCGACAAAGCCGAGGATGGAGGCGGACCGGACGTCGGATTCAAAGCGGTAGAGGACCATGGAGATAAAATGGGGCATGGTCTGGGGGACCACCGCAAAGGTTATGATCTTGAGAAAGCCGGCACCGGTGGCGCTCAGGGCTTCCACCGGTCCGGGATCAATGGCCTCGTTGCCCTCGGCCAACAGCTTGCACAGCACCCCCGCCGTATGAACCGCCAGGGCAAGAATTCCAGCCATGGGGCCCAGGCCGACGGCAGAGACAAAAAACAGGGCCCAGACGATTTCATTGATGGAGCGAAAGACGTTGGCCACCAGCGATGCAGCCAGGTAGATACCGGTCCGCAGGGTACGGGTGATCAGGGAATGGCCGGGCAGGAGAATCCTGAGGATGTTGCGTGAGGCGAAGAGCGACAGGGGCACAGCCACCAGGATGGAAAAGAACAGGGCAACCACCGCCATCTCCAGGGTCTCTATCATGGCCATCACGTAGACCCGGATATCAGAGAGAATCAGGGTGGGCGGAAAAAAAGCGGAACCGCTGATCTCCGGGTTGCCGACCAGGTAGTCCCTCATGAAACCGGCCCCGCCCAGCAGCGAGCCGATGCTCATCCCGGTGTCGAACCAGCTGGTCAGGAAGACTGCGGCAAGGATGGCGGCGACGAAAAATGTCTGCCAGCGAAACGGGGTCGAGCTCCTTTTCAGCCGCGACACGGCCAGGTCAGCAGGTGTGGAATCCTGGATGGTTGACATGATATCTCCTGAAACGGTTCACGCGGGTTCAGGGAAAAGGTCTGTTTCACCCGGAGGGGTGGACAAAACAGACCGGGTATACACCGCTGGAACTCAGCTACTGTCTGGCAACCTTTGCCTTCTTCTTCAGGGCGTTCTTCATGACGATCAGTTCACGAACCCCGTTGTACATGGAGTCGTTGCCCGGGATGTAGCCGGCGATCTTCAGCTTCTCCAGTCCTTCCTTGTCGTTGTAGGAAATGAAGGCACCCTTGATGGCCATTTTCAGGGAAGAGGGGAGGTCGCTGCGGACGGCGATGGGCGAGCCAGGTATCAGGTCGGATTTCCAGATGATGTTGAAATCCTTTTCCTGCCAGTGCCGGCCCAGGCCGCGGGAATAGTCCAGGTTATTGGTCGAGGCGGCCGCAACCTTGCCCGATTTCACGGCCAGGATGGAGGCCTCGTGGCTTCCGGAATAGATCACCTTGGAAAAGTATTTATGCGGATCGATGCCCACCTCGTTGAAATAGATGGTCGGCACCAGGGTCCCGGAGGTGGACTGGGGATCCGTGAAGGCCCATGTCTTGCCCTTGAGGGAATTTAAGTCCGTCAGGCCGGAGTCCGCCCTGGTGATGATGAAACCATAGTAGCCGGCGGTTCCATCCTCGCCGACTTCAACGGCCACGGCTTCGGCCCCGGCCCGCCTGGCGGCCTCGCAGTACGACTTGGGCCCCAGGTAGGCCACATCCACGTGCTTGTGCTGCATGCCGGTTATCACCGCGGCATAGTCTCCGGCCACCTGCAGTTTGACCTTGATGCCCAGCTCTTTCTGCAGGTAGCTGGTCAGGTCGCCAAAGGAATCACTCATCTCTCGCGACGAGGCCACTGGAATCACCCCGAAGGTTATCTCTTCGGGCCACTGCTGGGCCGCCAGGGCCTGGGACAGACTTACGGTCAGGGCGACACCCAGTACGACCAGTGCCAGAATCATTTTCTTCATCGTTTCTCTCCTTTAAATGTGTGTGAGGTTACAAAAAACCCGCTGGCGGGACAGAACCTGAAACCTCTTCAGATGCCTGCCGCCTCTTTCACGGGGATCAGTATATTCTTGTTGAACCGGGGACAGGGGCTGGCCCCGCCGATGGGCAAAGACCGCTCGACCTCTGCCACGTTTTCTTCAGGCCGGGCACTGTTTGTGACATGGTAGATCCGATCCAGATGGGCCTGGGCCAGCTCGGCGGGGCTGCCGTCAAAGACGATCCCGCCTTCGGCGATACCGATGATGCGGGAACAGTACTCCCTGGCAAAGCTGAGGTGGTGCAGGTTGGCGATGATGGTGACACCGTAGCGGGAATTGATGGTGTTAAGGATGTCCATGACCCGGGTCGCGCTCCTGGGGTCCAGGGCCGCCACGGGCTCATCGGCCAGCAGAATGTCAGGCTCCTGGGCCAGGGCCCGGGCGATGGCCACCCGCTGGCGTTGTCCGCCGGAGAGCGCATCACAACGCTGGTGGGCGACATCGACCAGGTCCACGGTCTGCATGTATTCATAGCCCCTGGCCAGGGAGTCCCGGTCATAGCACTTGACCAGGGCCCTGGGCAGGGGCATGCGGCCGAGCATGCCACTCATGATGTTGTGCAGGACGCTCAGCCTGTCCACCAGGTTGTAGCCCTGGAAGATGAAACCGATCCGGGAGCGCAGCTCCTTGAGCTGTTTTTTGGATATGTTGCCCAGTTGGTATTCGCCCACCCGGTAGCGACCGGCCAGGATATCGATACTGCCGATCAGCGACATGAGGAGAGTGGATTTCCCCGCCCCGGACAGGCCGATAATCCCGACAAACTCCCCTTGTTCCATGTGGAGGTTCACGTTGTTTAGGACCGGTTTTCCGTTGTAGCCAAGCGTTACATTTTCCAGGTTGATCATGTGTACTTCTCCTTGGCAGGAGGGAGAGCCGGACCCGGTAACTGGTCCGGCTCTGGTAGGAGGACAGGATGCTCTCCACTGGAGACATCATCCGTGCAACAAGTGGGAGACTACAGAGCCTGTGTTAGGTGCTGATTACGGAATGGTTAGGGACGTATGATTTCTCTGTTAGTGAAAGATTGTGTAAGTTCGAGGGGAGGAGGTGGACTGATCCTAATGGTCCTGTAATGGATTGGTAACCGGGTTGTAACAGGAACAGGATATTGAGAGCGCAGGATTTGTGGAGCAAACAGAGGGCCCCGGCCGGGATAGGGATCCACGGCGGCCAAAACTATGGTGTTTGGGGCCAAGAGAAATAATCCTGGGAAAAGAAACAAGAGAGGAGACATGATGAAACCTGTTACAAGACGTCAGTTTATCGGAACCACCACCCTGTCCCTGCTTGGGGCGGCGGTGATGACGAGTGGCGGCAGGCGTGTCTTTGCCGCCCCGGCAACCACCCCGCTGCAGCCGGTACGTTTTGCGGTTATTTCAGATCCCCATGTGGACATCCGTGGGGTGAACAAAATGAAGATGAGCGCTCACAGTATCGAATGTCTGCAGCACACGGTTGATGATCTCAATCGGGAGGAGGAATTGGCCTTTGTCATGGTCAATGGTGATCTACTCCAGGATGGCGAGCTGGAGAATGCCAGGGTGGTCCGGGATGCCCTGTCCGTTCTCAAGGCTCCGGTTTTTGTCATCAGCGGTAACCACGATTACCGGCCGGCCAATCCAAAGAAGCTGCGCCAGGGGTTCACCTACCTGAGCGACGGGGAGTTCAGGAAGTATTTTGCCGGCTTTGGCTACGATGATTCCGCTCGCCGCTACTATGCCAGGCAGATTGTTCCCGGTCTGCGTCTCATCGCCCTGGATGCCTGCCTGCCCGCTGAAGAGAAGAAGTGGGGCGGTCGGCTGCCCGATGAACAGCTCCACTGGCTGGATCAGGAGCTTTTTTCCCACAGTGACCAGGTGAACCTGGTCTTCATGCACCATAACTTCCTGCCCTGGTCGGTCGATGAGCTGCGCGGTGGCCCCAAACAGTGGTTCTGTATTGACAATGCGGCCGAAGTCCGGTCGGTTCTCGAAAAAAACGTCCAGGCCACGCCCATCGCCTTTTCCGGTCACCGCCATATCGGTCTGCATACCCGGGAACTCAACAGTGTCCAGTATTTCGCCCTGCCGTCCCTGAACTCACATCCCATGCGCTACAGTATCTTTACCGTGACCCATGAACAGCTTTCCTGGAAGACGCCCATGGTCGGAGTCAGCGAGGCCACCCATCTTGCGGCCCGCCAGGCCCTGCTGCAGGCCTCCTGGTGGCGGGACCAGCAGTACCGCGAGTCCTCCCCGGCCAACGACATGGCCGTCCTTGGTTTCTATGAGAACAACGACATGATCGTCGGCGGTCGCAAGCTGACCAGGGTGTGAGCCGCAACCAGACCGTACCGCTTTTATCGCTCCATTCCACGTTGTGCCACTCCCACCGTCCTGGCGGGAGTGGCACTTTTTTTGAGCATTCCTGTCGTATCTCTCCGGATCGAAATTGTTTTTCATGCCTGGATTATTCCGGGCGACGCAGGATAATGTCCAGGGACATTTCTTTTGAACTTCCTGCGAATTTTACCGCCACTCTCCTTGCCAGATACGCCGGTCGCCACCTATACTGCAAACAGGTGAGCTCTACCTTCCACCGCAGTGGGTGTAGCCATGAAGCCGCGAACCGGAATCGAGTCAGGGAGTGTTTGAATGGTAATGGGAATCTGGCGGCACTGGTTTCTTCCTTTGTTTCTGTTGCTTGTTACCGCCGGATGCAACGGTCCGGAGCACAAGCTGGTCTGCGGGGACCCCCTGGGTTGTGTGGAAATTTTATCCGAGGCACCGGTCCGGATCGGGGTGCTGCAGGCCCTGAGTGGTAAGATAGCGTCCCTGGGCCAGGAACAGATCCGTGGCCTGGAACTGGCCCTGGAGGAGCGGGACGGGAAGATTGCAGGCCATCCGGTGGTTCTGCAGATCGAGGATACCGGCTGTACGGCCGAGGGCGGGGCCAACGCGGCCCTGAAGGTCATTGCCGATCCGCAGACCGTGGCCCTGTACGGTACCACTTGTTCAGGAGCTGCGGCTGCCGCTTCCCAGGCCATGTCCGATGCCGGCCTGACCATGATTTCCGGTAACAATTCGGCTCCATTCCTGACCTCCATGGGCGGGAAAGAGGCACCCAATCACCATCCGGGTTATTTCCGCACCGCCTTCAACGAGGAAAACGCCGGCAAGGCTGCTGCCTATTTTGTCTACCGTCAGCTGGGCATTCGGCGGGTCGCCACCATCAACGATGGTGATATCTACACCCGGGGGCTGACCGACGGGTTTGCGGCCGAGTTCATCCGGCTCGGCGGAACCATCACTCTGGCGACCTCGGTCAATAAAGGCGATTCGAATATGGAGCCGGTGCTGACCGCGGTCCATGATTCGGGAGCCCAGCTGCTTTTCTTTCCCCTGTTCCAGCCCGAGGGAACGCATATCCTTCGCCAGGCTCGTAATATGGCCGAACTTGACGGGATCCTGCTGATGAGTGACGGCGCACTGATCGAAGACTCCTTTATTCAGTCGGTGGGGGAGCTGGGACGCGGGATGTATTTTGTCGGCCCGGATATCCCGGATACCCCGGCCGGCAGGGAACTGGGAAAACGGTATGTTGTCCGCTACGGTGAGGAACCGCCTACCGGGTATTATCTTTCAGGTTTTGATGCGGCCCGGCTGCTCTTTGACGCCATCGAACAGGTGGCTGTCCCGGGTCCCGGGGGAGAGTTGCTGGTCGGACGCCAGGCCCTGCGTGACGCCCTTCGTTCCATGGACAGGGAAGATGGGGTAACCGGTAGGCTCCATTGCGATGAATTCGGCGACTGCGCCACTCCTGTCTTCCATATCCTCAGGCAGGATGACCCGGCTTCCGGGGTTGATGGATTGCGACATAATGTCCGGTTTTCCTTCCCGGCAACCCCGCAGGTCACAAAAAATCCATGATCCGAAACTACTGGCATCGCCTCAGCGTGGGCAGCAAGATGTCCGCCGGTCTGCTCATCTTGCTGGTGATGCTGTTGTCCCTGGCGGTCACCGGCTGCTTCACCTTCTGGTATATCCGCCATGCCGAGCGGGCCATCAGTGCCAGCAGCGAGATCGGCCGGTTGACCCTGGAAATGGACCGGAGCATGGAGAAGGCCCGGCGACTGATGGATGATTTTCTGATCCAGTATCCAGTCATGGGGCTCAACAAGGCCCATATCCGCTATGCCCAGCCATCCATCCGCGAGGCAGCCCGGGCCATCAACACCAGTACCCTGCTGCGGGAGAAACTGAACCGCACAGACCTGACCAGCAAGTTCAATCTCTACCTCTCTTTGGCGAGACGATTCGCCCGGACCTCCATCGAGGCCATCGAACTGGTGACCAGGCTGGCGGTGCCCGAGCGCGGTCTCGAGGATCGGTTCCGGACGATTGCCCGGCAGATCGACGAGAAAATTTCCAGGCTCCATTCCCTGGAGGATCTGCACCGGCAGATGCTTCTGGCATCCAAGGACTATCTGCTGACCAGGAAGCGGCCCTACATGCAGTCGGCCTTTAACGTTCGTTTCCGGATCATCCAGGCACTGGAACAGTCGACGGAGCTTAGCCAGGAGGAAAAGTTGAAGCTTTTAGACCTCCTGGAGCAGTGCAGGAAGACCGCCGATGATATCCTCTCCACCGACCGCGCTCTGCGGGAAAAACTGCATGATTTCGCCCTCCAGGCCGAGGCAGTGGCTCCGGTTTCGGCCATCCTGATCAACGAGTCCAAACAGCAGATGGAGCGGGCCCAGCTCCATATCAGCCGGGCCTATCGGATAGCGGCCGGCGCCATGGCGGCTATTTTTGCCGCCGGGCTGGTCTCGGCCATTGTTATCTCCCGCATTCTCCAGCACAGCATTACCGGCAATATCGTTCGGTTGACCGAGGCTGCGGCCGGCCTGCGCCAGGGTAACATGGACGTGGCTCTGCCCGTGGCCGGGAGGGATGAAATCGGCGAACTGGCCCGAACCTTTTCTCTCATGGCCGGCCAGATCAAGAACCATGTGCAAAACCTCGAGGCTACCATTTCCCGCCGGACTGCGGAGCTGGCAGCCAGCGAGGAACGGTTCCGTTCCCTGGTTGACAGCCTGCACAAGGTCGCTGTCCAGGGCTATGACGAGAACCGGCGGGTCTTTTTCTGGAACAGAACCAGCGAGGAACTGTACGGCTATACGGCCGAGGAGGCCTGTGGCCGCCAGCTGGAGGACCTGACCATCCCCGAGGAAATACGGGACGAGGTCCTTGGTGCGATCCAGGACTGCCTGGACAACGATACGCCTATTCCGCCGGCGGAGCAGGTTCTGCGGGACAAAGACGGGAATCCGGTGCCGGTCTACTCCACCCATGTCCTTTTGACCAACCGGGCCGGGGGACGGGAGCTTTACTGTGTGGACGTGGATCTTCGCGACCTGAAGAAGGAGGAGGAGAAACGGAGACAGACCGAGCTGGTCTACAAGGAGCTGTTTGAACATTCCAGCTCCGGGGTGGCGGTCTACGAGGCAGTGGATAAGGGAGCGGATTTTATTTTCAAGGATTTCAACCGGGCCGGAGAACGGATCGAGCGGGTCCGGCGGGAGGACCTGATCGGCAAAAGGGTGTCCGAGGTCTTCCCCGGAGTGGCGCAGCTCGGCCTGCTTGAGGTTTTCCGCGAGGTCTGGAAAACCGGCCGGCCGAAAAGGCATCCGCTGTCCTGGTACGAGGACGAGCGGCTCCAGGGCTGGCGCGAGAACATGGTCTATAAGCTGCCTTCCGGCGAGATTGTTGCGGTCTACGATGATTTGACGCGGGAAAAGCAGGAGGAAGAGGAAAAAGAGGTCCTGCGTCACAAGCTGCAGCAGGTGAAGAAGATGGAGGCCATCGGCCTCATGGCCGGTGGGGTGGCCCATGACCTTAATAACATCCTCTCCGGGATCGTCAGCTATCCCGAACTGTTGCTCGGCCAGCTGGACGAGGGCTCCGAGCTGTATGCGCCGATCAAGACCATGCAGCGGGCCGGTGAGAGGGCGGCGGCCGTGGTGGCCGACCTGCTGACCGTGGCCCGGGGCGCGGCCGGAGTCCGCGAGGTGGTGGATGTCAACGACCTGGTCCGGGAGTATTTTGACTCGCCGGAACATCAGCAGATCAGCGCCCGTTTTCCCGGGGTCCAGTTCCATACCGAACTGGCCAGGGAGCCGCAGGTCATCACCTGTTCTCCGGTTCATATCAGCAAGTGTCTGATGAATCTGGTGCTCAACGGCGCCGAGGCCGTGGCCACCAGCGGTCGGGTGGTGGTGAGCACCGGTGGCCGGTCTGTCAGCGGGGATGGGGCCGATGTGTCGCTTGAAGCCGGGGAGTTTGTGGTCCTGCGTGTCCAGGACAACGGCAGTGGCATATCACCCGGGGATCTGGAGCGTATCTTCGAGCCGTTTTATACCAAGAAGGTCATGGGCAAGAGCGGAACCGGGCTTGGCCTGGCCGTGGTCTGGAACACGGTCCAGGATCACGGGGTAGTGTGACCGTGGAAAGCGATAGCCAGGGAACCGTCTTCAGCCTCTTTTTTCCGGCCAGCGAAGAGCGTCCCGCTGTCCTGGAGGACTCACTCTCCATGGTAGACCTGCGTGGCCGGGGTGAGCGGATCCTGGTGGTCGATGACGAGGAGACCCAGCGGGATATAACCCGGAAGATGCTGCAGCTTTTCGGCTACTCCGTGCATACGGTTGCCTCCGGGGAAGAGGCCATTGCCTGGCTCCGTTCCAGGAGCGTGGATCTGATCCTTCTTGACATGATCATGGATCCGGGGATAAACGGCTGCGAGACCTATGCAGAGATCATCAAGATCCATCCGGATCAGAAAGCCATCATCGCCAGTGGTTTTTCCCGGAGCGAGGAGGTGAAAAAGGCCCAGGCCATGGGGGCCGGCCAGCTTCTGTGCAAGCCCTATACCCTGCTCGAGCTCGGTCTGGTGGTCAACCAGGCCCTGCATGGAGCCTGACCGGCCTGGTTTTCCTTCTTTGTCCGCCGCGGCATGACCGGTTCCGGCGGTGTTCTACTCCCTATTCCCTGTTGCTCTCCACGTTTTGTCATCACCTGAGCCAGACAGGTCTTTTCTTTCCTCTGGCAGCCAGTGACCATCGCACCCCGGATACCCCCGGACATTCCTGCCGCTTAAGACCGTGTCTTTTATCCGAAAATCACCACAACCTTAAGTGATTGCAGGATGATTTTCATGGTTTGTTGTGGCTGGACAGTTCTGAAATATGGTCCAGTTATGCTGGTTTATCTGGACAGCCCGGGAGAATCTTTGCACCACAGGATCTGTGATTGATTGTTATTCTCGCGAGTTGTTCCTTCAGGTCAGCTCCAATAACGTCGTATTCAACAAAAAAAATCAGGAGTTCAAGAATGTTGCAAAGAAAGGTCCTGCTCGTTGCCGTCGCTGTTCTGATGACCGTCACCTTCTCGGCTGCCGGGCTGTTTGCCCAGGGCCACGGTGGCTCCGTAGGACCTGGGCAGCAGAAAAAAACGCCCCCTTTTCTGATCACCGGCAAACTGCCCCATCTGACCAAGCTGCTGATGCAGCAGTGGGATAACCCGGAACTGAATCTGAGCGATGAACAGAAGAGCAGACTAATGGTGGTGCGCAAGGAGAGCATTAGCACTGTCCGCCGGCTCGGACCGAAAAATGGCGGCCCTTGAAAAGCAGGTAGTCGAGGGGATCTTTGCCGGAAAGAGCCTGGAGGAGCTCCGGCCGCTGGTCAAGACCATTGCCCGGCTGAAGACCAGGACAACCATGGTTCATCTCCAGTGTATCCATGATACCAGAAATGTCCTGACCAGCGCCCAGCAGGAGTTCCTGAAGAAGCTGTAAGGCCCGGAACTCCTACCGGCGCGGGTCTCCGGTCCGCGCTGAATTTTTTTGTTGAGGGCTCAACCCTTGGCAGGCCGTTGAGAACCTACTTCGCTCGCTACGTTTTTCAACAGCCTGTTAGAGTTGCTGGATAAGATAGGGATAGATCTCCAGGCGCATGAGGTCTTTAAGTCGGCGGAGGATTGCAAGGATATCCCTTGTTCGGCAGGCTCCGGCGAGGGGGGAGAGATAAAGGGTGGAGCCGGGCTGGGACCGGGGCAGTTCGCTGAGAACATCCAGGGTTCGCTGTATATGACCGCTGCCGAGCCCGTCGCCCAGGACCAGGTTACCGCTGATGCTGATTCCCGGATAGCGGCGGTTGATGGTCACCATTTTTTGCAGAGCCAGCCAGTTCTCTTCTGCCCGGACCGGTTTTTTCAGGATCTCCAGGGTCTCCTGATCAAAGGATTCCAGGCCGATATTGACAACTATCCTGAATGGAGACCGATCGAGTCGCCTGAGATCGTCGTCGTCCAGGGCCAGAAGGGAGCGGGTAGAGCCAAAGAGAAAGGCCACCGGTTTCCGGACATGAACCGTGCCCGGGGCCAGGGTGGCCTCGATCTGGTCAAGCGCCTGGACAATGGCACGGCTGCCGGCGGCCAGGCAGTCATGCTGGCCAAGAAAGACCGCCCGGTAGTTGCCGATTTCTTCCCCCAGCAGATTTTTCATTCCTTCAAGCTGATCCCGCACCTCCCTTTGTGATCGAAGCCGGAATTCGGTGCCGGTCTTGATCCGGCAGAATCCGCAGTTGGCCAGACACCCTTCGGTGAGCAGGATCGGCAAAACGTCATAATCCACATGACGGCAGTCCGGTGGCAGTACCGGAATGCGACCCTGGATGAGCCGGTGCAGCGCTCCGGCGTGGCGGCGGATTTGCGTGCTGGTCCAGCGGGAAAAACTTCGCAGCACGGCTGTCTCCTGCCTGGAGCAACAGGTTGAGGCCAGCCGGGCGGCCTCGGCGCAATGCTGATCATGGGCGGCCAGGAGGTCGGCTACCCCGGGAACGGTGTGGGGAGATCCCTGAAATATGGGATTGGAGGGATAGGGCAGCAGGGGATAATAATATTCACCGGTGAGATCGAAGAGATCGCTGTAGCCCTGGGTGGAGTAATAGACCCAGTCACCGTTCCGGGTCAGCTTGAGCCATTCCTGGGGATGGGACCAGTCGGGGCCGGTGCCCTGGAGGAAACGGGGAAACCCGTCCAGGCCCATGTGGTAGACGGCCTGCGGGGTGATGAGCTCATGGTAGCAGCCGTAGCGGGCCGGATAGCTGAGTTTGCGGTGGACGGCAAGGCCGCGGCGCCAGGGCCGGATGGTCCATGTCGCGGAACGCCGCTCATGACTGGTCAACATAATCACCTGAGCTGAAAGCGAACCGGTACCCGGATCCACATGTCCGAAGGTTGGCCGTCGATGGTTCCAGGGCTGAAACGCCAGTTACGCACTCCCTTGAACGCCGCCCGGTCGAGGATCGGGTAACCCGAGGAGGCCTGGACACGCACTTCGCGGACCCGGCCGTTCCGGTCGACCAGGACCTCGAGGAGAACCGTGCCCTCCAGGCCCCGGCGTCTGGCCAGGCGGGGGTACCTGGGCGGTGGATTGACCCGGTAGAGCGGGGTCGCCTGGACCGTGACCAGGGCGGCCTGCGGCGCGGCCTGATCATCCGCCGCATCCTCTGCCGTGCTCTGCCGGGGGAATGTCACCGGTCCGGCCCCGGCGGCGAGATCCTCCCGGACCGCCTTTTCCCGGACCGAAGAAACCATCCTCTTCCGGGTGCGCCGGGGCTGGATTGTCTGTCGCGATTCCGGTTTTTCTTCCCTCTCTGTGATTACGGTACTCTTTGTCTTCTGCCGCTCAACCTTTTTTTCTGTCCGTTCTCCGGGCTGCGGCCCGGGTTCAGGTTCGGATCTGGCCTCTGGCACCTGGACCTTCTCTGTTTCCCTGGCCACCTCTTCTTCTGCCGCCGGCCTCTCCGGGGTGTCTTCCGTAACCGGCTGAATTTTTTCTTTTCCTTTCTCTCTTTCTTTTTTCTTCTCTGTCGGCACACTGGCCCCGGTGCCACCCAGGGAGACCGTGATCCGTTCCATCATGAGGGGGGCGGGCAGGGTCTGTCGGAGGTCCATGCGGATCAGGGTCAGGACCGCACCATGAAGGCCCAGAGCGAGCACGGCGGCCAGGGCAAGTCGCCATGGTTCACTCATGGGCTGGCCACTTCTTCGGGCCGGGCCTGGAGCGAGATACGACTCAGGCCGGCTTGGCGGATCCGGTCCAGGACCCGGAAGAGCTCCTGGTAGGCTACCGTCCTGTCGGCAAAGACCTTCACCTCCTGCTCCCGTTCCTCGCCGGCCTGCTCGCGGAGCACCGCGGACAGTTCCTCCAGTCTGACCGGTTGTTCATTCACGTGGAGACGGATGGTGTCCCCCATGTCCTGGATGGTGATCCCGATGGCCTCATCGGGCTCCAGGACCGCACCCGTGGAGTCGGGCAGGTCCACTGGCTGGCCATGGTGCACGGCCATGGAGAGCATGGCATAGATGAAAAATACCAGGAGGAGAAAGACGATATCGATAAGCGGCAGCATCTCGATGCGTGGCGACGAAATACTTTTTCTGTGAACCTTCATGGTAATATTCTGAAAAGAGAAGTGACGAATTGTCCAATTAAAATTTCGGTTATCTGCGCCTGTGCAGACGGACCTCATTTGTGTTTGTCTATTTGTACTTTTTCATACACCACTTCCAGACTGGTGGCATATTTTTCCATAACGTAGATACCGTTTTCAATACGGCTCTTGAAATAATTGTAGGGAAACACGGTGATAATGGAGATGCCAAGCCCGGCAGCGGTGGTGATCAGTGCCTGGGCAATGCCGCCGGTGACCAGCTTCGGGTCGGCAATCCCGCCTGTGCCCAGCATCTTGAAAGAGGAGATAATGCCGAGCACGGTGCCGAAGATACCCAGGAGGGGGGCCGCGGTGATCATGGTGTCGAGTACGGTCATAAAGCGTGACATTTTTTTTTCCATGTGCCGGGCCTCAGCCTCCATGGCCTTGCCCATGTCATATTCCCGATGCAGGATACCCACCGTAAGCACCCGGATCACATAATCCTCGCTGCCCCTGATCTTTTTCCTGATCTGCGCCCAGTCCCTCTTTTCCGCCAGGCGCAGGATTTCGTCCATCAGGGTCCGGTTTCGCCTGCGCTCAATTCTGATCCAGAACAAAATCCGTTCAAGAATCACCGTGAGCACAATGACGGAGCAGGCCAATAGCGGCCACATCACGGGGCCGCCATGATGTATTATTTCCCACATGTTTTTTAAAAGCATCTGTTTTTTTGGGTGAAACGTGGTTCTGGAAAGCAATTCTTTTCAGCTAATGTAAGGTGTACCAGACCGGCTCCAGCCCGGTGCATGCAGGACAGCAGATGTCGCCTTCTATATCCCACGCCTGGCTGAGGGGAACCGGGCGGCCGCAACGGTGACAGCTGGTCTGCTGGTCACTGCTGTGTTTGGACAGCAGGCGGCGGCAACGGGCCTGGCGGACCTGACAGAAACTGGTCACCGGCTGGCAGAGGACCGACTTGATCAACAGGTTGAGGCTGGCCTGGTAGATTTCCACCACCGCCGGGTTGTCCACACAGAGGTCTGGTTCCAGATCGCGTATTTTCTGCGGCAACCGGGTGCGCTGCCGGATCAGGGTGAAGCCCAGCCGGGTGCCGGTGGTGAGATGATAAAAGAGAAAATCCCAGGGCCTTGCGGTCTCCGGCACAATGACCTGGCCGGGATGGCCGTGCTGCCGCGTTAGATACGAGAGGGCCAGGACGGCGTCATCGTCCCGGGCCGCGGCAATCCACACCTCCTCCAGCCCATCGAAAAATTCTTCCACGTATTTGCCGATCTGCCAGCCAATGGCGAGTTCCGGGCTCAGGTAGCCCTTGCGCAGGGTCAGACAGTGTAATTCCATGGGTATGAGCATTGGCTATACCTCCATGTCGAAAGCACTTGAAAAATCAGCAAAAAAGAGTAGGGTTTAACACAAATTATTTTTTTGTGTTATTGGGTAACGGGAATCTCCCTATGAATAATGCAACAACAGCAGCCCGGTATATCCGCAATTACTGGGACTGGCGGGCCCTTTCCTTTGATGGCTCCTCGGCCCAGCAGCAAAGCTGGTGGCAGGTCTATAATCGGGCCCTGGGAGCCACCGGACCCCTGCGTATTCTAGATGTCGGTACCGGCACCGGTTTTATCGCCCTGGGACTGGCCAGGGGCGGTCACCGGGTTACTGGCCTGGATATCTCGCCGGGCATGCTGCGTCAGGCCGGGACCAAGGTCACCGTGCAGGGGCTGACGCTTAGCTTGCTTGCGGCGGATGCCATTGACCCACCCTTCACGCCTGCCAGCTTCGACGCCATTGTCTGCCGCAACCTGCTCTGGACCCTGCCAGAACCGGCACGGGCCCTGCGGTGCTGGCACAGGCTCATCAGGCCTGGTGGCAGAATCATCGTTTCCGACGGAATATGGCGTCGTCCGGATTTTTCGGGCCTGGTGACCCATTACACCCGGTTACTTGTTTCAGCCCTCAGAAAAGGCCGCAATTCCATTCCGGTACGTTTTGAGCTGGCCTATCAGCCGATCAGGCGTCACCTCCCGCATTTTTGCGGGGTGCGGGCTGCCGAGGCCGAGGATCTGCTGACCGGCTGCGGCTTTACCCGGCCTGTTCGCCACGAACACCATTTTCCGCACCATCCCTATCCGGCCGGCTATGGGTCTCATTTCTTTGTCATGAGTGCTGTTCGTCCTTGATTACGAAGTTTTTATTGTCGCCTGACCACCACCACGGTGTTGTTTACCGGCGGTCGGGGTCGGATGCGGTGATAGACAGTGAACTCGGGTGGCAACGTGACATCTCCGTTGCGGTCCAGGAGTCGGCGCAGTCCCTTCTCGTAAAGGCGAAAGGCAACCAGGCTTCCTTCCGGCAGGCTGCGGGCCAGGTGGCGGAAGATTTCCTCCTTGGGCCGGGCCATGGCGGCCACCATCAACAACTGAAACTGCTCTTTTAGGGGCAGAGAAAAATGGTTGCCAGCCCTGATGGTAATTCGATCCTCCAGGCCGAGGTGGGCCACCACCTGTCGGGAGAGATCAGCAAAAAAGTTTTCCCGTTCAATACCGATACCCTGTAAATCGTACCGGGAACAGAGGAAAATGAGGGACAGCGGCAAAGGTCCGCTTCCCAGGAAGATGATCCTGTCTCCCGACTTGAGACCTGCTCCCTGCTGTTCCATGGCTGCCAGCTGCAGGTAGTTCTCATGGAAGGTGAATTCCTGCAGTGTTTTCCAGGGATCGGATGAAGCGAGCAGGGCATGGGCCTGTTCGATCTCCAGGCGCAGGCCATACGTATTGCGCAACCGGCTGATGGCCAGGAGCACCTGTTCAAGTTCGGGAGAAGCAAGAATCTTTGCCAGCACCCCGTCTTCGATCTCCATCGCGGCCAGCTGGTCCAGACGGCGAAAAGGGGGATCCAGGGCCCCGGGATGCGCCCGGAGGATCTCCTTATCGCTCAAGTCCCGGATGGCGTCGTAGATATCCAGGAGTTCACTGTGGATTGCGGTAAAGTCTGCCGTCATTACATCATCTCCAGCAGCAGCAGGGTGTTGTTGACCCGACCGCCGGGTCGGATCTCATATTGCACTCGGAATCCACTGTAATCCCTGGCGGTCAGTGGCGGATGCAGCAGGCCGCGCAGGCCGGAATAGGTGCGGCAGATCACCGGTCGTTTTCCCCTGTCTGCCATGATCCGGGCCAGGTGGGTAAAGATTCTGGCCTTGGGTTCGGCCAGGGCCGCCACCAGAACCAGGTCCCAGTCGAGATCTCCAAGTGATTCTTCGTTGCCCGGGATAATTTCAATTGCGCCCGCAAGGCCCAGTCGGTCCAGACATTGGTTGGCCAGGGAGACAGCCTGCGGGTCACTTTCCAGGCCAAAGGAGCTTATCCCGTAAAGTCGGTGCATGAGGATCAGGGAAAGTGGAACCGGTCCGCAACCGATAAAGGCCAGCCGGTTGGGACGGGGCAGGTCCAGGGTTTCGACCTGGGTTCTGATCAGGGCCTCATACCGGGGATAGAGGCCAAAGATCTCCAGGGGCTTCCAGGGATCAGCCGCCGTCATCACTTCCCTGGCCAGGGCGGTTTCATGCAGCTCGAAAAAGGTGGTGTAGTAACCCCGTATCGTCGGGAGCAGTTTTTCTATCTCCCGGTCGGCCAGGATCAGTTCCGCCAGGTGGTTGCCGCAGTCCAGATGGGCGATATCATCCAGGACCAGATAGAGCTGGTAGAGTTCGGCCGGAGGCAGGGAACGCAGTTCCTCCGGACTGTAGCTGCTAATCCGCTGATAAAAGTCACAGAGATGTTTTTTCACCAACCAGTGACTGCGCTCGCAGTCTTTGCAACAGCCGAGAAACTCGTGCTCTGTCAGTTCATGATCATGGTCTATGGGAAAATAGTGCATATACCAGTCTAGCAATCCGCCTTGTTTTTCTTCTTCACCAGCCGCAAACCGGAAAAAAGAACAGCTATGGTACTCAGCCCCATGAGTATCTTCAAACCGCGATCAGATTGATCTGGTTTTTTGTCTTCTTCGGGGCAGAGTGCGCTGTCCACCTTCATCTTGACTTCCAGGCGATGCCCCATACGGTCATACACAAGGATTTCCCAGGTTCCTGATCTGTCAGGAAAAAAGGTGAACCGTCCATTCCTGTCCGTCTTTCCGGACTGGAAACGTTCCTCCAGTCCGGGCGCAAAGACGGACACGAACATGTCTCTGGCCGGCCGGCCGTCGTCAAAAAGGGCAGTGACTACCATTCCGCCGGTACCGGTCGTGTAGCGGATGGTGTGGGCGGATACCGGGGAGGTGGCAACCAGAGACACCAGGATCAACAGCGCAAGAGGGGTGCCATAGCGCTTCATTTGATCTGGAATGTCAATGAAGCGGAAAAATCCACTTTGTGGTTGGTGACCACCATCCAGGTGCCTGGCCTGTCAATCCTGATCCGGGCAATGCCGTTCTCGTCGCTCCTGGCAAGTACGGGAAACGGTTCGTCTTCGGAAGCATAGCCGGCATATGTGCCGTACACATAGGTTGCCAGCGGTTTGCCCTCGAACAGTACTTTTACCGGGAAAACCTGTCCGGCCCGCACCTCGGTGGGATTTTTCAGAGGTATGATCTCGATGCGGTGCCCCACCACCCTGTTGATTCCGGCTGATCCCTTGCCGACAACAATAACAGATTTAGCGTATTTTTCAGATGGTACATGGAGGCGGTCCCCTTTTCTCTTTTTGACTGCCGTTACAATATAGGTTCCCTCCTGTTCGCACCTCACTTCGCCGACCCGGGCACCGGCCGGCCGGCCATAGCTCTCCCCGTGAAATTCCTCCCAGGTCTTGTCTATCTCCTTTTTGTGCCCGTCAGGTGTCAGATAAAAGAACTCGTTGAGCTGGTCCCTGCTGACAAGGATGCCATAATGGGGATAATTGTGCCCGAAAACGACTTTTGCCAGGGTTTTGCCAGGGGATTTCAGTAAATAATTGTCAAGATTCAACCAGAGGTCATGGGCTGCAGCCGTTCCGGTGAACCAGGCGGTACAGGCGAGAAAGGCGGCCACAAAAACGAACAGGTTGCCATGAAAATTTATCCGGTGCCTGACCGGTCCGGCCAGGCATCCAGGTTTTGGTGCTGCCAGATACTGTGGAAATGTGGTCCAGTTGTGCTGGTAGGAATAATTTTTTTTCATGAAGATGCTCCTTTTTTTTGCAATGCGTTGATATGGAAATGTATCCCGGTGTCTGACCACCGGCCCGGCCAATATCTTCAGGTTCCGCCCTGGATATGGTCAAAGTATGGTCAGGTTCCGTTGGTCAGAATGAGGCATCAAGCTTGACCAGGATGGTTCTGCCGGTCCGGAAATTACCTTCGTCACCTTTGTCCGAATCAAAGATGTTGTCGAGTTCCAGGCTGATGCGGGCCTTATCACTGAGTTTCAGGTACATTTTGGCATCCACCACCGTATGGGCATCGATTTGCTCCGTGTTGTCCGCGTCGGTGTATTGTCTGCCCGTGCAGGTCAGGGTGGAGCTTATGCCCAGGTTCCACTGGCTCCATTCATAGGCCGGAACCAGGGAGAAACTGTGGCGTGGAACATAGGTCAATTCCTTTCCGGTATCCCTGTTTTCCGAATCCGTATAGGTGTAGGTCGCTGTCAGGGAGAAGTCCCGACGTTCAAGCCTGGCCAGCAGTTCGACTCCCTGGGTGACCGCCTCTTCCACGTTGCGGTAGACCAGCAGCGGCAACCCGTCATACAGGGTGCCGGTATCTTCACGGACCACCATGTCATCCACCTCGTTGCGGAAAAGGCCCAGATTGAGCATGAGTGAGCGGCCCAGGAGCCATTGCTCCAGGCTTGCCGAGTAGCCGGTGGCTGTTTCCGGCTTCAGGTCCGGATTGGACTGGGCATAGAAGCTTCCGTGGCGATAGGGGGCGCTGTAATAGAGTTGGCGAATGGTGGGCGACTTGAATGCCTGGCCCGCTGAAGCTCTGAAAACAGTGTCTTCGGTGAGGCTGTACATCAGGCTCAGCTTGGGATTGACCCTGGAACCAAAGGTGGAATGGTCGTCGTAACGCAGGCCGGCCACCAGGACCAGATCGTCCAGGAGGGTGATTTCGTCCTGGCCGTACAGGCTGCAGGTGGTGATATCTTCCTGAACAGTGATTATGGAACCATCGCTGTTTTCGATAGTGTAATCAATGGTCTGTTGCTGGGCTTCGACGCCGGTAACCAGGGTGTTGCGCTCGTTTGTGTACCAGGTGTGCTGCGTTTCGATCTGATCAAAGCCGATGGCACCATGCTTATAGCCATAGGCATAGCCGGGATACCCGTGGACGAAATCCCAGTTGTACGTGTACCCCTTGACGGCCAGGACCTGGTCGTCTGCCGGGTGGTGCTCAAAACCTGCCGATAACCGGAAGCTGTCTTCTTCCCGGTTGTCCATTTTTTCATACTTGCTTGCCTCGCCCTTGAAATACAGGTCAAGGCGGTTACTGGCGGCCAGGTCTACCTTGGCCATGACCGAGTGGCGGTCGGACTTGATCGGGTCGGCTCCGATGTCTTCCGCGCTTTCGTAGTCGTAATGGATCAGATATCCCAGTCTGTCCAGGGGATGGTCGCCAAAGGAAACATAGGCCCGGGCAATGTTTCTGCTTTCACCGTCATCAGATGGTTTCTCGACAATACCGTTTCGTACTCTTTCCTTGACCTTGTACCAGCCGTAGGCTCCACCGGCCCGGGCGGTTGGCCTGTCCGGCGTCTTTCTGGTGATGATATTGATGACGCCGGCCACTGCATCGCTGCCGTACAGAGCGGATCCCGGGCCTTTTACCACCTCGATTCGTTCGATCATTTCCACCGGGATCTGGTTGAGGCCGATTCCGTATTCGCCCATTCCGCCGCTCTGGCCGGACCCCATCACCCGCTGGCCGTCGATGAGAATCAGGGCATATCCGTCGTTGAAGTTCAGTCCCCGCAGGCTGGCCCGCCAGGTGTAGGTGCCGAAGATATCATCATGGACCGCTGTGGTAATGCCCGGCACCGTGCTCAGGAGTTCCATGACATTCTGGGCATTGCTCTGTTCAATATCTTCCTGGTCCACCACCAGGGTTTCCACCGGTACATCCTTGAGGGTGTGAGGTGTTTTGGTGGCGGTTACCACCACTTCTTCCAGAACTGCGGCCGGCTCCGGTGCTGCCTGTTCAGCCAGGGCCGTGGTGCTCATTCCGGCCATGACGGTGCTCAGGGGAAGGGTAATGACAGAGGCCAGCAGGGATGTGTACCTCCTGCCTGATAGTCTGCCGTTTGACTTCATCTGCATTGGTACCTCCATTTGTTGTTATGTATGGGCAGTAACAGAACCGACACACGTTTTTGAAATTCGTAACACTGATTGACAAAAAAATAATCGCACCTTTATTTTCTCCTCCTGCCATTTTGCAGGCAGAGGAGTGCTGTAGCACGAATTATAAAATCGTGTTACTTGTGTCCCGGATTATCCCTGGTCAGTCCGGGTGTTTTTTCATCCTCCGTGCCGGTGGGGATGCTCACCGTAGGGGTGAGCGTGGTGGTGTTCATGAAGGCATGATGTATCACACCGGGTCACCCGGCCCTGGTCCATGACATAGATTTCCCTGCAGGTTTCCGCCAGAAAATCCCAGTCATGGGCGATGATCACATAGCCCGGCTCCAGGTCGGTGAGGATCTTGATGAGCCGGTTCCTGGTCTCCGGATCTAGGTTATTGGTCGGCTCATCGAGGAGCAGGGTCTCCGGTTCCATGGCCAGGATGGTGGCCAGGGAAACCAGTTTTTTTTCTCCACCGGACAGCTGGTGGGTAATCCGTTTTTCAAAACCGGCCAGTCCCAGTCGTGCCAGGGTCTGCATGGCCCGCTCCCTGGCCTCGTCAGGACTGGCGCCCAGGTTCAGGGGCCAAAGGCCACGTCCTCGATAACCGTGGGCGAGAATAATTGGTCGTCGGCGTCCTGGAAGAGCAGGCCGATCTTTTCCCGGACCTGGCGGAAATCTTCCCTGGAGGTCACAGGCCTGCCCTTGAAAAGTATCTTCCCGGACGTTGGTTGCAGCAGGCCCATGATCACATGGAAAAGCGAGGTCTTACCGCAGCCGTTGGGGCCGATGAGGCCCACGCGCTGTCCCTGGCTCAGGGTGAGATTGATCCGGTCCAGGACCGGCCGGTCCGCCCCAGGATAACTGAAGGATATGTCAACAAGTTCAAGCAGCGGGGCCATGGATGGTTGGAATCATGTTCTTTTTGTCGAGGTGTATGAAGCCTGGGAACGGCCGGCTGGCCGGGAATGGTTCGGCTTTTCTGTTTGTGATTACCACTGAAATTCAGCCTTCGATGGATGAAGGTGTCAACCTCACCTGTTGCACGGGTGTCTGTGGCCTGGATGGCCACCGTCAAGCCCCAGGGACGGGTTTATGGCGTCCTGTGCAACAGGTGAGGCCGACACCGGTTTCAATGCCAGAGATTGATGGTAATCAGATTTCTGTTTTCTGTTTTTTGTTTTTCTGTCTGTCGTTCCTAACGGATCCCCTCGAGAATGCCAAGACAAATAACCATGGTGGTCATGGATGCGAGGAAAATCAGGTCGCGCCGGTTGAGGATCCGGTCTTCCAGGGTGTAGAACCTGCCCCGGAAGCCTCGCAGCATCATTGCCTGGGTTACCCTCTGGGCCCGGTTCCAGCTTTTGACCAGGGTCATGCCGAACAGGTGGCCGTACGTCCGGTAGGTGTGCAGGTTGGTGCCGGGTTCGAAACAGCGCAGTCGGGCCGCCCGCAGCAGCCGCTGGTATTCCTGGCTGATCACGAAGATATAGCGGTAGGAAAAGAGCAGCAGCAGGCAAAGTTTGCCCGGCACCCGGAGCTGTCCCAGTCCATGGCCCAGTTCCGCCACCGTGGAGGTGGCCAGCAGGGAGATGAACAGTACGATGATCCCGTTGGTCTTAAGCGTGATAAGGCTCACCAGCACGAGTCCCTGCCGGCTCAGGTGCAGAGGACCCAGCGTCAGAGGATCGCCGGGATAGGTCAGAGGCAGGGACAGCCAGAGCAGGCCGATAAAGCTGTTGACCACCAGCAGCCGCCACAGAACCTGTCTAAGAGGCAGCCGGGCCAGGCCCAGCAGCACCAGGCCGAGGACCAGTCCGCCGGCTGCGGTCGCAAAGCTGTGGCAAAGAGCGATCACCAGGGTCAGGGCCAGGGCGCAGACCAGCTTGACCCTGGTATCGGTCCGGTGCAGCAGCGAGTCGCCCTGGCTGAATCCCTCGAAGGTCATTTACCCTGATACCTGTCCAGATAGATCCACAGAACCGCTCCCAGCTCCACCGGTTTGGCATTGCCCTCGGGATCGGGGATGGTGTAGTCGGCCTCGCTCAATGCGGCAAAACCCCACCAGCCGGCCCGGGGACAGGTGAAGGTGAAAACACCGTTTTTATCGGCCTTGATCACCTGGGTCACGTGGTAATCACTGGGGGCTTGCAGGGAACCGTCCCGGTTGTAAAGCTCCACCTCAACCTCGGCATGGGGAACCGGTTTGCCGTTCATCAGGACCTGGCCGGTGAAGGAGTTGCCGGCATAGTTGCCAAACGGACGGAGCAGGGGGACGATTTCCGTCGGCAGGCCCACGGGTTCATCCCAGCCCTCGTCGGCACCGTAAGCGGCGACAATGGTCTTGGTGTAATGGATGATAGAGAGGTCCTCGGCCGGCTCCCAGTAGGGTTTCGGTTCCATGGCGAACTGGTAGACCCCGGGCCGTTTCACCCTGTAGGTGGTCTGCCAGGCCGCATGTCCCATGACCGATGTCCGGCGCAGATTGTTCACCAGATCGGTCTTTTTGCCGTTGCGGACCACGTAGAATTTCGCCGGTTTGTCCATATCCATGCCGATGAGCTCAAAGGGATGGGAAAAGGACAGGGTGAGATCGACTGATTTTTTCTCCTGGGTCACGATGTTGCCGGACGGGATCACCATGCCGAAATGGGCCATGGCCTGGGCGGTCGCACCGAGCACCAGCCCGGCCACGCATCCTGCGAAAAGCATTTTCCGAATCATTTTTTCTCTCCTTTGTTGGCTTTTGCTTTGAAGTAGGCCAGAAATCCTGCCAGGCCGATGAGGTAGCCGATGCCGCCCAGGATATCCTGTATCCGGGGTCCCTGGTCCCGGCTTTCGGCCAGCATCCGCTTGATCGGTCCAAGTTTTCTGTCCAGAGTCTCTTCCATCATCCGGCGCAGCATGGTTTCATCCACGGCTACCACCTCGGGCCGGGCCGGTGTCCCGTCTCTCTCCCCTGCCGTTAAAGCGGCGGCGGGGTCCGGACCGACCCGGATGCTTGTTGCCGGGGTCGGTCCGGTAGCTGGGGAGGGGGATGGGGTGGGGGGCTGGTCGAGGTACTCGTCCGCGGTCAGTTTCCACTGACCACGGTGACCTTCGCCGACATTGACCACGATGAGCAGGTCAAGACCTTTTTGCCTTGCCTCCGTAGGGATGGGGAAGCTGAACTCGCCATGGTCGTCGGTGCGGGTGGTGAGCAGGATTTTGCCCGAGGCTGCGTCCTTGACAATGATTTCCGAGTCCTTGGGGGCACGGCCGCCGCTGAAGGCGGTCTCGCCGATGATGGTGTCGCCTTCAGCGTAAGCGAATATCCGTACCTTGTGGGCCAGGGCCGGACCGGCCAGAAGGCAGAAAATAACCAGTTGCACCGTGAGTAGAAGCGCTGTTGTTCCGGGTCGTGACATGGCTTGTTCCTGTTTCATATTTTTAGTTGCATGATGTCGGGTTGTACCCTGGCCAGAAAGGAGACCGTGAACATGGTGATGAATCCCTCGATGATCATGACCGGCAGATGGGCGGCGACAACGATTCTGGCCGTGCCCAGGAAGCCGGTGTCGCTCAGGGCGAGTGACAGGGCCATGAGCAGGGAAGAGAGCAGGATGGAGAGAAAACCTCCGGCAAATCCGGCCAGAGGCCGGAGTTTTGGCTGGACCAGCCAGGGCCGCAGCAGATAAAAGCAGAGCACGGCCGGGGCGGCCATGTTGAATGTGTTGACTCCCAGTACCACCAGGCCGCCGAACTGGAAAAAGATGGCCTGGAGCAGGAGTGCGATCAGGATGGCCGGAAAACTGGCCCAGCCCAGGATGACCCCGAGCAGGCCGTTGAGCACCAGGTGGACGGAACCCGGCCCCAGGGGCACGTGGATCAGCGAGGCGACGAAAAAGGCCGAGGTCAGAATGGCCACGGACATAATCCGGTCATAATCGATCTTTTTCAGGCCAATGGCCGTTCCCACCGCGGTCAGGGCCCCGCCGCCGATCAACACCGGTGCCGATAAAACACCTTCTGAAATATGCATAGCCTGTTTCCTGTGTTACAGATGGATAAATCGTGTTACTGGCGGGCAAAAAAATATTACCCGGGAATTATTTATTACCGGAGAGCTTTTCCGGTGCTGCTCATGGTCAGGTTGCCGTCCCGCACCCCGCGCAGGGCGATGAGCCGGTCTGCCAGTTCCTGCACCTCTCCTGCCTTGCCACGGACAATAATAACTTCCATGCAGTTGTTGTGGTCCATGTGAACATGGGTGGATGAAACGATATGATGATGGAAATCATGCTGGGCTTCGGTCACCTTTTCCTGCAACTTCGGCTGGTGGTGATCGTACACCAGGGTTATGACCCCCATGACCTGCTTGTCCGCCTGCCATTCCTTCTTGACCAGGGCTTTCCTGATCAGGTCCCGAATCGCTTCGGAGCGGTTGTCATACTGGCGTGCCTGGATATAGCGATCGAACTTGTCCAGCAGACTTTCTTCAAGGGATATGGAGAATCGTCTCAGCATGTTTGATGACAGTTATTGCAACGGGCGGGTTGCTGCCAGTCTCCTGGGGTGTGCCTCTTTGTCGCCGGGTCAGGTAACACGTTTTAAAATTGGGTGTTACTAAAGACGGTTTTTTTCTTTCTGTCAACAACAAATCCGCATTCCGGGTGCCGGGGCGAGGTTTTCTGGTGGCGCAGGTTTGGGGGAGTCGGTGGCCTTGCAGGTAGAGCGCGGTATCTGGAAGGCTTATGCAATCGCTGGTTTAATCAATCTCCAGAACTTTGATCAGGTTGGTGGTTCCGGGAACGTCCAAAGGCGTACCGGCGGTGAGAATTATCCGATTTCCTCTCCGGGCAAGAGCTTCATTTTTCAGGTAGCGGTTCACCTGCCAGAGCATTTCGTCAAAATCGTCATACGCTGGAACCAGGGCCGGGATCACACCGTAGGAAAGACAGAACTGTCTCAGTATTTTCGGGTCGGCGGTCAGGCCGATAATGGGTATTGGCAGTCGCAGGCGCGACATCACGCGGGCCGTGGAGCCACCTGTGGTGGCGGCTACGATAAGATCCGCTTTCAGATCATTGGCCATCCACGCGGCTGCCCGGCTGACAGCGGCAATGGACAATGGCAGGTTTTCAGTGATATCATCTTTTAGAAATCGCCTGGGATCAAGGCTTGCCTCGGTGCTGATCGCAACGCGGTCCAGGACGGTCACTGCCTGCACCGGATAATTACCCACGGCTGTTTCTTCACTGAGCATGACCGCGTCGGTCCCATCCAGAATAGCATTAGCGACATCGGTGACTTCCGCCCGGCTGGGTCTGGGATTTTCCACCATGGAGCCTAACATCTGGGTGGCTGTTATGACGACTTTTCCCGCAGTTCTGGCCTGAAAAATGATCTTTTTCTGGATCAGTGGAACGTCTTCAAGGGGCATTTCCACGCCCAGATCTCCCCTGGCCACCATCACTCCGTCCACTGCAGCGATAATAGGTCCCAGCCGGTCGACCGCCTGGGGTTTTTCTATCTTGGCAATGAGCAGCGGTCGGGTACTGTTCCCGGCTGTTCTCTGCAGCAATGGTTCCAGGTCCTTTTCATGCCGGACAAAAGACATGGCCACAAAATCCACCCCTTCAGCAAGTCCGAATTCAAGGTCTTCCCGATCCTTTTCGGTAAACGCAGGAATTCTCAGATCACTGGCAGGCAGATTGACGCCCTTGTTGGCCGCAATCATGCCGCCATTGACGACCCTGGCGCGAATATGGTCATCCTGTACTTCAAGCACCAGAAGCTCGACCCGGCCATCGGCCATCAAAATACTCTCACCTTCGGAAAGATCCTCACACAGATATGGATAATTCACCGGCAGTGCATCACCTGTCGCTGTCTCGCCGCTGGTCAGTATCACCTCCTCACCGGCAGTCAGGTGCCGTTTGTCCACCTGGCCCAGGCGAATTTTTGGACCTGCCAGATCCTGAAGAATGCCCACCGGGCGCCCTTCTTCTCTGGCTGCCTGTCGAATTTTTCTTATGGTTTCACGGTGTTCCTTATGGTTTCCATGGGAAAAATTGAGGCGTGCCACATTCATCCCCGCCCGGATCAACTCCTTGAGCGCCTCCAGGGACGCCGTGGCCGGGCCTATGGTGCACACGATTTTGGTCTTGCGAAATTCCTGCTGCATTGTGTTATGAGTTTTGGATTATGGGTTAGTTGAGCGCAATTGTTGTCTCAGGGTCTTTTGTAAAGATAAGAGCACCAGGTCCTGGTTGCCGGACCTGGTGGAGGTAAAAAGCAGCTTTTTCCCATCCATGCTCCATTGAGGGTACATGTCGGCTCCACCGTTTGTCAGCCGGGTGAGGCCGCTGGTTTTCAGGTCATGGAGCCAGAGGGTACCGTTTCCGGAAGTATCCCAGGACCAGAACGCAATTTTTTCCCCGTCAGGAGAGAACACAGGTCCCCGATCGCCAAGGGTTTTGTTTTTTGAAAGTATTTTTGAGTTTTGTGCAATGGCCTGTCCGTCTTTCAGGCAGATATCGGAAACCATGGCCGCGTACGTTACCCGGTCCTCACCGGAGCTGTCGCTGATGATCTCTGCGGTATAGGTTATCTTTCTGCCATCCGGACTCCAGCCGCTCATCTGCAACGACTCCGGGCCCTTCCAGCGGTAGATTGTCGGATTTTGATACCCTTTTTCAAAGGTCATGAAATATTCCTCGGTCAGAGAATATTCTCCGCCCGGCGCTACCTTGAAAGCCAGAGCCTTGCCGTCCGGCCGCCACAGGGGATTGGTTTCCATCTGCGGGTCACTGGTCAGTCGCCATTTCTTGCCGGTGTCCGGATTGATCAGCCATATATCCCAGTTTCCTTCAGTGACTGCACCATAGGCAATGTATTCTCCGTCCGGATGGAAGGTCGGCCGGTCAAGCATGCTGTGGCTCTGAACCAGGATTTTTCTGTTTCTGTTTTCTTCTCTGCCTTCTGCAGACACCATCTCGATACCGTAGATCTTTGCAGCTGGATTATATGACCAGAAAACCAACCGGCTGCCATCCGGACTCCATTCAGGCCATGCTGCCATGGTCGGCCCACTGGTGAGCTGGCGCTGGTTTTTTCCGTCTGCGTCCATCAGCCAGAGCTGATCACTGCCGCTGCGGTTGGAAACAAAAACAATCCTGCTGTTATCCGGGCTCCATTTTCCATGCAGATCCTGTCCCGGATCCTTGGTCAACCGTGTCATCTCCGGAGGCATCTTCCCTTTGCCGGCAGCGGGTTTGAAAGCCTCTACCAGAAGTGCAGCCTCTGGTATGGAAGGATATTCCAGCCGGTGGCAGGTATAACAGACACGGTTTTTCCCGAGAGGCACGATAAACCTGGTTGGCAGGGTAATACGGGGCGGAAAGGTAAAGTGGACCCCTGGTATGTCAAGGCTGTAGCGGCTCTTGTGGATAATCCCCTGCCAGTCCACCTCATATTTCCTGCCGTTGGGACCATTCATCCCCTTTCCGAATATTTTTTGTTCTTTTCCCCTTTTCTTTTCCATTACGGACAAAGGCGTCTGAACAGGGCCGGGGCCATGCTCACCGAATCTGCCGCCAAAACGGTTCATGGAGGTGGGCTGTTTGACACCTGTTGGCTGGTCCTGTTCCACTTCTCTGTGGACATTGGCCACAGGCGCCACATTCGGCTCCCGGCCATAAATGAAATCCTGATCAGCAACAATGGTGCGATAGGCCTTGTTGAGCAGCAGGGCACGCTCTTTTGACGGGTTGAGCAGTATGGAAATATCGTCATGCAGCCGGTTGAGCATATCCGGCCTGACAGTACTGTTCGGGGTGAAAAATTTTTTCTCCAGCTCCGGATTCTCACGAAACTCGCTGCCCGATCTGTTGTACATCAGATAATAGGAGTACTCGTAGTATACTCCGGCGCCGCGGAGCTCGACTTTGGGCTCGTTCAATCCTGCCAGCCCTTTCCGGCTCCAGTGATACCATCCTTCCTGGTACTGGCTGCTGTCGAGTTTGCGCGGAAAACCGTACACGGAATCGGTGGTCGCACCGGTGCCGCCGTGACAGCCGATGCAGTATGCAGTCTCTTCAAAGCTCTGCGGACGCAGATTGCCGGAGTCGTCCTCGATAAATCCCTGTAACAGCCAGCCATCATCATTGTTTATCCCCTGTTCCGGGTTACCGATAAACTGGCGGGTACGGTCGGGAAAATCATCCTTTTCCTTGATTTCATTGATCGCTGATTCTTCCAGGGCGGCATAGGTCTTCCATGTGCGCTTTTTCATGTAGCGCAGCTCTTTCATGCGTGCTGCCAGGACAATCGCACCTTCCGGTGTGCTGTCGATATACCGGACACTGTGGAGAAACTCCGTGCCTTCAGGAAAAAGACCGGCAGCCAGGTGAACCCGTCCCTGCTCCTGGTCGATTTTTGCCTGGCCCACATACGACATGGTTCTGTTCTCCCTGGGCTCCCAGTCAAAGACTATCCGCTCTGCCATGCCCAGTCTTCCGTCCTTGTCCAGATCCACCCCGAATTGATGTTCATCAACCGGTAGGGTGGCAACGTCGCGTTTTGTAATCAATGCTTCAACAATGGCCAGATTGATTCGGTACACGGTCAGGTCGAATATGCCCTGTTCATTGTTGCGGAAACTTTCGGGCAGCCGGATAAGTACATCGTCGGTGGAACCGTTGGTCGGCCAGAAAGTTCCCGGGAATGGGTAGTAGGCAAAGGCGCGCCAGCCGGAATAGCCGCCCTCCGGGGTGCGGTCAAAACCGAGATCGTCAAACTGGAACCAGCAGTCCGGCGTGTACCCGTCCCACCTGCCATTGTTGTTATAATCCCAGGCCGGAGGAAGGTTACGGAGCCGTCTGTTTAAAATGATGTTGCCGTCGCTGTCCAGATAGTTGCTTTGTCGTATATAATGTTCAATTTCCTGGTCAGCTATGAGCTGGATACGTTCGGTGCGGTCCTCGAACAGGTTGCTCCACGGGTTTACGAGTGCGGGTTCGGGAAAAGAGTATGCAAGCTGCAGATCTTGATCATTGATATAGTTTGGTTCAGGCGACCGGGTATGGCAGACGTAACAGGGGTTATAATCCTGTTTCTGTCTCCCGGTTGCTTTTGTTTTAGTATAACACTGGGAGGGGATATAGGCTGTCTCGTTGACCACGACTCTGGTTTTCAGGTCAACCGGCATGGTATGGCGGCTTTCCGCTCCCTGGCTTTGCTGGGCAAACAGGATGCAGGTGAAAATGGCCTGCAGATGAGCCCGCGTGTTCATGGCTTTGTACCTGGAATAGTTTGAGGGGCAATGGGTAGAACATGGCGTGGCGCCGCAGAACGGCGGCGCCACGGGTAGTATGTATGGAGGACTGCCTGCTTCTTAATCCATGGCCGGCAGAGGTCCGATGTAGCCGGTGTAGGCCTTTGCCTCGGCGGAATCCCGGAGCTTGTCTTCATCCGATTCCCCATACGGGTGCTGGATAACGCTCATCAGGTACGCGTGACCGTTGATGTTGGGGTAAAAGTATGGGGAAGTTGTTTCCGAACCATAGGGCGTGGTCTGAATCCGGGTCAACTTGCCGGTTTTGACATTGTAGGCCCAGATGGCGTCGTTCTGATGTCCGGAGCCGGTGTCCTCGCCAATGATCAGGGTGTCACGGCCAGCCATGTAGGTGATGTTGTCCGGATTGGCTATGGAGTTGATATCGCAGGTGTTGTTTGCAAATTCGCTGTCCTGCGGATATTTATGCATGGTGCCTGCAACCACCCCGTACATGTTAACAGCCACATACTCACTGCCGATTGTGGCATCAGGCCTGATATCCAGGCCATAGACCACCCCGCACTTGTTTTTGGGCAGCCGGACATGGTTTGGTCCGCCCTTGTCATATTTTTTCCCGTCTTCCATGCCCTTGGCCACCTGGCTCATGGCGACGTACAGCCTTTTATGGTCAGGATCAAAAGTGATGCCTTCTTCTTTCCGGAATTCGGTTGTTGCCCCTTTCATGGCTGCATAGCGCCGGGTCTCGAGCCGGGAGGCAATGGTTTCCATGCCCGGCCTGATCTGCAGGCACTCCAGGCCGGTGGTGGTATGTACGGAGGTGAACCCCTGTTCGCAGGTTCCATTCCCCTTTGGCTCGCTGACAGCAAAGATGTCGGAAAAGGAAATGCCGCTTTCTACGGCCTTGTGGATGGTATCCTCATCGGCATGACCAAGATTAATCCAGCTCAGGTCAGCATATCCACCGTTGGCTGAATGCTTCTGGTTCCATTTGGCAGCATACAGGGTACCGCTGGAAAGATCTTCTGGCCGGTCGGCAACAAACATGAAAAAACCGACATTGGTTCCGTCATCGGAAATATAGACAGTGCGTTTATCCGGCATGACATAGGCAAGCTCCACGGCGACACGACCCATGGCATAGTGTTTGTAGACAGTTGGTTTGCCATCCTCGGACACAGCCACCTCAACCGGATACCCGTATCGATACGGCTTGAACACCCTGCGGAAATCAACCACAGTGGTCGAAGTTGCATACGGATCCAGGCCGAAGTAGCGGGCCATGGGCTTGTCATAATCCTCTATGTCGTCCATGGATTTTGCCGCTTCCGTGGCCCGGGCATTGTTGGGATACTCTTCGCTGCCAAGATGCGTTCCCCAGGGGGTGACGCTGCCGGCGCAGGGAACCCACAACCCGCCAACGGCTGAAAAATCGATGTTTTCGGTCTTGATCGCTTTCAGCTTGCCGGTTTTTTGGTCCTGGCCAAGTTCGGTCAGGTACATGGCGCCGGGACGGCTTTCAAAATGGGACACCATGAAAAGCTTGTTGCCCACCGGAAGCAGGGAGCTGAAGTCATTGTCCACGGAAATATGTCTGGAGCCATCCTTGTTGAGAACAGGGTTGCCGCTCTGGTCCATCAGGAGGCCAAAGGTGCCTTCGCCGGCCTGGTCGCCGCTGCGCAGAATGGTATTGTAACCGATCCTGTATGTTTTTCCGTCTACCGTGACCTCTTCACTGGCCATGATCTTTCGTTTGTCTGCATCGGTTACCGGAAAGGGAACCTCTTTGAACTCCGGAATTTTCGAGCTTTTTTTCTGCCCGGCATCAACATGGCCGGCCTGACCCGTGAGAACTCCGGCAGTGAATAATACCAGCAGTGAACGGCCAAACAGTTTCTTCATGATACATCTCTCCCTTGATATAACTGACTCGAAAATCATCTGAATTTGTTGGGGGTTCAGCGTGATTTTCATGGGTTGTGGTGGCTAGACGATCCCGTCTTCGCTCGCTACGTTTTTCAACGGCCTGCTAACCTGTACTGTACGTGCGAGCAGGCGCTCTTTACCTGGCAGGAGAGTGTATCTGGCCTGTGTTTTGAAAAGGTTAATAATCCATCAGGGTTTCATGAGGCGTTTGCGTGGAGCAAGAGCAGGAAGTAATTGAGGAGTATCCTTACCGGGATTTTTCATACACCACCACCAGATTGGTGGCATATTTTTCCATAATGTGGATGGCGTGTTCGATACGGCTTTTGAAATAATTGTAGGGGAACACGGTGATGATGGAAATTGCAAGCCCTGCAGCGGTGGTGATGAGTGCCTGGGCAATGCCTCCTGTGACCAGTTTCGGATCGGCCATCCCGCCAGTGCCAAGCATCTTGAACGAGGAGATAATGCCGAGCACGGTGCCGAAGATGCCGAGAAGCGGGGCCACGGTGATCATGGTGTCGAGTACGGTCATAAAGCGTGACATTTTTTTCACCATGTGTCGGGCCTCGGCCTCCATGGCCTTGGCCATGTCATACTCCCGATGGAGGATACCCACCGTAAGCACCCGGATCACATAATCCTCGCTGCCGCTGATCTTTTTTCCGATCCGCTCCCAGTCCCTCTTTTCCGCCAGGCGCAGGATCTCGTCCATCAGGGTCCGGTTCCGTCTGCGCTCAATTCCGATCCAGAACAAAAGCCTTTCAAGAATCACCGTGAGCACAATGATGGAGCAGGCCAAGAGCGGCCACATCACCGGCCCGCCCTGATGCATGAGTTCATAAATTCGCATGATCTTTCTCCTGGAAGATCTCCGGATGGATCAGCCCGGCAATGAGACGCAGAGCCTGGACAAAGGTGGCCGGGGAAGGCGAACAGACCAGGTTCGGGTTGACAATATGGACCCGGTGGTCGCGGACGGCCCTGATCACACCAAACCGTTCCCACCTGGCCTTTTCCCGGCCTGCCACCCCGGTCTCGGAACCCATGATCGCGATCAGGATGACATCGGGGTTTCGGGCCAGGACCTTTTCCCGGCTGACAGCTCCGGAGGACTGATCGGACAGGATATTCGTCCCGCCGCCAAACTCTATGAAATCATGGGTAAAGGAACCTGGAACCGATCCGAAGAGCGGCTCGGCCCCGACCTGGAGAAAGACCCTGGGCCGCTCCCGGCCATCAACTCTTTGCCGGATGGCGGCCACCTCCTTTTCCGCCCTGGCAACAAGCTCTCCGGCCCGCTGTTCCCGGCCGAGCAGCCGGCCAAGCCTGAGGAGTTGGGCGCAGATATCGGCAAAGGATTTCGGCTGGGTGAACTGCACCACCCGCAATCCCAGCTCACGCAGTTTTCTGATCTGAGCGGGCTGGGTCAAGCCGGTGGCCAGGATCAGGTCCGGATACAGGCTGACGATCTTCTCGATATTGATCTGCATGACCGAACCGATTTTTTCCTTGGTCCTGGCAGCTTCAGGCCGTACACAGTAGCGGGTATTGGCCACCAGGAGTTCTTCAGCGCCCAACAGGTAGATGTTTTCCGTGTTGATGGGCCCAAGCGAGATGATCCGCTGCGCCGTGGTCCTGCCCCGGGCAGGAGGATAGGTGCCCAGCAACAGGATCAGGCCGGCAAGGCAGAGAATACAGGTGCGGCTTGGAAAAGCGGTTCCGGTCGGTTTTTTGTTTCCAGAGGGTCGGCCCCCGGACCGCTTTTTCAGGAAATATCTTCGCATTTCAGGCTGCGCTGGCCAGTGGGACGCGGGACTCCCGAGCCACGGCCATGAGGTTTGTATCCAGGCAGTTCATGATCACCGTGTCCAGGCCGGCCTCGGCCAGCAGCGGCAGCAGTCGGCAGTGGAAGGAGGAACGCTCGCTCCGGGACAGGCAGACCGAGGAATTGGAGATGGCGACAATGGTTTTCGGCGGCCTGCTGCTCAGTTCTTTGACAAGCTGGATGGACTCCAGGACCACATCGATGTCCGGCAGTCCGGCGCTCAGGTTCCAGCTGGCAGGATCCGGCCGGCAACCGATCACCGGATCGAGATAGAGCTGGTCCGGGGAAAGACCGGTCGTCTCGGCGGTTTCCAGGACCTGCATGGCCAGCTGGAGACGACCGTTGACATCCGTGGGCGTCAGTTCGGAGCTGACCAGCAGGACCACCAGGTTGGCCTGGAAAAACTTCGCAATTTTCATGGCCCGGTTCAGTTCGGTCCGGCTGGCGGTCACTGCGTTGATGGTGGCCCGGCCCCGGTGGATCTCCAGGGCCCGCTGCTGGCTCAGCACGTGGCTGGAGAGAAAAAGGGGCACCTCCAGCCGGTCCTGGATGGTTTCCACCAGCCAGGGTGTGAGCCGGCCGAGTTTTCTGCTTTGGCCAAGGTTGATGTCCAGAGCGGTGGCTCCGGCCTCCACCTGACTCCGGGCAAGCTGGACCAGGCTCTCATCGTCCAGCTCTTCCAGGGCCTTGAGAAACTGCGGGTTCATGATGTGCATGCTTTCGCCGATGATTTCCATGGGATCTCCTTGGGTGTCTGATTTTTTTCAGGGCTGCTGCTTGTCCTTCAATATGTTCCCGGGCAAGGGATTATTCCGGCAACAGGCCAATGGTTTGCAACAGATTTCCGCGAAACAGCAGGGCGGCGGGCAGAAGATGAAGGTTTTTTTCGGGGCTGTGCCCCGAAAAAAACCTGTCCGGATAGGTACAGAGATTGGTCCGGCCGGGATGCTGTCATCCCGGCCGGCTGAGGATCCCGTTGCAGGTGAAAAACTGCAGGAGGCTGCCCGCCGCCCTGACAGTGTGTTTTCCTCTTTTAAAAGATCGATCGCCGGTCCGTTCATGGCGGTGACCATGATTGTCTTCGGGTCAGGGCCGGCTGCCGGTCCTCATCCATATTTTCGGCTCAGAACGCATACCGGTAGCTCAGGTAGAGGCCTCTTCCGGGCTTGGGATAGCCTGTTTTCTCGTAGTAGTATTCATCAAAGAGATTGTCCACCTTGAGGGTGAGCCGGTGATGCTCCTTAAACGACATCCCGACCACCAGGTCCGCCACCGTGAAGGAGGGGTATTCTATTTCCGGATAGCCGGGTGCGGTCCAGTCTGTATCCTTCATCCGGCCCTGGCTGCGGAAATGCAGCCTGGCATCGAACATGTCGTCCGAGTATCGGAGGCCATAGTTTATCGTGTAGTCGGCCACGTTGTGGATATCGCTCATGGTCCCATCGGGCTGTTCCTCTTCGGCCTTGAACATGTGGGTGGCATTGACAAACAGTTCCAGCGAACGGTCCCAGTTCATGGGCGCTCCGATATCAAAGGAAAATTCTGTTTCCAGCCCTTCCATTTCGGCGCTGAGGCTGTTTTCGTAGGTGGTGGTGTTGCCGACAGTGATCGTGGTGATCTTGTCGTCCACGTCGGTGTGGAAATAAGTGACGTCCATGGACAATCCCAGCCTGGGCTGAGCATAGCCGATACCGATATCCCAGGTGATCGAGGACTCGGGGTTCAGGTCCGGATTGCCCCGGGTGACCATGGTGACCCCGCCAACGTCCGTTTCCGCATAGCCGGCAAGCTGGGCCGCGGTCGGCGGAACAAAGGCCTTGCCGATGGTGGTGTGCAACCGGAGTCCCAGGTCAAGGTTGTAGTTCAGGCCGGCCCGGGGGCTGAAGGTTGAAAAATCTTCAGAGTTGGGCGTAAAATCGGTTTTGTAGGGCGTTGGTTTGGTCTCCACCTCAAAGGTGTCGTAGCGGCCGCCTATGGTGGCGGTGAGCCGGTCATCCATAAAGCGCCAGATGGTTTCCAGGTAGCCTGCCCAGTTTTCCCGGCCTTCATCCGGGGACCAGGGCGCCCTGCGGGTACCGTCCTGGTTGTAGCTCCGGCTTTCCCTGTCGATATCCTGGTAATCGATTCCGGCGACGAACCTGTGGCTGCCCCAGGTGTACTCGTCCTTGAGCTGGAATCCGAGCCAGTCGGTCTCCGAGTCGTAGCTCCGGTAGGGGGTTACCTGAACCACGGACGGGTACCAGCCCGAGTAGTGGTTGTAGTTCTCGGCAGTCTCGTTGCTGCGGTATCCCGTGAAGCTTATTCTGGTACTGTCGCCCAGTGGCCCGCCGAGAGTAACGTCCATCCCGAAGCGGTCGATATCCTTGTGGCCTGACATATCGTTGCCATAGGCTATGTCACCCGGCGTTTCTATATCGCGGCCCTGGTAGATGTCACCCCTGACATCGATCCGCCACGCTCCCAGATCACCGCCCAGGCGCAGGGAACCGTTTTGGATTTTATAGGCGGTGTTAGGCCTGGTTGCACCGTCGCCCATCTTGTAGTCGTCCGCCTGTTCGAAACGGTTGGCAAAGATGTCAAAGTCAAAGCCTCTCCCCATGCTGCCACCCACGGCCGTCTTTTCCGCATTGGTCTCAAAAGAGCCAAAGCCTATCTCCGCCATACCGGTGAGCGGCCCGGTATGCTTTTTTGTGATGACATTGACGACGCCACCCATGGCCTCGCCGCCGTAGAGAGAGGAGGCGGGCCCCTTCAGGACCTCGATCCGCTCCACGTTGTCAGTGAGCAGGGTCGCCAGGTTGGTGGCCCCTGCCGGCCGGCCGTTGACGAGGACAAGGGTGTGCTTGGTGATACCGGAGAATTCCGGCCGGAAACCGCGGATTCCGATGCCGGCAAGGGCGCCGGGATACTCTATTACTCCGATGGAACTGTTTTTCTTGAGCTGCTCGGTGAGGGTGTCGCCGGTGGTCAGCTCGATGGTCTCGCCATCGATCACCTCGACCTTGGCCGGAATCTCCCGCACTGATTCTTCACTGCGGGTGGCGGTCACCACCACCTCGTCCAGGGTAACTTCGTTTGCAGGACTGTCTTCGTCCGCTCCTGCCAGGGCCAGTCCAGGTGTGGCCACGAGACACAGGGCCAGGGCCGCTCGAATCTCCTTTTTCATCACACATCTCCTCGTAATGACGTTGTGCCGGTCCGGAGATGCCGGGTAAAGGCAAAAAAAAATCCCCGGACCAATAAACAAAAAGTTATTGATCCGAGGATCCCTGATTTTTCCTCGAACAACCCTGTGAGCATACATCTGCCCCTTGTCCGCGAGGGCAGGCTCTCTATGTATTTCAGACAGGTCTTCTGACTCCCGGATCATCCTCCTTTTGCGCCTTCCCAACCCCGGAGGAGGTCAGTGGCATGTTGCAAAATTCGTCCCCGGTCACAGCGGCGGGCCCGTCCCGGATTCACACCGGGTTCCCTATTAAGCTCGGTTAAGAGCATCTGAAAATATGACACCAACGTTACCTGAAAAAATGCGCTCCGTCAACCTGCTCCTGCCGGGAAGAGGTGATCCGTGCCCGCCGAGCGGTTATCGGTCCCGGGAATGTATCGTGAGCACCCTTCAGCGAATATAGCCCCATTCCCGGAGGCGGGCGTAGGCATATTTTGCCTTGTCACCCTGGCGCACTTGGCCAAGAAAGGCGGCGTAGGCCCGGGCGGCCTCTTCCCGGCGCTGCATGCCTTCCAGGGCCCGGCCCCGGTAGAAGAGGATGTCCGGATTGCCTGGCAGTAGCCGGTCCACCTCGTCGAATTCCCGCAGAGCCTGGCCATATTTCTGTTCCGCCAGGCTGGCCATGGCCAGCAGCCAGTGGCTCTGGGCTTCGTCCGGGTAGACCCGGGTGGCCTGGCGGGCATAGCTTGCAGCCTCATTTGGCTGCCGGCGGAGGAACTGACACTTGGCCATGACCACCAGGGCTCCGTAATCCTCCGGAGCCTGGTCAAGAGCGGTGCGCAGCAGCTCTTCGGCCCGATCGAGCTGTTTACCGGCCATGGCGGTTTCCGCCTTCTGGATGGCCTTGATCACCGGTTTGAGACGACGGAGGCTGGCGGTGTGATCCAGGTACCTTTGCCGGTGATCGGGGTTGTCGATCATGGCCCGGTAGCGGCCACGAGCATTTTGGCGGGCCGTTTCCAGCCGTTCCCGGCTCATGGGATGGGTGGCGAACATGAGCTCGATGGCGGTGGGATTGTGCTCTCCGCTCCGCAGCAGGATCTCCATGAGGCCCACCATGCCGAGCGGCGTGTATCCGGCCCTGGTCATGTACTCCATGCCCAGGGCATCGGCCTCCCGTTCGTCGTTGCGGCTGTATCTGGCCAGCAGGGCTCCGGCCCCGATGCCGCCAAGCCTGGAGATCAGTTCGGCCGTACTCTCGTGACCGGCGCTGGAGGTAGCCGCCGAGGCCCCGGCCACCAGGAGGTTGACGAGCAATCCCTTGCCCATCTGTTCGGCTGCGTGCCGGGCGCAGACATGGCCGATTTCGTGTCCCAGCAGGGCCGCCAGCTCGGCTTCGCTCTGCAGTTCCACCAGGATTCCGCGGGTGGCGGCGATGGAACCGCCGGGAAAGGCGTAGGCGTTGATATGGGCCGCATTGACGCCGCGGAACGAAAAGGGCATGTCGGGCCGATGCGAACGGCGGGCCAGTTCCAGTCCCACCCGGTTCAGGTAGCCGTTGAGTCGCTGATCCTGAATAACCCCGTAATCGGCCGAGAACTGGAACGGAGCCTGCTGTCGGTCCAGGGCTATCTCCTGACTCCTGGACATCATGACAAGGGATTTTTCTCCTGTTACCGGGTCAGTACTGCAGGCGGTAAGAAGAGGCGCTCCCATAGCGCTTCCGCCACAGAGAAGGAAAAAACGCAGGATTGACCGACGCGAAAACCGAGATGTGTTGTTTGATCTGCTCATGGTGTTTCGTCCGTTTCAGGCCAGCTGATCTGCAGCAGGAGATCGAAGACAGCCCGGTAGATACGCGGCTCGCCGCTCGCTCTGGGGCCGGCCACGTTCAGGGTTTCGATGTTATGGTCTCTCAGCCATTGCTCTATGGCTTTTTTAGCTCGCTCCGGCTGCCACAGTTCCAGGTCGATATGGAGACAGGGCCGCCGGTGCCGGATGGCCAGGGCCTCGGTCAGGGCCGAACCACCGGTGAGGGGGCCAAAGGAGACAATAAGGGTGCCGTCACTGTCCAGGATGTTTTGCCGGGTCCGGTCCCGGTAGTTGGCCGACGGCAGTTCCTGGAGCCGGTAGCGGGACGGCAGCGATCCCTCTTCAGTCCGGCGTCCCCTGGGCAGCCAGCCGCCATGGGGAATGTTCAGCCTGATGGCCGCGTCAAGGGCCGCCCGGTCGGCCCCGGTCTGTCCTCCGGAGATGATCTTCATGTTCTTTTTCAGGTTGTATTCAGGGCCGTCTGGGAGACGACCCGACCGTTGGCGAGAACGCGGCGGCGATCCGGCCGGCAATACGCTCCATGTTGGCCAGGTAGTCCCGCGCCAGCGGATCGAGCGGAATCACCACTCCGTCGATGGCCCGGGCGATGACCCGGGCGCTGGAGCTGGAAAACTGGGGCTGAACAAAGATGACATGGACATTGTCCTTCCTGGCCGAGGCGATAAGGCGTGCCAGATGGCGGGGGCCCGGCCCCTTGCCCCCGGGGGCCACTGCTTTCTGTCGCAGGCCGTAGGCCCGGCAGAAATAGCCGTAAGCTGGATGAAAAACATAGATGGTCTGGCCGGACAGGGGTGCGAGCACCTCCCTGAGTCTGCGGTCCAGAGCCTCGAGATCCGCGGCAAAGGTTTCATAGTTCAGCTGGTAGAGCTCTTTTCCTTCGGGATCGAGACGGATCAGGGTATCGCGGATGAGAGCCGCCTGTTTTTTGACAAGCCGGGGATCGAGCCAGGTGTGCGGGTCCATTTCTTCGTCGTGTCGCCTGTCTTCGACATGCTCATCACCCGCCCCGTGGCCTTCGTGGTCGTGGTCGCCGGGTAGCAGATCCAGTCCCTGACGCAGGTCGATGATGGAGAGATGGGGTATGGAGCGCTGCAGCTTGGGTATCAGGCTGTTTTCAAACGGCACACCGATGCGAAAATAGACATCGGCCCGGGACAGGGCCGCCATCTGCCGTGGTGTCGGGGCGTAGGTGACCGGACTCTGGCCTGGCTGGACCAGGGCCTGAACCTGGACCCGTTCGCCACCCACCCGTTCGACAAAATATTCCTGGGGCAGGATAGAGACAAAAACCGTGATTCTGGCCAAGGCCACGGCGGGCAGCGAGGTGGACAGCGTCAGAAAGAGGAGAAAAAGAGAAGTTTTTTTCCAGTGCATGGGATCCTTCCGAAACAGGTTTGTCCGAAAAACACCACAGGTTTGGATAATTCCATAGTGATTTTCATGAGTTGTTGTGGCTGGACAGTACTGAAATGTGGTCCAACCATGCTGGTTAGCACCATCAGACAGCCGGGATCGGTGTTAGCCCGCATATTTCACAAGCGATCTACTGCAAGGCCTGAAAACACCTCGCCTGCTGCGTCACAGCTTCAAAAAGAGTCCTCGAAATATTTCAATATGTCTGCGGCTCTTTTTGAAGCTGTTCCTTTCATCCACACCGTTTTCAGGCCTTTCGCCACGATCATTGTGAAATATGCGGGCTAGGCGGCCATTGAGAAATGGTCTTTTTGCCGGCACCTGGACGGGTGGCACCAGCTGAAAAGATAGCCCGGGATCGCCGCCAGATCAAGATACGTTATGCGATCTGGCCGGAAAATCAAGGGTGCCGGTTTCCCATACCGGAAATAGGTATTATAGTTTTTTTCAGGGGTTTGCTGACAGTTGATCTGCAACAAGGGAGGGATACCATGCACGAGGCACGTTTCTACACCAGAAAGGAGGACGGCAAGGTCCAGTGCAGACTCTGCAATCACCGCTGCCTGATCAAACCGGGACGCCGTGGTATCTGCGGAGTACGCGAGAATCGGGAAGGGACGCTCTATACCCTGGTCTACGGGCATCTGGTGGCGGAAAGCAGCGATCCCATCGAGAAAAAACCTTTGTTTCATTTTCTTCCAGCCTCGAAATCCTGGTCCATCTCCACCGTGGGGTGCAACTTCCGCTGTCTCCACTGCCAGAACTATGACATCTCCCAGTATCCGCACCTGCATCACGGTGGCATCGCCGGTACCTATCGGTCACCGGAAGAGGTAGTGGCTGCGGCGGAGCGAACGGGTTGTGCCAGCATCAGCTATACTTATGTGGAACCCACCATCTTCTATGAATTCGCCCGCGACTGCATGGAGCTGGCCCATGCCCGTTCCATCAGAAATGTCTTTGTATCAAACGGCTACATGACGCCGGAGGTGATCCAGGATATGGCCCCGCTGCTGGACGGGATCAATATCGACATCAAGGGCTTTACCGAGGACTTCTATCGCCGTATCTGTTCGGCCCGGCTCCAGCCGGTGCTGGATACGGTCCGGCTTATGCACGAGGCAGGGATCTGGGTCGAGGTGACCACCCTGGTGATCCCCGGGCTCAACGACTCGGACGAGGAACTGCGAGACATTGCCCGCTTCATCTACAGTATCGATCCCTCCATTCCCTGGCATGTGACCGCCTTTTATCCCACCTATAAACTCACCGACCGGCCACCCACCCCGGTGGCCACCCTGCGGCGGGCCAGGGACATCGGTCTTGCCGAAGGACTGCGGTTTGTCTACGAGGGCAATGTGCCGGGTGAAGGCGGAGAAAATACCTGGTGCCCTGCCTGCGGCGTCGCCCTCATTACCAGGCTCGGTTTTTCCCTCGAGGAGAACCGGTTGCGCCTCGGTGATAATCCGCGCCTGGCCCACTGCCCCGAATGCGGCGAAGCGATCCAGGGCATCTGGGGCTGAGCGGTCGACCCGGTGGCGGTCAGAGCTGCAGGTCGACCCGCGGCTTGCCCCCGTTGCCGGTATCAAGGGCCGATGAACAGATGAGCAGCCGTTTGGGATCGATACCGTGGTTTCCGGTGAGGAAATCCCGGACCGCGATGGCCCGCCTCTCGCCAAGGTCCAGGAGACGCTCTTTTGCCTCGGAACTGAGCTCGTCGACCTTGGTGTCGGGGGGAGGTCGTCCCGGGCCAGCTTCGGACAGAGCTGAAGCTCCAGCTTGGGCCGCTCCCGGAGGATTTTGGCCACCCGGTCGAGATAGTCGGTCTGTTTTTCGCTCAAGACATCACTGCCCGGCGTGAATTCCACCGGCGCCAGCCGGGTCTTGAGTATCTCGTTACCCACCTTGGCGCCCAGATAGGCCAGGGCGGCATAGGGACCCAGGGCATAGATAAGGTAGGAGGAGGCCCCGGTGACCACCGCCTTGTTCATGGCTGTGATCAGTAGACCCGAAAGCCCCACGTCCAGTTTGTCGAGCGGTCCGGAGACGGGCACCTTGAGTTCAATATTGCCATTGCTGTCCCTGAGGATGGCCAGGGCGTAGTCCAGATCAAAGGGCAGGGCCTTGGCCTTTTCCTTGGCCACTGTCTGAACATCGACTTTTTTGAACAAAAAGTTGTTGTCGGCGTCGATGGTGTTGTCGGCAATGTGAATTTTGGCTTGCAGTTCCAGCTGGCCCTGGGTGAATTCCACGCCTATGGCATCGGCTGCATAGGGCGACAGGTTGACCAGGGGATAGTTCTTGATCTGAGCCTCCTGTTCCAGGACCAAGGTCGGTCCGAATAGCCGGGCGGTCCCTTCGACCGAGAGGTAGGAGAACTTGTCGATCACCGCCTCCAGGCTGTAGCTGGCCGGGGTCTCGGGATCCAGGGAATCGATATGTTCCACCAGGGCCCTGGTCGGAACCAGCTCCATGGTGAAGGGATGGTTGCGGGTATAGTCGGTGGCAGCCCGGTGATCGACAAAGAGGATGCGGTTTTCCCCTTCCAGATGAATGCGTTCCAGGCGCAGGGGCGGCCCGGCGTAGCCCCTGGCCGGTTCCTTTTCTCTGTCAGCTCCCTCGGCAGGCTTTGTACCTGGATTCCGTCTGTCTTCGACACACTCCACGGCGACCGGAACCTGGCTGCCGGTCAGTTCCCGCACGGCCTGGCTCAGGTTGAGCGAGCCCTTCTCGTCGATCTTCAGGTCCATGAAGAGATCGTTGAGAACGATCTCTTCGGCCGAGAGGCCGTTTTTCATCGACCAGGCCGGTTTGTTGACCGTGATGGAGCCAAGATGCAGGGCCTCGGTGTCCTCGTCCTGGGGAAAGAGATGGACATTTTGGACCAGGAGGTGATCAAGGTGGACCTCACCCGTGGTGTCGGCCTGGATGTTGCTGGCCTCGAGACCACCGATTCCTCCCTGGTTGCTGCCATCCCGCGTGTTGGTGATTGTCACCGGGTCAGAGATCAGGGAGTCGATGGTGAAATCATGTAGATTCTGGCTCTCCATCCGGTTCAGGCGAAGAGAGGGCAGGCTCAGGTGCAGTCCTCTGTCCGGCCCGCCGTCGATTTCCAGGCCAAGCAGGCCGGCCCCGGTGATCGTTACCGGACCTTTCCCGGGGGCCTCCAGTCCGCTGATTGTCAGCTCTCGGCTTTTGAGCAGGTAATGTCCGGTTTCCGAGTCCCCGAAGACCAGTTGCTGCGCTTCCAGGTCTCCATTGCCATGCAGTTCGACACCTTCGGCAAGCCGTAGATCAAAGGCCCTGGTTGAGAGCTTCAGGTCATCGATTAAGAGTTGCCGTTTTTGGGGCACGAGCAGTGCCTGGAGACCGGCACCCTGCAGGGTGCCGTCGAGGAGTACGGCCTGCTGCTGATCGTTTTGCTCCCAGCAGGCCGTACCGTTCCAGCTGAGATCGTTCTGGGAGCCGTTGACCAGGGAGAGGATGCGTTGTCTGCCCCCCCTCAAGGCAAGTTCGCCATCGACCTGGACCGTGGCCTGGTCACCGAAGCGTACCGAGGTTTTGCCGGCCAGTTGCAGCTCTTCCTGGGAGAGATCGAGCTGTCCGGGCATGGCGAACCGCAAGCCAGCGCCTCCAAGCGTCCCGTCCAGGGCAACGGTATGTTCGGCCTTGCCGGCCAGAGGCGAGGTGTACCTTCCTTTCCCCTGCCAGGAGATTTTTTTTCCTTCGGTATGCAGGGCCACGGTCCGGGTGTCGAGGGCAAAGGCGGGATCGTTGACCAGGAGGGCACCGTTGAAGCTGACCTGCTGGTTGCGGGTGGCGGTGCCCGAGTTGTAGGATGCCTTGCCCTCCCAGGAGAGAGCCGTATCGCCGATGGCGAGGATGGACAGGGTCAGGTCGGTTTTGCCGGCAGATACGGTAGCACCGGAGTCCACCCGGACCTCGTCGCCGATATGGACCTGGACCGGTCCGTTGACCACGAGGTGTTGCTGTTTGATTTGCAGGTCGGCCTTCGGTACGGTCACCGCCACCTCGTTTCCTTCAAGACGGCCATTCACGTCGACCACCATGGCTCCGCGGGGGGGCATCTGAAACCGGGCTTTGCCGGAATAGCTGACCTTCTTCCCCCGGACTCCCCAGGAATCTCCGCCCAGGTCCCCCTGCTCGAGAGTGATATGACCATCGTAGGCCACATCCAGATCCGTATCCGGCCCGAGGGAGAGGCGGACCACACCGTTGACCGTGGCGGCACCGGTAAAGGGCCCGAGATAAGGTTTGAGAAAATCGGCCAGCCAGGTCAGCTGAAATCCACGGATATCCACAGTTCCGCTCAGAGATGGATGGCGCAGGAGGTGGAGGCTGTCCAAGTCCAGGGATACCGGGGCCCCGTTGATCGAGCCGGAAAAGACAAGCTTTGCCGGTTGGGCACCGGTGGCTGTGCTCAGCTCGGAAAGACGCAGGCTGTCCACCTTCAGGGTCAGCTCAAGATCGGGGATCTTCAGGTGGACCTGGCTGTCGGAGACGAGTATTTCTTCAGCACCCAGGATCCAGGGCGAGAAGCTTTGCTGTTCCGGTTCCGGTGGCTTTTCCTCTGCGGATGACGGCGGGGTGAAGAAACCATAGCACCAGGAACCGTCCGCACGCTGTTCCAGGTCCACTGCGACGCCGCGCAGGGTGGCCCTCCGGAGGATAGCCTTTTTCCGGAACAGGCCAACGAGTTCTATCTCCAGGGTGGTTTCACTGTCCCGCACCACCTTTTTGGAGTCCCGGACAATTTCGACACCCCGGATGGAGAGTGAGCCGGCCAGAGGATTGAGCCGTACACCGCTGATTCGTACCTGGTCGGCACCGTTGGCCAGCAGCCATTTCTCAAGGCCGACGCGCAGGATAAGCGGAGTGAAGAATATCAGGCCACCGATGAGGGCGGCCAGCATTGCTCCGACAGGAAGCCACCATTTTTTTCCGGAACCGGATTGCCTGGATTCGTTTTTCGTTTCCATGGAATTCTTGGACGTTACAGCTCTTGCTGCCTCTGGCAGCGGGTAGACGACGTGGATCTGCAGTCTCCTGCTCAGCCAGGAGCCGGGACCTGCTGATTTTTTTCAGCGGCAAGGAACCGGACAATCAGCGAGCCGCTGGCAATAAAGACCCCGGTCAGGGTCAGGGCCAGGTGGAAATGACCATAATCTGCCAGCCGACCGATGGCCGCCGGAATCAGCCCGCCACCCAGGACAAAGGACAGGGGAATGGCCAGGGAGATGACCACGTTCCTGGTTTCTGCCGAGCCGATCCGGGAGAGCATGGCAAAGGCCGGTGGAAAGAAGCAGACGGCCAGCACCGGCTGCAGCCAGACCCAGAGAGAAACCAGAGCGGTGGCCGAAAGCCCGAGACAGGCCGTGGTGGTCCCGGTGAGGAGGAGGACCGAGGCCATGGTTCTCCGGTTGCCGAATCGATCCGCCAGGATGCCGCCCAGAAGGGCCGTAACCAGGGTGGTGATCCGCGACAGCCCCACCAGCATGCTGGCCTGGTACTTGGTCATGCCGTGTTCACTGACCAGAAAGGTGGGCAGGATGGAGTAGACTCCGATGGTGCCGGTGATTCCCATGGCGAACAGGAGTACCAGAATCCAGAAATCCCTCTGTCCCATAAGGGAGCGGCAGCGGTTTAGTTCCGGCGGTGCCCCGTGCAGATGGCTGCCCCGGCCAAGAATTGCGTAGATCAGGGCCATCAGCAGGCCGGTTGTGGTCAGGATATAGAGAATCTGGTGCCAGGTGATCAGCGGCAGGAGCCAGGCGGTGATCAGCGGGGCGGTGAGAAAGGCCAGGTTGGGAGCCAGTTCGTGCAGGCCAAAGGCCCGTCCCCAGCGGTCGGCCCGGAACAGGTCCGATATGGTGGCGATGGCCGAGGGCAGGTAGAGTCCAGCCGCCAGGCCCAGGAGAAAAAAACCGACCCTGGTCAGCAGCAGGTCCGTGGCCATGCCGACCAGGGCCAGGGAAACAGAGACGGCCACCATGCTGGTGATGATCGTGACCTTGTGGTTCAGCCTGGACGAGACAAAGCCTGAGCCCAGCAGGGAGAGAAAGTAGCCGCAGCTCATGATCAGGAAGAACGCGCCAGCGGCCCCGTGGGAAAGATGCAGGTCCTGCTCAAGCTGGGGCAGCAGGGGGGCGAGGATGATGCGCGAACAGAAGTTCAGGTAAAATATTCCGGTAAGCAGCAGCAGGGAAACCAGGGAGGAGACGCTTTTTTGCTGCATCAGAGGAGAGCGGCACAACCGGAGGCTGACGGGAGAAACAAAAGGATGCGGGCAACAGGGCGGCAACAAGGCAAATTAGAGAACCTTTGGCAGAAAAACAAAAAACAAAAAACAAAAAACAGGCAGACCGGTGCAGGTCTGTTCAGGCGGCTTTGTCCGGATCGGTCTGGTTGCTGGCCACAGCAGGTGTGTCGTCGGTGACTTCATGGTCCTCTTCCGGAGAAATTTCCATGGTCGGAGCCTCCTGCTGCACCCGGATAGCCTTGGGAATCTTTGATTCCGGGACCACGAATTCACGGATTTTCTCGATCTCATGGTGCAGGTCCGGGTCGAATCGACAGACGTCGCACTCCTTGACGTGTTTGTCGACGAACTGCATCATGCGGGCAGGAGCCATGGTCTCTTCTCTGACGTGAAGATACCATCCTTTGATAAGACGAATCAGCTGATCACACTGCATGAAAACTGGCGGGACGTTGGCCGTCCTCTCCTGGTTGGTGGTTGATGTGTTGCAAGGTACCCTTTTTACAGGGTGTGAGTATAATAAAAAGTTGTTTTTCAGGTCAATAGTTATTAAAGTCAGTGCCAGGTGGAAGTGGAAAGGGCGCTGGTGGCCCTCCCGGACTTCAAATCCGGTGTGCCGGGTGAACAGCCTGGCAGGTGGGTTCGATTCCCATGCACTTCCGCCATTTTTATTTTATTGAGGCGTTTGTCCGGCTCTGTCCTGTTCAGGCGGTAGCTTTTTTCTGGTCCTGTTTTTCCCTGTCTTGGAGAAGGGGATATCCCATTTCCTCCCGCTGTTCCACGTAACGTCTGGCCACCTGTCGGGCAATGTTGCGGATCCGACCGATGTAGCGGGTTCGTTCGGCGACGGAAATCGCCTTGCGGGCGTCGAGCAGGTTGAAGGTGTGGGAACATTTGAGGCAGTAATCATAGGCCGGCAGGATAAGCCCTTTGTCGACCAGCTTGAGAGCCTCGCTCTCATAGGTGTTGAAGGCGTGGATCAGCTCTTCGACATTGGCCTCCTCGAAGTTGAAAGCGGAAAATTCCCGTTCCGCCTGGCGGAAGATCTGGCCATAGGTAACCTGTTCGTTCCACTGGATATCATAGACCGAGTCCACCTCCTGCAGGTACATGGCGATCCGTTCCAGGCCATAGGTCAGCTCCACGGTAATGGGCTTGAGGTCAATGGAGCCGGCCTGCTGGAAATAGGTGAACTGGGTGATCTCCATGCCGTCGAGCCAGACCTCCCAGCCCAGCCCCCAGGCTCCCAGAGTAGGGGACTCCCAGTCGTCTTCCACGAAGCGGATATCATGCTCCAGCAGGTTGAGGCCGAACCGCTTGAGGCTTTCCAGATACATCTCCTGGACATCCTTGGGTGAGGGCTTGAGGACCACCTGGTATTGGTAATAATGCTGCAGGCGGTTGGGATTTTCCCCGTAGCGACCGTCGGTAGGGCGGCGGGAAGGCTGGACATAGGCCGCGTTCCAGGGTTCCGGTCCCAGGGCCCGGAGAAGGGTGGCCGGATGAAAGGTGCCGGCGCCCACTTCCATGTCATAGGGCTGCAGGACAACACATCCCCTGGAGGCCCAGTAGCTGTTGAGTGTGGCTATTATATCTTGGAAATACATGGTAATATGCTCTGCTTGACTGTGTGCATTGGGAAAACGTACTGTAACATAACAGTCTACCATACCAGGGTGTGGCGGTAAACGCCTTTTTGCGGGCCGCCGCTGTCGCTGTCGTCTGTGGGCGCGGTTTTTCTGTAACGTGCCGGCATATCAAATTATTTTTTCTGGAGTGCGGACAATGATGCAGCTTGCTCCGGTGGAGACCATCCGCCGTATCCTGAAAGAGACGAAAACCATCGCCGTGGTCGGCCTTTCACCCAAACCGTCCCGACCCTCCCATCGAGTGGCCCTCTATCTGCAACAGGCGGGATACCGGATCATCCCGGTGAATCCCGGCCAGGAGGAGATTCTTGGCCAGCGGTGCTACCCTGACCTTCTGTCGATCCCGGACAAGGTGGACCTGGTGGACATCTTCCGCCGGCCCGAAGACGTGTTCCCCATTGTCGAACAGGCCATCGAGATCGGGGCCCGCACCGTCTGGATGCAGCAGGGGGTCGTCAACCAGGAGGCTGCGACTCTGGCCGAGGAAGCAGGTTTGACCGTAATCATGGACCGGTGTCTGAAAATCGACCATAACCAGTTCGGCGTCTCGTGACCGGCCGGCCACCCGCAAGACCGTTTTTCTGTCCCTGAAATCCCATGGAACCAAAATATATCCGTATCCGCGGCGCACGGATGCATAATCTGAAGAATATCTCGGTGGACCTGCCCCGGAACCGGCTGGTGGTTTTCACCGGTCTGTCCGGTTCGGGTAAGTCCACCCTGGCCTTTGATACCCTCTATGCCGAGGGCCAGCGCCGGTATGTGGAATCGCTGTCCACCTATGCCCGGCAGTTCCTCGGCCAGATGGACAAGCCGGATGTGGATCTGCTGGAGGGGTTGTCGCCGGCTGTTTCCATCGAGCAGAAGACCACCAGCAAGAACCCGCGTTCCACCGTGGGTACGGTGACCGAGATCTACGACCACCTGCGGCTGCTCTTTGCCCGCGCCGGTCAGCCCCATTGCCCCCGCTGTGACCGGCCCATCCGTTCCCAGTCGGTGGAGGACATGGTCCTGTCTCTGCTGGCTCTGCCCGCGGGGACCAAGGTGATTCTGCTGGCCCCACTGGTCAGCCGCCGCAAGGGTCAGCATGAACAGCTTCTTGCCCGTCTGCGCAAGGATGGTTTTGTCCGGGTCCGGGTGGACGGGGAGATCGTCTCCCTGGCCGATCCCATCAATCTGGATAAGAACAGACACCATTCCATCGAGGTGGTGGTGGACCGGCTGGTTCTGAAGGAGGGGATAAGGCGGCGGTTGGAGGAGTCGGTCACCACGGCGGTGCGCCTCACCGAGGGCACCATGCTGGTCCTGTTCCCCGACTCCGGCGAGGAGATGTTGTTCAGCGAGTCCGCGGCCTGCCACAACTGCGGTATTTCCGTTCCCGAACTTTCCACCCAGCTTTTTTCCTTCAACAATCCCCAGGGAGCCTGCCCTGAATGCGGCGGACTTGGGGTCAAGCAGTTTTTCGACGAGCAGCTGGTGGTCCCGGATCCGGATCTCAGTCTGGCCCGGGGGCGGTGGCACCCTGGAACCGTCGCAAGCTGGCCACCCATGCCAGCCACTGGATCCAGGCCCTGGCCGATCATTTTGGCTTTGACCCGGACACGCCGTTTAAAAAATTGCCCGAGGAGGTGCACAAGGCAGTCCTTTACGGCACCGGCCGGACCAGGATCGATTTCGTCCATACCCGAGGCCGCCGGCATCTTGTCTCCAACATCCCCTTTGAGGGCATCATTCCGCGCATGGACAGGCTGTTTCGCGAGACCACATCCTCCCGGGTCCGGGAAGAGGTGAGCCGCTTCATGAACGAGCAGCCCTGTCCCAAGTGTCATGGGGCGCGGCTCAAGCCGGAAGCCCTGGCCACCCGGATCGGACCGTGGTCCATTATCGACCTGACCCGAATGCCCATCGACCAGCTGCTCGGCGAGTTGGAAAAGCTGGAGTTCGGTCAGCGGGAAAAGATGATCGCCGGGCCCATCCTCAAGGAGGTCCGGGAGCGGCTTTCCTTTCTCCAGGGGGTCGGCCTGGGATACCTCTCCCTGGACCGCAAGGCCGGAACTCTGTCCGGTGGCGAAGCCCAGCGTATCCGTCTGGCCTCCCAGATCGGCTCGCGGCTGGCCGGGGTTCTCTATATCCTCGATGAGCCGAGCATCGGCCTGCACCAGCGCGATAACAACAAGCTCATCAAGACCCTGCTCGATCTGCGTGATCTCGGTAACACGGTGATTGTGGTCGAGCATGATACCGATACCATCGCCACTGCCGACCATGTGCTCGATATCGGGCCCGGGGCCGGAGTTCACGGCGGCGAGATCATCTATTCCGGGCCGGTTCCCGGACTGCTGGACTGTGAGAGATCCCTGACCGGAGGCTATCTCTCCGGCCGGCTGGAAATTCCGGTGCCCGCGAAACGCAGGAAGGCCCGGAAGACGAAAAAATACAACCTGATCGTCAAAAATGCCTCGGTCAACAATCTCAAAAACCTGACCGTGCGTTTTCCCCTCGGGGTCATGACCTGTGTCACCGGGGTGTCGGGTTCGGGTAAGAGTTCGCTGGTGATCGAGACCCTGTACCGACAGGCGCACCAGTTTTTCCAGACCGGCCGCCAGACACCGGGAATCGGCACGGTGGTCGGGCTTGAGCATATCGACAAGGTGATCGATATCGACCAGAGTCCCATTGGCCGGACACCCCGCTCCAACCCGGCGACCTATACCGGGGTTCTCTCGCCGATCCGGGAACTGCTGGCCCGGCTGCCCGAATCCCGGGCCAGAGGCTACAAGCCCGGCCGCTTCAGCTTCAACCTCAAGGGAGGGCGATGCGAGACCTGCGAGGGAGACGGGGTGATCCGCATTGCCATGCATTTTCTCCCGGATATCTATGTGACGTGCGAGAGGTGCCATGGCCGGCGCTACAATCAGGAAACCCTTGAGATACGCTACCGGGGCAAGAACATCGCCGATATCCTGGCCATGACCGTGGAGGAAGCCCTGGACTTTTTCCAGAATATCCCGCCGATCAAGAACCGGCTCCAGACGGTTTTCGATGTGGGCCTGGGTTATATCACCCTCGGCCAGTCGTCGGTGACCCTGTCGGGCGGAGAGGCGCAGCGGGTCAAGCTGGCCAAGGAGCTCAGTCGCCGCTCCACCGGACGGACCCTCTATATCCTGGACGAGCCCACCACCGGCCTGCATCCGGCCGACATCCAGCACCTGCTCCACGTTCTCGGCCGGCTGGTGGACAGCGGCAACACCGTGGTGGTCATCGAGCATAACCTCGATGTGATCAAAACCGCTGATTATATCGTCGATATCGGCCCGGAAGGAGGGGATGGCGGCGGAGAGCTGGTGGTCGCCGGCACGCCCGAAGAGGTGGCCGCCTGTCCCGCTTCCTATACCGGCCGGTTTCTGAAACAGACGCTGGCGTCCTGAGGCAGCGGTTGCGTCTTTGGCGCTATTGAGGTACATATTCACCTGGCCAGCATGGACCGGTCCGCGGTCTGCTGCACCTGGATGGTGACCACGTAAATACGGCTAAATACAAGTGAACGAGGAGCCGCAGCCCGGGCCGGGCCGGCGGGACCGGATCCGGATCTGGTACGTCGTGTGTCCGCGCCGATGGTGCGCCCGGCTCCATAACCAATACCACAGGAAGGAAAGACTATGACAGATCAGAACGACGCCCAGCAGACCATGCCGGTATTCCGGCTGCAGAAGATGTATATCAAGGACCTCTCCTTTGAGAATCCCAATGCTCCCGGGATTTTCCTGATGAAGAACCAGCAGCCCAAGGTGGAGTTTAACCTGCAGCTCAACAACCAGAAGATCGATGACGACCACTGGGAGATGTCCATTGCCATTACCGCCAAGATCGTGGATCAGGGCAATGATGACACGGTCATGTTCATGATCGAGATCGAACACGCCGGGGTCTTCCTGATGAAAAATATTCCTGCCGAGCATCTGGAGCGGGTCCTGGCTGTGGACTGCCCGCTCATGCTCTTTCCCTTCACCAGGCAGATAGTCAGCCAGCTGGCCGTGGATGGCGGGTTCATGCCCTTTCTCATGGAGCCGATCAACTTTGTCGCCCTCTATGAAAACAGCCAGCAGCAGAAGGGAGAACAGCAGTAGACAGCTCCCTGATTTCTTTCGGAAAAGATATTAGCCATTAAAAGAAAATCTGATTACCATCAATCTTTGGCATTGAAACCGGTGTCGACCTCGTGTGCCAGGCGAAGCTCTGGCGAACCTGGTGGCTGCGATGCCACCCGCGGTAATTGCCTGTTCACCGCGAAATCGCCGACCCGGCGTGTAGGGGTAACCCGAATCGTCAAGCAGGGTCGGAAAAGGCCGTAAGGTCAGATAGAGTATAGGCCGTAACATCTGTGAACTCGATTCGGCCTCGTTACACATTTGGCGGCGGCGACCCTCCGAGGTCATGGGGAAGCCAGTCATTGACGCGATGAGACAACAGGAGCGTTGCGTTGGGCCGCCCGGGGTGTTTGGAGATGGCATGTACTCAAGGGAGCGCCAGGGAACCTGGGAGACCCGGCGGGACGGGCAGGGCAGCAGATAGCCCGAGTCCAAACGCTGGAGGGGAATGCATAACCCTCTGTGCGGTTCCGGCCGGGAGTCGGACCTGCTCATAGTAGTTTTGAAGCGGGGTAACTCCCGTGGAGCGAAGGGGCAGGACTTTGATCGTGTTTCTGACAATGGAGGAAGTCCCGCTTGGAGTACACATGTTTGTCTCACACTACGGATAAACGGGCAGGGCAGGAGTTCGGCCTGAGCCCGAAAGTCTCCCTCTTGCGAAAGAAACTGGGCCACAAGGCCAAGCAGGAACCGGAGTTCCGATTCTATGCCCTGTACGACCGGGTGTATCGCCTGGATGTACTGCAAAGTGCCTGGAACCGGGTTTACGCCAATCGAGGCGCTGCCGGGGTGGATGGAGTAAGCCTTGCGTCCATCAAGGAGAGTTCGGAAGGCGTATCTGGCCAGCTGCGAACAATACAGCAGGAATTGAAGGGTAAGACCTACCGGCCCATGCCGGTGAAACGGGTCTATATCCCAAAGGCGAATGGCAAGATGCGTCCGCTGGGCATCCCGACCGTCAAGGATCGGGTCGTGCAGATGGCGGTCCTGTTGATCCTGGAGCCGATTTTCGAGGCAGACTTTGAGGACTGCTCGTACGGATTCCGCCCGGGCCTTAAGGCCCATGATGCTCTCGCCGCGATTCGGCAGGCGCTCAAGGCGGGATTTACCGAAGTTCTGGATGCGGATCTGAGCAGCTACTTTGACACGATTGACCATGGCAAACTGATGCAATGCCTGGAGCGTCGAATAGCTGACCGATCCGTTTTGAAGCTGATCAGGATGTGGTTGAAAAGCGATATCGTGGAAGCGGATGGGCAGGGCGGTCGCAAGATCACTCGCTCCCGCAAGGGTACGCCACAGGGTGGAGTCATCTCGCCTCTGCTGGCCAACATCTTTCTCCATGAATTCGACCAACGCTTTCACAGCTCGGAAGGTCCCCGCAATTTTGCCAACGCAAGGCTGGTACGATATGCCGACGACTGGGTTATCATGGCTCGGTACATCGGACCTCGCATTCACGCCTTTGTTGACAAGACGCTGGGGGAACTCGACCTGATCCTGAATCGGAACAAGACAACCATAGTTAACTTGAAAGATCCCGGCAGTAGTTTTGATTTCCTTGGATTTACGTTCCGCTTTGACCGCAGTCTGTACGGAGCGGGCCGGTACCTGAACATTGTCCCTTCTGCCAAGAGCTTGAAACGGGCGCGAGAAAGGATACATGCTCTGACGATTCGCAGGATTCAAAAGCCGGTAGAAGAAGTAATTGACCACGTCAATCGATTTCTGATTGGCTGGGGCAACTACTTTTCCTTCGGATACCCGAAGGTATCGTTCAAGACGCTTGACTGGTACGTGCAGACCCGGTTCAGTCGCTTTATGAGGACACGGAGTCACCGGCACTGCCGGCACCTTGATGGAGCGTCGTTGTACAGGGCGCTCATGTCTAAGGGGCTGGTCTATCTGCATAAAAGAGCCGTCAACTCCCTGTGAATGCCTTGAGGCGAGAGATCATCGGAGAGCCGGATGCGGTAAAACCGCACGTCCGGTTCGACGAGGGGGCGCTGTCCGCAATGAGACCTCCTCTGATATGTAGTAGCCGCGTGCGGCAGGGCATAGTCGTTGAAGATCATTGTTGACAGCGCTCTACTCTACACTTGTTTCACGGGACGCCATAAACCCGTCCCTGGGGGCTTGACTGTGGCCATCCAGGCCACAGACACCCGTGCAACAAGTGAGGCCGACACCTTCATCCATCGGTGGCTGAATTTCAGTGGTAATCACAAAAGAAAAAGCTCCTGCAGCGCGATCTGCAGGAGCTTTTTTTTGTTTGCAGCAGGGTTGCCTGATCCGGCGTTCAGATACCGGTGGCGACAAAGTTATCGATCAGGGTGGCGATGGCTCGCTCCGTGGCCTGCTCGAACAGGGCGTCATACTGGTAATCTGCCAGCACGCTTTCCGGCGAGACCTTGACATCCACCCGGTTGGTCCAGACCACATCGCCGGTATAGGCATCCTGGACCCAGATCCTCAGCTGAACCACGGCCTGGGGAACCCGGCCGCTGTTGTGGGTGAGCGTCCCGGCGCCCGCTCCGATCACACCCAGAAGATGGAGTTGGCATCCGTGCCGCCGGTGATACCGAAAATGGTCTGGTCCGGTTTGTCGGTGTCCCAGGGCGTGTTGAGGTTGTTGCCAATCAGGGAACCGTAGAGCGCGCCCGCCGACATGGAGCCCACCCGGTCGTAGGCCTCGGTGCTGGCCTGGCCAAAGGCGATTTTGTTGGTTACCCCGGTGACAAAGGTGAGTACGCCTTTTTTCCAGGGCTCCCAGGAGGGATCCTGACGATCCTTGTACTCGAGGATCCGACCACGGATAATGTAATCGGCACCGAAATGACGGCCTATCTTGACGATTTCCTGCTGGGTCAACCCGTGGGTCCCAGGGCTGGTCAGCGCTTCGCCCTGCCGGCCGCGTTCCCGGGTCATCTTGATAATGTGGCGGAACTCACCTTTCATGGCCTCGCTCCAGTCGCCCTTGAGTTCCTCTTCAAGCAGTGAGGTCTTGCTGGTCCCGTAGTCGATCACGTTGATGATCCTGTGTTCAGCCAGGTAGCGAAAGACATCCTCCTGGATCGGCAGGCTGAAGGAGTTGCTCACCAGCTCGTCGGTGAGGTTCTCGGTAATCAGCAGGTTGCGGCGGTAGCTGGTTTCCAGGTTGTCGGACCGGGAGTAGTCGGCAAAGGGCAGGATAACGACCTTTTTCTCCGCCCCGGCCAGACTCTTTTTGACCAGAGGCTGCTTGAGTGACTGCTGTACCGTCTGGCCGCAGCCACCAAGGGCTAGGACCAGGACACCGATAAAAAGACAGCGGAAGATATTCATTCCTATTCTCCTGTGAAAACTCATATGATCTTTGGCATAAGCAGAATAACAAGCTCTCTTCTTTCGAGAACTTTTTCTTCATATCCAAAAAGGTATTTCAAGATCGGAATATCTCCGACAACCGGGGCGAATTCCTCGCTGTTTCGCTTCACCTTGTCGATGAGCCCGCCAATGATCAGCATTTCGCCGTTGTCGACCTGGACCATGGTCGACATCTGCCGGACCCCCACCTTGGGAACTCCCACCTTGAGTCCCTCGTTGCCGAAGACCTCGTACTGGATCGTATCGTCGATCAGATCCGTGGTGATCGGGGTCAGATGGAGGATTACGGAGTCGTCGTCGAGGATGGTGGCGACAACGCCCAGCGAGATGCCTTCGACGATGTTATCGGTTTCGGCCGTATAGGTGATGGTGCCGGCATCGTTATCTATGTCCTTGCTGACGCTTTTGAGGTAGGTGATATCCTTGCCTACACTGATCAGGGCCGGCTGGCCGTTGAGGACGGTGATTTTGGGATTGGAAAGCACGTGCGCATCACCCTGTTCGTTCAAGGCGTTGAGCATGACCGTGAAGTTGACCGGCGACAGGGCCACCTTGCTGACAAAACGGGCGCTGGAAGGATAGATCTGGCCGGTATCGTCACCAAAGGTAACCTGGCCGGTGACCGAGAAATCCTTCAGTACCTGGGTCCAGTCGATTCCGACCTTGGAGTTATCCTGAAGATAGACCTCGATGATCTTGGCTTCGATGATGACCTGGCGGTACAATTCCTTTTTCAGCGAGCTCAGGTAGTTTTCCACTTTTTCCAGTACCGTGCGAGGTGCGGTTACCGTGATCAGACCGACATTTCTGTCAACGGTGTAATAGGCATCGCCGGAGGTCACGCTGCGGGTGGCCAGGTCCATGGGTACCTCGCTTTCAGGCTGCTGCTCGCCCTCGGGCGGTGGCTCGCCGGCATCGGTGGCCGCCGGCGTCACCTGGCGGATCTGCCACTGCTGCATGATGGTATCCAGGTTGGCCTGGATATTTTCCCAGACGTCAAAGGTGTTGTCGTCGCTGGTGATTTTGACCGTACCCTCGGTGCCGGTGGCCGCGTTGCGGTTGGTGAGAAAATTACCGCCCACCGTGGTGGTGTAGCTGCCCTTCATATAGGGGATGGAGAGATGAAACCGCTTGGTCTCCTTGTACTTGACGACAATGGTGTTGCCATGAACCTCATGAAAATAATCCACCTGGCGCAGCAGGTTGTCTATGGCCTTGAAGTAGTCGTCATCGGCACTGATGTTGACATCAACCTTGACGTTCTGGTCCACGTCACTGGCCCAGGAAACACTCATGCCCTTGAGGTTGGCCAGCCGTTTGAGGATGTCCCACAGCGGCTGCGGGCCCCGGGTGGAGTTGATGTTGGCCCCCACCTTGATGGCGTAATCGGCCGAGTCCTCGGCCAGCATATCGGAGGTCTCCTGCTCGACGATGAACGACGGGCGCTGGAAGCGGACCGGCAGCTGGGCCGGTGGCGGAGCCACCTCTTTTTTGGCGACCTTCGGCGCCGGGGTTTCGTCCGGAGTCGATGTCTGGCCGGTGTTCACCGTGGTGCAGCCGCTCACAAGAGAGAGCAGGGCAATGCAGCACAGCCATGTATAGAGGGTGTTTCTGGTATGCACTTTCATGGGGTAATCCTCGGTCAGGTGTCTTGGTCCCATATCACATGGGCTGGTCGAGAGCCACTCGACCGGCAATGTATTTCTTCAGATCCGGTGGCACCCGGTAGCCAGACAGCAGAATGGCGCGATATTTTTTCGTGGCCGCCTCCCGTTGTCCCATCTTGTCAAGGATCCTGGCCTCGGCAATCATGGAATTCAGGGTTTCTCCATACAGTCGGTCATGTTTGCCAAGCAGCTTCAGAGCGGCCTCGTATTTCTGCTGCTCTTCGCTGAAGACGGCATAACTCAGCAGGGCCTCGGCCGATGGTCTGGCCACGCTGACACTCTGGTCAAAATACTGCTGGGCCTCGTGGTTCATCTGCATGTTGGCCAGGGCTATGGCGGCGTTCAGGGCCGCGGCGGTGTAGGTCGGGTCGGCGGCCAGGGCTTTTTTGGCATAGTAGGCCGCCTTGGCGTTCTGGTGCAGCTGGACCAGGAAAAGCGAGGCTATTTTATTGGCCAGCCGACCATTTTCAGGCCATTTCCCGAGGGCCTCGGTGTAGGCCTGGACTGCGGTTTCATAATTTTCCTTTGTCTCTGCCTGGCGCGCCCTGGCAATGAGCTGGCGGGCCTCGATGATCCGTTTGGGAATGTTCTCCCGCTGCTGGATGACAATGGCCTCCTGGGCGGTCAACTTCTCATCGGCCTCGAAACTCAGGTTGTCCTCGGCCCGTTCCGGCCAGGAAAAGGCCTTTTCCTTGGGTAAAATGACAATGGTATTGAACCGTTCCACCTTCTGCAGGTTCTTGAGCTGGAGGATGATGTCCAGGGCGAAGTCCCAGGGCACGTCGTTGAGGGACAGGGTGAGGGAGCCGGAAACCGATTCGTCGACCACGATGTTTTTCTTGCTGACCTCACGCAGAAGCCGGAAAACATTGTGCAGGTCGATCTTGTAGAAGTCCACCGTGATCCGTTCTTTTTTGTAGCCGGCAAAGGAGAAGTTGTCCTGCATGGTTCGGGAGGCCTTCTTTTTTTCCGCCCCGGAGACGCTGGCATCCTTGAGCGGATCCACCTGCGGTAGTTCCTGTTCGATCATCTGTTTCTGATCGATGAGGCTTGAGATCTGATCCGACCCCTTTTCTTCCCGGATGAGGATTTCCAACCCGTCGTCCCGCTCCTTAATTTCGTAGGGGAACAGGCTGTCACCGCTGGCATCCAGCACCACTCGCAACCCGCTGCCCCTTCTGGCAACCCGGATCCGGGCCAGGGCCGTGCCTATTTCCTGTTCCTTTAGCAGGGTGTCGCCCCGGACATTGTCCAGGTCCAGATAGAGTCTGGGCGGGGCCGAGCCTGTTTTGTCGAGCACGCCGCTCCGGTAGCCGCTCAGTTTACCGTTGGTCTTGAGAATCACCCTGGTCTGATCTCCGGCGGTCTCCACCAGGACATCTTCCACGGCTGTGGCCACTCCGGAACCGTCCTGCGCTGTCGCCTGCAGCCGGGCGTTTTTCTCCGCTATGAAGAGGATGATATCATTGCCTTCGCTTCTGGCGGTGAAGGATCTGGTGGCCGGGAGAGTGAATTCAAGCCGCGACAGGGGGACCTCGGAACCGTTCACTTCTTTTGTCTTCAGTCGGATTCCCATGTTTTCAGGTAGCTGGAGTCGATCTTTCTCGAATTCTGCCCCGGCAATATCGATCACGATCCTTGGCGGGTTGAAGAGTTCGTAGACCGTATAGGTCGGTTGCTGTGTCCCCTGAATCCGCAGGACCAGGCCTGTGTCATCCCGGCTGGCCTTGATGGCTGAGATACGGTTGGCCTTGCCGGTCTCGGCCAGGGCCATGTTCTGTTCCGCCAGCCCTGATATCAGCAGGAGGGCAAGAAGGAAGACCGTGAGCCGCCAGGCTCGACATCTGCTTGGGCGCGGGAAAAGATACAACATGATTTAGTTATCTCCCTCTTTATTCAAACGCATGACAACGGTATTTTTTATCTCTTTGCCGGATCGGGTGCGGGCGGTCTCTGTGATGATCACCTGGTCCTCCTGGATATCACTGACAACGCCGCGTCGACCAATGGGGGTGCCGGTCTTGAGGATATAGCCCCTGCCGGTGACATCTTCCACCATGGCGACCTTCTCCCCTTGAGAGATGAGAACGGCCACAAGTTTCAGCTGACCGGGTTCGAACTGGCGCATGCCGCTGAGTTCAATTTCTTCCTCGACTATTTCGTCGGGATTGACCTGGGTTGTGGTCGCTTTTTCTGAAAGAAAAGGCACAAAGGGGTCGGGGCGGCCCTCCAGCTTATATTCAAAACCGGTATCGCCGTCCATGACGGGGGAGCCGGTGGTGGAGGCAGATTTCCGGCCATCGGTTTGTGGGCCGGTTGCCAGCGCCAGGGCGGGCTGGACACCGGCTCCGGCCAGACCGAACCACAGCGCCATGATGGCCGCAACTGTGAAAGACGGTCTGCAGCACCCTGGAACCCGTTGGGCGGGATGGCGCCGGGATCCGTGGACACGGAAACGCGGTGGCTGCTCACCGGGTACGCCGGACGTCCCACTGTCTTCGGCTCTGGGACACAAATATTTTGTCCATTCACAAGTCATGCGCTGCTACCGTTTCCTTCTTTTCTTCTTGTTCTTTTTTTTGTCTTTCTGTACCTGCTGACCGGTAAAGCGATAGGTCAGAAGACGGCAGGTGGAGTTGAGCAGCATCTCGCCCCCTTCGCGCTTGGGAGAGCCCATCTTGATGTTGTTGACCGTGACCAGCCGGTCCAGCTTGCTCACCCGGTCCAGGAAATAACCCATGTTATGGTAAGGACCCCGGATAGAGATATTGATGGGGATCTCGGCGTAAAAATCCCGGGGGATCTCCTTGCCCGGTTTGAAGGAGAGAAAGTCCAGCCCGGCTGATTTGCCGAGATCAGAGATGTTTCTGAGCAGTTCGGGTATTTCCTTTTTCTTGGGCAGGACCACGGCTATTTCCTCGAACTGCCTTTTGAGCTCCTCCATTTCCTTCTTGTAGCGGGGCAGATTGGCAGCCGCCTTCTTTGCCTTGCGAATCTCAGTCTGCAGGGCGGTTTTCTCGCGGTTGAGTTTTTTTATCCTGTCTTGGCCGGGCATGTAGATGAGAAAGTAGAACAGGAGCACCGGCAGGAGAAACAGGGCCGCGGTAATGCCGAGTTTGACCTTTTTGTCCAGGGGCAGATATTTTTCGTCGATAAAGGTATCCAGTTTCGACGTGGCGCTGATGGAGGTCATAAACAAACAGAGGTTATTTTTTTTCGGGCAGCTTTTTCCCCTTGGCCTCTTCGGGAACCCCTATGCTGCAGGAAAGAGAAAAGGATTTCAGGTTGCGCCCCGCGTAGGTTTTCAGGGAGCTGCTGACCAGGTTGACCGACTTGATATAGGGGGACCTCTTCAGGTCTTCCATGTATTTGGCAATGGTGCGGTTATCAAGAGCCATTCCCGAGAGCTGGAGATTGTTGCCCGTCTGGGACAGCGACATCAGCCACATGCGGTCGGTGGGCGTGATATTGGCTATTTCGTCGAGGATATGGACCGTCAGGGACGAGCTTCTCTTGAGTTGCCTGATGATCTCGATCTGTTTTTCAATGAGCTGCCGGTCTTTTTCAAGCTGCTTTATCTGACGCCCTATTTTTTTGTAGCGCTGCTTTTCTTTTTTCAGCGAGCTGATCTCCTGCCGCAGCCGCTCCACTTTGCCGGCCTGCATGTATCCTGCGATCCCGAGGATGACCAGAAGACAGATGAACCCGGTGGCGATACCCAACAGCTGCCGTTTGGCCCGGACCCGCTGTTTAATCTCCCGTACTGGTAAAAGGTTGATATAGACCATGTGCGTACCACTCAGAACTGAGCCGGGCGTATTGCCAGGCCGGCGGCAATGGCCATTTCCGGTGCAACCTTGTCAAGATATTCCTGGTCGATCTTCTTCTTGTTTACTTTCATATTGGCAAAGGGATTGAACTGGACGGTTTCGAGCCCGGTTTCCCGGCCGATGAATTTTTTGAGTCCGGAAACTTTGGAGCCGCCACCGCTGAGAACCAGGCGGGAAAGCGGCTTGTCCGGATTGTTGGACAGGTAAAGGTCAATGGCCTTTTTGATCTCCAGAACCCACTGGGTGCAGGTCTGGGTGAAGATATCGCTTATCTCCCGCTCCCGATCCCCGGCCGGGACGAGCCCCAGCTTGATTTTTTCCGCCTCGTCGTAGTCGATGCCCAGGGCATGGGCTATCTGGTCGGTCAGCTGCTCGCTGCCCACCGCGATGTCCCGGGCCAGAACAGAGGCCCCGTCAGCGATGATGTTGATGTTCATCTTGGCGGCCCCGATATCCACCAGGGCCACATTCTCCTCGCTGGCCGAGGCGATGTGCCAGATGTTTTCCAGGGCAAAGCCATCCACGTCCACCAGCATGGGTTGGAGTTTCTGCTCCTGAAGCATGGTCAGGTAATCGTCGATGACCTCTTTCTTTGCTGCCACCAGCATGACATCGGTGCGCTCGTTTTCCTCGGAGGCCGTGCGAAGATCCTGGAAATCCAGATAGACGTCCTCGATGTCAAAGGGGATATACTGCTCGGCCTCGCTCATGATGTATTCGGCCAGTTCCTCTTCGTCCATAACCTCCAGCTGGATTTTTTTGACGATCACCGAATAGCCGGAAATGGAGATGCCCACCTTGTTGCTTTTTATCTTCAGGTTGTTGAAGAGGGCACGGACGACCCTGCCCACCTCTTCTGGATCCTGCAGGGTGCCATCCTCCACGGCTCCGGGAGGCAGCGCGCCACAGCCAAGGGCAACCAGCCGGTAGGAGTCCCCGGCCCGTTCGAGTTGACACACCTTGACCGCGTGGGACCCTATGTCGACGCCGGTAATGAGTTTTTCTTTTTTTGCCATTCAGTATTGTTCCTTTGCGTCACCTGGCGAAAAAAAAAGCTGGCTGGAAGCGAAGGGGAAAAACAGAGATAAGACTATAAAATTATTCGTCTGCTTGTATTCTGGTCATAAATGAAAACCTTTGTCAAGTAATGAGTAAAAAAAATTGAACTTTTTAACCATGGAAAAACAAACGGATATGGCACGTAACCCCTGTTTCATACCACATGTTGTGTTTTTTTATGGGCTGAGATCTTATCTTGTGTTGTCAGGGGCTCCAGGACCGGGTGGGGAGGAAGAAAACCTCCTTGAAACTTCCTGTGGATTCGGGTAGTTTTTTGACACCTGCTGTTTTACTTTTTCTTTTTTCCGGAAATTTCTGTGGCATATCTGCAAAATACCAAGAAGAAGTCCGTCTTCCGCGAGTACGCCGAGGCGATCATCATTGCCCTGCTCCTGGCGCTCTTTATCCGGACCTTCGTTGTTCAGGCCTTCAAAATTCCTTCCGGCTCCATGTTGCCGACCCTGCAGATCGGGGACCATATCCTGGTCAACAAGTTCATCTACGGTATCAAAGTGCCGGTAATCGACAAGATTATCGTCCCCGTCAAGAAACCCCGGCGCGGCGATATCATTGTCTTCAAGTTCCCCCGCGATCCCAAACTGGACTACATCAAGCGGGTCGTTGCCGTGGGCGGTGACACGGTCCAGGTCCGCAACAAGAAGGTTTATGTCAACAACAGGCTCTCTCCGGACAAGTACGCCATCCATACCGATCCCAAGGTTCTGCCGGGATCGGTGAGCCCGCGCGATAATTTCGGTCCGGTCACCGTGCCCCAGGGCAAGCTCTTTGTCATGGGTGACAACCGGGACAACTCCTTTGACAGTCGATTCTGGGGCTATGTGGACCTGTCCGCGGTCCGGGGCAAGGCCTTTATCATTTACTGGTCCTGGGACGTACAAAAACCGCTGCTTTCCGTGGACAGATTCACTTCCATCCGCTGGGACCGATTGGGAGATATCGTACATTAAGCATATTATGGCTCCGGCAAAAACATGAGCACCGGATATTTTTTTTCACATCGTCATGTCCTTGGCATCGATCATCTCTCTTCCGATGATATTCAATACATTTTAGATACCGCCGAATCGTTCAAGGAAATCTCGGCCCGTCCCATCAAGAAAGTTCCCACCCTGCGCGGCAACACCATCATCAACCTCTTTTTCGAGCCCTCCACCCGGACCCGGCTCTCCTTCGAGGTGGCGGCCAAGCGCATGAGCGCCGATACCTTCAACATCTCCGCCTCCACTTCCAGCGCGGTCAAGGGTGAAACCCTGATCGATACGGCACGAAATATCGACGCCATGCATCCGGACATCATCATCATCCGTCACAGTTTTTCCGGGGCGCCGCACATGCTGAGCAGGCATGTGGATGCGGCCGTGATCAATGCCGGGGACGGCACCCATGAACACCCCTCCCAAGGGCTGCTCGACCTGATGACCGTCCGGGAACACAAGGGCAAGCTCCATGGGCTGAAAATTGCCATCATCGGTGATATCCTTCACAGCCGGGTGGCCCATTCCGATATCCTCGGTTTTACCAAGATGGGTTCGGAGGTCCATGTTTATGGTCCGGCGACCCTGCTGCCTCCGGATCTCGAACATCTGGGCGCCACCGTGGCGCCGTCCCTTGAAGAGGCGGTCCGGGATGCCGATGTGGTGATGACCCTGCGTATCCAGAAGGAACGGCAGAGCGATCCCCTGATCCCCTCTTTCCGGGAATATGCGCAGCAGTATGGCGTGACACGCGAGGTGGCTGATCTGGCCCGACCCGATGCCCTGATAATGCATCCAGGCCCGATCAACCGCGGAATTGAACTGATGCCCGACGTGGCCGATGGGCCGCGATCGGTGATTCTGGAACAGGTTACCAACGGCGTTGCGGTGCGGATGGCTCTTTTGTACCTGGTCATGGGAAACAGCTGAGCCGGCCGGGGGCGCGGCTCCCTGTTTTGTCCTGTCACCTAAATCCTGCAGCCGTCATGCGGTCAGGCCGCATCACTGTTCGTGCACCGAGAACGTCGAAACAGGTGCAGCTACAAGGAGGCGAGCCGGTTTCGGCGCAGGCGTACTGTTGGTACGTCGAGCACGAAACCGGTGAAGCCGACGCCGTAGATGTGCCTGTATCGACTTCGAATGCCGGATAACTGCAGGATTTAGGTGACAAATTCTGCAACCACGGAACAACAGAGAAGAATAATTATGGCCAACGATTGGCGCATCAGGAATGGCCGGATCATCGACCCGGTAAACGGTATTGACCGGGTCGGTGACCTGTTTGTCCGAGATGGCGTACTGGTGGAATCACCCCGGGATCTGCCGGACAGTACCCGAGAAGTCGATGCCTCGGGCTGCTGGGTGGTGCCGGGTCTTATCGACATGCATGTCCATCTCCGGGAACCGGGTGAGGAGTACAAGGAAGATATCGTTTCCGGTACCCGGGCCGCGGCGGCCGGTGGTTTTACTGCTGTGGCCTGCATGCCCAACACCCGGCCGGTGAACGACTGTCGGTCAGTGACCGCTCTTATCCTGGAGCGGGCCCGGGAGGGCTTTGCCCGGGTCTATCCGGTGGGCACTATCTCCAGGCAGAGTGGGGGCGAGACCCTGGCTGATTTCGGCGAGATGCGGGATGCCGGCGTGGTCGCTGTTTCGGACGACGGGCTGCCGGTCTGGAACAGCCAGCTCATGCGGCGGGCCCTGGAATATGCCGGTGATTTCGGGCTGGCGGTCATTTCCCACAGCGAGGAACCCTCCCTCAGTCGGCACGGGGTCATGAACGAGGGCAAGGTCGCCACCCGTCTGGGCCTGCGCGGTATTCCCACCGCGGCCGAGTCTATCATGGTCTACCGGGAGATCGCCCTGGCCGAATACACCGGCCGGCCGGTCCATATCGCCCATGTCTCCGCGGCCATGAGCGTGGACCTGATCCGGCGGGCCAAGGAGCGCGGGGTGCCTGTGACCGCGGAGACCACGCCTCATTACTTCACCCTGACCGAAGAGGCGGTGGAGGGATACAACACCAACGCCAAGATGAATCCGCCTCTGCGCACCGAAGAGGACCGGCAGTCCATCTGTGCCGGGCTGGCTGATGGCACGCTCGATGCCATTGCAACCGACCATGCGCCCCATTCCAGACTGGAAAAAGAGGTGGAATTCGATCTGGCCGCCAACGGCATCATCGGCCTGGAGACCTCTCTTCCTCTGTCCCTTGCCCTGGTGCGGGACGGGGTCCTGGATCCCGTCGGTCTGGTACAGTGCATGTCTGTCCGTCCCGCCGCCATCCTCGGCGTGCCCGGCGGCTCACTCTCTCCCGGAGAGCCGGCCGATATCACGGTGATCGATCCCGAACTTTCCTTTGATTATACCGAGGATATGGTGGTCTCAAAGAGCAGCAACTCGCCATTTCTCGACTGGCGGCTGCAGGGCCGGGCCGTGCTCACCATGGTGGGAGGCCGGGTCACCTTTGAGCTGAGGGCCACTGACTGACGCCTTCCCCGCGATTCAGGGCTGGCTGTTCCCCCGTTCACCGGGAAGGCATCTCTTCGGGGTAGATCCGGCAGGGAATTTTTTCGGTGATCGTGACTTGGTTCGGCTGTACTTCAGCCCGGTAAGCCAGGATCCGGACGCCCTGATCGCTTACCTTGCGCAGCGTGTCGGCATAGAGGGGATCTATCTCGTCGGCCGGGGCGAACCAGGCCCCGTCCGCCCGCTGGACGCAGAAGAGAACAGCGGCCTGGGCGCCGTTTTTGCGTAGAAGAGCCAGTTCTTCCAGGTGTTTCGTGCCTCTGGCCGTGACCGCGTCGGGAAAGAGAGCTCTGCCGTTTTCCACCAGGGAGCAGTTCTTGACCTCAATATATACCTGGCCTGCATCGCTCTCGAGGACGAAATCCAGGCGGCTCCGGTCCGATACCCTGACCTCGGGACGGATGGTGTGGATCTGACCGAAATCATCGATCACCCCGGTGCGCAATGCCTCGTAGACCAGCTTGTTGGTCAGGTTGGTGTTGACACCGATCCAGACCCCTTTTTCCCGGACCATCTCCAGGGTCCAGCGGTATTTTCTCTCGGGATTGCCGGAGTCTGAAATGATCACCGGGCTGCCCGGGGTGGAGCAGCCGCGCATGGACCCGGAGTTGGGACAGTGAACGGTGAGTTCGCTGCCGTCTTCCAGGAGCACGTCGGCCAGGAAGCGTTTATAGCGTTTGATCAGGGTGGCGGATTGTCTGATTTTGGGAAGCTGCATTGATAATTTCCTTTGGGGTGCAACAAATACCGTGAAAAATTGCCTGTTTGGCCCATGGAACGGCTTGACCGTATACCAGGCTGTGCGGTATGTTCACTGGCAACTGGGCTATCCGGCACCGGTACCACGGTGAGTGAGGGGCCAAACTGCCTTTTCAGGGGACGGGAGCTGTTTTTTGTTTTTCTGAAATTTTCTGAGCCGGGGCGGCCCGCTCAGGAGAACATTATACCAGTAAAGGAGAATGGACACTATGAAACTCGGAATCAATGGCCTTGGCAGAATCGGTAAGCTTTCGCTTTGGCACCATGTTTCTCGCAAGTTTTTTTCGGAAATCGTGGTCAATCTGGGCCGGGATGTGGGCCAGGGCATGCAGGATATCGCCGCGGCCATCGAGCGCGATTCCACCTACGGTCGGCTGTCCATGTATCTGCACGGCCACCGGGGCGGCCGGGTTATTGAAAATCTCGATGAATCCGCCGGCACCATGACCGTGAACGGGGTTCCGGTCACCGTGCTGCGCGAGGCACGTAATCCCCGGGATATCAAGTGGCAGGAGAACGGCGTCCGGTTGGTGGTGGATACCACCGGGGTGTTCAAGGATCCCACTGCCGATCCCGACGATCCCCGCGGTTCGGTCCGGGGTCACCTGCAGGCCGGGGCCGAAAAGGTGCTGGTTTCCGCGCCGTTCAAGATCAAATCCAAGGGGATCGACATGCCTGATGATGCGGTCACCACGGTCATGGGTATCAATGACGACGACTATGATCCGGCCAGGCACTCTGTTATCTCCGCCGCCTCCTGTACCACCACCTGTCTTTCCTATATGATCAAGCCGCTCATGGACCAGTTCGGTGCCGACCGGATGCTGTCTGCCTCTATGGTTACCGTGCATGCCGCCACCGGCAGCCAGCAGGTCCTGGACCGGTTGGCTGCCACCGGAGCCACGGATCTGCGCAAGAACCGCTCGATTCTCAATAATATCATCCTGACCACCACCGGCGCGGCCAAGGCCCTGGCCCTGGTTATCCCGGAGATGAAATCCATCGGTTTCATTGCCGAGTCGGTGCGGGTACCCACCACCACCGGCTCCCTGATCGTCCTGGTGCTGAACCTCCAGGATGAGCTGGAAAAACCCATCAACCGGGAGTTGATCAATTCCATCTACAGGGATTTTGCTGCCAGTTCTCCCTATCTCGAGTATTCCGAGGAGCAGAACGTATCGTCGGATATCATCGGCATTCCCGAGGCAGCGGCGGTTATCGAGGCCACCGAGACCCACACCCGGACCGCGTCCATTTCCGTCAATCTGGAGCATGTCAAGTCATGCAATTTCGAGCCGGGTCAGGTGCCGCCGGTGCTCGAGGTGCCGGTGACCCAGGCTGTGATCTACGGCTGGTACGATAACGAGCTTGGCAGTTATACCAACATGCTCGGGGAGCTGACCGTATCTGTAGCCCAGAGCATGGTGTGAGTGTCCGGCCCATGCGGGCCGGAGATGTGGCATCGGTTGTCGCCATCGAAGAGGCGGTGATGGACACGCCCTGGTCCCGCAGTCTTGTCGAGGCCGAGCTGCAGGGCGAGCACGGGATCCGGCTGGTGTTCGAAATGCATGGTCAGGTGGCGGGGTATGGCTTTTTCCGGTTTTGCGGGCTCGAGGCTGAACTCCTGCGTATCGGGGTCCGCGACCGGAGCCGGCGCCTGGGCATAGGCAGTACCCTGTTGCGGGCCGGGGTCGCTGCGTTGCGGCGCCACGGTGTCACCTCCTGTCTGCTGGAGGTGCGGAGCGCGAACAGTACTGCCTTGCGGTTCTACGCCAAAGAGGGTTTTGTCGAGGTCGGCCGGCGTCCGGACTATTACCGTCAGCCCACCGATGATGCCCTGATTCTGGGCTTGGAGCTCAGGGACGGATGATTTTATTTTGTGATTACCATCAATCTTTGTCATTGAAACCGGTGTCGGCCTCGCTTGTTTCACGGGACGCCATAAACCCGTCCCTGGGGACTTGACTGTGGCCATCCAGGCCACAGACACCCGTGCAACAAGCGAGGCCGACACCTTCATCCATCGAAGGCTGAATTTCAGTGGTAATCAGATTTTATTTTGCAGAGCAAGGAGGGGGGTGTGAAGACAATTCGGGATCTGGACATTGCGGGAAAACGGGTACTTGTCCGGGTGGATTTCAATGTGCCCATGGACAGGCAGGGCGGAATTACCGATGATACCAGGATCCGTATGGCCCTGCCCACCATTGAGTACGCCCTGGAGCAGGGGGCCCGGGTGATCCTCTGTTCCCATCTCGGCCGGCCAAAAGGCCAGCGGGTGGACGAGTACTCTCTGGCCCCGGTGGCCGCCCATCTTGGCCGTCTTGTCGGGCGCGATGTCGCCTTCGCTCCGAACTGCGTCGGGCCCGAGGCCGAGGCGGTGGTCCGTGCCATGGCGGATGGTGAGCTGGCTCTGCTGGAAAACCTGCGCTATCATCCAGGCGAGCAGGAGAATGATCCGGACTTTGCCCGCCAGTTGGCCGCCCTGGCCGAGGTCTATGTCAACGATGCCTTTGCGGTCTCCCACCGGGCCCATGCCTCGGTGGTCGGGGTGCCCAGGTTATGCGCCAGCAAGGGAGCAGGCTTTCTGCTCAAAAAGGAGCTCGATTATTTCCATCGCTCCATGGATGAGCCGATCCGCCCCTTGGTGGCCATTGTTGGCGGCGCCAAGGTGTCGAGCAAACTCGGTGCTCTGACCAACATGCTGGCCAAAGTGGATCGGATGCTGATCGGTGGAGCCATGGCCAATACCTTTCTCAAAAGCCAGGGGTACGATGTGGGTGCTTCCAGGGTGGAGGATGAGCTCCTGGATGAGGCCGGCAAACTGCTTGCCCGGGCCCGGGAGAAAGGGGTCAAGGTGTACCTGCCGGTGGATGTCATTGCCGCCGATGGCTTTGCCCCCGATGCCGTGACAAAACAGGTTACCATCCAGGACATTCCGTCTGGCTGGATGGCCCTTGATATCGGTCCTGCTTCGGTGATCTGTTTTGGCGAGGCCCTGGCAGACGCGAAGACCATTGTCTGGAACGGCCCCATGGGCGCTTTCGAGATGGATGCCTTTGCCCGCGGTACCATGGCCCTGGCCCATACCGTTGGTTCTTCCCATGCCCTGAGCATCACCGGTGGCGGCGACTCCAACGCGGCGGTGAATAAGTTCGGCGAGGCTGAAAACATCTCCTATATGTCCACCGGAGGCGGTGCATTTCTCATGCTGATGGAGGGTAAGGAGCTGCCCGGAGTTGCTGCCCTGGAAGAGGGGCAGGAAAACTGAGGAGGACGAAATGGAAAGGAGACCCTTGATTGCCGGTAACTGGAAGATGCACCTGACCTCGGACCAGGCCGTTGCCCTGGCCCGGACCATTGCCGACGCAGCCTCCGACGTGGCTGACCGGGACGTGATGATTGCCCCGGCCTTTACCTCTCTGCCTGCGGTGGCGGAAGTCCTGGCCGATTCCCCGGTGCTGCTGGGGGCCCAGAACGTGGCCTGGGAGGAGCAGGGCGCCTTCACCGGCGAGGTTTCACCGGTGATGCTCAGGGAGTTCGGTGTCAGCCTGGTTATCGTCGGTCATTCTGAGCGGCGTCATATCTTCGGGGAAACCGATGACCTGATCAACAGGCGGTTGTGCGGGGCGCTCAGGTTCGGGCTGGTTCCGATCCTCTGTGTGGGGGAGACCCTGGAAGATCGGGAAGACGGGATCACCATGCAGATCCTGGAGCAGCAGGTCCGGTCCGGGCTTGCCGGCGTGGAGGCCGGAGATATGGCCCGGGTGGTCATTGCCTACGAGCCTGTCTGGGCCATCGGCACCGGCAAGACCGCGAGCAAGGAGCAGGCCCAGGAAGCCCATCGGTTCATCAGGAGTGTTGTTGGGAATCTATATGAGAAAAAGCTTGCTCAGCAAGTGAGAATATTGTATGGTGGCTCGGTTAAGCCTGAGAACGTGGACAGTCTCATGGCCGAGCCCGATATAGATGGCGCGCTGGTGGGCGGCGCAGCACTCAAATCCGAATCGTTTGCTCGGATTATTCATTTTATATGACAACACTTTTAATTATCATTCATGTTCTGGTCTCGCTGTTCCTGATCGTGATTGTGCTGCTGCAGCACGGCAAGGGGGCAGATGTGGGGGCCACTTTCGGTGGGTCGAGCCAGAGCCTTTTCGGTACCGAAGGGCCGGTGCCGCTGTTGAACAAGATAACCACCTTTGCGGCTATCGTGTTCATGGGTACCTCGATTTCGCTGGCCTACATTTCTGCCAACAAGAGCACCGGTACGGTGATGAAAGAAGTGCAGGCACCTGCGCCGGTGCCGCAGGCAACGGTACCCAGTGAGCCGGCCACCATACCCATGCCGACCACCGGGCAGCAGAAAGACAGGGAAGCGCCGGCGACCATGCCGGCGGCCGATAAGTCTGCATCGGAGAACGCGCCGACCGAAAAATAGAAAAGGGTGAAAATAGATTCAGGTTGCCGAAGTGGTGGAATTGGTAGACACGCTGTCTTGAGGGGGCAGTGGACCTCGTCCGTGCCGGTTCGACTCCGGCCTTCGGCACCAGATTTTCAAGGGCCGGTATCTCGTCAGGGATACCGGCCCTTTTTTTTCTGATTACCATCAATCTTTGACATTGAAACCGGTGTCGGCCTCATCCGTTTCACGGGACGCCATAAACCCGTCCCTGGGGGCTTGTCTGTGGCCATCCAGGCCACAGACACCCGTGAAACGGATGAGGCCGACATCTTCAGGTATCAGTGGCTGAATTTCAGTGGTAATCACATTTGTTTTTGCTGACCTGCAGGTGGGAGATGAAAATCGTCATTGCGCCCAATGAGTTTAAGGAATGTCTGTCGGCCCCCGGGGTGGCCGCGGCCATAGCCGCCGGCGTGCGTCGGGCACTTCCCGGGGCCCTGGTCGTGGAGGTCCCGGTGGCCGATGGTGGTGACGGTCTGGTTGAGGTGGTGCACGGTTCCCTGGGTGGGCAACTGATCCGCAGGACGGTAACCGGTCCCCTTTTTGCCCCGGTGGAGGCCCATTTCTGCCATGTGACGGACAAAGGGGTGGCGGTTATCGAGATGGCTCTGGCCAGCGGTCTGGCACTGGTTCCTCCGGAGCACCGTGATCCCTGTCGGACCACGACGCTTGGTACCGGTGAGCTGATTCGCGCCGCTCTGGATCTTGGCGTGTCGCGGATTGTGGTCGGTATCGGCGGCAGCGCCACCAATGACGGTGGCATCGGCATGGCCAAGGCTCTGGGGATTCGGTTTCTCGACTGGCAGGGGCAGGAGGTTGAACCCGTCGGCGGGGCCCTGGGATCGATCCGTCACATCGATGTCTCGGGCATGGATCCCAGGCTGCGGGATGTAAAAATCGAGGCGGTCTGTGATGTGGACAATCCGCTCTGCGGAGACAATGGAGCCGCCCGGGTATACGCACCCCAGAAAGGGGCGACGCCCGAACAGGTTGAGTTGCTTGATGAGGGGCTGGCCAACCTGGCCCGCGTGATCCTGGCAGACCTGGGCGTCGATGTCTGCAATCTGCCCGGAGCCGGGGCCGCCGGTGGCCTGGGGGCCGGCTTGTACGCCTTCCTCGGGGCCAGGCTGCGGCGGGGTATCGAGCTGGTTCTGGAGCTCGTGGAGCTGGAGGATCATCTCCAGGGGGCAGACCTGGTGCTGACCGGCGAGGGACAGATAGATTTTCAGACCGCTTTTGGCAAGGCGCCGGCCGGAGTGGCCCGGGCGGCAGGGAGGCAGGGTATTCCCTGCGTTGCCCTTGCCGGATCCGTGGGTGAGGAACTTGACGGGTTATATGAGTTGGGGATCAGCGCGGTGTTTTCCATCTGTCCCGGGCCGGTGACCCTGGCGCAGGCCATGGCCAGGGCCCGGGAGTACCTGGCACGAACCGCGGAACAGGTGGTGCGCTGCTATGTGGCCGGGCCGGGCTCCAGTTCGTCCAGCTCCGGACAGCCCAGTTGAAACTGGATGGTCTCGTCCTCGCCCTCCATCTCCCGGATGGAGATGGCGCCCAGGTCGCGAAGACGGTCAAGGACCTCATTGACCAGTGATTCCGGGGCCGAGGCGCCGGCGGTCACCCCGATGGTTGTCACCCCCTGCAGCCAGGCTGGATCTATCTCCGAGGCATTGTCTATCAGGTGGGAAGTGATGTTGCGGTGCTCGCCCACTTCGCGGAGCCGGTTGGAGTTGGAGGAGTTCTTCGAGCCCACAACCAGCAACAGGTCGACCTCCTCGCACAGCTCCCGGACCGCGTTCTGTCGATTCTGGGTGGCGTAACAGATGTCGGTTCGCTCGGGCTGGTCGATCTTCGGAAACCGGGCCCTGATGGCGGCCAGAACCTCGCTGGCATCGTCCATGGACAGGGTGGTCTGGGTGACATACCCGACCCGGTTGTCATCGGCAACGGTGAGGGCGGCCACGTCTTCGGGTCGGGAGACCACGTGCACGGCTCCGCTTGCCCGGCCGCAGGTCCCCTCTACTTCGGGATGTCCCCGGTGGCCGATCACCAGGACGTCGTAGCCGATTTTGTTGAGCAGGGCCACGCGGCGATGCACCTTGGTCACCAGCGGACAGGTGGCGTTGATGGTCCGCAGGCCAAGCTTTCTGGCCCTTTCCTCCACGGATCTGGCCACCCCATGGGCGCTGAAGATGAGTACCGAGTTTCCGGGTGCCTCCTCGAGCTGTTCCACGAAGACGACGCCCTTTTCCCGCAGGGTGTTGACCACCGTGGTGTTGTGGACGATTTCGTGGAGCACATAAATCGGCGCGCCATAGATCTCCAGTGCCTTTTCGACTATGGCTATGGCCCGTTTGACTCCGGCGCAGAATCCGCGTGGCTTGGCAAGAAGTACGTTCATGGGAACTCCCGATGGGTTACGGTGTCAGGGGGCAGGCTTTTCTTCCCTGTTCGGCCCTTCGGGGCAGGCTCGCCCCTTTTGTCAGGGTTGTGGGCAGGGTCCTGTATGATGAAGACCTCAAATGATAATATTTGCTTTTGAAAAGGAAAAGAGAAAAGAGTATCCTTGCGACCCTGAAGAGGACCTTTTCCATTTTTTCATGAGGTGAGCGGTGGATATCAAGAAGTATCTTCAGTCCCAGCGCAGGCTGGTTGAGCAGGCTCTGGAAGAGTTCATGCTTCGGGCCGAGGGCGATTTCAAGGATCATGTGGCGGCCATGCGCTACAGTCTGTTCGTCGGGGGCAAGCGCGTCCGTCCCATTCTCTGTCTTGCCGCCGGCCGGACCATCTGCGGTGATGATTCCCTGGATGATCAGCTTTTGCCGGTGGCCTGTGCCCTGGAGTGTATCCACACCTATTCCTTGATCCACGACGACCTGCCGGCCATGGATGACGATGCCCTGCGCCGGGGTAAACCCACCAATCACATGGTCTTTGGCGAGGCGCAGGCCATCCTTGCCGGAGACGGACTCCTGACCTTTGCCTTCGAGCTGCTGAGCCGTCCGTCGGCAGGCGGTCTGGATCCGGAGGCCAGAATCCAGGTTATCCACACTATTGCCCGGGCAGCGGGTCCGCTTGGCATGGTGGGTGGCCAGGCCCTGGATATCGCCTTTGAGGGCAGGAATATCGAATTTGATGATCTTAAGACCATTCATCGCAGCAAGACCGGTGCCCTGATAACCGCCTCGGTACAGGCCGGCGCCCTGGTGGCGGGAGCGACGGAAGATCAGCTGCAGGCCCTCGGTAGTTACGGCAACAACATCGGCTTGGCCTTTCAGATTGTCGACGATTTGCTCAACGTGCTCTCCACCACCGAACAGCTCGGCAAGGCGGCCGGTAGCGATGCCGAGCGCGGCAAGGCCACCTATCCCGCCTTTTTCGGGGTGGAGAAGACCCGGCAGCTGGCCCGGGAGGCCGTAGAGCGGGCCCTGGGCGCCCTGGATGGTATGGGGGAGCCGGCCGAGCCACTCAGAGCCCTTGCCCGCTATATTGTCGAGCGAAACCGGTAGGTCGCCGGCCGGCCCTGTTGCTGCCCGGTAGCGGTTGTCCGCCCGGATCTTGACCGTCTTAAATCCGCCTTGATTTTTGCAGTGGCTCTGTGCGATAATACAACAGTTTGTAAAGCGCCTTGCCCTCCGGCTCGGGGAAATAGTAACTTGAACAGACAGGCAGGATTATGCGTTGTCCGAAATGCGGCTTTATCTCCTTTGACCATCTGGAAACATGCGTCAAGTGCGGGCGGGACATCAGCGAGGTGTCTGCTGAGCTCGATGGGACCATCTATCAGGTGGAAGCCCCTCTCTTTTTACGGACCGATTTCGAGGAGTCGATGGAGACTCCCGGGGAGGTAGAAGTTGCCGGGCAGGACGAGCTGCTTTTTGGCGACTCGGCCGAGGATATTGATTTTGTCCTGGACGACGCGGAGGAGGAGCTGGGGGCGGGCAACGACGAAGATACGGAGATCGTCTTCTCCATGGAAGAGAGCGAAGAGGATCTGCAGCCGGACGGCGAGATCGGCGAGGGGCTTTTTGGTGAAATTTCCCTTGATCTTGAGGAAGAATTTACGGTAGAACATGGTGCGGAAATGGAGCTCTCCCTGGACGAGGAGGTTTCGGTCGAGGATGCCGATGAAGCACCGTCGCTGGATTTCAGTGGGCTTGATCTCTCCGACCTGGCGCCTCCGGCCGGGGAAGAAGGGGAAGAAGCCCTGACCGGTGAAGCTCTGGTCCTGGACGACACGGTCGGAACAGAGGCCGGAGAGACCATTGCTCCCGGGACCGGGGGTGGTGGAAATCTCGAGGATCTGCAGGTCGATGACCTGGAGCTGGGCGCGCCGCCACCGCCGCCCGCCGACCAGGCCGGAGGCATGTTTTCCGGGCCGGCGGTGAAAACCGGCACTGCCCTGGATGATTTTGATATCGACCTGGGCGAGCTTCTCACGAAGAAAAAAACGTGAAAAAAATATTGACAAAGTATGCTGTAGTTTGGTATACAATTCCGATTTAAGCTCAGGCGCCGAGATAGCTCAGTAGGTAGAGCAACGGACTGAAAATCCGTGTGTCCCTGGTTCGAATCCTGGTCTCGGCACCATCTTAACGCATAAAAGGAGTTGCAGAGCTCACTGTAACTCCTTTTTTATTTATCTGCTCACGGTTTATCAGGAAATCAAAAATCAGGAACCCGGTATTGTCGGGCCGGTCGCTTCAGGTGGGTCGGGCCTGGATTTCAGGGAGTCCTGGTTTTCTTGGTTTGTTGTGCGGGATTGTTGTCCCGCATGGTGTTAGGCTGTTTGAGGCTGACAGTAATTGAGGAACTGGTAATGAAGATAAAGGATCTGTCAAAAGTACGAAATATTGGAATCAGTGCCCATATCGACTCGGGTAAGACGACGCTTACAGAGCGGATTCTGTATTATACCCGTCGTATCCATGCCATCCACGAGGTACGTGGCAAGGACGGCGTCGGCGCCACCATGGATTCCATGGAGCTCGAGAAGGAGCGCGGCATCACCATCCAGTCCGCGGCCACCTTCTGCAGTTGGAAGGATCACCACATCAATATCATCGACACTCCCGGTCACGTGGACTTCACCATCGAGGTGGAACGGGCCCTGCGGGTTCTCGACGGTGCCATTCTCATACTCTGTTCCGTCGGCGGTGTGCAGTCCCAGTCCATTACCGTCAACCGGCAGATGACCCGGTACAAGGTTCCGCGGATCGCCTTTATCAACAAGTGCGACCGCACCGGCGCCAACCCCTACCGCGTCACCCAGCAGCTGCGTGACAAACTCGACCTCAACGCCATCATGATCCAGCTGCCCATCGGCCTGGAGAGTGAGCTCGAAGGTGTGGTCGACCTGGTCTCCATGAAGGCAGTCTATTTCGATGGCGAGCAGGGTGACGATGTCCGCTACGAAGAGATCCCGGATCATCTCAAGGAAGAGGCCGCTGAGAAGCGGGAGGAACTTCTCGACAATGTCTCCATGTTTTCCGATGAACTCATGGAAGCCATTCTGGAAGAGAGGGAACCCACCGAAGAGATGATCCATGACGCTATCCGCAAGGGTGTGCTCAGCCTCGAGCTGACCCCGGTGATGATCGGTTCGGCCTACAAGAACAAGGGTGTACAGCCGCTGCTGGACGCGGTCAACGCCTATCTGCCGTGTCCTACCGAAGTCGAGAACACGGCCCTGGACCTGGACAGGGACGAGGCCGAAGTCACGGTCTCCAATGATCCCCATGATCCGCTGGTGGCCCTGGCCTTCAAGCTTGAAGACGGCAGGTATGGGCAGCTGACCTATATCCGAACCTACCAGGGTACAATCAACAAGGGTGATACCATCATCAACACCCGGACCGGCAAGAAGACCAAGGTCGGCCGGCTTGTTCGTATGCACGCGGATCAGATGGAGGAAATCGAAGGGACCAGCGCCGGTGATATCGTTGCCCTCTTTGGCGTCGACTGTGCCTCCGGTGATACCTTCTGCAGCGAAGATATCAACTGGTCCATGAGCTCCATGCATGTACCCAATCCGGTTATCTCCCTGGCCATCACCCCGGTGGACAACAAGGCTCAGGCCAACCTGTCCAAGGCGCTCAATCGCTTCTGCAAGGAAGATCCCACCTTCCGTTCCTTTGTCGACCATGAGACCGGTGAGACGATCATCTCCGGCATGGGCGAGCTGCACCTGGAAGTGTATATCGAACGGATGAAGCGCGAATATAAGGCCGAGGTCGAGGTCGGAGCCCCCCGGGTCGCCTATCGCGAGGCCATTACCCAGCGGGCGGATTTCGACTACACTCACAAGAAGCAGACCGGTGGTTCAGGTCAGTTCGGCCGGGTGGCAGGCTACATGGAACCGCTGGAAGAGGGCGAGTACGAGTTTGTCGATGAGATCGTCGGTGGTGTCATCCCCAGGGAATACATTCCCTCCTGTGACAAGGGTTTTCAGGCATCCATGGAAAAAGGTCCGCTCACCGGCTCGCCCATCACAGGTATCCGGGTGGTCATCAATGATGGTAGCTTCCATTCGGTGGACTCCTCGGACATGGCCTTCCAGCAGGCGGCCAAAGGCGCCTTCAAGCAGGGCTTCCAGAAAGCCGGCCCCATTATCATGGAGCCGATCATGAAGGTTGCCGTCGAGGGTCCCTCCGAGTTCCAGGGCGCGGTCATGGGCAGCCTGAACCAGCGCCGCGGCGTGATTGTCGGAACCTTCGAGGAAGGCAACTATACCGTGGTCGAGGCTGAGGTGCCGCTCTCGGAGATGTTTGGCTACTCTACCACCCTGCGGTCGCTTACCCAGGGCAAGGCCGAGTTCACCATGGAGTTCGATTCCTACAAGCAGGTGCCCAAGAGCGTGGCCGACGAGTTGGTCAAGAAATACGAAGAAGAACGGAAAAATAATTAAAGTTATGCGTGATCCTCTCCTGTTATCAGGGGAGGGTGTTCATGGTTCGCCTGGCTGATTCGTCATCCTGCACGGGTGTTCGCCGCGGCAGTATTCGGACAGAAACGTTAGATATACGGAGTGAAGCAATGGGATATGAGCCTCTGGTAACCCAGAATCCCCTCAGGGTACTGAAACTTGGCAGAGATAACAAGCAGCTTGGGCTGGTCATGGCCCGGGCTGGTCTGGGAAAGACCGCCCTGCTTGTCCAGATCGCTCTGGACGCCATCCTGCGTGGCAACCAGGTCATCCACGTGGCCATCGGTGAGTCCATCGACAAGACCCGCGCCTGGTACGATGATATTCTCCAGGGTATTCTCGAGGAGCATGCTGTCAACCGGCCCCACGAGTTGATCGAGATGGTCAAGCGTCATCGGATGATCATGACCTTCAAAGAGTCGGCCTTTTCCCGGGCCCGGCTGGAAGAGCGGCTCAATGATCTGGTACTCCAGGACATCTTCAAGCCCAACTGCGTGGTGATCGATGGCTTTGATTTCGAGAATTCCGGTCGCGAGGACCTGGAAGACATCAAGGATCTGATGGAGAGCATGAGCCTCCAGGCCTGGTTTTCCGCCACCTGTCACCGTGATGATCAGCGGATGTCGCCGGCCGGTGTCCCGGCCCCGTGCCACGAGGTGGATGATCTTTTCGATACCGTGGTTCTCCTCAAGCCTGAAGACGGAGTGATCGAACTCGATATCATCCGTAACCAGGGTGAGCCGGATACCACGACCTCGGCCCTCAAGCTGGACCCGACCACCATGATGGTCAAAGAGGGCTGACATCCCGTAGCCGATTTCCCGTCACCGGGTCGGCCTCCGGCCACCCGGTGACACCATGATTATCAGATATTTGCCATGCGATTTCGTCCCTGCATCGACCTTCATGATGGCAGGGTCAAGCAGATTGTCGGCTCGACCCTGAGCGACACTGCATCTGCGGACCTGCAGACCAATTTTTCCTCTGAATTTCCCCCCTCCCATTACGCCCGGATGTACCGGGACGATAACCTGACCGGCGGCCATGTGATCATGCTTGGTCCGGGTAACGAAGAGGCCGCCGTTGATGCTCTTTCGGCCTGGCCCGGCGGTTTGCAGCTTGGCGGCGGCATCACGGCCGACAACGCTTCCCTGTGGCTGGATCGCGGAGCCTCCCATGTTATCGTCACCTCCCATGTCTTTCATGACGGACTCCTGGACGAGGAGCGTTTGACCGCCCTGGTTCGCCAGGTGGGCAGGGAGCACCTGGTTCTGGACCTGAGCTGCCGCTGGCGCGAAGACGGGTATTACGTGGTCACCGACCGGTGGCAGAAATTCACCGATCTGCGACTCGATGGCCGGGTGCTGGACTGGCTGGCCCGGTTCTGCGACGAGTTTCTCGTCCATGCCGTGGACGTGGAGGGCAAGTGCATGGGAGTGGACGAGCGGTTGATCGGTCTGCTGGCCGACCATGTCTCCATCCCCACCACCTACGCCGGCGGCGTGACCTCGCTAAGCGATCTGGAACTCATCCACCAGGCCGGGCGGGGCAGGCTGGATGTCACCGTGGGCTCGGCCCTGGATATCTTCGGTGGCACCGGGCTTCGCTACACCGAGGTGGTCGCCTTCTGCCATAAAACAGCCCAGTGCCATGAAGGATAAGTCGGACAGGGATCTCCGGACAAAGGGATGTCCGGCCGGCCAGGACCTGGCAGAGATCAAGCTCTTTGTCTCCGAGGATCTCTACCGGGCCTTCCACCGCTGCGTGTGGATCCTGGTCAACGAAACCGGTCGCAGCCAGGTGGAGATCATGCACGAGGTGGTACATGATTTCCTGGTAAAACACGGCTGCTGACCAGTATTTCCCGCCTGAGTCGGTACATCGCTTGACCTGTATTCCACCTTTGGATACTATGCCTTATGGGTTCAAGCCAGTGTTCGGGCAGGGGATCTCCGCTCTCCACTGTTTCCGGATCAACCAGCATGGCTGGACCAGGTAAGCGACCGAAGGGAGACTCCGGATTTCGGCACTGTCCAGCCACAACAGACCATGAAAAGCACCTTGCAATTGCTTGAGTTTGTGGCGATTTTCGAATAAAAGCGGGCAGCATGGTCTGCCCTGTTCGAAGCAGGCTCCAGGACAGGTACACCACACGGAAATGATTTTTCTTTGCTGCCATGAGTGATCGGGAAAAGCGACTGCGTAAGATCCGGAACTTTGTCGACAGGATGCCGAGCCTGTCCACCACGGTCAGCAAGGTCCTGGAGATCTGCAGCCGGCCTGATACCGCCCCCAATGATCTCAACAAGGTTATCTCCCTTGATCCCGTTCTCACCGGACAGGTCCTCAAGCTGATCAACTCGGCCTATTACTCGCTGGTCAACAAGGTTACCTCCCTGACCCGGGCGATTATCATGCTCGGTCTCAACACGGTCAAGAACCTGGCCCTGTCCACGGCCATCATCCGCTGCGTCGGTCAGACCAAAAAGTCGAGAATCCTCCCCATCCGCAAGTTCTGGGAACACTCCATCGGGGTCGGGGTGCTGGCCAAGCTGCTGGCCCAGGAGCAGGATATCCCCCTGGGTGAGCGAGAGGAATATTTTGTCGCCGGGCTGCTCCATGATCTCGGCAAGATTCCCTTTGGCGATGAGTACGCCGACGTCCTGCGCCGGGCCAGGAGCGAGGGATGCGACCTGCTGGCGGTGGAACGGGAGATGCTGGAGGTGGATCACCAGGAAACCGGCCAGCTGATCGCCGAAAAATGGACCCTGAACCAGGCCATTACCGAGTCTATCATCTATCACCACACCCCGGAGCAGGCCAGCGAGCCGTTTCAACGTCTGGTGGCCACGGTCGCTCTGGCCGACGCCTATGTCTGTCTTTTCGATATCGGCTATGCCGGCAACATGTATCCGGACGAGAACCAGCTGATCACGGCCCTGGAAATCACCGGGCTGTCGTGGTCGACCGTCACCGGCCTGTCCGAGGCCATTGAAGAGGAACTGCTGAAGGCAGAGATCTTTCTGCAGGTATGACAGGAGAGTGAGTATGATCCAGGTACGTTTTTGGGGAGTTCGTGGTTCCATCCCCTGTCCCGGCCCGACAACCATGAAATATGGTGGCAATACGGCCTGTATCGAGCTCCGTTTTCCCGAGGTCGGCCGGCACATTATCATCGATGCCGGCTCCGGTATCCGCGAGCTGGCAAATCACATGCTGGCCCACGACCTGCCAAAGGGACCCATATCCACTGAAATCTACCTCTCCCACACCCACTGGGACCACATCATGGGTTTTCCCTTTTTCATTCCCAACTATATCCCCGGCACCAGGATCAAAGTATTCGGGCCGGTAACCTATGAAGACGATCCCCTGGAAGAGGTGGTGGGCGGGCAGATGAAGTATCGCTATTTCCCGGTGAACATGGGCGAGCTGGCCGCCGATATCAGTTATACCCGGCTCAAGGAAGATCCGCACATCGATCTCGGGGACGGCATCATCCTGGCGACCACCATTATCAACCATCCCATCACTGCCCTGGGCTACCGGTTTTCCTTCCGCGGTTCGGTGTTCTGCACCGCCTATGACACGGAACCGTTCCGCAATCTCTTTGTCACCGATCCCGATGATCCATCCTACGATGAACTGATGGCCCATGAAGGAGAGGAGGCGGCCAGGGAACAGAACAGGGTGATGGAGAATTTTTTCGCCGGGGCCGATCTCCTGGTCCATGACGCCCAGTACACCCAGGAAGAGTATGAAAACGGGAAAGTGGGATGGGGGCACAGCTCCATCGAACATGCAATCGGTGCCGCCAGCCGGGCCGGGGTCAAGCGGTTGGCCCTGTTTCACCACGATCCCGAGCGGACCGATACCCAGCTCGACGGGATGGCCGAAATCTACTGCCAGAATCCGTCCTGCGGGGACATGGAGATCTTCTTTGCCCGGGAAGGCATGGTGCTTGAGATATGATCACTGGCCAGCGGTCATTCCTCCCTCTGGATGATGGATTACCCATCCCTGCCTCCGGCCGCGGCCCAGGGAAGGCGGAAATCTTTTCGTCTGATCTCCCCGGTACCTCGAGCGGACCGGTCTGTTTGTTGCCAGGCAGAAATCCAATCTACTTCAACCACAAGGTGTTGTTATGAGTGCTACCGTCAAAACCCTTGACTGTAGGGGCCTTTCCTGCCCACAACCGGTACTGAAGACCAAAGAGGCTCTGGAACAGGGGGCCGATCTTCTGGAGGTTATCGTTGATAATGAGGCCTCGAAAAACAATGTTTCCCGCTTCGCCGCCAGCCAGGGCTGCGAGGTGGAGGTGGTAGAGAGTGGCGATGGCTGTTTCAGGCTGACCCTGAAAGGCGGGGATGGAGCCGGGACCCGGGAGTTCGATCCCCGGGACTATACCTGCCCGGTGGAAACCAGCTCCGGTCTGGTCTATGTCATTGCCTCCGATACCATGGGGCGCGGCAGTGAGGAGTTGGGCTGGGCCCTGCTGCAGACCTATATCCAGACCATAAAGAACGTCGATCCACTGCCGTCCAAGATTATCTTCTACAACGCTGGCGTCAAGCTGGTAACCAGTGAGTCCGGCGCCCTGGAAGCCCTGCAGGAACTGCAGGAGCGGGGGTGGAGATACTTGCCTGCGGCACCTGCCTGGACTTTTACGAGCTCAAGGCCGCCATCAAGGTCGGGGCCATATCCAACATGTACGATATCATGCAGTCCATGGCCAGCGCGTCCAAGGTCGTCAGCCCCTACTGAAAAGCAATCATCTGGAACCACACACCATGAATAACGCACTACGTTCAAGGCGGCCGCTGTCTCCTGCCCACCGGGCATGGATCACCTGCCTGCTGTTTTTCCTTCTGGCAACCTCGGTTGCTGCCAAGGTACTGCCGCTGGAATTCGATGCCGGCCGCAATCGCCTGATCGCCTACATGCTCAGCCAGCAGCTGCCGGCCCAGCATTTCAGCCATAAACCGCTCGACGATACCCTGTCCCGCAACGCTTATGATCTCTACCTGCGTCAGCTGGATCCGCGCAAGCGGTTTCTCCTGAAGACGGACGTGGAGCAGCTTGATGCCTTTGCCGATCACATCGATGATGAACTGCGCCGTGGGCGCATGGTCCTGCCCGATGCCGGCATGCAGCTTCTGAACGAGCGGATCAAGCAGGTGGATAAATGGATTGACGAAATCATGGACAAGGGCTTCGACCCCAACCGCGAAGAGTACCTGGAGGTTGATCCCAAGAAGAGGCAGTGGGCCGCTGACCGCGACGCTCTCTATGACCGCTGGCGTCGCATCCTCAAGATGCAGGTGCTCTCGACCTATCTCGACCTGATGGAGGAGCAGGTAAAGAAAGCAGGGTCCGCGGAAACCAGAGAAGATGGCACACCGGCACTCCAGGAGAGCGAGAGCGCTGAATCCAGGGCTATCGATTCCGAGCTCTGGGAGCAGGCCATGGCCAAGGTGAAAAAACGGAATCATACCTACCTGCACCGGTTGCTGCAGGAGACCAGGCAGGAGCATTACAACCGGTATTTCGATGCAGTGGCCCGGGCCTTTGATCCCCATACAACGTACATGGCACCCACCTCAAGGGAAGATTTCGATATCCACATGAGTGGCTCCCTGGAAGGGATCGGGGCTCTGTTGCGTGAGGATGACGGTCATATCAAGGTGGTGCGGATCATTCCGGGCAGCGCCGCAGAGCGCCAGGGACAGCTCCAGGCTGAGGATATCATCCTGAGCGTGGCCGAAAAGGATGGCGACCCGGTGGATATCACCGACATGCGTATCCGCGACGCGGTCAGTTACATCCGCGGCCCCAAGGGGACCGAGGTCAGGCTCACGGTTCAGAAACCGGACGGGAGAAAGGTGGTCATCCCCATTGTCCGGGACGTGGTCCAGATCGAGGAGACCTATGTCAAGTCGACGCTCCTGAAGGATTCGAAACAGGATCCAATCGGGTATATCCGGGTGCCCAGTTTCTACCGCGACTTCTCCGCCACCCGTAACGGCGGCAAAGGCCGCAATGTCACCGATGATCTGCGCCGGGAACTGTACAAACTCAAAGAACAGGGGATCAGCGGCCTGATCCTTGACCTGCGCAACAACGGCGGCGGGGCACTCACCGACGCGGTGGAAATATCCGGTCTTTTCCTGCCCGGCGGACCGGTGGTCCAGGTCCGCAACTCCCAGGGCATGATCCGGATCCTGGAGGACGAGGACACCAACGTGGCCTGGGATGGCCCCATGATTGTCCTGGTCAACCAGTTCTCGGCTTCGGCCTCGGAGATCCTGGCCGCCGCCCTGCAGGATTATGGCCGGGCCCTGATCATCGGCGGAGCCCATACCCATGGCAAGGGGGTGGTCCAGGCCATCATGGACCTGAACCGCAACCTGCCCCTGCTTCACCTGAAGAAGTATGACGACCTGGGGGCGCTCAAGGTGACCATCCAGAAGTTCTACCGGGTCAACGGCAAGTCCACCCAACTCCAGGGGGTGACTCCGGACGTGGTGGTACCTTCGGGGCTTGACTACCTGAAAAGCGGCGAGAAGTATATGGACTACGCCTTGCCCTCGGATCAGGTGGAAAACGTTGGCTATCACAAGTGGCGGGGTGCCCGTTTCGACATCGGGCGGGCCCGCAGCCTCGGGGCGGTCTGGGTGGAAAAAAGTGAAAAGTTCCAGGCTATCCGAGAAGAAACAGAGAAGGCCCGGGTCCGCAGTGAGCAGACCAGGGTGGCTGTTTTTCTTGCCGGAATGAAAAAAGAACGCCGGGAACTGGAACAGGCCCGGGAGGAGGCAAGGGCCGCCGGGCTGCTGGCCGAGGACCATGAGCAGGAATTTACGGAAAATAAGGAAGAAAAATCCATGGCTGCCAAGCTGGAGGAGGATCCGTTCGTCCAGGTGGCGCTCTACCTGATGGAGGGAAAAGTTACTGAGGAACAAACAGCTTCAACAGCGAGATAACATTTTTCACTTGAAATCAAGGGCCAATCATGATAGAGCTTGCCCCTGTGAATCATCATTCATTTTTCTTGAATTATCACCTCTATTGAACTGAACAGAATGCAGCTGGCCGAAGCACTTAAAATCAAGAAGGATAAGATCCTTTCCACCTGGATTGACAGGGTGCTGGACAGTTATGCTTCGCCCGGTTTCTTCAAAAGCTCACAGGATGCCTTTGCCAACCCTGTGGGAGTAAACATCCGCGAGGGTCTCACCAGACTCTTTGAGCTGCTCACAGCCGGTGCCTCGCAGGATGAATATGCAAGTTCCCTGGATCAGGTCATCCGGATCCGGGCTGTTCAGGAATTTACCCCGGCGCAGGCGGTTGCGCCAATCCTCGAACTCAAATGGGTCGTGCGGCAGATCCTGGCGGGAGATAAAGACACCCGTCCTCTGCTGGCCGACCTTGATTCTTTTGACTGTGATGTTGACCGGGCAGCTCTTGCTGCCTTTGATATTTATACGGATTGCCGCGAGCGGTTGTACCAGCAGCGGATCCGTGAGTTGAAAAGCGGCAGTTATGTCCTGACGGACACCCCCTGTGCCTCGGCGTTGTTGAAGCGTAAAGTACAGGAAGTCCCGGACGCTACCTGATTTCGGCCAACAGTTCATCAGTGCACCAGCCGGCGAGGTCCCGCAACGAGCGGAACTGCGTCACGGCTTTAACCGCATATCCATAGAAACCTGTTAAACTCGAAAGCGAGGGAGTGATCGATGAAGTACACCTTCCCGTTGGCGGCAGTCATTGCCTTGGTGTTGATTGCGTGGATAGGGTCGCAGATCCCGGGTATGCAATACTTTTTCGGTATTGCAGTTCCATACCTGGCCATGGCGCTCTTCCTTGGGGGATTTTGCTACCGGGTGGTCCAGTGGGCCAGGTCGCCTGTCCCCTTCAAGATTCCAACCACCTGTGGTCAGGGCTTTTCTCTGCCCTGGATCAAGTATGACCGCCTTGAGGCTCCGGTGAAAACCTCCGAGGTCGTGGCCCGGATGTTCCTGGAAATCACGATTTTCCGCTCCCTTTGGCGCAACACCAAGGCCGAGGTGCACAGCGGCCCTAAGCTCACCTACGAGTCGTCCAAATGGCTCTGGTTGTTTGCCCTGATGTTTCATTACAGCTTTCTGGTCATCGTCCTGCGGCATATGCGGCTGTTCCTGGAACCGGTACCCGGCTGGGTCAGTTTCCTCGGGGCCAGTGACGGCTTTCTCCAGATCGGCGCTCCGCAGATGTACATCACCGATGCCACCATCTTGCTCGGTCTGCTGCTGCTCTTCGGCCGCCGGCTGATCAACCGCCAGGTGCGCTATATCTCTCTGGCCAATGATATGTTCCCGCTGTTTCTGATCTTCGCTATCGTCATCACCGGTATCCTGATGCGTTTCTTCCTCCGGACCGATATCGACATCACGGCCATCAAGCGGCTGGCTGTCGGCCTGGTCACTTTCCAGCCGGCAATCACCTCCGAGATCGGGGCGATCTTCTATGTTCATGTTTTCCTGGTCAGCGCCCTGCTGGCCTATTTCCCCTTCTCCAAGCTCATGCACATGGGCGGGGTCTTTCTCAGTCCGACCAGAAACATGGCCAACGATACCCGTATGCGGCGCCATATCAATCCGTGGAACCCGGATATCAAACCGCATTCTTACGACGCGTATGAGGACGAGTTCCGTGAGGATATGGTCAGCATGGGTATCCCGGTTGAGAAAGAGTTGCCGCCGAAGGCTGACGACTAGTATTGCAAAAACTTCATTAAAGATAAGGATAGAGCAATGGCAGTTGTAAGTGTAGATAAGTTAGCAAGGAGCGTGGTAGAGGGGCCCTCTCTCATGACAGGCTCCGTCCCCCGGAAACCGTGGTGGGAGATAGAGGCGGTCTTCAAACCGGGTAATTATGCCTATGTGGCCAAGAAGGAGAAGGTCGAGTATCTGAACTCCCAGCAGGGGCTCTACTTCCCGAATGCCCGCGAGTGGAACCCGGAAGATGACGACTGGAAACTGCCCGATAACTGGCAGGAGATCATCCTGGAAGGATTGAAGGAACGGCTCGACAAGTTCCGCAGTCTGAAGATTTTCATGGACTGCTGTGTACGCTGCGGTGCCTGTGCCGACAAGTGTCATTTCTTCCTCGGAACCGGAGATCCCAAAAACATGCCGGTCCTGCGGGCCGAGCTGCTCCGGTCGGTCTACCGCAACGACTTCACCCTGGCCGGTAAGATTCTTGGCAAGATGGCCGGCGGACGGGAGATGACCTTCGGGGTGCTCAAGGAATGGTTCATGTACGCCTACCAGTGCACCGAGTGCCGCCGCTGTTCAGTCTTCTGCCCTTACGGCATCGACACCGCCGAGATCACCATGATGCTCAGGGAACTGCTGCATCTGGTTGGGGTGGGCATCAACTGGATCCTGGAGCCGGTCTCCAACTCCAACCGGACCGGTAACCACATGGGACTTACACCCCAGGCTTTTGTCGGTAACGTCGAGTTCCTCTGCGAGGACATCGAAAACCTCACCGGCGTCAAGGTGAATCCCACCTTCAACCGCAAGGGCGCCGAAGTCCTGTTCATTACCCCGTCAGCCGACGTGTTCGCCGAGCCGGGACTCTTTACCTGCATGGGCTATCTCCTGCTCTTCGAGGCCATCGGGTTGGACTATACCTGGTCCACCTATGCCTCGGAAGGCGGTAACTTCGGTCTCTTCACCAACAACGAGACCATGAAAAAGCTCAACGCAAAGATGTACGCCGAGGCCAAGCGGCTCGGTGTCAAGTGGATTCTCGGCGGTGAGTGCGGTCACATGTGGCGGGTGGTTCACCAGTACATGGACACCATGAACGGGCCGGCAGATTTTCTTGAAGTGCCGAAATCTCCGATAACCGGAACGGTCTTTGAGAATGCCCGGTCCACAAAGATGGTCCACATCAGCGAATTTACCGCGGACCTGATTTATCACAACAAGATCAAGCTTGATCCGAGCCGGAATGACCACCTGACCTGCACTTTCCACGATTCCTGCAACCCGGCCCGGGCCATGGGACTTCTGGAAGAGCCGCGCTATGTGCTCAAAAACGTGGTCAACAAGTTCTATGAGATGCCGGAGAACTGTATCCGCGAAAAGACCTTCTGCTGCGGCTCCGGTACCGGTCTCAATACCGATGAGATCATGGAGCTTCGCATGCGGGCTGGACTGCCGCGGGCCAACGCGGTGAAATATGTCCGCGAGAAGCATGACGTGAACATGCTGGCCTGTGTATGCGCCATCGATCGCGCCACCCTGACCACCCTGATGGGATACTGGAATCCCGAGGTCGAAGTCTGCGGTGTCAGCGAGCTGGTAGGTAACGCCCTGGTAATAGAAGGCGAAAACAGACAAGAACTGACCGAGGGTCTTCGGACTTTGGTTTAATTCCCTGGCCTGAGTGGAGGAGAGACGATGTACGACAGTGGTAAAATAATTCCGGGACTGATTATCTTCGTCCTGTTTATCACGTTTCCCATCTGGTACAACCACGGCGATGCCGGGGCGGTACCGAAGCCGGAGTTGCCCAAGGATGCCAAGGAATGTGTTCGTCCGGCAGACTTTATGCGAGCTGAGCATATGCAGCTCCTCAACGAGTGGCGTGACGAAGTGTTGCGGACCGGCGATCGTTCGTTCAATGTCAAGATCGGTGACAGGCAGTATCAAAAGAGTCTGATGAATACCTGTATGCAGTGTCATACGAGCAAGAAGAAGTTCTGTGACACCTGTCATACCTATGCGTCTGTAACTCCATATTGCTGGGATTGCCATTTAGCTCCTGTTGAGTGAGCAGCGAAGGAGGATATATACTGATGGATAAGAAAAGAAGAGATTTCCTCAAGATCGCCGGAGTTTCCACCCTGGCGGGACTGGGAGGGGCAACGGTCGCCGGCCGGCTGGTATCCGGTTCAAGCCCTGTTCAGGCCCGGGCAGCTCATGTGGTCGATTCTGCAGCGCAGGAGGCCGGTCATGGGGCGCCCAAGGCTGAAGCCGGTGGCCACGGTGCAACCGGGGAGGTTGCAAAGTCCGGTAATCGTTGGGGTATGGTCATTGACATGCGCAAGTTCCGGGAGCATCCCGGGCTGGCCGAAAAGGTCGTCCATACCTGTCATTCCATCCACAACGTTCCCAACTTTCCTGACAAGAAAGATGAGATCAAGTGGATCTGGCTGATGGAATACGAGAACGTATTTCCAGAGCACAGCCACTATTTCAAGAACAAGGAGCTCCTTGATCACGAGGTTCTGGTCATGTGCAACCACTGTGACAATCCGCCTTGCGTAAAGGCCTGTCCGACCAGGGCCACCTTCAAAAACAAGGATGGCATCGTGGCCATGGACTACCATCGCTGTATCGGCTGCCGGTTCTGCATGGCAGCCTGCCCCTACGGCGCCCGGAGCTTCAACTGGCGCAATCCCCGGGATTATATTGAAAACTACAACCGGGAATTTCCTTCCCGGATGCGCGGTGTTGTAGAGAAATGCAATCTTTGCGCTGAACGGGTTGCCCTTGGTAAACAGCCGGCCTGTGTCGAGGCCTGCGGAGACACCAAGGCCATGATTTTCGGGAACCTCAACGATCCCGATTCCGAGATCAGGCAGGTTTTGAAAGCCAACTATACCATTCAGCGTAAGCCTTCACTGGGCACACATCCATCAGTCTTTTATATTGTATGAGGTCGCCATGTTTGAAAAAGCGCTAAAAGGAAACAACTACTACTGGATCTGGCTGGCCTTTCTGGGATCCCTGATGGCCATCGGTGCGTTCTGCTACGTACGCCAGTTCAACTACGGTCTTGGTCTGACCGGTATGAGCAGGGATGTATCCTGGGGACTCTATATCTCCCAGTTTACCTTTCTGGTCGGTGTGGCAGCCGGAGGTGTGATGCTGGTGCTGCCCTACTACGTGCATAACTTCAAGGCTTTTGGCCGGATCACCATCCTTGGTGAATTCCTTGCCATTGCCGCTCTGCTCATGTGTCTGACCTTCATTGTTGCGGACCTTGGTCAGCCCATGCGGATGCTCAACGTCATCCTGCATGCCCAGCCCCGATCCATGCTGTTCTATGATATGATCGTTCTGAACGGCTATCTGTTCCTCAACATCCTCTGCGGCTGGGTGATCCTCACCGCTGAGCGGAAACAGGTACCGCCGCCGAAATGGATCTACATCTTTGTCTACATCTCGATTCCGTTCGCCATCTCGATCCATACGGTCACGGCCATGCTCTACTGCGGTCTGCCTGGACGGCATTTCTGGCTCTCCGCCATCATCGCCCCGCGGTTCCTGGCCTCGGCCTTCGCCGCTGGTCCGGCCCTGATCGTCGTCGCGGCCCTGATTCTCAAAAGGGTGGCCAATTTCGATGCCGGCAAGAAGGCCATTGACAAGATGGTGACCATCATCATCTATGCCGCACTGACCAATGCCTTCTTTGTTATCCTGGAGTTCTTTGTCGGCTACTACTCCAACATCCCCGGCCACAAGCATACGCTGCAGTACCTGTTCTTTGGCCTGGAACATAATGGCCATGTGTACAACAACCTGGTACCGTTCATGTGGGCATTTGTGGCCCTTGGCATAGCAGGTGTTGCCTTGCTGGCGATCCCCTATTCCCGGAAGAAAAACGAATTCCTCCTCGGGCTCGGTTGCGTGATGCTCTTTGTCTCCCTTTGGCTGGATAAGGGTATCGGCTTTGTCCTCGGTGGCTTTGTGCCGACTCCGCTGGAGGAGATCACCGAGTACTATCCCACTGCCAATGAGATCTTCATCACCATCGGCGTGTGGGCCATGGGCTTCTTTGTCCTCACCATTCTCTACAAAATTGCCGTAGGGGTCGAGCACGAAATCGAAGCCTGACCGGCGCTGCTTCATACAGACCTCAGGCCCCTGATCCCGTTACTGGATCAGGGGCTTTTTTTTGTCCTCAGGTTATGCTATAAACCGCTGTGTGCAACAGACTGTTTTTCGTGCAGGGTGTCTGACCCTGTTTCGGACCAGGTACTCAATTTTCCAGATACAGGCGTTCGAGCATATGGATACTTCGCAGGGACAGGCAAAAAAAGTCCTGCTACTCTACTTTTCCTTTTCCAGCCAGACCAAGAATCTTCTTCAGGCGCTGAGCGACGGACTGGAAGACCATAATGTTTTGATTGCCAGGGAACGACTTCGTCCGGTTACCAAGCTGCGTTTTCCCATCGGCACGATTCCCCGGACCATTTGGCTCATGCTGCTCACCTTTTTCCGCAAGCGGGTACCCATTCACCCCTTAAGTGAGCAGGCCTTTGCTGACTATGACCTGATTATCCTCGCAGGGCCTACCTGGTCCTATAATCCATCAGGACCGGTGCTGGCCCTGTTTGACCGGGATGGGAAGAAACTATTCTCCAACAAAAAGGTGCTGCCGCTGATTTCCTGCCGGGGATACTGGCGCATGCACTGGTGGGGGCTGAAGGCGCTTCTGAAAAAATGCCGTGCCAACGTGGTCAACCGGATCGTCTTCACCCACCCCAACCCCGAACCCTGGCGGACGCTGGGCGTGTTTCTCAAGCTTGCCGGCCGGACCCCGGAACGCAACTCCTGGATGTCGAGATATTATCGAAAATACGGCCATACCCGCGATCAGCTGGCCCAGGCCCGCTCCTGTGGCGACCGTCTTGGTGCTGCCCTCGAGAACAATGAAGATCTCTCGGCCCTGCATTTTGAGGTCGACTGATCGTCAGCTGCCGGAGACCGCACCCAGGTAGCGCTTCCAGAGCAGGAGAATCTCCTGGTTGAAAAAGAGGTAGGTCATGGCGGCCACGGCCAGAAAGGGCCCGAAAGGAATCCTGGTCTGTCCTCCCTTGCCCTGCCTTACCATGGCTGCGATGCCGATTATGGAGCCGGTGAACGAGCTGATAAAGACCACACTTAAGAGACTCTGCCAGCCCAGGAAGGCGCCGATCATGGCCAGGAGCTTTATGTCGCCGCCGCCCATGCCCTCTCTCCGGGTCAGCAGGTAGTAGCCAAGGGCCACCCCGTACAGCAGGCCGCCGCCGAGGAGAATGCCGAGCCCGGATTGGGTCCAGCTCACGTTATCGGCGAAAAAGGAGCCGCAGAAACCAAGGATGATGCCGGGCAGGCTGATCACGTCCGGTATGATCTGGTGGTGGATGTCGATGAAGATGATCACCAGCAGGGCAGCCAGAAAAACGAAATAATAGGCGAAATCAAAGCCCGGCCCAAACCTGTGGAAAAGCGCCATGGAGAGCAGCCCCATGCACAGTTCCACCAGGGGATACTGCAGGGAGATCCGCTGACCGCAGCGCCTGCATTTTCCCCGCAGGACAAGGTAGCTGACAACGGGTATATTATCGTACCAGCAGATAGGGGTCTTGCACCGTGGGCAGTGGGAGGGTGGAAAGGCGATGGAGGCGTCGTCCTCCGGAAGTCTGAGGATGACGACGTTTAAAAATGACCCCACCACGCTGCCGAAGAGGAAGACGAAAAAGAGCAACAGGGTGTCTGTCATAGGTGCATGTCCATGAAATGGGATTATGTCTGGAGTGTTCAGCCCTGCACTTTCCGGCCCTGCGCAAGAGGATGATACAACCCGGCGGGAGAGATGGGTGAAGAGCTCAACTCTGTCGTACCGATACTCTCTACTTTGTAGCCCGCTTTATGTCTGAGTTCCAGGAAAAATCCCGTATTGTCCGCATTGAATCGCTGACACCGGTTATCCACCGGCTGACCCTGCATGCCCCCCGGATTGCCGGCCAGGCCTTTCCCGGTCAGTTTGTCATGGTCCGCGTCAGCCCGACCTTTGATCCCCTGCTCCGGCGGCCGCTTTCCATCCATCAGGTGTCCTCGGACGGGACCGTGCAGCTCCTTTTCAAGGTGGTGGGCCAGGGTACACGGTTGCTGGCCGGGATGCGGACCGGCGATTATCTGGACATGGTCGGGCCGCTGGGCCGCGGTTTTACCCTCGAGCGGGATGAGCCGTTCTGTCTCGTCGGCGGTGGTATGGGCATTGCCCCGCTCTATTTCCTCGCCAAGCGACTTCTGCAGATCAGCCGGCATCCCGAGTCCACCGTGCTGCTCGGCGCCCGGACCGGTTCGGAACTGCTCCCCCTGGAACAGGAGTTTCTCCGCCTGGGATGTCCGGTACACAGTGCCACCGATGATGGCAGTTACGGCCATCACGGTTTTGTCACCGAACTGCTCGATGATCTCCTGGCCAGGGTCAGAAGGGTGTATGTCTGTGGCCCGTTTCCCATGATGCGGATTGCGGCCATGAAATGTCTGGAAAGGGGCGTGGCCTGTGAGGTGTCGCTGGAGACCCACATGGCCTGTGGTCTCGGGGCCTGTCTGGGCTGTACGATGATGGGCGGTGATGGCGCGTATATGCATGTGTGCAAGGATGGACCGGTGTTCCCGGCGGAAAAGGTGGCATGGACCCTGTAAGCGCGAAAAATGATATGGATCTGCGGGTGCGGATCGGCGACTTGAGGTTGCCAAATCCTGTACTCACGGCCTCTGGTACCTTTGGTTATGGCCGGGAATTCGCTCATCTGGTGGATCTGCACCGGCTTGGCGGCATTGTGGTCAAGGGCATTTCCCTGGAACCACGTCCCGGCAATCCGCCCCCCCGGATCGTCGAGACAGCTTGCGGCATGCTCAATGCCATTGGCCTGGAAAATGTCGGGGTGGAACGCTTTGTTGGCGAAAAGCTTCCCTGGCTGCGCGAGACCGGGGCCAGGATCATCGTCAATATCCTGGGTGACAGCGTGGATGAATATGCCCGGCTGGCTGGCCGGCTGGCCGGAGTCGAAGGTATCAGTGGACTGGAGGTCAACATCTCGTGCCCCAATGTGAAAAGGGGTGGGGTGGCCTTTGGCACGGTCCCGGAAATGGCCGCGTCGGTTACCGAGGCGGTCAAGGCCGAATCGGACGTGATGGTGATCGTCAAGCTGTCCCCCAACGTGACCGACATCGTGCAGATGGCCCGGGCCGTGGAAGAGGCCGGGGCGGACGCGGTGTCGCTTATAAACACCCTGATCGGCATGGCCATTGATATCGAGTCCCGCCGGCCGGCGCTGGCCAATGTGATCGGTGGTCTCTCCGGACCGGCGATCAAGCCGGTGGCTCTGCGCATGGTCTACCAGGTTGCTTCCAGCGTACGGATACCTGTCATCGGCATCGGCGGTATCACCACGGCGGACGACGCCATCGAGTTTCTGCTCGCCGGGGCCACTGCTGTGCAGGTGGGTACAGCCAATTTTTATCAGCCCTCTGCTGCCGAAGAGATTATTGATGGGATCACAGAGTATCTCGCAAGGCACGGTCATCTTTCGGTACGGGAAATCATCGGCGGTCTGCAGACAGGGAAGGAGTGATGGAAAAGCGGGGTAAGATCTGTGTTTCCCTGGCCGGGGCAGATGCGGCGGCGATTGCCAGCGCTGTGCAGCCCGTGCTGGACCTGGTGGACGTTGTCGAGGTCCGGCTGGACGCCATGACCAATCCTGAAGTGGAAAAATGCTGCGCCCTGATCCGAAAACCACTGCTTTTTACCAACAGACCCATCTGGGAAGGCGGGCAGTTTGGCGGTACGGAGGAGGAACGGGTCGCGCCCCTGCTGACCGCAATCCGTGCCCGGGCCGCCTGGGTGGATCTGGAACTGCGGGCCGACGGGGCGCTGCGCCGGTCACTGCTGTCGGCTGCCGTGGAGTCCGGGACAAAGGTTATTATTTCCTGGCATGATTTTACCGGAACCCCATCCCGGGAGAGCCTGGATGCACTGCTCGCGCAAATGATGGAAAGTGGCTGCCATGTAGGCAAGATCGTGACCACGGCGAAAAGCGAAGCGGATGTGCTGCGGGTCCTGGCGCTTCAGGAACAAGCCATGGCTGATGGTTTTCCGCTATCCTGTTTCTGTATGGGCGCGCCCGGCCGCATAAGCCGCTTCGCTACTCTCTATCTCGGTGGGTACATGACCTACGGGGCGCTCGATGCAGCCCAGGCCACAGCTCCGGGACAGCTTACCGTGCGGCAGCTCCACGCCATGACGCAACTTTTTGAGGATACCAATGCAGATTGACGGCAAGACACTCCTGCACGGGATCATCGGTAATCCGGTGCGCCATTCACTCAGCCCGGCCATGCATAATGCGGCGTTTGCAGCCCTGGAGATGAACCGGGTCTACGTTCCCATGGAGGTTGCCGATCCCCGTGAGGGTGTGGCCGCTCTGCGGACGCTTGGTTTTATCGGGGTCTCGGTCACCGTGCCCCACAAGGAGACTATCCTTGCGGCCCTTGATGAGATCGATCCCGTGGCCAGCCGGATCGGCGCGGTCAATACCCTGCTGCTGAGGAAGAAAGAAGAGACAGAAGAAATTATTGTCCGGGGATTCAACACGGACTGGGTGGGGTCCAACATGGCTCTTGCCGAAAAGATGCGCCTGGCTGGCTCCAAAGTCCTCGTCATCGGAGCCGGGGGAGCAGCCAAGGCCGTGGGATTTGGTTTGCGAGAGGCCGGGGCTGCGGTCATCATTACCAATAGAACCGAGCAGCGCGGCCGGGAGCTGGCCAGCTGGCTTGATGCTTCTTTTGTGCCTTTTGCCGAAGTTGATGCGGTCCGGGCCGATGCCCTGGTCAATACCACCTCTGTCGGGATGGAGCCGGATGTTGAGGCCATTCCCCTTGATCCGGGACTGCTTGGTCACTTTAAGGTGGTGATGGATATTGTCTATGCGCCATTGCAGACCCGGTTGTTGCGGGAAGCGGCAGCAGTCGGCTGCCAGACCATCGATGGCCTGGCCATGCTGCTGTACCAGGGCGCGGCCCAGTTTCGTATCTGGACCGGGATCCAGCCACCCCTTGATGTCATGCGCCGGGCCCTGGAAGAAGAGTTATGCTTAAGGAAAAAAAGAAAACATGATTGAAATACAGCCTGTTGATGTCATTGATGCTACTGTTGAAGTTCCGGGCTCCAAGAGCCTGACCCAGCGGGCCCTGATTGCCGCGGCACTGGCCAGGGGAACCTCCAGACTGGTCGGGCCGCTGGCCAGCGAGGATACCGCCTATACCATGGCGGCCCTGCGGGCCATGGGCATAGCCTGTGATGACTCCGATCCCCGGACATGGATCGTAAAGGGGAGTGGCGGCGTCATCAAGGCACCGGAGCAGGATATTTTTCTTGGCAATAATGGCACAGCCACCCGTTTTCTCACCTCGGTTGCCGCGCTTGGTCAGGGACGTTTTCGGATTACCGGGGATGAACGGATGGCCGAGCGTCCCATTGCCCCGCTCATGGAGGCGTTGCGGGGCTGGGATGTGGACATTGAAAGCGATGCGGACAACGGCTGCCCGCCACTGAGCATCAATGGTTCCGGGCTGGCCGGAGGCCGGACCGTGCTGCCCGAGGGAAGATCGAGCCAGTATCTCTCTTCCCTGCTGCTCGTCGCCCCTTATGCCCGGCAGCAGGCCGAGCTGGAGGTACAGGGAGAAGTCCTGTCCCGGCCCTATGTGGAAATGACTCTGGCGGTGATGGCTGATTTTGGTATCCGGGTAGAGGCCGCACCTTCACTCACCTTTTTCCGCATTCCGCAGGGCTGTTATCAGGGCATGGAATACCGGATTGAAGGGGATGCTTCCGGGGCCTCCTACTTCTGGGCCGCTGCGGCTGTGACTGGTGGCCGGGTCACGGTGGCCAATGTGCCGGTGCCTTCCCTCCAGGGTGATGCCCATCTGGTCCCGCTCCTGGCCCGCATGGGGTGTGAGGTGACGAAGTCCGGCGACGGCATAACCGTGGAAGGCCCTGAAAAACAGAAGCTGTCAGGCATCGAGGTGGACATGGGCAACATGCCTGACGTGGCCCCGACTCTGGCCGTGGTGGCCGCCTTTGCCGAGGGCACCACGGTGATCAACAACGTTGCTCATCTGCGGATCAAGGAATGCGACCGGCTCAGTGCCATGGTCACCGAACTGCGCAAGATGGGGGCCGAGGTGGAGGAAGAGCCGGACCGGATGATCATCCATGGCCATGGCGGCCGCGATCTGCACGGGGCGGAAATAGAAACCTACCATGACCACCGTATCGCCATGTGCTTTGGTGTGGCCGGCCTGCGGGTGCCCGGCGTGCGGATAACCGGCGAAGATTGTGTGAAAAAATCATTTCCGGATTTCTGGCAGCGCTTCGACCAGCTGACAGACCGTCCCGTCGTGGTCAGAACCTGAACTGATCTGTTTCCTGAATTATACCGGATAGCTGGCTGAGCACCAGGTATCGAGGACAGGACAATGACCTTCCTTTCCCTGCTGAGCTTTGCGGCCGCCATGATGGTGCTTGCCGCCAGTCCCGGTCCCGGTGTTTTTGCCACCGTGGCCAGGTCTCTTGCCTCTGGATTCCGACCCGCCCTGGCGGTGATTCTCGGGATCGTTGTCGGGGATATTATCTATCTGCTGTTCGCGATCTTTGGGCTATCCATTGTTGCCAGGTCTCTGGAACAGCTCTTCATTTTTGTGCGAATCGCTGGCGGTATCTATCTTTTCTGGCTCGGGCTGAAAATCTGGTTTTCAAAGCCGCCGGAGAAAGTATCGCAACAACTGCTCGCTTCGCCTTCACGACCAGGAAACATCCTGAGCGGCCTTGTGATCACCCTGTCCAACCCAAAAGTCGTTTTGTTTTACTGTGGTTTCCTGCCAACATTTATCGACCTCTCTGTTCTGGAACTTCCTGATATCTTCCTGATCGGATCTGTTGTCACCATCGTGTTGAGCGCTGTGCTGATGACCTATGCGTACATGGCCAGTCGCGCCCGGCAATTATTTTCCAGCCAGAAGGCGGTAAAAAGACTGAATCGCTCTGCCGGAGGCGTGATGATGGCAACAGGAGTCACGATTGCAGCCAAGGGATAAATATCGTCTCGGAGCTTTCACGCAGAAGTCAAAAGCTGATCTGACCTCCTGTCCCTGTTCGTTTTCTTTGCTTGCCCAAAGAAAACGAACCAAAAGAAAGGGCATCCTTGTCCCTTGGTCCTTCGGACTGGTTTGCGCTCCTCAAATCTGCCGGGAGTTTGAAAACTCGCTTCGCTCAAACATTTCAAACTCCTTTTTCGGCATCTTCTGTGGTGCTCAGCTGTGTGCCAATGGGCAGGCCCGGCCATAGGCAGGAATCACTGATGGAAGATCCGGTTGTTTGGGAGCATCAGGTATCCCGAGGATCTGCAGCGGCCTCCTGTTATGAAGGAGAAAGTTCACTTTCTGCCATTTTTTTCCTGTTGCTTCTTTTAGGTATGGTGTTGTCTCTTCGGCGCGCTTTTCCTCTCGTTTTCACATGATTCGCTTTTCCGGTATTTTTCTTCTGTCCCAGGCGGGAAATCTTTAACTGCTGGCCCGAGACCCAGACTTTTTTCAAGATCCTGAAGATATCCCTGGGCATGCCTTCGGGCAGGTCGACCAGGGTGAAGGTTTCCTGGATATTGATCCGGCCGATGTGCTGACTGTCGAGACCGGCCTCGTTGGCAATGGCGCCGACAATGTTGCCAGGCTGCACCTGATGGGCATGGCCTACTTCGATGCGGTACCGTTCCATGCCCTTTTCGGGCGGGGCCTCATCCTTTGTAATGGGCTCACGGCTTCTGGGAGTTCTCCCTTCTTCTTTATTCCGGCTGGTTTTTGCCTTGTGCCGCGGTTTGCTCTGCAGGAGAAAGGGGGTGTCGCCCTGCACCAGGTGAGCCAGGGCCGCGGCGATTTTCCGGGACGGGACATCATGTTCCTTTTGATACTCTTCCACCAGTTGTGAAAAGAAACTCAGGTCTTCGCTGGCCAGGGTTTCGCTGATCCGCTGTTTGAAGCGCAGGATTCGCTGGTCGTTTACCATTTTGGTTGTCGGCAGTTCCATGACCTGAATTTTTTTGCGGGTGGCCTTTTCGATGGCGTGCAGCATCCTCCGCTCCCTCGAGGTGACAAAGAGGATGGCGTCACCCTGGCGTCCGGCCCTCCCGGTCCGGCCGATGCGGTGGACATAGGATTCGGTATCGTAGGGAATATCGAAGTTGATCACGTGGCTGATCCGCTCCACGTCCAGGCCCCGGGCCGCCACATCGGTGGCCACGAGAATATCCAGGGTGCCTTTTTTCAGCATGTTCACCGTGCGTTCGCGCTGGTTCTGGGCGATATCACCGCTCAGCGGGGCGGCGGCGTAGCCGCGCGCTTCCAGTTTTTCTGCCAGTTCCACGGTGGCTGTTCTGGTACGGACAAAGATGAGCACCCCGTCAAAAGGTTCGGCTTCCAGGATCCTGGTCAGGGCGTCGATCTTGCCCATGCCCTTGACCGGCCAGTACCGCTGGCGGATGGTATCGGCGGTCGAGGTTTTGACTTTGATGGTGATCTCGGCGTGGTCGGTCAGGTGTTTCTTGGCAATCCGACGGATCTGCTGGGGCATGGTGGCTGAAAACAGGGCAATCTGCCTGTCCGCCGGGGTCTGGTCCAGGATCCACTCCACGTCGTCGATAAAACCCATGCGCAGCATCTCGTCGGCTTCGTCCAGTACCAATGCACCGAGGTTCCCCAGCTTTAACGTGCCACGACGCATATGATCCATCACCCGGCCGGGTGTGCCCACCACCACATGCACGCCGCGTTGCAGGGCACGGATCTGGCCCCGGTAGTCCTGGCCACCGTAAATCGGTACCACCCGGAATCCTTTCAGGTTCCTGGCGTATTTTTGAAAGGCCTCCGCCACCTGGATGGCCAGCTCCCGGGTGGGGGTCAGGACCAGCACCTGGGGATCTTTTGGCCTGAGGTTCAACCTGGAAAGGATGGGCAGGGCAAAAGCAGCGGTCTTGCCGGTGCCGGTCTGGGCCTGGCCGAGGACGTCTCGGCCTTCAAGGAGCAGGGGAATAGTCTGGATCTGGATGGGGGTGGGCGTTTCGTAGCCCACATCTTCCAGGGTTTTCAATAGGGATGCATTCAGCGCCAGCTGATGAAACGTGCTTACGGTCTCGACGGTCATGTATGGTTCCTGGAAAAGAAAAAAGGGGTGGTGTGTCAGTGGGAGGGAACCCGGGGGCTTTGGTGTCCGTGGCTGTCCTGTGACGGTATTATTGTGCTTAAAGGTAAAGGGCTCGACAGTATACCGACTTATGGGGCAAATTGCTTGCTTTATTTACATCTGAACCCTGCAGTCGTCTGTTTACAACACACTATTCGGCATCCGTATACCGATACAGTTACATGTGCAGCGTCCCCGCGTCGTCATTACCAGCGATGTTATCCCTCGAAAGGATAAATCGGTCATTTGTGGAAATAGACGATAACCGGGTCGCCGGGCTGGCAGTCCAGCTCCCGGGCGGCATGGCCCCTGTTGACAGCGACCTCCAGATACCCCGAGGAGTCGATGAGGGCCAGCAGCTCGCCCTCGGGCACGTCGCAGTAGGTGGACGAGATGGTGTTGATCCTGCGTCCCTGCACCTCGATACCGGCAAAGCCACCTGGCTGGAAACGGCTCAGGCTGGCCGTGGTTATGGTGGTGCGGACATTGCCGAATCGATCGATGTGCAGGACCTGGCCGAGGATACCACTGTCGTTGATGACCGGTTCCGGCAGGTCGAGTAGCACACAGTGAGACGGATCGGTGACCGGTCCGACACGGTCCAGCTCCATGCCGGCGGTGAGCGCTGCGGCGACGGGGGCCATGATGTCCCGGCCATGGAAGGTAGCGCTGATTTCCCGGGGAAACAGGGAGCTGTTTTCCACCCGGTGGATGGTATCGATGATACTGTCCCGGAGGAGAAGGGTGAGAATGCCGTTATCCGGGGCAATGAACCGGTGGCCTTCACCCGAGGCGGCAAGGATACGGCGCTGGCTGCCCACCCCGGGATCGACCACCACCAGATGGGTGGTGCCGGCCGGGAAATACCGGTAGCTGGAGCGGATGGTGATCGCTGCGGCGAGAATATCATGGGCCGGGATGGCGTGGGTCAGGTCGATGATGCGGGCGTGTATGTTCTGCTTCAGAATAGCCCCTTTCATCTGGCCGACATAGGGATCCTGGAGGCCGAAGTCGGTGGTGAGGGTGATGAGACTGTCCTGTATCATGATGTTTGCTTCCTCCCGGGTAGTCTCCAACAAGGTTTTCCCGCCGGCCCGGCGCCGTACCGGAGCGCGGCCGTGGATAACCATGCATTTTCCATGCCTTTTCAGGAGGGTTGACGACCGGTACGGCAGGCGGTGATAGCGCAGAAACCAGCCCGTCTGTCGGCTCCGGAGCGCGGTTTTTCCAGCTCTTCAAGGTTTTCCGGGCTCTGGAACAGGGTGGAGATCGTGCCTGCAGGGGTAAAATCGGTCTTCCTGAGCAGTGTGTCCACCTCGTCAAGCTCCAGGAAGCGGGCGTATCGGTAATAGGGGTGGTCCCGGGCCCCTTTGTCGGCCAGCAATTTGCCCCACGGCGAGCTGGCCGGAATGATGCCCAGCACCAGCCGGCCGTCGGGACGCAGGACGCGGTGGCACTCCCTGAGTACCTGTTCCCGGTCCTGGACAAAGCAGAGGGTGAAGAGCACAAGTACCGTGGCCATGCTGCCCGAGCGGATCGGCAGCTGTTCGCCGGTACCGGCCGCAGTCAGGATTCCGCGCCTGGAGGCAAGCTGCAGGGCGGCCTCGGCCGGGTCGATCCCGAACTGTACTCCCAGGGCCCGGGCAAACCGGCCTGGTCCGCAGCCGATTTCCAGCCGCGGCGCCCGGCAACCATCCAGAGCCTGTCTGATGGCGGCCAGTTCGATATCAAAAAGCAAAGAGTCCTCGAACCAGGAGTCATATTCCCGCGCCCGTTCATGAAAGACTGTGGCTGCAGGATTGCGTTTTGTGGTCATTTGAATGTGGCTGGAATTACAATATTGTCTTTCAGGAGGAGGAAATAGAGACTGCCGCCCTGTTTCATCCTCCCGGCTGCCAGGCCTGCCTCCCTGCCATCCCCCAGAACAGGTCGACCCGGCCCGGTCCCTTGATGGCAGAGCCCTTGTCCTGGACAAGAACAAAACGGTGCAGCGGTTTCCAGTTCACGACCCTGCCATCCTTGATAACCGGTTGCCGGGATCGGAGAAAGGCAAGGGCTCCGGCCGGAAAGATGGACTGATCCACGGCAATGGAGCGGCCCGCTGTCAGCTCTTCTCCCAGGCTGCCGATGGCACCATGGGTATCTGTCCACGCAAAAAAGATGTAGGATGGATTGTGGTGGAGAATTTCGTCGCGTTCCTCGGGGTGGGCTGTGAGATACCCGCGGATTGTATCGAGACTTGCCTCTTCCAGTTTCAGTTTGCCGGTTTCCACCATGTATTTTCCGATGCTCCGATAGGGGTGCCCGTTTTTCAGGGCAAAATGGATTCCCCGGATGGTTCCGTCCTCCAGCCTGATGAGGCCTGAACCCTGAATGTGCAGGATAAAGACATCCAGGGGATCCCGCAGCCAGACAAGCTCGTGTCCGCTGGCGATGGCCTGTTTTTCGATCTCCCCTCGGGACCAGTATGGCTTGAAGGTACCGTTTTCCAGGCGGCCGACCTGTTGTTTGCCGCCTGGCACATGGCGGACCACCAGGTTGGAGGGGATTTCGTAGAGCGGGTAGGTGTAGCCGGGTTTTCGGGTCAGGCTGCCCTCGAAGAGCGGTTGGTAATAGCCGGTGACCAGCATGGTGCGGCCCGGATTGTACTGGCCGGTGCCTCCTGCCTGGTAGACATCAAAGTATCTGCTGATATGGAGACCGAGCGCCCGATTATTCTTCACCGTGGCAAGCAGGCGGCGAAAGACCAGCAGGGAGTCGACAAGGCGTCCGGCAGAGACTGTGTGCTCTCCCAGGTTGAGCTGCCGGTCGCGGGGGAGCCGGCGTAGATAGGCAAGGCTTTTGTCAACCGACCGGCTCAGGGAAGCCCTGTCCAGATCGTCTATGAAATCGGGCGATTCTTTTTCTGAAAGATGGACGAGGGGTTTGACAGTGCAGCCGGCAAAACTGACCGCAATCAGGATAAGCGCTGCAACCCAGAAGAGTTTCCGTGGAAATTGCTCTCTGGTGCCTGTCCTGTGGTTGATTGCCTGAAGATGTGCAGGGCGGATCACGGGCCTTGTTTTTTATTTTTTGAACGCCTCGGCAAGTTCTGTCACAGCCATGGCATAGCGGTTGGAGTGGTTCCAGGCGGTAATGGCCTGGAAATTTGGGTATCCAGCGATGTAGCGCATGGTGTTTTTACTGCCCGGCGGGAGTTCCAGGCCGACAATGGTGACCTTGCACGGGCCCGGACAGGGCGGCAGGTCAAGCTGTTGGAGTTTTTCCACCTCTTCCAGGGGCAGTTTGGCCTTTCTGCCCTTGAGGTAGGCAGAGAGCAGTTTCTGGCTTTTGAGCTCAGGGCCCAGCTCGGCATAAATCGGTGCGTCCAGCTTCCAGCCAAACGTTTTCAGGTAGTTGGCAATGGACGCCAGTACATCTGGCACCGAGTTCCAGACATCGCGCCGGGTATCGCCGTCAAAGCTTACCGCATAGGCCCGAAACGACGAGGGGATAAACTGGGTCTGGCCGAAGGCTCCGGCATAGGAACCCTTGACCGTCCGTGGATCGACCCCGTTTTCCCGGCACAGAAGAAGAAAATGTACCAGCTGCTTGCGGAAAAAGGCGGAACGCCGGGGATAGGCGGCAAAGAGGGTGTTCAGGGTCCGCAGGACATTGAAGCCGCCCTGGTGTTCGCCATATCTGGTCTCAATACCCCAGATGGCGATGACGATTTCTCTGTCCACCCCGAAGCGCTCCTCTATCTGGTCGAGGAGCTCCCGGTACTGTCGTAGTTTTTCCTTGCCCTTTCTGATTTTTCCCGGAGTCAGAAAAAGCGGGGCGTATTTGTAATACGGCCTGGCCTCCCACTGTTTGTCCATCAGCTCGAGCACGCGGCGGGATATGGTCTGGCCGGAGAATATCTCCTCCAGTTCCGCCGGGGTGAACTGGTACTCCTTTTCCAGCTCGCCAAAGAGCTTCTGGTATTTTGCCTGGTTCAGGTCAATGGGCTGGCCATCGGTCACCAGGTCGGCGGCCTTGGGCTTGGCCAGGGCAGCAGGAGGCAGGACGAGAACCAGCCCCACAAGCAGGCCGATCAGCAGGTAGAGGCCCGGGCGGGGCCGACCTGGTTTCATGGCGGAAATATTCACAGGCATCTTTTGTCGTCTGATTTGAATTGTCATGGCTCCTGCGGGCTGAACTGCTGGTCAAAGGCCTGGATGAACCGGTCAAGCAGGGATTCGTCCAGTTGGTTGATTCCGGCGGCCGCGGCCCGGCCCCCGCCGGTGGGAAAGCGTCGGCAGAGCGTATCAGCGCCGCTCCGCCTGGCCAGCGGGGCCCTGATGCTGACCCGGTAGGTCTGGTCACTGTTTCGGGTCAGGATGCCGTGGGCCAGGTCTACTTGCTCCCGGGCCAGGGTATTGGAAAACACGCCGGCCACCCGCCGGGCCCAGGGCTCGGAGGGCAGTTCGTAGAGCCGACCTGAGGGAGACTGGTAAAAGGGTTTACAGGCCGCGGCCCGCTCCATGTCGTCGCGGTACCCCTGGCGCAGGGTCTGGATGGCAGGGCTGGTGGCATGAAACTCCAGGGGATCGTCATATTCGTGCACCAGGCGGTAGAGCTCGGCGGGGTGAAAAAACAGATCCTCCAGCGAGGCGCCATAGCCATTGTAGTTGAGCAGAATTCCTGTTTCCCTGAGTATTGTCAGGTCCTCTCCGCTGAGTCCGCAACTCTGGCCCAGTTTTTCGGCCGATTCGTCCAGGTTGTCGCCAAAGGCCCCGACCACAGCCCATGGCCTGTGGTGTCCCTCCAGCAGCCGATCGATGATGATGGAGGTGCAGACCAGGGGATCCGGGTCGATATGGACTTCCAGGTTGGGATGATCCGGGATATCGCCGCTGAAATGGTGATCCACGTACAGGACCCGGTTGTCCTGGTCGAGCAGCCGGACCAGGGAATCCCTGTTTTTGTCCAGCGAGATGTCGAGCACTGTCACGGACTGGCCATGCAGGTCATGCAGGCGTGCCAGGAGGTTGATGTCGCGCTTGACACCCGTGACCAGTGTGTCACAGACAGACGGTGTGTCACAGACAGACGGGCGGCTGTCTGTGACCGGGTTTGCGAGGCGAAGCTGATGCAGGGCGCAGATTCCGTCTGCATCGCCGTTGAACACATCGATATGGTGCATGATAGACGCTTCTGGTCTCACCAGCCAAGTCCCAGCGGACTGCCGATATTGGCCAGCCGGAACATGAGGGTGAATTTCTGGTTTCCAGGGGTGTAGTTGGAGGCCAGTTCCACCGACCAGCAGGCAGGCTGGTAGATCAGCATGGCGTTTTCCTCCACGGTTTTGCTGTCTTCCAGGGAGCGCTCGATGGAGTAGCCGGCCGATACATGGTTGAACAGGTTGAGCCGGGTCTTGAAGGTGATGGAGTTGATGTTTTCCAGTTTTTTATAGCGGTAGTCGACCGCGACCGTGTCTCCGCGGCTGTCACGATACGATCCTTCCAGGCCGTGCATGATAAAGCCGTCCCCGTACATGTCCAGGTCGGATTTGTAGAGCAGGTTCAGGTCGCCCAGAGGCCGGTAGCCCAGCTTGAGGCCAAGGGGCGTCAGCGGGGTGTCGCTTTCACTGCTGCGCAGATCGTATCCCTGGCTGAGCTTGAGGTAACCGTACTGGCGCTGGTAGCTGCGGCCATCGCTGGTACCGGCGATGCGAACGTAGTTGTCCAAGCCATAGGTTATCAGGTTCTTTTCGCCGATGGAATCCACGGTATCGAACTGGGGCAGATTCTCCTGGTCCACATCCGGGATGTAGCCATAGGAGACGTAGGGCCGGACAGTGTGGCTCAGGGTGTGGATCCCGCCGATACGCACCGGGAAATCACGAACCATGGTGGTGCCGGTTCCAGCGGAGAACTCGAAGAGAAAACGATTCTGGAAGTCGTCCCGGACCCAGGTGATACCACCATACTCGCGGATCAGATAGGAGGTGTTGCGCAGGCCGAGTTCCACGGTGGTTTCCAGGTAGCGGTTGAGCGGCACCGGCATGGAGAGGCGGGGGAAGAGGTCTATACGCTGGGCTCCGACGCCCTCTTCGCGCCAGTAGTTGACATAATCGGCGTTCCAGGTCAGGTTGATGGAGGTGTCCCTGACCGGGGTCAAGCCGGTGAGGCTGAAGGCCGGCAGTTTCCACAGAGGGGTGGGGGCCGGGGTGTCCTCCCGGACATCGTTTATGCCCAGCAGCTCACCCTGGAAGGAGATACCGTTGTCCCAGGATCGCAGCACCCGGAAGGTGTTTTTCCGCTGATCGTCGCTCCTGTTCTGGAATCCCCGGCCAAAGACCTCCAGGAACCGGTCGTTGGTGGAGTTGAATCCCGTGATCCCGGAGGTGAACTCGGTGAGGTAGTCGCGGTCCGAGACCAGGTCCAGGTCCAGCCGGGTGGTCCATTGGGCGAGATCCTGGTCGAGTTTGCCGCGCAGCCAGTAGCGGTTTTCGTTGGTGTGGGTATAGTTGCCGTCCCGGTAATACTCCGCATTGTCCGGATCGTTCGGATCGCTGCGGGCGTCGTCGAGAAAGTTGGCCATGAACTCGCCCTTGGACTCCTGGTTGAGAACATAGCGGAACTCCAGTCCGTTCATCAGGCCCCGCTCGGCCATGTAGTAGGGGTAAAAGGTCAGGTCGCTGGAGGGCGAGAGGTTGACGAAAAAGGGCAGTTCGAGCCCGAAACCGTCCCGGCTCGACTGGGAGGCCCGGGGAAAGAGGAAGCCGGTCTGTCGGCGGCGCTTGGCCGGCAGCACCATGTAGGGGGTGTAGAGTACGGGTACGCCCTTGATGCGGAAGGTGGCGTGCTTGAGGACCGCGTAGCCGTTGTCCTCGATGGTGGCGTCGACAGCCGCGAAGCTCCAGGGTGGTGTCTGGCCATCCTTGAGGCGGCAGGTGATTATCCAGCCGTCCTCGATGTGGTAGGTGAGGGCGCCGGTCTTCTCGATCACCCTGCCGGCCAGGTGCAGTTCCTTGTCCTGGCGGATGATGGTGGCGTTGTTGAAGATACCGGTTTCCCGCTTCAGGTTGATTACTCCCTGGTTGGCGGTGAGCTGATCCGGGCCGATGCGGATCAGCAGATCTCCCCGGGCCTTGACCGTGCCGAGATCCATGTCATAAGCCAGCCAGTCGGCCCTGATGGTGGTCACCGTGGCCTTTTCGGTCCGGGGCAGGGCCGATCCGGTCAGGGTGGCGGGGGGCGACTCGCCAAGCAGGCTGCTCCAGTCGGTTTTTCCCGGTGTTTTTCCCTGCCTGGTTATGGTCTGGACTTTTTCCAGGATAACGTTGCCTTCGGCAATGACACAGGGCGGGGCGGCGTAGCGGATGATCCGGTCCGCGGTGATCTGCCATTCTTCGGCCGAGATAACATCGGCGGCCCTGATGGAACTCGGCAACAATACAGAAGATATAAGCGCCAATACCAGCGCGCTGATCACCAGCGGTGATTTGTCCGGGTTCACCTCGACCTGCTCCTTGAGTGGGCTGAAGTAGCGGAAATAGAAAGGAAATGCCTGACAGCTCAGATGGTTGGAATGTACGCGTAGAGCCAGTTTGTGTCAAGGTAAAACTCATCGCTTAAGGGGGGCTGACGCACCCGGGCAAAGGGCTCCAGGCGAGCTGTCCGGGAATGGTTTTGCTATGTATCTCCATCAGATGGGGCAGGCCCCGTGGGGCGGTCCCGGCCGACCTGTGCCCTGTCTGTCCGATGTTATCCCGGGGCACGACCGTGTCATCTGGGTAGAACTGCAGGAAAACAACCGGCTCCCCGGCCCGGGGATGGAATGAGAATCGCCCGGTCCGGGTCTTAGATTTGACTTGCGGCCCGGTCGGTTTTAGTTTATGAAACAGAACGATTATATATTTCTTAATGTCTTGATTTTTCAATTCTTGTCAGGCCGTCTCCGAAAAACGGTCTGCCGCCGGTACTAATTTCAGCATTTCTCCTATGGATCACATCTTTGGCCCGGTGAATTCCAGACGTCTGGGCATGTCCCTCGGGATAGATCTTCTTTCAGAAAAAGTATGCAATTACGACTGCATATACTGTGAAGTAGGTCCGACCCGCAAGTTGACCTGCGAGCGGGCCGAGTATGTACCCACAGAGAAAATCCTGGCCGAGATCGACAGTTATTGCCGTAACCCGGAGGAGCTGGCGGCAATTGATGTGATGACAGTGACCGCCAGCGGCGAGCCTACTCTGCACTCCGGGTTTGGCAGAATTGTTGCCCATCTCAAGGAGGTTGCAGAGAAACCGGTTGCCGTGCTGACCAATGGTTCCACCCTCCATGATCCGCAGGTCCGCCGCGAGATGGCCCTGGCCGATATAGTTATTCCGTCGCTGGATGCGGCCCGTCCCGCCAGCTTCCGCCGTATAAACCGGCCGGCCAGCTGTCTTGATCTGGAGAAGATCATCGAGGGACTGGTCACATTCTCCCATGAATTCCACGGTCGTCTGTGGCTGGAAATTCTGCTGGTCCGGGGAATCAATGATTCGGATGAGGACATAGAGGCCCTGTGCCGGGTAACCAGGCGCATGCGCCTGGAGCGCATCCAGCTCAACACCGTTGCCAGGCCGCCCCTGGAGTTCTTTGCCCGCCCGGTTGCCCCGGAGCGGTTGCAGGAGATCGCGGCGCGTTTTGGTGCCGAACCCGGCAATCCCGAAGTCGAGCTGCTGGCCCGGCAGGGACGGGCAAAAAAAGTACGGAAACAAAGTCATGGTTCCCCGACCGAAGATGTGGTCGAGGAAATCGTGCAGATGGTACACCGTCGGCCTTGCACGGCCGACGATATAGATTCGAACTTCAATATTGGAGGTCCGAAAAAGGTTGAGCATCTTCTGGAGCCGCTTGTCCGGTCGGGGCGGCTGCAGCTGCGTCCCTATGGTGACAGGCTTTATTATCAGGGATCCGGCTCCAGTACGGCTGCTCGTTTATAAAGGGTGTTTCCCAGGCTCACTGCAGAAAAACAGATGTCTGTCCGCTGTCATCGGGCAAGGAGCTTCACCGCCGGCCCATGTGTTGTGTTTCCAGGCCGACCCGGCTGAAGCTGTCAGGTGCATGGTTTTTTGCCCGTCGATGATCGCGGAGGGACGGTTTCTTGTTTTTCATGGCAGCCGCCGGGAGACCCGAGAGATTTTATCAGGGAAAACTGTATGACAGAGGAAAAAAAGAAGACCACAGGTTCCAGGGAACCGAAGATTCGCAAAGTGACCACCGGTGCCTGGTGGAAGAGTGCAAAAGACCTGCTGGCCGGCAAGAAACAGGCAGAGGAAGAGCAGCAGAGTGGCGAGAGTGAAGCTGCAGAAGTGAAAGAGGCCAGCGAAGCGAAAGAACAGCCTGAAACGAGCGATGGCCAGGAGGAACAGGCTGGAGCCGAGACCCCGGCCACCGGGACTGCTGGCGGCGGGAGCAGAAAAAAGGGCCGCGGCCGTAGCCGTTCTGCTCGTAAATCAGAGTCGCGCAAAAGCGGCGAGTCAGCCAGGGACAAGCTAGACGAGGCGGACGAGGCAGCTGTGACCGGCGACACGCCCTCCGCCGAGCCGGTGGAGTCAGCGGCCCGGGACGGTGCCGTCGAGGAGGAACCGACCGCCAGGAAAGGTCGCACCCGCTCCAGGAGCTCCGGTCGCCGGGGCCGCTCGCGGAAAAAGAACGAAGAGGCAAAGCCAGCGGAAGAACAGCCGGCCCAGGCCGACTCGGAAGAGAGCGGTGGCGGAGAAAGCGGAAGCGAGAAAAAACGTGGCGGGCGCAAATCGTCCAGCGCAGGTTCGCGGCAGAAACAGCAGCGCAGCCAGGAGCCGGCCCGGGAAACCGCTTCGGGTAAAGATGAGGAGAAGATCGTCACCAAGCTGCTCATCAACGCCGAAGAACCGGAAGAGTGCCGTATCGCCCTGGTGGAAAACGGCCGCCTGCAGTCCTTCCACGTCAACACCGTGGTCCGGGAACGGACCAAGAATAATATCTATAAGGGGCGAATCGTCTCGGTGGAAGCCAACCTCCAGGCCGCCTTTGTCGACATCGGCACCGGCCGCAACGGCTTCCTGCCCTTCTCCGATATCCATCCTGAATACTACAAGGAGGATGTGGACGAACGCAGCCGGGAACTGATCGCCAAGAAGCAGTGGAAAAAGCTCAAGATCGAAAACGTGGTCAAGCGGGGCCAGGAGGTCCTGGTCCAGGTGGTGAAAGAGGTCACCGGCAATAAGGGGGCCAACATGACCACCTATCTCTCCCTGCCCGGTCGCTATCTCGTTCTCATGCCGGGAAGCGACTCCTCGGGCATCTCCCGGAAGATCGCCGGGGAAGAGAGGCGGGCCCAGCTGCGGGACATGATGTCGTCCTTCAACATTCCCGAAGGGATCGGGTTCATAGTTCGTACCGCCAGTGCCGATATCACCAAGACCGCTCTCCAGCAGGACCTGCGCTACCTGCTTCGTCTGTGGAAGGAAATCAAGAGAAGGGGCCAGACCATGGAGGCCCCGGCCCTGATCTACGAAGACCAGGATATAGTGGTTCGCTTCCTGCGCGACCACTTCGTGCCCGAGATCCAGGAGATCCTGGTCGATACCCAGGACTCCTTCGACCAGGTCCAGAAGTTCGTCGAGCTGCTTCCGGCCAAGCAGCGCCAGGTCAGGATACGGCTGCACCGGGGGGCCAAGCCCATCTTCAACCAGCACAACGTCGAAGAGCAGATCGAGTCCATCTACCAGCCGCAGGTGCCGCTTCCCTCGGGAGGTTCCATTGTCATCAATCCCACCGAAGCACTGGTGGCCATTGACGTCAACTCCGGCCGGACCTCGAAAAATGGTGATTTTGACGAGACCATCTTCCTGGCCAACATGGAGGCGGCCGATGAGCTGGCCCGCCAGCTGCGGCTGCGCGACCTGGGCGGCCTGATCGTGGTGGACTTCATCGATATGCGCAACAAAAAGCATATTCGCGAGGTGGAGAAACAGGTCAAGGCGGCCATGAAACGGGACAAGGCCAAAGTGGATGTCAGCCGCATCTCCCGCTTTGGCCTGATGCAGATATCCCGCCAGAAAATGGGCGCGCCCATCGAGAAAGGCAGTTATCGGCGCTGTGAGTACTGCCAGGGTCGCGGGGTCATCCGCTCGGTGGAAACCCTGGCCCTCTACTACCTGCGTCGCATCCAGACCGGCATCAGCCGCAAAAAGGTGAACCGGGTGGAGGCCAGGCTCCCTCTGGAAGTGGCCCAGTATCTGCTTAACAAGAAACGGACCGAACTGGCCGAGCTTGAGAACCGTCACCAGGCCACCATCGATATCATCCCCAGGCCGGAGATGAAGCCCGGTGACAACCAGCTGGAGTTTCTCTCGGTCTGATCTCTGCAGGCGTTGGAAGGTACCGGGATAGAAGCCCGACAAAAATATCTTGTACTCCGTCTCAAGTTAGGGTATAGTCGCCCGCGTTACATGCGCCAGTAGCTCAGCTGGATAGAGTGCCGGACTACGAATCCGTAGGTCGGGGGTTCGAATCCTCCCTGGCGCGCCAGAAATATCAGCCCCTTGATCGTTCAGGTCAAGGGGCTGTTTTCGTTGTATACTCCCTGTTTCTCTCCCCATTTCTCCACTCCACCGGGTTTCTTGTTTTTCTCTTCTGCTGCATTTGTATCTCCCTGCGCCCGGCTTCTCTCTGGTCCAATGGATTATCTATTGTTGTGGTACTGCTCTTCAGTATGTAATTCATATATCTTAAGTGAGAATAGCATGTTTTGCAGCAATTTGTGTATATGCAAGTAACTGTTGAGATTTGAATAGGGATATCCCATAAAAGAATCAGGCTTTTTGAACGGTCATTTTAGGGAAAAGGCTCTTTTTTGAATCTGAGAAAAACGTATATTAACAGTAAGCAGATGTACCACAAATTTCAGTTAAACTATTGCCTTGAAGGTATACGTGACGCGTATTCTGGTTGTTATCTGCATATTCTCAGTTGTTCCATTTCTTAACTCTTCCGTTCAGGCGGGAAAGAAACCCGCCGTAGATCTGCACTTTGTCAACCCTCAGGTAACCACGTCGACCAACATCCACTTTAACCGGTATTACTGCACTGAATGTCATCTGGACATTCAAGATAAAGGGAAGAAACCGTTGTTAAGGTTTGCCGACTTTACCCAGACCTGCCGCTGTCACGGCTATACGCCCGACACCTACACCCATCCGGTGGGTGTCACCCTGAGCCCGGAAAAGAAAGCCAAGATCCCCCCCAGTACCCCCTCACGGACGGCAGAATCACCTGCAAGACCTGCCATGACCTGCGGCTTCAGTGTCGCGACGATGAAACCCTGGCCCGCACCAACCGGGCCTTCCTCCGCATCAATCCTTATCTGTCCCGGACGGCCATCTGCTACCAGTGCCACGACGAACGCAAATACCGGATGCTCGATCCTCACAACCAGCTCGACGAACAGGGACGGATCAAGGAGGAAAAATGTCTCTACTGCCATCAGAGCGTGCCCGACGTCCAGCATGCAACCCTGAAGAAACGGCGGCCCGACGATGAGGTTGTCTCCCTGATCGGCAACCTTGACGTGGTCTGTTACCGGTGCCATTACAAGCAGACCAGGCAGCACCCCATCAACGCCAATCATCTCAAGAAACCCACCAGGAAAATTATGCGGTCCATGCGCTGGGCCGAACGGAAGTTCGGCATCGTCATGCCGCTGGACAGTTCCGGCAAGGTAACCTGCATAACCTGTCATAATCCACATGAAAAGGGGGTGATACCGTCACAGAGAACGGCTTCCGCAGGGGCGGGAGAACGCGCCAGGCTCAGGCTGCCGAGGGTGGCCGACAAGATATGTTTGGCATGTCACAGTAACAACTAAGGAAGGGGAGGCTATGACATTTACAACTATTTCCCGGTCATTACTGGCTGCGGTGGTAGCACTGGTTGTCTCATGCTGTCTGGATTGGGAGGTACAGGCAGCGGATATGGGCAACTGTCTCTTGTGTCACAAGTATCCAGGCTTGAGCCGGGTTGACGAAGCCGGTCGCATGAAGCTGATGTTCGTCAACGAGGATATCTTCAACAAGAGCGTGCACTCCAAGGTCAAGTGTGAGGGGTGTCACACAGATATAACCAAGATTCCACACGATCCGGCCAAGCCGGTGGACTGTCTGACCGAATGCCACATCGTCGAACCCACCAGTGAGCAGAAATTTTCCCATAAGGAGGTGGAAAAATTTCTCAATAACAGTGTCCACTCCAAGATTGACGAAAAGGGCAGGCCGAAACAATTCAGTGAAGACATGCCCTCATGCAAAGACTGTCATGACAACCCGCTGTTTCGGCCGCTGGCCTTTGTCAAGAAGGTACGGCCCGGAATCGCCGAAGACGCCATGGGCCGCTGCCGGGTATGTCACAAAAAAGAAGATTTCATATTCCGGTTCTACAATCACATAACAACCAGGATGCACAAGAGCCGCAGTCCGCTCAACATCGCCCAGGCCTGCGGAAAATGTCATGACGATCCGGAACTGGTCGCCCGTCACAACCTCAAGACCAAGGCCGGCTATTCCTACAGTGAAACTTTTCACGGCAAGGCGGCCAACCTGCTCGATGAAAGTGTGCCCGACTGTCTCGACTGCCACGTGGTCAAGGGCAAGTCGGTCCACCAGATGTATGGCAACGATGATCCCAGGTCCTCCACCTATCCGGCAAACCGTGGCAATATCTGCAATTCCGTGGACTGTCATCCCGGCGCATCGGTGAAGTTTGCCAACTACAAGGTCCATGCCGAGTACAGCAAGGAACAGAGTCCGGTGATCTACTGGTTCACCACCTTCTTCATCATTCTCACCGGCGGCACTCTGCTGCCCCTGATGGGAATCATGTTCCTCGACCTGTTGCGCAGACTGTTCCCCAATGCCACCATCATGCGTAGGAGGAAATAACGATCATGTCTGAAAAGTATCCACCGATCAAGATAGTCAACGGCAAGAAGTACTTTTACCGCTTCAACCTCAACCAGCGCATCCAGCACATCATCCTGGCGGCAACGGTCATCATTCTGGTGCTCACCGGCATGCCTCTCAAGTTCAGCGGCAAGCCCTGGGCTCCGTACCTGTACGCCATGTTCGGCGGAATCGATGTCGCTCCCATGGTCCATAAAATTACCGGCGCCATCATGCTGGTTCTCTTTGTCTACCACGTGTACTGGCTGATAACCACCATCTACCATAACCATCTGTTGCCGCTCAAGCGGGAGGGCAAGCTGACGTTTGGCAACGTGGTCCGGGTCCTGCTCAGGCTGCCCATGGTGCCCAACATGAAGGATGCCAGGGATATAGCGGGGCTGATCAAGTACCTGCTGTTTTTCACCAACGAGCGCCCGGCCGGAGACGAATACACCTGGAAGGAAAAGTTCGATTACTGGGCACCGTTCTGGGGTATTTTCGTCATCGGCATCACCGGAATCATCATCTGGAACAAGGAGTTTTTCACCCAGGTGATCCCTGGTGACGCCATTAACCTCTGTTTCATCGCCCACAGCGACGAGGCCCTGCTCGCAGCGCTGTTCCTTTTCATATGGCATTGGTACAACGTGCATTTTTCCACTTCTGTCTTTCCCATGGGCACGGTGTTCATCACCGGGTACCTGCCGGAGGAACTGATGCGGGAGGAGCATTACGAGCATTATGTCCGGGTCATGAAGGAAATGGGGCTGGAGGACGAGATTCTACCCCCCCATGGCGGACACAGCTCGCCCTGTGATTCGGATGACGGAGATGGCGGCCTCCAGGCCTCCGCCGAAGATGGTCCACAGGCAGAAAACAAGATCCAGCAGGGAGGGACTGCGGCATGAAACTGAAATGTTTTCTCACCAAGCTCTACATCATCGCCTTCATGGGACTGGTGGTTTTCTTCATGGTCCTGATATGGAACCTGACCTTTGCCCATCTCATCCATGAATACCACTCGCGCAAGAGCGGCGAGGAGGCCCAGACCCATAAGGGAGAGAAAAAGAAGGATAAGAACACCTTTGAGCAGATAATTCTGAAAAGCGAGAAACGGGTCAAGAACTACCTGGGATACCGGGTCCTGGAGCAGCAGTACATCGAGGGCCATTTTCACCACATCGGGCTGGATATCGCCCCGGACAGGTACTCCTACTGCAGTTCCTGCCATGGCGACATGCCCCATGACGCGGTCAAGGACATCCGGGCCTTTCTGAACATGCACGCATTTTTCGTCGGCTGCCAGACCTGTCATGTCAAGCCCTCGCCCGAGCAGGCCACCGGAATCTACAAATGGTACGACCGGGTGACCGGCGAGATCGTCGACAGCCCGGTCACCGGCGCCCATCCCGGCACCTACGGAGCCAAGATCATCCCCTTTGTCCGTGAGGACGGGGTCCTTGTCCGGATCGATTCCCAGGACAAGATCGATTTTGTCAACGAGTATCGGAAAATGGAAAGAAGCCTCAGTGAGGGGCAGAAGTCCAAGGCTAAAAAGATTATTCATAAGGATATCAGCAAGAAGCCGATTATGTGTGAGGAGTGTCACCGTAAGGACAATCCGCTGCTGCCCCTTGCCGCCCTGGGCTATCCCAAGGAGCGCATTGACTCCATCACCAGTACCGAAGTTGTCGGCATGATCAAGAACTACACCAAGTTCTACATGCCAAAGATGCTGCATCCGGGTGAGAGCAAATCGTCACCCGCCGAGGATCAGACGGTGCAGCCCACTGCGCCGGCAGAGTCCGGCGAACATGCTGTGGAGTAGCTCGGCTTTGGAAAACAGGTGGATTACCTGAAAATCCTGGAGGCGATAATGGTGCTGCATCCCGGTTGGAGAACAGGGCGACGTCTGGCTGTGATGGTTTTTTTTGCATGGCTGCTCGTTCTTGTGAACGGGACGTCGGCTTTGGCGGTCAATCTGACCATGGTGCGGCACCGTTTCGATATTGTCAAGGAATTCAGACAACCCAGTGATGTGGCTGTCAATGGCGAAGGCGATATCTATGTGGTGGACGGTGTCAATCACTGCGTCAAGGTGTTCGGGGGTGATGGCCGTTTTCTGTTTCGTTTCGGTACACGTGGAGCGGGACGTGGGGAATTTTCCTATCCGCTCGGCATAGATATTGACCAGCAGGGGAGGGTCTATATCGCTGATACCGGCAACCGGCGCATCCAGATTTTTACAGCCAGGGGCAGGTTCCTGTCCCTTGTTCCGGTGGAGTCCACGGGTGAGAAACCGGCAGATCCCGTGGATATTGGTGTCACCCGGGATGGAACAGTCGGATTTGTCTCTGATAACGATAATCACCACATCCTCAAGTATGATCTTGTTTCCGGCCGGTTGCTTGCCCGGTTCGGCAAGCCGGGTATCGAGCGCAAGGAGTTCCGGTATCCATTTCTTGTCTCGCTGTATAAGGACAAATACCTCCATATCGTTGACGTGATAAATACAAGGGTGCAGGTCCTGACCGATACGGGAAAATTTGTGACCTTTATTGGTGATTGGGGAGTCGAAAAGGGACAGTTCTTCCGGCCCAAGGGTGTGGCGGTTGACCGCGATGGCCTGGTGTATGTCAGTGATTCATACATGGGGGTTATTCAGGTTTTTACCAGTGAAGGGCATTTCGAGTCGGTGATCGGCGATCCTGAAACCGGCACGGTCAAGCGTTTCAAGACCCCGGTGGGAATCTACGTGGACCGGGATGATCGGTTGTACGTGGTGGAGATGTTTGGCGAACGGGTCAGCGTGTTTGATCTTGTGAAAAATTAGGGTCTCTTGTTTTATGGTGGTATCAGGAGTGAGGCGACATACCCCACGTGGCATCCTGCTCATGCTGTTCATTTTGCAGGTACTGACCGGGCTTGCCCAGGCGGAAGATACGTCTGTGGAAGCGCCGCGCAACCCCAGTTCGGCCAAGGAGTGTGCGCTCTGCCATTATCGCTGGATAGATACCTTTTTCATTGATGGTCGTGGCTCGGATCTGGTGCCGTATCAGGCAGTAAAGGTGGTTGCCAGCGCCGAGATCTGTTTTTCCTGTCATGATGGCAGTGTAGTGGATTCCAGAGACCGGGTCTACAACGACCGCCGTCACCCCATCAACAAACCGCCACCTCCGGATATGGAGATCCCGTCAATATTTCCCCTGGATGAAAACGGGTTCATGCAGTGTGCCACCTGTCACACCGCCCATGGTGTGCCCAGCGAGATGGGGATTGAAAAGACCATCTTCATCCGCGCCTCCAACGAAAACTCCGCCATGTGCCGGATGTGTCACCGCGACAAGACCGGTGGCCCGGACCGGGGCAACCATCCCGTGGATACGACCCGGCTCGATATCTCGCCGGAACTGGTTCGCATGGGTGGGGTGATCGGGACCGAGAAAAACCGGGTGATCTGCGAGACCTGCCATTCGGTCCACGGGGCGGCCAATGACAAGTTTCTGGTCGACACCGCCTCCGGCGGCGCCCACCTCTGCCTGGACTGCCACGCCGACAAGGCCGACCTGGTGGGTTCCAGTCATGATCTGCGCAAAACAGCGCCACAGTCTGTAAACCTCAAGGGAAAGATCCCCGAGGAATCAGGGATCTGCGGCGCCTGTCATCTGGTGCATGGCGGCAGCAGGGTGGTCCTGTGGGGGCGGGAGATGCCGGAGAAGAGCAGCGGCTCGACCTCTCAGGACTTTTGTCTCGGCTGCCACCGGGAACAGGGTGTTGCTCCGAAAAAGTTACTCAGTGGCTTTTCCCATCCCCTGGAAGTGTCTCTTTTTGATAAGGGGATGCAGCCGGAGCTGCCGGTCTATGATCTCCGGGGCCAGGCGGTCTCCCTGGATCGGGGGATGCTGACCTGTTCCACCTGCCATGATCCCCATCGTGGGACGACGCAGAAAACCGGTACCGAGGGCAGGGAGCATTTTCTCCGTCAGGCCGTGACTCCTTCGCCTGAACTCTGCCGTCAATGTCATCCGGAAGAGGCGCTGGTGGAAAGGACAGACCACGATCTGCTGGCATCCGGGAAGGATCTGACCAATATCCAGGGGGCACCACCCCGGCAAAGCGGCCCCTGCGGGGTCTGTCACCTGATTCATAACGCCAAAAGCAAAGAGCTGTGGGCCATGCCCCTGTCAGCTACCCGAAAGTCGCCTCCATCAGAAGCAGTTTGCCTGAGCTGCCATAATCGGCGCGGTGTTGCGGCAAAAAAGGTGATTCGCAGGTATTCCCATCCGGTCAATATCAATCCGACCAGGAGAAAGATCCGCACAACTCTGCCCCTCTATACCCGCAAGGATACACGCAAGGGCAAAAAGGGCCTTATGACCTGCCTGACCTGCCATAATCCCCACAGGTGGGATCATCGGGAAAAAAAGGTCCGCTTGACCGCCGGCATGGAGGGCGATGCCCGCAACAGTTTTTTGCGTCTGCCTGCCTCACCATCACCCATACTCTGCGGTGACTGTCACCGGCGAAAGCGGTTTGTGGAGATGACCGAGCACGATATGATCGTCATGGCGCCGGCCTCCACCAATATGAAAGGCCAGCGGCCCTTGGAGTCGGGGACCTGCGGGGCCTGTCATGTTGTCCACAACTCCAGGAACAAGGTGCGGCTGTGGGCCAGGAAATTCGGCCGGGGGGCCGGGGTCATGGACCGGATGTGCAAGTCCTGCCACCGGCGCGGTGATCTGGCCGAGGCCAAGGTGCCACGGGTGGATTCCCATCCGGAGGGAATGCTGATCACCAATGTCGGTCGCAACATCGAGGGCAAACCCAATTACTTCCCCTGTTTGACAACCGGACCGGGAAAAAGGTGACGGTGGGCGACATCTCCTGCGCTTCCTGCCACGAGGTGCACCAGTGGGATCCGAGATATGACCGGATCGGCGCCGGTGTCAACGTGGAAGGCCGGGCCACCAACAGTTTCCTGCGCAAACAGACCTATTCGCTCATGTGCATCGACTGCCATGGTCTGGATGCCCTGTTCCGTTTCAAGTACTACCATAACTCCAAACAGCGCGGTCCGGATCTCTACCGATAGGTCTCCGCCCTCTCCGGCTGGGCGCGGGCTGCTCCCGCCCGGCTGGAAAATCAGGAAAATCCTCTGCCTGATGTAGGGTTTTAGAGCCCCACAATTAGGAAAACCCTCTTTTTTCTTTGTCCTGGACGCCGTAATATGCTGTACTGAGTTTGTGCATCCAGCCTTGACGCCATGACCGTGATGACGGTGGGATGGGTGTCATGGTGATCCTACACTGTGTCCGCACAACAAATTCCCCCTTCGGGCATAAAATTGCCTGATCTATCCCATCGACCCTGTTATATTGGATTTGTTCTGTGAAATTGGAGGCGCAGGACATTGTGAGAAAATAGAGGTAGGCAACAAAAAAGGAAAGAACAGTTCAAAAGGAGGAGGAAGTAATGGTTAGAGTGCACCAGAGACGGCACAGATCGTGCCATATCAAGGTCGGTACGAGATGGCCGGTGTATCTGCTGGCGGTTCTGACGATGGTTTTGTTTGTCATGATCCTGTCCACGCAGGCACTGGCCGCAAAGAACGATAAGGGCGGCAAGGCGAAGATTGTCGTTGTCTCGCCACCCGATGGCGCCTTTATTACGGAGAAGACGGTGTTCCTTGCCGGACATATCAAAGGGGCCAAGACTGACAAGGTTGCCATAACCGGAGTGGCCACCAAGGTGGCCAAGGGAATTGTTCCGGTCACGGACGGGACCTTCGGGACCCTGATTACCTTCAAGAAGGGACAGAATATCATCACAGTTTCCGGGGCCGGGGCCAAAAAACAGATCAAGGTCTACTATGCCCCCAAGGAGAGCGTGAAAAAGGGCGCCAAACCGCCCAAGGGCTTCAAAAGATTCTACGTTCACGCCAAGGCCGGAGAGCTGAGCTGCAAGGAATGCCATCGCAAGCGGCGCGGCAAGTATAATTTCACCCGTCTTGTGCCGGCCCGTTCCAACTGTACCACCGGCAAGTGTCATTCGACCATGGGCAAGGCAGCCCATGTCCATGGTCCTGTAGGCGCCGGGGTCTGTATCTCCTGTCATAATCCCCATGGATCGTTCGAGCCGCTGCAGCTTGAGCGGACCGGCCAGGATCTCTGTCTCGTCTGCCATGAGGGCAAGAGAAAGGATCTCGAGGCCAATGTTGTGCATCCGCCGGTGGAAGAAGGGTGTGTGGACTGCCATGATCCGCATCAGTCCCCCATGCGTTTCCAGCTCCGTGGTGATGGCAAGATGGTCGCAAGCCTCTGCTTCAACTGCCACGAAAAGGAGATGTTTTCCAGGAAGCACCAGCACGGTCCCGTGGGCACCGGTGACTGTATCGCCTGTCATTACCCGCACAGTTCTGCCAATGAAAAGCTGCTGATCGCCCCGCCGGACAAGGGCCAGCTCTGCTTTGAATGTCATGAAAATGTACGGGAGCAGCTTACCAGAAAAAATACCCACGAGCCCGTGGAAGAGGACTGCAGCACCTGCCACGATCCGCATAGCTCGGATACCCGCTACCAGCTGGTGGCTCCACCCAAAGATCTCTGTGCCAGCTGCCATCGGGATGTGTCCCCGGAAATCTACGAGGCCATCGATACGGCCAAGTATAAGCATGAGCCGGTCTCCAAGGGCGAATGCACCAAGTGCCATATGCCGCACGGTTCCGATGTGAGCTCTCTGCTCAAGGGCAAGGGCATCAAACTGTGCGGTACCTGCCATGAGGATCTTGGCGACGAGATTGCCGAGAGCAAGAATCTCCATGGCCCGGTCAAGACAGGCAGCTGTAACGAGTGCCATAACATCCATGGCTCCGAGTTCAGCCGCCTTCTGGTGCGCTATTTTCCCGAGGAATTCTACACCGAATACCAGCCGCAGAAGTATGATCTCTGTTTTGGCTGCCATAACAAGGACGTTGCCAAGAAGAAAAACACCACCAAGTTGACCAACTTCCGCGATGGCAGCTACAATCTCCACTTTTTCCATGTCAACCGGAAAAAGGGACGGAGCTGTATCGCCTGTCATAACCCCCATGCCAGTAGCCAGGCCAAGCATATCCGCTACGAGGTACCCTTTGGCCGCTGGTCGTATCCCATCGAGTTCACTTCGACCAAGACCGGTGGTGGCTGTGTGGTCGGCTGTCATGCTCCGAAGAAATATGACAGGAACAAACCTGTGGAAAAGCATGGCAAATAACATCCATTATTCACTCTCGTAAGCCCGGGAAAGCGCAGGACCGCACAAAAGGTGGATCCTTGAGCGGAGTGGCAGCAACAGGGCCGCTCCGTTTCGGGACACCCTTGCCCCTGATAGCTGAACCGGGATCCGCAGGCTGGTTTAGCGGAGTGGAAAATCTAAGTCATAGTCTGACGGAGTGCTCATAAGATGGTGAGAACAATCAGTACCTATCGAAGAATCAATTTTTTTCTGCTCTCGTTGTTTATCGCCGGTTTTTTTGTCATCAATGGAACCGGCCGGGCAGAATCCTTTCCCTTTCGCTCCCTGAAGATCGGCAAGCCGGCTCCGGATGTGGAGTTTGCCGGCTTTAGGACCGAACCCGGTACCTCCATTCATGCCCATGCCGGGAAACCCATCCTGCTTGTGTTCTGGGGCGGTGATCTTGAAGCGAAGAAGAAACGGTCCATCAAAGTACTCAAGGTGGTCAAGGACCTGCAGCCCTATCTCAAGGAAAAAGGGGTGACGCTGCTGGTGGTCAATGTCCAGAACGATGGTGATGGTGTGGTCAATGAGGTCATGGAAAAGACCGGGCTGTCCGTTCCGCTCTATGTGGATCCCAATCGGACCGCGTACGGAAAGTTCGGCCTCTATGTCCTGCCCTCGGTGCTGCTCATCGATGCCAAAGGCAATGTTGCCGGAGGGGTGGGATATTCCAAGGATATCGCCGAGCGTCTCCGGGGTGAGGTCGATGTCATGCTCGGTGAGAAGACCCGGGAACAGCTCGAGGCGGAGTTGAATCCCGAGATGAAGGAAATGCCCAAGGAGCAGAAACTGGCCCGGCGCCACATGCACATGGGCATGACCATGAAGCACAAGGGCATGCTGGAAGCCGCTGTCCGGGAAATGAAGAAAGCTCTGGAACTGGATCCGCAGCTTACCGAGGCCCGGGTCGAACTGGGTTGTCTTTACGTGGACCAGGACAAGCTCGACGAGGCGATCAAGGAACTGGAAGCCGGACTTGACCAGGAGCCCGATTCCCTCAAGGCGGAGATATGCCTGGCCAGGGTCAGCATGAAGATGGGTGAACTTGAGGAAGCGCTGGCCGACATGCAGGCGCTGCTGTTTCGCCACGGCCGTGATCCGGATCTCCATTTCCTGATCGGCACCCTCCAGGAGAAACTGGGCGCGCCCGAAGAAGCTGCCAGGGAGTATAAAAAGGCCTATGAACTGCTGCAGCGCAAGATGATGCTGCACGAGTAGTTATTTTCATACGCCATGGCTTGCGTCGAACCGGCCCGGGGGCTTTTCATTTGTCCCCGGGCCTTTTTTGTTGTTACCGGAAAATTCTCTTCCCATGGCCCTTCATCAGGGATGAACGGCTTGGCCAGGAATCTCCACCCTCACCGGACCTGTTAACCCTGGACAGATATGTTTTTTTCATGCGCCCGGAACTGGTTTGCGGTGCGACAATAGATCCGTCCGGATGACTCCCGGGGCATGGCCACAGGCTGAGGGGACGTTGCGGAGCCGGCGCAAATTTCCCGAACCTGCCTTGCTCCGCCATGCGGCACGCCGCCGGGAGTGGCGAATGGGGTGGGATGCGGAGGGAAGGTTATCCTGGCCGGGCGGTTGCCAGACGAGGGGCGGGCATTGAGTGGTGCGACGGAAAATGGGACAGGCAAAACCTTGGCCGGAGGCCGCCCTGCCCCGGCAGGCAAAAGGATATAGGCTATGCAGGATTCACTGTCCAAGAGGGGCAGGCTGGAGGATGTCTGGTCCCTGTTCCCCCGGTTGCTCCCGTTCCTTTTTCAGCTCCTCTTCCACCTCTTCCGGAGTTTTCACCTCTGGCCGCTGCTGGCCGTTTTGCGGGTTCTGGAAGAGCGGGAACTTGTATTCAAAGGCAATATCCAGCACCTGGACGCGCTGGTTGAAGAGGTCGGCAACCAGGAGATATCCATCCCTGGTCAGGGCCAGGGAGGAGGGGTACTGGAACCAGCCGGCTGCGCCGCCCATACCGCCGAATTCATGCATGAAGGTGCCGCCCATGTCGAAGATAAGCACTGTGTGGCGCATGTAGTCCACCACGTAGACCGCCTTTTTCTCCTCATCGACCACCAGTCCCCTGGGACGGCTCATTTTGCCGGTGGAGCCACCTTTCTGGCCAAAGGAGAACAGGAATTCCTCGCTGTGGGAATAGACATAGACCTTGCTGGTCTCCTCGCTGAGAATATAGATGTGGCCTTCCCTGTCGGTGGCCACATCGGTGACCTTGACCGGTCCGTGCCCGGCTTTACGCTCTTTCTTGTAATCCTGGGCCTTGCCGGGCAGGAGACCGGGCGGCAGCAACTCTGTCATGTCCAGGGTGTCTTCCTCTTCCTCTAAATCCTCGGCCGTTGCCTCGTCAGTCCCGGCACCACCTGTCTCGTCGGCGAACATGTTCGCAAGCGTTGCCTCTTTGAAGGCCTCTGGATCGTAGATACGGTCCATGGGCCGGAGCCAGTGGGAGAAGTTGCCCTCGCTGTCCAGGACGAGCAGGCCCCTGGTGTTCTGCCCGGCAACATACATCTTTCCAGTCAGGCCGATAACCATGTTGCGCGGGGAGAAGTCCTCGGCTTCGGGAATCTGGTCCAGGGCAATTTCGTCTTCCTTGAAAAAGGCCGGGTTGAACAGGGTGATCCGCCCCGGTTTGTCCGATGTTTTTCCCTGGCAGACATAGATGGTGCCATCCCGGTGGATGTACACGCCCCGGGGGGCATCCACCCCGCGGCCGGGGCCAAGTGAGACGATGGGAAAGAAGTTGGAGCCGTAGACAACGATCTTGCTCTTGCCCCCGCCGACCACGTAGATCTCATCCATGTCGTGGTCGTAGGTGACAAAGGAGGGATAGCGCAGCGGTTCACCGAGCTCGTCAAAGCTCAGCAGGGCAATTACCTGGACGGCAACGCTGTTCTCCTCTCCTTCGGCGCTCTGCGCCCTTGCCGGCAAAAACAGGACAAGAAGGGTCAGAGCCAGCAGGAAAGGCCGCAGCAAGCGGCCATACCGGTCAACGATGACATTTACTGCAGACATGTCCACCAAGCAGATCACCTATGAGCATATACCGGTAACTGGAACCATGGGGATTATGACAGCTGGAGCAGGAAAGTTCGCGTCCTTTCCGGCGCGGATCCGGTTTGCTTTTCAGGGGATGGTTGCCCACCGGATGGCCCTGCTCAACCCCTGCAGTTCGATGTGACAGCTGGTACAGAGTTCGTTTATGGGCTTATGGAGCTGAAAGCGAACAGCGCTGGCATGGGGGCTGTGGCAGGCCACGCAGCCTCCACCCTGGATAATGCCGTGCGAGTAGAATCCGATGCTTTTTTTCGCCGCGTCCTTCTTGTCGGCATGGCAGCCCACACAGAGGTCGCTCAGACCGTCGGCCCAGAGTTGAAACTTGTACTTGTCACCATGGGGATCATGGCACACCGTACAGTCTCCGGTGCCCACCGGGCCGTGGACGTGTTGCTGATCGCGGAATTTCTGTTTATTGACATGACACTCGAAACAGATTTCATCCACCCGTCCCGTCAGCACGGTGATTTTGGTGTTCCCCTTGCCCTTGCGGTGACAGCTCATGCAGTAGACATTGGCCGAGGGACTGTGGAGCCACATGGACTGGCTGATCAGCTGCCGGTGACAGGAGAAGCAGACTGGAGAAAAATCCTCATTTTTCCGCAGTCGCTTGACGTCCAAGTTGGCATCTTTTGGCAGCTTCTCCGTGTGGCATTTGGCGCAGTCCCTGGGTACCACGGCGTTGCGATGAAAGAGATGGGCGGCCGGGTCTTCGAAATCCACATTGAGCAGGGTCCGTACAGGTCGGTACCGAATCTTCAGTTCCCGTTCATCCGGGTAGATGATGTAGGTGTTGGACCCTCTTTTCATGGGCAGGGTGTAGTGGACATAATCCACCCCGTCATCCTTCCAGTGTCCCAGGGCATCGATGACCTGGGTGTCTCCCTTGCGGTTGATGACCTGTTCCACCCGAAGATAGGCCAGGTCCTGCTGGTTGGTGACCTTGAGTACCAGCGAGGTGGTCGATCTTCTGGCCTGGATCATCAGCTTGCCATTGCCGGTTTGGGGTGTCAGGATGGTGTAGGCGTGGGCCGGATACGGCAGCATGGGCATGAGAAGGAAGAGCAGGCCGCAGAGCCGGACCAGTTGAAGGTGACAGAGTTTTTTCAGACAGGACATGACAGTTATTTTACCTTGTGTGGTTGGATCCCTGGGGCAATGAACATGGCTGGAAGCGCCAGCCGGTCAACAATACTCAGTAAACAGGTCTTGAGGTTACCTTGTGCCTGTCCAGAAATGGTATTTTCGCCCGATCTCTGCGTCATGCTCAAAAAATAATGCTCGGAATATTACGCATATGCCTGCGCTTATTTTTTTCGCATTCCTTGATCTCGAACGAAAATCCTCATTTCTGGACAGACACTACCTTGCAAAATTGTATTTCGGAGTCTCGCTCACTCGCTTATCTGATCATGAACGAAACTCCTTATTTTTCAAGGCACTCACTTCAGTTAAAATATTCTGATTACCATCAATCTTTGGCATTGAAACCGGTGTCGTCCTCACCCGTTTCACGGGACGCCATAAACCCGTCCCTGGGGGCTTGACTGTGGCCATCCAGGCCACAGACACCCGTGAAACAGGTGAGGCCGACACCTTCAGGTATCGGTTGAATTTCAGTGGTAATCACATAAAATATTCCCGGGTCAGGTCTTGAGCCGGGAAAGACTTTCTTCCAGCCGGTGCAGGGCCTCCTCCACCTGGGAATCGTTTCCAGCGCGCACGGCTTTTTCCGCTGCCCGGTAATTGTCCTTGATCTCCTGAATCCGCTGGCGGACACTGGCCGTGGCCTTGTTGACCTCATCGGCAAGGTCCATGAGCAGGTCGCCTTTGCGCAGACGGATCTCCTTGGTCAGTTCTCCCTCCTGTACCTGCTCCAGGTCTTTTTCTATCCTGTAGACCGGACCGGCGATCTTCTGGGGCAGGAACATGGCCAGCAAAAGCCCTGCCACCATGCTCACAGCCGAACCGGTGAGCAGCACCGGCAGCAGGAGATCACTGACCCGGCGGATCTTGAGATGGGCATCGAAGAACGATGAGGTGATTTCGCTCCTGGCATAAAAATAGAGTATGAGCGCAGCCACCAGGGAACAGAGCAATACTATACCGGTTATGCGGATAAGCAGCCACTTCTGCAGTTCTTTTTTGACCGCCAGGTTGAGTTTCTTTCTTTTTATTCTTGTCATCGGTTGTTCAGAGCGTATCTGTTGTACTTTTGTATTCATGCTCATGGTCTGTGTCCCCTTCATGTCGGTTTAGCCATAATTGCGATGACAGTCAATACACAGATCCCGCTTGCTGGCCTGACGTATCCTGGCATCATTGTTCGATGCATGGGGTTCGTGACAGCTTATACAGGTAATCCGGCCATCGGAGAGTACGGGATAGCTGTCTGGAATCTGCACCCTCTTCGAGGGTCTGATGTTGACCGGATGGGAAGTTCCCTGCCAGTAGTCTTCGTGACATGTCCGGCAGACCGTCACGCTGGTTTCGTAGCGGCTTTTGAGCGGTACATGCTGGAAAGACGATGTTGCCCCGCTTTCGTCCGCTCTCATCACCACCGGCCTTTTCTGCAACTGGCGATGGGTGCCCACGGCGAGATAGGTTGGCTGATCGGCGGTGAACTGGAGCAGGTACTTCCTGCCTAGGGCAAAAAAACGATGGTCAAGGCGAACAGACCGGGTGGGGAGGGGATCCTCAGCAAGCAGGGGGGTGGCGCTGACGGTTCCGGTGGAAAACTGGAGGACAGTGGTTTTTGCCACGTTACCGAACATGTCTCTGGCCGTGATCACATATTGATAGGTTTTGTTCCGTTTGACCGGGGAAATGGCCATCGTGTGTTCGGTGGCAAGCACGGCCTCGTAGGAAGTGGAGTGTTCATCCACGCGGCGGATACCATACATGATCTTTGAGCCGGCAGGTTTGTCTGTCTTCCAGGTTACCACGGCGCTGTGGAGTACCCCGCGCTCTACCCCGAGAAACCGGATGTCGCTGATGGCCGGCGGCTGTCTGTCATTTTCCCAGCTGGGCAGGGTCTCCAGAGGAGGCAGGGAAAGGGTGATTACCTCGGGGCGCCCTTCCGGGCCGATTTTCCGGACAAAGATGGTGTCGTCGACGTTTTTGGCCGGAATGAGGAACCAGTGGTCCCGGGCCGGATGGTCATGACGTTTCAGCCAGCGGATTTTTCTGGTCTTGGGGGCCCGGTTGCCGGTGTTCCGGCTGTCGTCTTTCGCGGACAGCGGGGTGGCGGTGGCCGGCGCTGCGGCGGTCACATGGCAGACTGTACAGTTCTGTTCAAGCACCGGGGCATGGATATGGGACAGACCCATGGCCCGGCTGATGCTCTCGGCGTGGCAGTGCAGGCAGTCCTGCGGATCCACTTCCTCGGCATATCCATTGCCCTGGACGAAAAGAGCTGCTGCCGGCAGCATGGCCAGCAGCAGGATAAGGAGTTTTTTCTTTGCTGATGAAATATGCATGGTTCTCTGTGCTTTCGAGGGAGCCTGGTTGGTCTCCTGTCTGAAATATCAGGTTCTCAGTCGATGATGGCAATACCCCGGGGACGACCACCGAGCTCGATGTGTCCCGCTACCCTGCTGGTTACCGGATCGATGATGGTCAGCTCCTTTCGGTCCTCGTTTCCCACGTAGATCCAACGGCTGCGTACCACCTCCGCCAGTTCCAGCGGCCGACCGGACAGGGAGATGGAGCGTGTCACTCCCAGCTGTCCCGGGCTGAGCAGTGACAGGGATCTGGAACCATGGTTGGCAACGTAGATAAAGCCGCTGGTGGCAATAAGGCGGCGGGGTGAAAATCCCACCGGAATGCGACTGCGTTCCCTGTTGTTTTCCAGGTCATAGATGAGCACTGAATTGGCTCCGGATTCGGCAATGTAGAGCAGGGTGTCGTTCCACAGGGCCAACCCTCGGGTCGGCTGCCGGTGGAGATGGTCCGGACTGTGGACAGGGTTTCCGGATCGAGCAAAACCACGGTCTGGGCCATGCCAAGGCTCACGGCAACCAGGTTTGTTTTCTCCAGGTAGAGGACGAAACAGGGGCCGTAGCCGAGCCGGACCCGCTGATCGATATGGCCGGAGAGCATGTCCATCCGCAGAATATTACCCCGCTGCCGGTCGACGATATAGCCCCACCTGCCGTCGGGACTGAGCGCCATGTGCACCGGATCTCCGGTCATGGGCAGGGAGTAGGTCTCCACCACCCGGTTGGCCGAGGGGGCCACCTTTTTTATGTCCTGATCCCGTTGGGTCAGGACATAGAGGTTCTCCCGGGGAGTAAGGGGTGCCGGAGCCAGATAGGTCGGCTCGCCCCGTACGCCGAGGGAATCGTAGACCCAGTTCTTGTCGGTGCGGATCATGAACACGGTGTCGATATCCGGACAGGCCACGTAGGCCACGTCGGCCATGAGATGTTTGAGTCTGGGTGCCACCTGCAGAATCGGCTGGAAGGTGGTGTCGTTCTGGATGGAACGTCTCACGTCCCAGGTCAGAAACAGGGATCGCGAATCACCGGGGCCCACGTAGAGCGGCCCGCGCAGGGGCAGTTCCATGGAGGGCGAGGCCAGGGAAAGGGTGGTACTGCCGAGCCGGGCCTGGTCCAGGGTCAGTCTGAGACGGGAATAGCGTCCCTGGGGCAGGTAATTTCTGGCCAGAAAGCGTTGGCCGCCTCTCAGCTTGCGGGTGGATATGGTGACAGGCCGGTCGCTGACCAGGTTCCAGCTCCCGTTATCCGCCAGCACCTCCATGGCCTGGATGGTCAGCTCCACCGCCGGCCCTTCGCTCTGCCGGAGGTTGAGAAAGAGCGAGAGCTGGCCGCCGCTCTGAAACCGGGCCGGGTGATTGCTGTCATAGCCTGCTTCCGGTGGACCACAGGATACCAGCAGGAGGAGCAGTGCCAGTGGGATCCGGAAAAGGGCAAGGAGCTGATATGCTGACCTGGCTTGATGCTTCATGACGGCTCAGAACGTCTTGCCGTGAAGGTGGCATTGGTTGCAGTTGATGGGAGGGGGATTAGATCCGCCTCCAGGATGGCACCAGCCACACTGTTTCTGGACGTAGGGGCGATCACTGGCGAGATGGTGCACATATTCCCATTTATTTTTTTCTCCTGTACTGTAGCTGGAGTTATTCAGTCCTGCCTGCACGGCGTCGTAATCATCCATGTGACATTTTCTGCACAGATAACCCCATTGAACCGAGTCAGGATTGGTGATGTTGGCAGGTTGGTCGCTGGCGTCGGAAAGAGTACTGCTGTTGACCCGTCTGCGCAGCAGTCTGATATTGGGGGCACCATGGGGTTCATGGCAGTCTGCACAGGAGAGAACATAGGTGCCTGTTGCATTGTAAGGTCCTTTGATGGTGTCGCCGGGACTGTCACCGGCCGTGCCGTGTTTGTCTCCGCTTGAGGACCAGTCGATCTGGATGACCGTACCCAGCAGGGTGGAACTGATGGTGGTGGAGGTGTTGTGGCAGTCGGTACAGAATCCGACATAATCCGGAGTGTTGGCCCGGCCGCTTATTGCATCGGCGCTGCCATCCGGCTCCCGGTTGGTGGCGGTGTCGTTGCAGAAGGGCGGTTCATAGCTGGTGTTATACGCACTCCCCATGGTCTGGGTCGGGCCCCAGAGGGAAAAATGGTCCGTTGGTTTGGAAATGGCGGAGAACGCCGGGTCCCTGGTGTTGGCCAGGTTCCTCCGGGCCAGGTGCGGATTGTGGCAGGCGCCGCAGGGATTGGAATCATCGCGGAACCAGCTGAACTGGCTCCGGGAAAACGACCAGATATCATAGAGATTGTGATAGGATATCTGGTTCATGGCATCCATGATGGAGGTGGGACCACTACCCGCGCTGTCGCAGCCAAAGGTCTCGCTGTAATCCCGGTTCAGCACCTGCTGGACCGAGGCTGTGGAGTTGTGGCAGGAGAAACAGAAGTTGTCTGCTTCACTGTAAGGTGTGGTCTGGGCCGCGGTGTTGAAATTGGGGGTAAAGATTTCAAAGGCGGCCGGACCATTGGCCGGGAAGGGTTCGGCTCCCTCGATGCTGGCATGCTGTTCATGGCAGTGGGCGCAGTTGCCCCGGGAGTAGCCGGCCCCCGCCGGAGGCGGATCGCCTATGGTGGCCCGGTATACCCCGTCGGTGGCTGAACCGTGGGCTGAATCCATGTAGGGGCCGGCCTGGGTTGACCAGGGAATGAAGAAGCCGAGGCTGCACAGGGTGGTGACGAGCAGCCCGGTCCGCAGACGCGACCATGGGCTCCCGGCCGGACGGCCCGGCGGGCGCTGTCGGCAGGCTGATCCTGTAAAGAGTGTGTCCATGCGATCCATTTTTTTCAATCCTTGGCTGTATGGCAGACGGCGCAGCCGTTGAAACCTGCGGCGGGCCATGCCTTGTAGTTCCAGCGGAGTATACCGGCATAGGGCGTGCCATGGGCCCGGTGACAGGAGAGGCACATCACCACTGCGTCGTTCTGCACCGTGAAGACCGTGGTGTTGAGGGTGGTGGAGGTGTCCTCGGTGGCCACCGGCGAGATGACGCTGTAGGTGTTGTTTGTCCCCGAACCGCCGTTATACTGACGATATTCAGAGGAGGACAGGGCGCCCGACATGTCGAAGTCCGTGGGATGCCGGAGCCAGACCCCGGTGCCGAAGGTGGTTGACGAGGCCACGGAGCCGGAGCCGTCGTGGAAGTTCTGGTGGCAGCGGGCGCATTGAGAGCTTATGGTGCCTGGTGCCTGGTCGGTTTCGGAGGTCCGGTCCCGGCCGTAGTACTTGTTGTGCTGCAGATAATCCGGGTGGAATTCATACGCCGGATCCCGAGCCCCTGGATGGTATCGAGGAAACGGTAGCTCTTTGCCAGGGTGGTTCCATCCTGCCAGATGGTGTGGTCCTTGTAGTGATGGGTCCCTTTCATGGCAGATATCTGTTCACTGACACCCTGGCGGCCATGGCAGCCCGAGGTGCCGGCGCAACGGAGCTGGGTATTGAAGGTGCCGTCACCGCCGGGCGGCAGGGAAAGGGAGGCGTCCGGGGCGGCGATGCCGGCCACATTATGGCCGAACCGATCGTCGATCAGGGTGCCGCCGGCGGCGACCCAGTAGAAGTTGCCCCCGGCCAGGGTATTGGCGGTGGTTTCGGTGCCGGTGTCGCCGTACATGGGCGGACTGGTGTCAAAGACATATGGGGTGTCATTAACCCCGTTGTTGGTCCCGGTATGACAGCCGACGCAGTCAGAGACCAGCAGGGCATTGTTGGGGCTACCACTGTCGGTGACCGGAAAATTGTTCTGGGAGTTATGCATGGTATGGCAGTTGACACAGGGGCCCGTTACCCTGGCGCTGCCCGCGACCGGTATGGCCAGCAGCACTAAAACAGTACAGCATATCGTATGGCGCATCATTTGGCCCCCTCCCTATCTGCGGAAAACCTCGACCCTGGCATTTCCCTCGTCCACCACACAGAGCCCGCCCCACGGGTCAAACCGGAGTTCTATGGGATAATAGAGCTGTCCCTGGGCAATACCACCGCGCAGAAAACGATATTTGAATGAACCGTCCCTGTCATACACGGCGATATCGCGCCGGTGTCGGTCCAGGACATAGATATACCCGGACGGTCCCACGGCCAGGGAGACGGGAAAGTTGACATCATTGCCAAGCTCCAGCACCTGTTCCACCTGTCCGTCCAGGTTAAAGCGCTGGATGGACTTGTTGCGCTGGTCCAGGGCCCACAGTTTTCCATCATGGATCTTGAAGTCGACAAAGCCCCAGGGGCAGTTGTCGCAGGAAAAGAGTCTACGGGGGATCAGGTCGGCGGAATACTCGATGATGTTTCCGGTGGCCTTGTCGAGAACAAGGATATTGTCCTCCAGGGGTTCTATCCGGTCAGGATAGATGAGCCTGCCCTGATATCTCAGGGTATGGGGAACAACTTTTCGGGCCTTGAGGTCGATGTAGCTGAGCGAGTTCTTGCCCTTTTCCACCACCCAGATACCGCCCCGGCCGGTACGGATGATGTCGTAGGGGATATCAAGGGCCTTGCCGGCATTGAAGATGTGCAGAAGTTCGCCCCGACGGTCAAAGGAGAGCAGCCGGTTGCGGCCGGAGTCCACCACGTAGTAATGCCCCTTTTCTGCATCGACATACATGGCAGTGGGCATGATCATGGCATCTTTTGGTACATTTTGTTTGAGAACAAGGCTCCAGCGCCAGGGCGAACCGGCTGTTACCGTTACTGTATTATACGTCAAAAGCAGCGACAGAGTCAAAAATGACCCTGTCAGCCAGGCTGACACTCTGATCTTCATCGCACGATTACCTCATCGTTGTTCCGCAGCTGCGGAGTCCACGGCCGGCAGGGTAGCGGGGCAGCCGACAGGCCTGCACGTTCCGCCCCGGGTCTGGCTTAGTAGGTCTTGTGGCAAAGTACGCACAGCGCCTTCTTCCCTTCCTCTATCAGGTGATACTTGTACTCCGTGCCCATGGGATTATGGCAGGAAACACAGGTCACCATCTGGCCGGTATGTGAGTCCAGAACCTCGGGTCCGACCGGATGGGTGAACTTGCCCTGGTCCTCATGGCACTGGACACAGACATCGTTGCCATTGCCCCTGAGCATGGCCAGGTTCGTGGCCCCGTGGGACTGGTGACACTGGCTGCATTTCTTGACCGGCGGATGCTTGGATTTGCTCTTCTTGTAACCGGCCAGGGTCTCCTCATGGCAGGCCGCACAGAGCAGCCGTTCCGGACCCTTGAGCAGGGCCTTGTCATTGCCGGCATGGGGTGAATGACAGTTGAGGCAGGAGTTGCCTTCGTGCAGGGTCAGGTGGTTGTGGGGGCATACATCTGGCTCTTGACATGTTCATGACAGGTCAGACAGGCCGCCATGGTGTTGCCGCCCGGGGTGTTGTGGCAGGAGGCGCAGCCTTCCTCGTAAGGCTTGTGCAGAACATCGCGCACCAGGGCCGGCCGTTCGCTGCCATGGGGGTTGTGGCAGGAAAGACAGTTGGTGATTTTGCCGGGATAGTTCTTGTGGCTCTCGGCCAGCTGTGGCGCTTCGTGACAGGAACGACACAGACCGTCTGGTTCCCGGTTCAGCAACTCCAGGTTGTCGGCCCGGTGCGGCCGGTGGCAGGAGATACACTGACCCTCGGCAAAGGGTTTATGGGTGTTTTTGAATTCCCTGGGCAGGGTCTTGTGACAGCTAAAGCAGTCCTCTGCCAGATTGTCACGCACCAGAGCCTGGCGATTCGAGGCATGGGGGGCATGGCAGACGCTGCACTGGCCCCTCGACACCGGTTCATGGATAATTCCCTGCTTGAAGTCGGTTTTCTGTTTCTTATGACAGCTGTAGCAGAGGATATCTTCCCGGCTGCGCAGCAGGCCAGGGTAGCGGGCCACATGGGGGTTATGGCAGGTGGCACACTGGGAGGCGGTCACCGGTTCGTGCACATAGCGGGCCTGGAACTGTTTGGCATCGTGACACTGGAAACAGACCTCGGCGCTCAGGGCCGGAACCGGAGCCAGCCCCGAAAAGCCAAGGACAAGAACCAGACTGAAAAAGAGTTGGCGTACTATCATTTGGCCCTCCCGTCATGACAGGGTTTGCAGGTTCCCTCGAGAAACGGTGCATGGCCGACCGGGTAAAGCAACCCCTTGTCCGGACTGCCGTGGGCATCATGGCAGCTGATGCAGGAATCCGCTCCTGGTCTGATATTGGAGTGGGCCGCAAGAAAGTCGGTGGTTCCGCTTTCATGACATCGGACGCAGAGCGCTTCGGGTCTGGAGTTGATCATAGCCGGTTCATCCGAGCCATGGGCCCGGTGACACTCCATGCAGTTCTGCATGGCCGGCTTGTGAATCACGCCCTTGCGCCAGTCCCTGGCCACTTCGGTATGACAGGTGAGACAAAGCATAGGCTGGCCCTTTTTGAGGATATGTTCGTGGGGAGAGCCATGGGCCGCATGACAGCTGATGCAGTTTTCGTCCACGGCCGGCTGATGCACCACCGCGGCGTTGTTAATGGTGCTTTTTACGTCTTCGTGACAGGTGAGGCATATCCTGCCTGGTTTTTGCCGAATGACGTTGGCGTAGTCGGCGGCGTGCGGGGCATGACACTGCTCGCACCGGCCTTTGGCCACCGGTTCATGGGGCCGGATCGATTCGCCGGGTTGCTGGATGTTTTCATGGCAGGAAAGGCAGAGAGCGCCGTTTTCTCGGGATGCCTTGAGATATTTCTCTTCTTTTGCGCCATGCAGACTGTGACAGCCCACACAGTTTCCGGTGGCAAAGGGCCGATGGAGACTGAACCGTCCCTGTTCGTCCGACTCTTTCCGGTGACAGGAAAAACAGAGCTTCTTCTGGCTCTGCACAAGCAGAGAGGGATTGTAGGACTTGTGGGGCTGATGACAGGTGTTGCACGCCTTACCGTTCTCCGGCGGGTGCGAACCCGGGCTCTCTTCATATTGCCGGGCGTCATGGCAGGAGAGGCACAGACCCTTTTTGTCCGTTTTGAGCAGGTTCTTCTGGGCCGAGGCATGGCCATTATGACAGTCCAGGCAGTTGCCGCCGGCCACCGGTTCATGCACACTCTTGATGATTTTTACTTTTTTTGCCCCGGTGTTATCGGTTTCCCCGGACTCGGCCATGGGAATGTCTTCTACCCGGTGACAGGTGAGACATATCTTTTCCGGTGCCTCTTTCAGCAGTAGAGGGGCATCGCTGGCATGGATCGCGTGGCAGGAGGTGCACTTCCGGTCCACATGGGGTTTATGGCTGCTGCCCGTACTGCCCGGGTCTGGGGAGGTATGGCATTTCAGACAGAGATTGTTCGGTGTATCCCTGGTCAGGATTTTGTTCTTCTGAACCTGGTGACAACTGCTGCATTCCCCCTTTTTCACCGGCTGGTGGATATTTTTCCGCAGCAGGAAAGGCTGGTCCGCGGAGTGGGGCGTATGACAACGCAGGCAGCCGGTGGTAACGGGATAGTTGCTGTGGGCCGTGATGAACGATTTCCTGTCCACCTCATGACAGCTCATGCACTGGGCATCGGGCTCCTGGTTGAGCAGGGCGATGTTATCCGATTTATGCGGATTGTGGCAGGTCTGGCATCCTTTGGCCAGAGGTGCGTGGACCACTTTTTTCTCAAAGTTCTTCTGCTCGTGGCAGGAATAACAGTTCTCCGGCGCCGGAGTCTTGAGCAGGGCCGGATTCTGGCTGTTATGGGGCTTATGGCAGTTGGAACATTTTCCCGGCCCGGCAGGGTCATGGGCGGATTTCTGATCGGGAGCCAGCCTCAGGTTGTCGTGGCAGGAATAACAGAGGGATGGCTCTTTTTCGCGCAGAAAGAGCCCGCCGATGAGTCCGTGCGGCAGGTGGCAGGAGTTGCACTGGTTTTCCGCCACCGGTTTATGGACGTACCCCTGCTTGAACTTTTCTCCCATTTCCGGGTGGCAGTCCAGGCAGGTCTTGGCCTGGGCCTTGGTGGGCTGTTTGCTGGTCTGTACACAGGAGATCAGCAGGATACCCACTGCCACTCCCAGCAGCAACCACAACTCTTTGCCGGATATTTTATTTTTCATCTGTTGGTTCCATCTCATCTCTTAGTTTCTGCCAGACCTTGTCATTGATCTCTATGGTGGACTGCGCCCGCAGTCGCGCGAGAAAGGCCTCCCTGGCTGCCTTGACCTTTTCCTGGTAGAGTTTGTCGTGGATATGTTTCCTGACCCGGTCAAGCTCCATGGCCTTGGCCGGTTTTCTCTCCACCAGCTGGAGCATGGTCACATGCTCCTTGACCGTGAAGACCGGGCTTATTTCGCCGTTGGTCAGCTTGTCCACCACAGCCTTGACCTCCGCTTCCAGGTGATTGTACGGGATCTCCCGCACCGGCACCGGGTGGCCAAGCCGCTCCCTGGCCACGTCCATGAAGTTGCCGCCCATGGCCACCTCGGTCCACAGGGCATCGAGGGACTCCCGGGTACCTTCGACAATGGCCATTCGGATGATTTCCGGCTGGGTGAATTCGTCGATGTGTTCCCGATAGTACTTCTCAATTTCCTCGTCCGTGACCTGGGCCTCGGGGATGAAGAGCCGTTCTTCCAGGTTCCTGATCAACCGGTGCTGGCAGTAAAAGGTATAGACCCCCTTGAGGGGAGCCTTTTTCTCATAGCCCCGGGCCAACCCTTCCCAGGTGGTCAGGGTCTGGTCGATAATGCCGCTTAAGACCTGTTTCTTGAAATCATAATCACTGTCCTGGTTGAAGCCGTTCTGCTGTCTGAACCGCTGCAGCCTGCGAACCTGGGCCATGAATTGTTTTTCGGTTACCGAACCCCGGTCCGTGGTGATGACCGGCTCGTCGCCAAATGAGTCATCCGGGGCCTCGATATCCAGGGCCGCCAACCGCTTTTCGTCTACGACCACTTTGTATTTTTCCCGCAGCTTCTCGAGAAGCTCCCGGGTGCGAACCGTTTCCTGTTCCTTCCAGAGGGCATCCCGGATCGATTTGCGGACCGTGGCGAAATCCTCCCTGTCGCCCTCCTGGATATTTTGCAGCCGCAGGACGACAAAACCCTTCTGCCACGGGATGGGCTCGGTGAAGTCGCCCGGCTTGAGACCGCGGATAATATCAAGCCATTCCGGATTGACCCCCACCGGCCGATACCACCTGGTCTGCAGGGACACCAAGCCATCCTTGCCGATTTGCAGGGTCGAAAACTGCTCATCATCGGCCCGGCGGTCTCCAAATCTCTCCACCGTCTTTTCGGCCGCTTCCCTGGTGTGGAAGAAGAGGATGTTAAGCTGGTACATGGGCGCGTACTGCTCCTGGTAACGCTGCCACATCGCCTCGTCGCTGATATCGATTTTCCGGTCGACCTCTTCGGCCTTGAGCATCATCAGGGTCCTGGCCTTGAGAAAGGTGAGCACCTTTTTGCGGTAGGTCGGATCCTCGTAGAGCTTCATCCGTTCCGCTTCCCGGTAGAGCAGGGTCCAGTCGATAAAGGGGTCCGGGGTCTCCGGGAGGGGCTGGTCCTTTTCCCGCCAGTTCTCCCACCAGGTGCGAAAGTCCTCGGTGGTGTATTTCTGCCCGTCAATGGTAACGAGCGTGTCGTCGTCCCAGAACCAGCCTGCCTGGCCGGGAGAGATCGGTGCCAGCAGGATGATGAGACTGAAAAGGATGGTTCGGGTCAACGTCATGGGCATGGTGCAAGTCCTTTCTGGTGCCATAGGGTTATTATTTCCCGGGTCATGCGCCTGGCAAGCCCGGCAATGGTGTTGATTCGGCCAAAATGCAGTACTTCATGGTAATCCGTGCCCAGGCGCCGGTGATAGGTGGACCAGAGAACGGCGCCGGTCCGGCCGTCATGCAACCGCAGGATCAGGGTCAGTTCCGGCTGCATGTAGACCCCGCTTCGGGGTTCGCGCATGGAGAGAATCTCGCCGCTGATAAACAGCGACACCCCGAGTCGGCCACCGATGATTTCCAGTTGTTCCTGGCTGGGCAGCTGACTGGGATAGATCATCAGCTGCTGGTAGATTTCCAGGATGTCCCCTTCCGGGACAACCTGGTATCGGCCCGAAGCAACCAGCTCGGAAAGAAAGATCTTGTAGAAGATCGCCCCGCCCTGGGGATAGTTGCTCCTGTCGGCCAGCGGCAGCAGGGCCACCCGGCAGGACGCGTTTTCCGGCAGCGGCCCGAACACATCGAGCGTTGGCCCGGAACGGGCGCAACCGGCAAGAAGAACCACACCACAGAGTATGAGCAGGCGATGGTGCAGGGTCACGGTTCAGAATTCCTCCACCCATTCGGTTTCCACTTCGATATCTTCATCCTCGGGTTCTTCCATCCGGCGCAGCTGGAGCAGGTTGCGAATCCGACGCCAAGTCTTGTTGCCAAGCTCGTCCTGGGCCACCAGGATACATTCAATGGGGCCTGTGCGCTCTTCTTTCCTGGTCAGCTCCAGGGTCACGGTGGCCGGAAGCTCTTCCCCTTCAGCCAGTTTGAGCAGATGGCCGTCCGGGGCAAAGAACTTCATCCACCAGTACGAGATGGGCGTCAACTCCAGGTTATCCACATCCACCAGCAGCTGTCCCGTCTCTTCCGTGACTTCCAGGACAATGTCCGGCGGCTGGTGTCTGTACACGACCCAGGCCTCGGCCGAGGACTCCCGTCCGGCCCGGTCCCAGACCTTGAAAACAATCCGGTAGTCGCCATCGGGTGCCGTGGCTCCCAGGCTGGTCTTGCCACGCCAGGTCAGCCGTCTGGGCACATGCTGGGCCGCGCTCTGGAGGACGATAGTTTCATCCTGGTCATCCAGGACCATGACCTCCCAGCGGACCACCGGTTCGGGATTAAGCAGCTTGGGGATAATGATCAGTTTATCGCTGAAATAGAGTTCACCATCGATTTCTCTGGCCACCAGGTTGAGCGTAACCTCCGGAGGTTCGGTGTCCACCCCGTACGAGCCGATCACCAGTTCCTGTTCGGAGTTGTCGGGCCACCTGGCGTGCAGGGTGACGGTATATCGACCGGCGGCCTCCTGGGCCGGCCAGGTAGCGATGAAATAGTATCCCTCCCGGTCCAGGCTCAGGGGGTACTCCTGGTTACCGATCCTGGCGACTAGGTCCGGCTGAATCGGGTTTTCCAGCTGCTGGCGGTACAGCTTGACCTTGCAGGAAATCTCTTCTCCAGGCCGGGCATACTGTGGGGTCAGGACCACCGAGTCGATATTGAGCTCCTTTTTTGCCTCGGCCACCGGCAGGGTTTCCCTGGGCATTGAATCGAGCAGCCGGGAGAAAAAGTCCTGATACATGTCGTCGAGGACCCGGGGATCATGCAGTCCCAGCAGGGTAATCCTGTCGGCGAAATAAAGTTCCCAGGCATTGGACCAGATGATGACCCTGTCCGTGGTACGGATCAGCTGGAGGCTGAGGCTGATGGCAGGTCCGGGCTTGTCTTTCAGTTCGCAGACCGTCCCCACCATGGTGAACTCGGCGTCCAGTTCCTTTTTGACCATGGAGATTTCGTAACTGGTCAGCCGGCCCAGGGTACGGATCCGGTGGCGGACGAGAAAACGCATTATCGTATCTTCATCGACCAGTTCAAAATTCCGCTCCTCCAGCTGCCTGCGCAGCTGCGAGGTCAGTTCCAGGTTGACTCCGTTGGCGCCGATGGTCAGGTCCAGCAGCGGGAACAGGGCAATGGTCTGGCCCTGGGCTGCAAGAGGCCATGATATCCAGAGCAGCAGGGCCAGTATGAGTGCTCGGTGGTTGTGCATGATGTTAAAGCCGCTTGCCTTGCATTATTCCTGCCCGTGAACCTGAGTTGAGTCCTGGCGTTCGGCCCCCGTACCGCTGCACCGGGATTGCCGGTGATGGTATCTCCATGTGTCCCTCAGCTTTTTGCACCCGGTAACCTCGTCTTTACTTGGGTATGGTGGCCAGCATGTTCTGCAGCAGGTTGACGGTGAGCTGAAAACTGTCCAGCGGACTTAAGCCGAAGAGCCGGTCGGACAGCGAGTAGCCGCTCATGGTATCGCTGGTCCGCCAGAGTACCAGGGCCGACTGGGCGTCGAGCAGTTCCAGGGTCAGGGATATCTCCGGATAGCTGAACGATCCCTGGCGCCGTTCACCGAGACCGTTGACCGTACCGAGGATAAAGCCCTGGACCCCCAGACGCTGACCAAGCCGTTTCACCAGGGGCGCGTCCATCGGGGTATCCTGGTCGATGGCCATTTCCCGCAGCGCACTGTCGACGATGCCCTTGTCCACCACGTCGAAGATGCCCATGGCCAGGATCTGGGTGGCGGTTATATCACGGATTCGCTGAGCGGCGAAGTCATCCTGGGTGTTGTTTTCAAAGGGCAGAACAGCGACCCTGGTGACATATCCCAGGTCAACCCCTTCACGGACAAAGGTCGAGGTACTCTTTGTCTCCATGGTGGCACATCCGTGGAGAAGAAGGAACAGAGCTGATATCACGGCGTAGAAAATGGTCTTTTTCATGGCTAAAACCTGGCTGTAAGGCGGGCGTTGACGGCCCAGCTGTTTTCTTCGTCTGTAAGCCTGTAGTAGGCAATGGATTGCAGGGTCAGGTAACGGCTTATATTCCAGCTGAGATTGGAGTTGAAACTGTGCTGCGTGTCCTCCTGGTTCCAGCTGGTCCGGTAGCCCACGGTGACCTGGGTCTTCCTGGTCCGGACAAGGGAGAACTTGGAGTCAAAGAGCAGGCTCTGGCTGTCGGTCTCCTGGTTGCCGTAGCCCTGGGCCCCGTTGATCTGAAAGGAGACCAGATCAGAGGGACGCCAGTTGATGTTGAGAGTGGCCTTGCCTCCGGAGGCGGTGTTATCCGTCACGTCAGTCCAGGAAAGGGAGTCTCCGCTGTAATCGGCGACCAGGTCCGCGGTCAGGGTCGACCGCAGCCTGGCAGTCAGGCTCCAGCGGACACTGAAATTTTCCTCGGTGCTGGTCCCGGCCTCTTCGTTCTTGTTGAAGGAGAGGTTGATATCCAGTGTGGATTCCAGGTCGGGATAGAGGATGGCCGAGGTCAGCAGGGTGATGGTGTGATTGCTGGAGAGCCGGGAGCCTTCCTGGTAGTTTTCATTGCGTGTGATGCTGAGGCTTGTGTCCAGGGTTTCCAGGGGCGCGGAACGAATGTTGAGCCCGTAGGACCGGGTAGTGGTATCGATGGTCTCCGAATTGATGGTGTCGGTGTTGTTGATGGTCAGAGTGGGGGTGAAATATTTACTGTACTGCCAGCTGAAACTGGCCGACTGAAAGAGCCGGGTCCGGTCATTACCGATATTGAAATCAGAGTTGTCCCAGACCAGGGAGTAGGTGAGCCGGGTATCACTGGTCGGGTCAAAGCGGAAGTTCAGATCGGTCAGGTACTTGGTCTGGCGCTGGGAGTCTACAACTTCGTTGCCGGTGGAGGTCACGGTCCTGAAAGCATGGATTTCGGTGATCGGAATATTGGCGAAGGCCGGCCAGGCCGTGACCACCAGCTTGATATAGATGGCCTGGACACCGCCTGTTTCCACCTCGTAGCGGTTTTCGGTCTGATTATAGCTGGTCGTCGGATTGATCAGGACCCGTTGCCAGGTCGTGCCGTCATCGCTGGTGTAAAGGTCCCAGCGCAGGTCGGATGCCTGGGCCACTGTCGTGGCATCCAGCTCCGTGGTGTAGACATGGAGCAGATCCACCCTCTGGTAATCGGTTCCAAGTCCCAGGTTGGCCACTTCGCCGGGGAGAATGGTAAAGGAGGTCGTGTTGATGTTGCCGTCGATCAGGCCGGGGTTTGCCGGCAGACTGCCGTCACCGGGAGTGTCGTCCACCCCGGCCAGTCCCTGGGACAGGGTCAGCGAGATGTTGACGGTCTGCCCGGCGGACACTGCGGCGGAGAAGTCGGTGGTCGACTGGGTTATCTGTTGAGAAATGGCGAACTGGCCCCGATCGTTAAAGAGCATGCGCTGATATTCCAGGCGACCGAAATGCTTTTTTTCGTTATAGGTCGAGTGCTCGACCGAGTCGTTTCGCTCCTGCTGATAATAGCTATAGTAGGAGTCAAAGCCGTTACGGCCCCAGCCGGCGGTCAGTTCGGTCCAGACTCGATCGTTGTCGACAAGGTGTACGGTCTCATCGTCACTGAGCCAGTTCTGGCCAAAGGTTATGGACAGGGTCGGCCACCAGTCATACTGCCAGGTGGAGCTCAGTGAGGCCTCCCAGGTCTGGTCGGTCTGTTTCTGGGACTCAGTGTTGGTTGTCTGATTGACCAGGCCGCTCAGCTCGGCCTGAAAGAGGTCGTTGCGGACCAGGAAGTTGGCCGTGGGGGAAAGGGTCTCGTGAACACCGGTACCACTGGTCCAGGTCCGGGAGTAGTTCATGTTGGTGTCCAGGGAAATGGCCTGGGTGACCCGGGGATTCCACTGGGCATGGTAACGCTGGCCAAACGAGCTGATGTTGTCCAGACCGCTATCCTGGCCGGTCTCACTGATTCTCCAGGAAGCATCCAGGCCGACGAGGCTGGCCAGGACCGGCAGCGGCTGGGAGAGCAGACCGCACTGGAGAGCGAGAAACACCAGGACCGGGTGGAAGAAGTGGGCCGGAAATATCCGAAGATGCGAAACAGGCGCGCAGGCACCTGTCCTGTCGCCTCCTGAACAGGGGCGTCCAGCATGGATATCAGTCGGTATCCTGGTCACGGTTGCAGAGCGTGGGAGGGTTTCTCCGGCAGGCAAAGTCTGGTGCCCATGTCGCCCCGTATCGTTTGCCGCCCGAAGGTGCCAGGCGGACAGTAGCTGGTGTCCGCCAGATGCTGCAGACCAGGTTTATGGGCAGAGAATCTCGGGAATCGTATCCTAAAAAAGCCACCCCCTCCAGCATGACAGCAGGAAGAGGTGGCTTGTTTTTGCCGGAGTTCTTTGCAGCGTATTACACTACACGCTTAGTTCTTGGTGGTGTGGCACTCGAAACAGCCGCCTGTGTTGCCGCTGCCGGCATCGACAAGGCTGTAATCCCAGCGGAGCAGGTCCGCATTGGGAGTACCATGGGCCCGGTGACAGGATATGCAGGTGACGATGGTGTCGTCGGCAAAGGTGACCGAGGATTTTACAGCACTGTAGTCGGTGCTGGCCACAGGGGCGGAAACCACGTAGGCGTTGACGCCGGCGCCACCGTAATTACGGTACTCGGAGCCGGCTGCGGTGTTGCCCATGTCAAAGTCGGTGGGATGGCGGACCCAGGGGCTGCCCCAGGTGGATCCGGCCACGTTGCCGGTGCCGTTATGGAAATCGTTGTGGCACTCGGCGCAGAGACTGCTGATGGTGCCGGTGGGATCGGTTTCGTCGGTCCGGTCCACGCCGTAGTACTGGTTATGGGCCGTTGTGGTGGGCTGGTATTCCCAGTCACTGTCTTCCAGGCCGACGATGCCGTCCAGGAAGCGGAAGCTGGTGGCAACACTGGTGCCGTCGAGGGTGCCGTCGTTTCCGTGATGGGCTCCGGAGATAGCGGCGAAGTCGCTGGTTGCCGTCCGGTCACCGTGACAGCCGGTGACGCCGGCGCAGGTCAGCTGGCTGGTAAGCGCGGTGCCGCCGGGCGGGGTGTTGCCCAGCGCAGCATCGGCTCCGGCCAGGCTGTCGGTGGCCACGTTATGGCCAGCGGCGTCGGTAGCGCCGCCGCTCGATGCGACCCAGTAGAAGTTACCACCGGCCAGGGTGTTACCCGTGGTGCCGTCCGTACCATAGGTCGGTGCGGTGGTGGAGTTGACAAACGGGATATTGTTGGTGCCGTCGTTGGTGCCGGTATGGCAGGCTACGCAGCCTTTGACCAGCAGGACGTTGTTGGGTGCTGACTGCGCCGCGCCGCTCGCATCAACGGCCATGGGGCTGCCACCCTGGCTGTTATGCATGGTGTGGCACTGGGCACACTGCCCTGTTACCTTGGCCATGGAAAGTGTTGGCAGGCAGAGAAGCCCTGCTCCTGCCAGCACCAGTAGATGGATCCTGCCATTCTGTGCGATACCTTTCATGATGTTCCTCCTTGTTTAACAGATACTCAGTTTCTTCCCCATTACTTAATTACAACCTTTGTTCTGTTGCCTGAAAACCAAGGTGCGCAACCGGTGCGCTGAATTAAAGGTCAGGGGCAGATGACTGTCGTGCTGTAACTACCTCGCTCCTCTTCCTTACTTTCATCTTAGGAATCTCGTGGCTGTTTGACAAGAAAAAAAACAACACTTTTGCTATCACGATGTGGTTTTTTCCGGAATGGTAAGCAAAAGGAAAAAAAGGGCTTTCTTTTACCCTAATTTTACTATTCGAAATCCCTGAATCTGGCCTGGGGGAACCCTGTATGCAAAAGCTCATTTTCGTGGTTCTGTTCCCTGCAGACCGTTGTTTTGCCATCCACCTGGTTGTCGGCGATGGAGCCTGGAATCCCTGCATGTTTGCCGACGCCTGACAGAGTTTTTTGTCAAATTAGCGTAATTTTAGATGGTTAACAACATGGTGCCCGGTAAAGAACGTCCGGAGTCCAGGGACCGACGGGTGGCTGGTCAGTGGAGCGGGATCACCGTTACCCGGGCAGGAGTTCCCCGGTTGCCCCCTGGTAGAGGGTGTCTGGTTGCCGGGTCGAGCAGATTGTTTTTTCATTGAAATCTGGTACAATACCGTAACAATACCAGGGAGAGGAGACAGAAGATTTACACCAAATCTTTGTGGCGCATGGCTTTCCCTGCTCCGGATTCGATCCGGTGAGGGAGGGCGCCATGGGTCACGCACCAGAGTGTGTGAGGAGGAAGGTTATGTTGGGGAGTGGACAAAGCCGGTACCGCATGGTCGTGGCCATGGCCTCGGTGATGCTGGCCGGGGTTTTCTGGAACGGACCGGCATCAGCGCGGATTCAGGGTAACTGCGGCGACTGCCATACCATGCATAACAGCCAGGGTGGCAGTCCCATGACTTTCGATACGGACGCTGCGCCGAATAATAACCTGCTTCGGGGGACCTGCCTGGGATGTCATGCCCAGGGCGGCTCTTCGGCCACCGTGAACCTGGGCACCGACAACATGCCCCAGGTCATGCATACCGGCGGGGTTGACCTGGCCGGCGGTAATTTCGCCTACATCACCGGTCTCAAGGGCAGTGGGGCCTCGGATCGCAAGGGGCACAACATCGGTCCGCTGACCGGAACCGACGCCGTGCTTTACGCCCCTCCGGGCGGTATCGTCCAGTTTGGCCACGATGACGGGCTCAATGTCAATACGAACAATCTGAGCTGTGCCGGCACCAACGGTTGCCACGGCTACCGGTATTCCAGCAGGGGTGAGGGGATTGGCGGTTCCCACCACAGGAATGTGGATGGACAGATAGCCAACCCCACCGAGCCTGCCGACAGTTACCGGTTTCTCATGGGGGTCAAGGGATACGAGAGTGGTGACTGGGAAGAGACGGTCTCTTCGTCCAGCCATAATGAGTATTTCGGACTCACCGCACCGGTGGCCCTGGGCTGCAGCAATGCCACATCCTGTCATACCAGTGACGGTGCCGGGGTGGCGCCGCCGGACGGGACCATGAGCCAGTTCTGCGCCACCTGTCACGGTAATTTTCACACCGTGGCCACAGACTCCTCCGACGGCATCGGCACCGACACCATGTCACCTTTTATCCGCCATCCCACCGACCTGGCCCTGCCTGCGACCGGTGAGTATGCCCAGTACACGGTCTACGATCCCGCCTCGCCGGTTGCCCGGACCGGCTCGGTGCCCGCGGCCCCCAGCGGGACCGTGTCACCCGGCAGTGACGCGGTCATGTGTCTCTCCTGCCATGTGGCCCATGCCAGTAATTACAGCTCCATGCTGCGCTGGGATTACAGCCAGATGGTCGCCGGCGGCGGGCAGACCGCCACGGCGGGGTGTTTCGCCTGCCATACCACCAAGGATTAACAACAGCCTCGGGCCGGGGTTCTCTGTTCCCCGGCCTTCTGCCCGGCTGGCCCCGGGGCCGGTCGCTTTCTGGTCCGGATGAGCCTCCACCAGTACCATGGCGTCAGCGTCTCTTCCTGATTATCACCGGGGCAGTCTGTCCACTCTTTTCCATCTCCTTGAAGAGCGCAGATACCACTGGTCAAGGAGATACCATTCATGATACACTCATGATATCGGATTCCGGAACACTCTCCGGGCATCAATCCCCCCGTATACCCTGATCCAGCGCCGGTGATGCTTTCGCTTGAAAAAAAACAGGCAGTTCCAGGCCGACACCGCAACCATTCTTCCTTTGCCTTTGTCCATCGCAAGATCAATGAACAGGTCAGGAAACTGCGCATCCAGTTCATTATCGGGCTGCTGCTCCTGGTGATCTGTTTCTCCCTGGCCAATTTCTTTATTGTTCAGGATGTGGTGGTCCCCAACAACGAGCGTCTTGAGCAGGAAATCGCCCGCAAGGATATGGAACGGGTGGTCTCCACTCTGCAGCGCGAGATTGAGTTCCTTGATTCCTTTGCCTTTGACTGGGCGGCCTGGGATGACACCTACCGTTTCATCACTGATCGCAATCAGGAGTATATCGAATCGAACCTCGGCGATTACACCTTCAGGGACAACCAGCTCAATTTGATTATCTTCTACGATATCCGGGGTAATGTGGTCTGGTCGCGGATTGTCGACCTGGATACCATGGAAGAACTTCAGCTGCCCGAATTTCCCCGAAAGGGCTTCCGCCGAACCATCCTCTGCTCCTCCATCAGGATGTATCCAGTTCCGTGGCCGGTATCATGGTGGTCGAGCGGGGGCCGATGATAGTGGCTTCGCGTCCGGTGATCACCAGCAACCAGCAGGGAGCCATTGTCGGGACCTTGATATTTGGTCGATTTATTGACCGGAAGACCGAGCGGCGGCTTAGAGACCAGACCAAGGTGGATCTGCACATAAAGCTGCTCTCAAAGCTCCGGGAACGGCCCTACATGAGCGAGATTGTCGCCGCGCTGCTGCATGGTGTTCCCTATGCCTTTCATGAGCAGAATGGTCACTTTGAGATTTATACCGTGTTTCCCGATTACCTGGGGCGGCCGGCTGTGGTTCTGGAGGCCAGGGTCAATCGCCTTATCTCGCCCCAGACCAAGATGCTCTTCAACTACGTTCTCTTCTCAAACATCGCCACTGGCACCCTGGCCCTGTTTCTGATCCTCCTGTTTCATAAACGGATGGTTCGCTCCATATCCCGGGTGTTTCATCTTGCCACCCTGATGGCCAAGTCGGACAGCCGCAAGTCGGAAAATGGAGGATCCCTGGGCCGCTGGGTCGACCGGAGCCGTGAGGACAGTTTGCTGGTGGCGATGGAGAAGAACAAGCGCAAGGGGCTGCTCAAGGGCGCCTCGCTGGATAAGGAGAACACCTCGGATCTCTGGGAGGTCAGCGTCTGGCTGGCCGAGGAAGTCAAACAGCGGGGCAAGGCCGAGGCCTCCCTGCGCAAGATCACCACCCGGCTGGAGAAACTGGTCCGTAACCGGACCATGGAGCTGCTGGAAATCAACTCGCTTCTCCAGGAAGAGATCAGTGAGCGCCGCCAGTACGAGAAAAAACTGGAAAAGTATCAGCAGCGGCTGCGCTCGCTGTCGTCGGAACTGCTGGCCGTGGAAGAGCGGCAGCGGCGGCAGATCGCTGTTGATCTCCATGACCGGATCGGCCAGTCCCTGTCGGTCTCGCGGATGTTTCTCGATTCGATCATGGAGCTTGAGAATATCGACGAGATCCAGGATCAGCTGCTTCAGGTTTCCGAGATCCTGCGCCAGACCCTGGAAGATACCCGGACCCTGACCTTTGAACTCTGTCCGCCCGTTCTGCATGAACTGGGCATGGGCGCGGCCATGGAATGGCTGGTGGAGATCATGGAGGAACGGTATGGACTCCAGGTGGAGTCGGAGTGCGATCCCTTGACCGAATACACCGATTCTCCGGTCCTCACCCTGACCTTCCGGGCCATCCGCGAGCTGCTGATGAACGTGGTCAAACATGCCCTTACCGATCGGGCCTGGGTCAAGGTGTACCGGGTGGGTACTTCCCTGCAGGTGGAGGTCAGGGACCGCGGGGTGGGCTTTGATCCGGCGGCCAAGGAGGCCCAGGACGATGAGGGGCCGGGTGGTTTTGGCCTTTTTTCCATTCAGGAGCGGATCAAGAATATCGGGGGCAGCATGCGTATCGACTCGTCCGAGGGGAGTGGCACGACAATCACCTTGATTGTCCCGCTTCCAGGTTCGGACCAACAAGACAAAGAGGAAGAGTGATGCCAATCAGAATAGTCATTGCCGATGATCACAAGATCGTTCGTGACGGCCTGTCGCTGCTCATCGAGAGACAGCATGGCCTGGAGCTGGTCGGGCAGGCGGAGAACGGCCGCAAGGCTGTGGAACTGGTGCGGGAAAAGCAGCCGGATGTGGTGATCATGGACCTGTCTATGCCGGAGATGAACGGCATAGACGCGGCCAGCGAGATTGTGGAGGAAAATCCCCGCTGCAAGGTGATCATTCTCTCCATGCACGCCGACAAGCGGTTTGTCAACGGCGCCCTGCAGGCCGGCGTTTCCGGTTTCCTGCTCAAGGAGTGCGCCTTCAAGGAACTCAATAATGCGGTCCAGGCGGTCTGTAACAACCAGACTTATCTGAGCCCCCAGGTCGCGCATACGGTGATCAATGATTACCGCCAGCACCTGCTCAGTGCCAATAAGGAAGAAAAACTGACCACCCGTGAACGGGCGGTGCTCCAGCTCCTGGCCGAGGGATATTCCACCAGGGAGATTGCCTCCAAGCTCAATGTCAGTGTCAAAACCATTGAGGCCCGGCGCCGCAATATCATGGACAAGCTGGGTATCTCGTCGGTGGCCGGTCTGGTGAAGTACGCCATCCGCGAGGGATTGACCGAGCTGTAACGTGGCCATGCTGCTGGAGCCCTTTGGTGATCTGGCCGGTTTTGTCTGCTGGCACCTGTGGCCGGGCATGGAGTTCGGGGCCCGGGATTTCTGGTGGTCCAGGCTGCCGGCTCCGCAGGGGGACCAGCCACCCGCTCGGCGTCCTGGACGGCACGAGGGGGTCGATCTCCACTGCTACCGGACCGTAACCGGGGACCTGAAGTTCGTTGAGCCGGGCTGGCTTGTCACTGCGCCGGCCGCCGGGTTCGTTGTTCATACCCATCCGGATTTTCTGGCCCATTCTCTCTATATCATGCATCCGGACATACGGTGGGACGATCGGGTGCTCTACACGGTGTATGGCCACGTCTGCCCGGAGATGGATCCAGAGGCCGGGCAACCGGTCTTCCCCACCACTCCCGTGGCCTCGCTGCCCGAACCGGTACCCGGGTCGGCCGTTCCCCTGCACCTGCACGTCTCCCTGGCCTGGATCAGGCAATCCTTTGCGCCGAAAAAACTCTCCTGGAAGCTGCTGGGCGATCCAGGTGTCTCCCTCCTGATCGACCCTGCCCGGTTTTTCAGAAACGCACCAGAACGCTTCCTCTGATTTTTGCTCTCCGTTATTTTTTCTGGTTCTCTGTGTCCGTGGCGTCGCCGCCGGGCCCTGTCTTCCACGGTACCAGCATGGGTACCTGTCGGCAGTACTCGATATACCGGTGGCCGAGTTCCTCTTTCAACTTCCGTTCTTCCAGCATGGTGCCGATGCCCAGATACAGGCTGAGGACCATCCGGCTGATCAGGTTGACATCGGTTACCGGCCCCGCTGCCCAGAGCAGAGCCAGGCCGCCCGAATACCAGGGGTGACGGACATGGCGCAGAATACCGCTGCAGCGAAAGGGTATCTCCCGGCTGTGCTGGGACCCGGCCCGGTACTCCCGCCACTGCTTGAGGCCGAGGAAGTACTCCATATCATATACTTTTTTGCCGCCATGGAACATGATGAGCGCATACAGCAGCAGGAGGGCCTGAAGAAGGCGCCAGGGGCCGTGGTAGCGGAAAAGAACCTGCTTGGGGAGCTGGTATTGATACCAGATGACCGGCAGGAGGGAGAGCAGGGAGAAAGAGATATAGAACAGGCGGGCTCCTCCCCGCCAGATGCCCCCGCGCCGGCTAAGATACGCGGTGATCCGCCGGCTGACCAGGAAGCTGTGCAGGGTGCACCAGGCTATCCAGACCAGGCAGAGTGACAGATTGGCGGGCATGGCCAGCATCCTCAGGAATGGTGGTCACCCGGCCGGAGCATGGTTCCGGTCCGGGTGGCCTGCCGGTTACTGGTTGCGGAAGGGCCGGAGCATGTTGGGGTGATGCATCTCGTCTTCCATCTCCACGGTGTGACAGACATCGCAGCTGCCGTCGGAGCCGATGGGAAATGGAGTGGACTGGTACTGCAGGGGCTGGAGCACGTCAAGTTGGTCGTTGTAGGGATTTTGGGCCGGGTAGAGGGCATGGGCGCTGTTGTGGCAGCCGATGCAGCGCAGCTGGCCCGATTCATCGGTCCGGTTGCGAAAGAGAGCGTCCCGGTCGGCGGTCCAGGTGTTAAAGGTTTCTTCGGTTTCCGGCGGCTGAAAGTCCTGGTGGCAGTTCAGGCAGTCGGGTTCATTGATCCACGGCTGTCTGGGTCTGATCTCGTCGATCCCTGCCACGGCTTCGGGTGCAAGGTAGTGCATAAGCTCGTCAGCATGGGCTTTGCCCTGCTCCTGTTCTCCCCTGAGCAGGGCCAGTGCATGGTCGGAGAGGGAGCCGTGGCAGTTGGTGCAGTCCATCTCCAGATTGTGATGGATACCGCGTAACGCCCGGGTGGCGCCCTCATTCCCGGCCGGATGGCACTGGGTGCAGGCTTTGGCGCCCAGGTCGGCCAGGAAGATGGCATGGAAGCCGTGGATGGCGGCGGACAGGTTGAGCTGGCCACTGTCCGGACCGGCCTGGGGCAGGCCTTTGCCCGCCAGTAGCGGATCATGGTGGCATTGCTGGCACAGCACCGGCTGACCCGAGGCGGCCTGTTCCTGCAGCCGGGTGCCGGAGAGTCGATCATGGGCGGCAAGAACGGACATGGCCGTGGCGGTGGAAATTCCGGCCCGGTCCTCTTTTTTCCAGGGACCGCCATGGCAGGTTCGGCAATTCATCTCCGTTGCCACCGGCAGTACGGCCCGGGTCCGGGCCAGGACCCGGCCCTGTTCGTCCACGGCCCGGACCGTGACCTGGGGATAGGGCATGTATCCGCTGTCGGTATAGGGTACCACGGGCAGCAGGTCGGCGCGAAAGACGATACCCTCCGCTGTCATGGTTCCCTCCAGCCCTTTCCCGGCCAGGCCGGTGTCCGGCGGCGGGATAGTCTCCATCCCGGGAAGTTTTTCAAGGCTGTCCCAGAAATCGATCTGGGTCGAGGGGTGGCTGAAGGGACGGTCTACCTCATAGTGCAGGGTCACGCCTTCCGTGACCACTTCCGGGGTCTCGCCGCGGCGGATCAGCTGGGCCTCCAGGTTGACTCCCGGTGGCAGCATGAACCAGGTCGCGCTGGCATCGGTGAGCGAGCGCATGCCGAAATCGCTCCAGGCAAGCAGCACGTAGCCTGCGTTCTCCCGGTCAAACTCCGGGACTCGGGCAGCGGCTGCAGGCAGCTCAACCGGCCGGGTCCGGTCGGTGCGGCCATTGAGGCCATGGGCGATATACCAGGCCAGCGCTCCGGCCTCCTCCCGGGTACCGGCAAAAGGGGGCATGTAGGGGTGTATTTTGTCCATGCTAAGAATCATGGACTGCAGGCCAGAGGGGGAAAACGGCGCGGCCAGAGGCTTGATGTCGTTTAAGGGACCACCGATGGCGTGGCATGGCAGGCAGAGAATGTTGTAGAGCTGCCGGCCCGCTTCCAGCCGGTTTTCCTCGGTGATGTTCCTGTGGCTCACCCATTTCGCCTCCTGGAGCACTCCTTTCTGCTTCACCATGTCCAGGTCGCGCTTGAGGATAGAGGTGGAATACATGTAGTCGCGAATGATATAGGGTCGCCGTCCGCCTTCACGCAGGAATTCAAAGGTGCCCATGTACATGAGGCCGATGATCAGGATCATGGCGGCCAGGGGCCTGGAGAGTAGAGTGGGAATCCGGGCGGCCATCAGCAGTCCCCCAGGATCAGAAGCGGGGAGAACAGGACAAAGCCGGTGATGAACGGGCGCATCTCCGGCATGGCCTGGAAAATCAGCTGCTCCAGTTCCGGGGGCAGGGCTCTGCGGTACCACCAGGCCGAGGCCAGAAAGCCGCCAAAGGGCAGCAGGAGCCACAGGGCGCAGTAACGGACCATGGTGGTCCGCAGTTTTTCTTCCCGGATCCAGGTGGAGGTCAGCAGGCCGAACATGCCGGCGATCATGAAGGCCAGGAAGGAACGGAAAAAGAGGGCCGGCCAGAAGGTCGGGTTGAAGAACCCGGCCCAGAAGTTGTTGTTTTCCAGCCAGCTGCCGGGGGTGAGCATGAAATCGATAATGCCGTTGATGATGAACAGCGACATCCAGGCTGCCCCGAAATAGATCCAGCCGATGATCAGGTGGTCCCGGCTGTTCAACCGGTCAAAGGTGTAATAGTAGATGAAGAGCGACAGGATCTCGATGGTGAAGAAGACCCATTCCGTGGCCCAGCCAAAGACATAGGTATGGATCAGGGAGGAGGTGGCGGCCGGGTTCAGGAGGGCGATGGTGAACCATATGCCGACCCCGGTGATGCCGCCGGCCACCATGGTGAGCAGAAGAAAGAACCTGGTGTGCCGGCGTACATATTCCAGAATACCCTCGTCCCGGGCTCGCAGCCCCTTGATCTCCGTCAGGACCAGAAAGAGCCCGCCGCCCACGGCGAAATGGGAGATATAGACGTGAAAGACCGCGATCAGGGCAATGAACAGGCCACCGCCGAAAACATCGAGTTCCCACACAGGATAGTTCATGAGCGTTCCTCCTTATCTCCGGTTGCAACCACTTGTCCAGATCCCCGGCAGGCCAGATGGGCCATCCAGGCCAGCAGGGCCAGCCCGGCGACGAAGAAGAGCAGAAAAACGATCATGGGTGAATACTGGGGTGTCACCGGAAGATCACCGACCGAGAACCAGGGCTTGAGGTAGGCGGCGCGGAGCAGGTCCCGGGCCAGGAGCATGGTAAAAATCGATCCCAGTATCAGCCAGGTCGCCGGCAGGACCTTGATCCGGAAGGCCTGGATGATGGCCAGACCTGCCAGCACCATGCCGGCCAGGAGGCACACCGTGATCAGGATACCTGTTGTGCTCGAGAGATCAACGGTTCCCGGTGGCAGGCTGCCGAAGAACCAGAAGCCGATGCCGAAGTTCAGGATGGAGGCCCCGCCGAACCAGGTGCAACCATAACGGATCCAGGTCGAGGCCTGCTCCCTGTCCTTTCCGGGACGCAGGGTATAGTAAAAGGCGATGGCCAGGCCGCCCACGGCCACGGACGAGATGACGAAATGGAGATAACGCGGCACGATGGTGGGGTCGCTGAAAATCAGGAGGGTGCCACCGGGCTGGTCAAAATAGCGAACCCAGGAGTCCGGCAGCATCATCATGACAAAGTTGCTGGTGATGAAAAAACCGATGAGCAGCAGCAGTAGAAGGCTCAGGCCCACGGTGACGGTACGGCCCATCTGCATGCTCTCGTAGCGGTAGCTGTAGATATAGGCCAGGTAGTAGGCCGCGATGAGCAGGGCGATGATCAGGAGCCAGAAACTGGCCATGAGGATGGAGCTGGTGTACATGAAGTGCCCGTAGAGGACCTGGACAAAGAGAAGGGGCGCGACGCCGAAATTGACCGTAAAGGCAATGGTGAAGGGCAGCCGCCTGGAGATCATCCTGGTCAGGGGACCAGGGTCTTCGGGATGGGTGAGATGGCGGGCAAAGGCAATGAAGGCACCGCCCAGCATCATGTTCATGAGCAGGATATGCAGGAAAATGGTGATGGTCAGCAACAGCTGGAACCAGCCCCAGGGAACCTGCAGGGGGTCAGGGGTGGGGATCAGGGTGGCAGGATCCATGGTACCTCCTTGTTGACATGGCAAGAGGATACAGGGTTCTGGGGGACGCGGCGGGCAGGGATGCTGCCGTTGTTACGCCAGGTCTCCTTTTCGCAGACTTCAGGCTCAGAAATATTTTTCATGCTGCAGTCGGGAAATCTGAACCCGGACTTTCAGTTCTTGATCTCGATGCATTTTTCCGGACAATAGGCCACGGCCTGACGCACATCTTCGGTTATTTCCGGGTTGATGGAGGTCAGCTCGATCTTTTCCGTGTCCTCGTTGAAGTAAAAGACCTCGGGGCAGAGTTCCACGCAGGTCATGCAGTTGCTGCAGAAATAGGTATCGATGAGTATTTCAGCCATAAAAGAAAGAGTGTGATTACAGGGCACCTTGAAAAGTTGCCTTTTTGCCCGATAACTGCGTCACTGGCAAAATGAAAAATGCTCACATATACTTAATATGCTGCGCTTTTTAATTTTGACGCTCCTTGTTCTCGGGCAAAAATTCTAATTTTTCAAAGCACCCTACAGGGAGTATTGGTATGGGGAAATAAAAGCTCCGCAAGCTGTCTGATAGAGTAATGGTATCATACAACCGGGCGGTAACCAAAAGAAAAGAAGGGCTCAGTCTGACCGCGGGCAAGACATCCGGGCAGATTTATTGGATAAAATATCTCTTTTGTCTTGCCCGCCAGGGGAAATCGGGGAGGTGATATGATGAAAAAAATCAGCAGCCACAACCGCCAAGCGCGTCCTTGTTGAAACTTTTGTCCGGGCTGATGGGGTATTTTCCATCAAAGCAGGCCAGGCAGAAGGAGTTCCGGTCCAAGCCAGTGGCCTCCACCATGCCATCCAGGCTGAGGTAGCTCAGCGAGTCCAGGCCAAGGTAATCCCGGATACCCTCAATGGAATGGGTGGCGGCAATGAGCTCGGAGCTGGAGGGGAAGTCGATGCCGTAATAGCAGGCGTGCGCTGTGGGCGGGCAGGAGACCAGCATGTGGATTTCCCGGGCTCCAACGTTGCGCAGGGAACGGATCCGGCTGCGGCCGGTGGTGCCACGGATGATCGAGTCCTCGACGATGATGACCCGTTTGTCCTTGAGCAGATGACGGACCGGGTTGAGTTTGACCCGGACCGAGAAGTCCCGCATGGACTGGGTGGGCTGGATAAAGGTCCGGCCGACGTAATGGTTGCGGATCATGCCCATTTCCAGCGGAATGCCTGATGCCTGGGAGTAGCCGATGGCTGCGTAGTTGCCGGAGTCCGGAAAGGGCATGACGAAGTCGGCCTCGATTTTCGCCTCCCTGGCCAGGATTTCACCCATTCGTTTCCGGGTTTGATAGACATTGATACCAAACACGTCCGAGTCTGGCCGGGCAAAGTAGACATGTTCAAAGATGCAGAAACTCTTGCGATGCGGCGGCCAGGGGAAGATGGACCGCGGGCCGTCCTTATCGATAACGACCACCTCGCCCGGTTCGATATCCCGTTCGTAGCGTGCCTCGATCAGGTCCAGGGCGCAGGTCTCCGAGGCCACCACCCAGCCGCCGTTGTCCAGCCGCCCCAGGCACAGGGGCCGGAAGCCGTTGGGATCGCGGACCGCGATCATGGTGTCCCTGGTCATGAGCAGCAGCGAGTAGGCGCCTCTGATGCAGGCAAACGACTCCTTGATGGCCCGTTCGATCCCCATTTCCATGGTCCGGGCCAGGAGGTGAAGGACGATTTCCGAGTCCATGGTGGTCTGAAAAATAGATCCCTTGGCCTCGAGATGCCGGCGCAGGTCAATGGAGTTGACCAGGTTGCCGTTATGGGCCACCACCAGGGGCTCGCCCTTGTGGGTGACCATGAAAGGCTGGGTGTTGATGATGTTGGATTCGCCGGTGGTGGAGTAGCGGACATGGCCAACCGCCAGGTGACCGGACAACCGCTGCAGTATCCGTTCACTGAAGACTTCGGGCACCAGTCCCATATCCTTGTGGATGGCGATCCGCTCGCCATTGCCGGCGACAATACCGGCGCTTTCCTGGCCGCGGTGCTGGAGAGCATAGAGGCCGAAATATGTCAGCTTGGCCGCGTCCTCGTGGCCGAAAATACCGCAGATACCACATTCGTGCTTGGGCTTGCCCCAGCTGTTGAAATCAGGAATATACTGTTGCATGTCTACGTTCCATTGCTGTCAGAAATATGCCGCCCCATCAGGAGAGATACCTCGTGGTGGAGCGGGATAGGCTCAGGGTTGTTTCAGGTTAACTTCGTGAAGGTCTGCTGACGGTCCAGGGAGGGACAGAACTTTTATTCAAGAGACAAAATAGTAAGAAAAATGTGAGGTGTCCGGCCCTGCGTGCCCGTGCATTATGAATCCGATAAACTTGAAAGGCACAAAGAATGATCTCTTTGTGCCCGGCAGTGTCATCCATATATACTTACGAATATTTCCTTCAAACCAGATTACACTATTTTTTTCAACAAATATATGCTGATATTTGATAGAATGGTCGGTATGGATGCTTCGTTTTCCTGATTTGTTCAGTCCATATCCGGCTGACGGCATCATTTCCGAAAAGATACTGCAAGACAACAACTGGATTACTTGATGAAGAGTTCCTCTCCCCGTCTGACACAGACCGTCAAGGCCGCAGGCTGAGCTGCCAAGCTGGGCCCGGGGGACCTGGGCCGGATTCTCTGCGGACTTGACCTGCCACGTGACCCCAACCTGATCGTGGGATCGGAGACCTGCGACGATGCCGGGGTGTACCGTTTAAACGATACCACGGCCCTGATACAGACCGTGGACTTTTTCACGCCCATTGTCGACGATCCCTATGCCTTCGGGCAGATCACGGCGGCCAATGCCCTGTCCGATGTCTATGCAATGGGCGGTCGGCCTCTGCTCTGTATGAACATCCTTGCCTGTCCGGTGAAGACCATGCCCGAGACCGTCTTTCGTCAGGTGGTAGAGGGTGGCCTGGAAAAGATCAGGGAGGCGGGTGCCTTGCTGGTGGGTGGGCACTCCATCGAGGATACGGAGCTGAAATACGGCCTTTCGGTCACCGGACTGGTCCATCCGGACCGGGTGCTGAAGAACAGCGGAGCCCGGCCGGACGATGTCCTGGTCCTGACCAAGCCTCTGGGAACAGGTATTCTCTCAACGGCTATCAAGGGCGGGCTTGGTGAATCCGGGCTGGAGAAGCGGATCATAGAGGTGATGGCCACCCTGAACCGGCTGCCGGCGGAGATTCTTCAACGTCCTGAATTTATAGATGATCCATCTCTGCGGCCCCATGCCTGCACCGATATCACCGGTTTTGGCCTCATCGGCCATCTGCATGAGATGGCCCAGGCCTCCCGGGTTTCCATCCATATCCATACCGAGACCCTGCCGATCCTGCCGGAGACCCTGGCCTTTGCCGATATGGGCATTATCCCGGAGGGGGCCCATACCAACCGGAAGTTTTACCTGTCCCAGGTGAATGGCGCCTGCGAGCCTGCCTCCTCCCTGGAACTCATCTGCTGCGATCCCCAGACCTCGGGGGGCTGCTCATCGCTTTGCCGGAGGCCGGGGCCCGGGCTCTGCTCACCCACCTGGAAGAGGAGGGCTATCCCCTTGCCTGCGGGATCATCGGCAACGTGCACCCGGAACCCGCCGGGCGGATTATTCTTGAGCAGAGAGGAGGTTGATGACGCTGCCCACCCTGTTTTCACCCTGTATTACCCTCCAGGCCCTTCGGGCAGGCTTGCGCCCGACCCGGTTGTCGTCGGCGCCAGAGCGTCGTGTTGCGTGGCTCTCCGGAAGCACAGGGAAAATTTGCTCCTGGATTCTCTGTCTTTTGGTCCTGGTGCTGGCTCTTGGTTGTGCGGGGACCTCCGTGGCTGTCGCAGCCATGCCCAGGCTGCTGGTGGTGCACAGTTATGAGCCGGACCAGATGACCGATCTGGAGCAGACAAGGGGATTGCTCTCCGGGCTTGCCCGGCAGGGGTATCTGGAGGGTGAATCCATTGATATCCAGCACTTCTACATGCAGACCAAGAAGGTCTTTATCTCTCCCGAGCAGATTGAGGAGCGCGGCCGCGAGGCCCTGGCCCTGATCCATGATCTCAAGCCGGACCTGGTTCTGACCATTGATGACAACGCCGCCCGGACCGTGATGCTCCCCCTGGTGGACAGTGATATCCCGGTGGTGTTTGCCGGCATGAACGGTCAGGTCGAGGACTATGACAAGATACGTCATTTCATGAACTCCCGGGCCCGGCCGGGCCATAATGTGACCGGGGTGCTGGAAAAACTCTACATCTCCAAGTCGGTCCGGGTGATGAAGGAGGTCCTGCCCGAGCTTGGCAAGATAGTGTTCATCGTCGACAACACGCCCACCGGCGAGGCCCTGCAGAAACAGGTGGAGCTTGCCCTCGGGACCGATAATGGCGGACTCCTCTACTCCATCTGGAAGGCGGACAACCTGGCCAGATACCGGCAGTTCATCCATAAAATCAACAACGATCCGGAAATCCAGGCCTATTATCCGCTGGTCACCCGGCTGGTCCGGGCCGACGGCAGTGTGGTTCCCCTGCCGGAGGTCACCCGCTGGACCCTGCGCAAGTGCCGCAAACCTGCCATGGCGTTCAGTTATTTCATGGCCCAGCAGGGGTATTTCGGCGGGGTGTCAGTGGATTTTCTGGCCATGGGCCGCCATACGGCCCGGAAAGTGGCCCAGATCCTGGATGGGACCCCGGCCGGGATGCTGCCGATTGAGGACTCCAGCGAGTATGCCATTGTCTTCAATGTGGCCCGGGCCCGGCAGCTGGGCATCACCATTCCGGTGGAGGTGCTCAGTGCCGCCGATGCGGTCTATGACTCCCTGGGGCTCCGGACGGAACTGGAGAATCCGACCATCTTTATCATTCAGAGCTATGAGAAGGGCACAGGGTGCGGTGCTGTCCTTGAGCGGGGACTGGTGGAGGCCTTGGCCTTGGCGGGGATGCATGTGGACAGGGATGTGACCGTCAAACGTTTTTTCATGGATACCCGCTACAGCCATACCACCCCGGACCTCGTTCATGCCCGCGGCCAGGCGGCCCTGCAGGAGATCAAGGCCACGGATCCGGATGTCGTCGTGGTCCTGGGGGACAATGCCATCGCCGAGGTGATGCTGCCGCTGGTCGGCACGGATTATCCGGTTCTGTTTGGCGGCATGAATATGGATATCCAGCGTTACAACAGTCGAAAACATTTCATGAACACGCTCCAGGAACCCGGTTTCAACGTCACCGGGGTAACCAGTGAGGTGTTTTTCGACAAGATCATGGAGATGGTCCATGTGATGCTGCCCGAGGCCAGAAAGATGGTGGCCATCATGCCCGATACCGAGCCGTGGCTGCGTGATCTGGGTGAGCGGATGCAGCGGCACGCCGAGTCCTGCGACAGCCAGTGCGAATTTCCGGGCTCCTTTCAGCTGGAGCAGGTATCCTCCCTGCAGGAGTTCCAGCGCCTGGTCCTGAAGTATTCCGCCGATCCGTCGGTGGATCTCCTGGCCGTGCCCACCCCGGTTGGGCTGCTGCGCGAGGACGGCACGGTCAACCCCCTGGCCGATACCCTGAGCTGGCTCTTTGCCAACCAGCACAAACCCGGCTTCACCTTTGCCGTGGACTGGGTGGCCTATGGCTATCTCATGGCTGTTGGTATGGATCTGAAGGGTTGTGGTCGGCAGCTGGGGCGCCAGCTGATCCGGGTACTTTCCGGTAGTGATCCCGGTGAAATCAGTATCGAGACGCCGGAAGAATACTATCTGGCTGTCAACCAGGCCCGGGCCCGGCAACTGGGCCTGCAGATTCCACTGGAATTTCTCGAGGCCGCCAGGAAGGTGTTTGTAACCATGACTCCAGGCCTTGCCAGGTAGGCGGATTATTCTTAATGACTGATACTCCGGCCAGACGACACCGCTTTCTCTATTCCCTGCGGACAAAGCTCCAGGTGATGACCCTGGTGGTGGTGCTGCTGCCCATGGTGGTGGTGACCGTTGCCGTGGTCCATGTTCTCAAGCAGCACCTGGACGAAGACATAGCCCGGCAGCTCTATTCCGACGTCTCCGCCGCTAGCCTGTTTTACCAGAAGGAGCTGGGCCGGGTACAGGATGCCGTTCATTCCATATCTCTGGACAACACCGTCAAGACAACCTTTTATCTCGGAATCAAGGGGCAGCTCAAGAAACATCTCGAAACCCTGGGCGCCCAGTACAATCTGGATTTTCTCCTCATCGTCACCCCCCTTGGCCGGTTGGCGGTCTCCCCCTATCCCGGCCGGGAAATGGGACATGATTTCTACGAGCATCCGGTCATCGCCGAGGCCGCTTTCATGAGCGACTATTCGGCCACCATGCTGGAGGAAAATGCCACTCTGCTTCATTTCCTGGAACTCAAGGGCAGAAATGTCGACAACATGCCGGTCCTGGTAATGGAAGCGGCCAGTCCCATCGTGGTGCGGGACAAGTTTGTCGGCATTGTCTTCGGCGGCCGGATGGTGAGTGGTAACGAGTCGTTCCTGGAGCAGGTCCGCACCGTGGCCGGCTGTGACCGGGTGGAGCTGATCGCCGGCAACCGGGTGGCCGGATCAAGCCTGGACCCCGACGGCCGCGCGGGAAGGTGGGGATTCCGTTTTCCCGAGCGCCTTGACTATGAGGTGGCGAGCGACGCGGTGTTCGGGACCCGGATTTTCTCTCCCCTGGACATGGAAGAACAGATCTATGCCTATCATCCGCTGGAGATGCCGGAAGAGTCCCTGGCCGCCCTGGTCTGTTTCCGCGATGTGTCCCATTTTCAGCCCCTGCTCACCAGGATGTGGCGCCTGATGATATCCATCTTCTTCGCCGCTCTGGTTCTGGCCCTGGTCCTGACTCTGGTTATGTCCCGTTTCATTGCCACGCCGCTCCATCGGCTGACCACCGCCATGCGCAACGTACGTAAGGGCGGAGTCTTCGAGCCGGTTCCCGTGCGCCGCGATGATGAGATCGGTGATTTGATATCGGGTTTCAACCGCATGGCCGGACGTCTTGAACAGCGGATCCAGGATCTGCACCACGAGGTTCTCTGCCGGAAGGAGGCGGAAAAAGAGCTGGCAGCGGAATCGGAACGGCTGCGGGTCACCCTGGAATCCATAGCCGACGGGGTCATCGCCACCGACACCGAGGGCAGGGTGGTCATCATGAACCGGGTGGCGGAACAGCTGACCGGCTGGGGCCGGGAGGAGGCCTCGGGTCGGCCGGTGAACGAGGTCTGTCCCGTGGTCGATGAACTGACCGGCCATGTTCTGGGTAACCCGGTGGCCCGTATCATGGAGACCGGCCAGCAGGCTCTGACCAGCGGTGATCTTGTCCTGCGCGCAAGCTCCGGTGAAGAGTTCCTGATTACCGAAAGCTGCGCGCCGCTGAAAGACAGGGAGGGTAACATTGTCGGCGCGGTGCTGGTTTTTCGTGACGTTACCCAGCGTCGGAGGATGGAAGAGGAGCTGACCAAGGCCCAGAAACTGGAATCCATCGGGGTGCTTGCCGGTGGTATTGCCCATGACTTCAACAACCTGTTGACGGCGATCCTTGGCAATATTTCCCTGGCCAAACTGGAGGTCGATCCAGGCGAGCAGCAGTACCGCAACCTGGAAGATGCCGAGCTGGCCAGCCTGCGGGCCAGGGACCTGACGCAGCAGCTCCTGACGTTCTCCCGCGGCGGCGCACCGGTGAAATGCAAACTGCACCTGGGCAAACTGATCGAGGAGGTGGCCGGTTTTATTCTGCGCGGCTCGCCGGTGCAGCCGGATCTGCACCTGGCCGACAATCTCTGGCCTGTCCATGCCGACGGCGGCCAGATCAACCAGGTGCTGTCCAATCTGCTGATCAACTCCATGCAGGCCATGCCCGACGGCGGCACGATTCGTATTTCGGCCTGTAATTACACGGTGGCGGAGGAGACCTCCCTGCCCCTGCGGGCGGGACGGTATGTGCAGATCACCGTTGAAGACCAAGGCATGGGCATCCCGCCCGAGCACCTGGACCGGATCTTTGATCCCTACTTCACCACCAAGGAGGCAGGCAACGGCCTGGGGCTTGCCATCTCGTACGCCATTGTCAATAAGCATGGCGGCTATATCCTGGTGGATTCCGTCCAGGGCAGCGGTACCATCTTCTATGTGTACCTGCCCGCCCGCCTGGAAGAGGACCGGATTTGCAGCGATGGGGACAGGCAGGGTAGTCCGGCGGAGGGCAGTGGCCGGATCCTGGTCATGGATGATGAGGATATGGTCCGTTCCGTGGTGCGCTCCATCCTCACGGCCCTGGGCTACAGTGTGGAATGCGTGGCAGATGGAGAGGAGGCGGTGCGGGTGTACCGGGAGGCCATGGAGAGTGGCAACCGGTTCGATGCTCTGCTGGTGGATCTGACCATTCCGGGAGGTATGGGTGGGGAAGAGACCATCCGCATCCTGCGGCAGATAGATCCGGAGGTAAAGGGCATCGTTTCCAGTGGCTACTCCAGTCACCCGATCATGTCCAGGTACAAGACCTACGGTTTTGCCGGGGTGGTGGTCAAGCCGTATCAGATGGGTGAGCTGGGCCGGGTTCTGCGGGAGGTGCTCAGCCGCGCATGAGCGCCAGCACCAGCCGGGTCAGCTCGACCATGTCCTCCAGGTCCACCTGTTCGTCGGTGGAGTGGACATGGGTCATGCCGGTGGCGACAATGGCGGTCTGCAGGCCGTAGCCGTTGAAGATATTGGCGTCGCTGCCGCCGCCGGCGGTCCTGAATTCCAGCTTGAGGCCGATGATGTCCGCTGCCCGGGAGATCCTTCTGATGACCGGGTCGTCCCTGTCAAGCCGCATGACCGGGAAATCCAGGGTGGTGCTGATATCCACCTGCGGTTTGCCGGTGGCGTACCCCTCCGGGTCCTGCCAGGAACCGATCACCTCGTAAAACGCTTTTTCCACTTCCGTGGTCAGCCGGTCCAGCTTGTCCTGGGCATGGCTGCGGACTTCCCCTTCTATGCAGACCTCCTCCGGGACAATGTTGGAGGCGGTTCCGCCACGGATGGTGCCGAAATTGACCGTTGACTCCCGGTCAATCCGGCCGCAGGGAGCCTTGGCCAGAGCATTGGCCGCCAGGATGATGGCGTTGATTCCCATTTCCGGGTGCAGCCCGGCATGGGCGGCCACTCCCCGAAGCCTGATCCGGAGACGGTTCGCGGCCGGAGCGCCGATGATAACCCGGCCAAAACCGCTGGAATCCAGGGCATATCCCATCCTGGCTCTGATATTGTCCGGGTTCAGGGCCTTGGCTCCCAGAAGGCCGATCTCCTCGCAGGTGGTGAAGACCAGCTCCAGCGGGCCAACGGGCAGGTTGTGCTCGCGGACGGTTTCCACGGCCTCGATCAGGGCCGCGATGCCCGATTTGTCGTCGCTGCCGAGAATGGTTTTCCCCTCGCTCCTGAAGATATTCCCCTGACGCACGACCTTGACCCCGGTGCCGGGTTCGACCGTATCCATGTGGCAGTTGAAAAAAATCGGTTCCTGGTCCGTCTCTCCCCTGAAGCGGACAAACAGGTTGCCGCACTCCGAACCGGTAACGGCTCCAGAGTCGTCTTCAAAGATTTCATCGGCTCCGAGGCGGGTGAATATGTCGCGGAGCAGGGCGGCCATCCGGCCTTCCCGGCGGGAGGGACTGTCGGTTTCACAGAGGGTTACAAAGGTGTTGGCCAGTCGCTGGCGGTTGATGCTGGCAGGCATGGTAATCAGGTATCCTTATGGCTGAGCAGGACCACGGCCTGGGCGGCGATGCCTTCCCTCCGGCCGGTGAAGCCCATTTTTTCCGTGGTGGTGGCTTTGATGTTGATGGCATCGCAGTGACAGGCCGTCTGCAGGTTGTTGAGCATTTGGTCAAGAAAAGGGGCCAGCCTGGGCTGCTGGCAGATGATGGTGAGATCAGCATTGACCAGGACCATCTGCCGCGCCTCGAGCAGGCTCATGACCTGCTCCAGGAGTTTGAGGCTGCTGATGTTCCGGAACCGCTTGTCACTGTCGGGAAAATGGCGGCCTATATCGCCCTCTCCCAGGGCCCCGAGGAGGGCATCCATCAGGGCGTGGATCAGGACATCGGCATCGGAATGGCCCAGGAGGCCCAGCGGATGGGGTATATCCACTCCGCCAAGGATAAGTTTTCTTCCTTCCACCAGCCGGTGGGCGTCAAATCCGCTGCCGATACGCATTGTTTTCTCCTGGTCCCGGTCAGCTCGCCGGTTTTTTTGCTTCCCACTCTCTCCAAGCAGAGAGGAGGCCAGGGTCAGGTCGCCGGGCCGGGTCAGTTTGATATTCTGTTCGTCTCCGGCCACAACATAAACCGGTATGTTGCCATGTTCAAGTAACGAGGCCTCGTCGGTGCCGGTGAAGCCGTCCTCCGCGGCCTGCCGGAAGGCCTGTTCGAGCAGTTCCCGGCGCATGGCCTGGGGGGTCTGGGCCAGCCAGACCCGGCTCCGGTCAATGGTTGTGATGATCCGGCCACTCTCCGGATCAACCTCCTTGAGGGTATCCTTGGCCGGAACTGCGGCGATCACTGCCCCGTGGCTGGCAACTCCGGTCAGGCAGCGGCCGATGACCCGGTCGCTGACCAGTGGCCTGGCCCCGTCGTGAACGAGGACGGTGTCGATTTGTGGTGGCAGGGCGGCAAGGCCGTGGGAGACCGATTTCTGCCTGGAGGCCCCGCCCCTGGTCAGTATGAGCTTTGCCGGCAGCGGACTGGCAAGATATCTGGTGAACAGTTCCAGGCTCTGCTGGTAATGGGAAGGGGGAAGGGCGACCACCACGGCGGAGATGGCCGGGTGATCCAGGAAAATTCTGATGGTGCGGATCAGGACCGGCGCCCCGGCCAGCTCAAGAAACTGCTTGGGCCGGTCCGCTCCCATCCGGGTGCCGAACCCGGCGGCCGGAATGATGGCCCCGGCCCGGGCCGATGTTTCTCTCTTTCCGGTACCTGCGGTACTCATGGCGATGGCGAATAAAAAAGAGGTGAAAAAAAGAGTGCAGGACAAGCTCGGCCGCGCAGACCTCATTTATCCTGCACTCAAAAAAATGTGATTACCACTGAAATTCAGCCTTCGATGGATGAAGGTGTCGGCCTCACTTGTTGCACGGGTGTCTGTGGCCTGGATGGCCACAGTCAAGCCCCCAGGGACGGGTTCATGGCGTCCCGTGAAACAAGTGAGACCGACACCGGTTTCAATGCTGAAGATTGATGGTAATCAGAAAAAAAAATCGGGACGGGCTGTAAGCCGAATTCTGTCTCCGCCGAGGCGGAGCATGATCATTTCTCTGGGATACCGGTCGCCCGGCATCTCGTGCAACCTACCCGGAAGCCTTGGACGGGCCGCCCTCAAACGCTTCCCTATTTGGTCTTGCACCCGGTGGGGTTTACCCTGCCTTCCGTGTCGCCACGAAAGCGGTGAGCTCTTACCTCGCCATTTCAACCTTACCTGTGCCCGCGGTGGCGGGCCATCGGCGGTGTGTTTTCTGTGGCACTTTCCTCCGGTTACCCGAAGTTCGCGTTACGAACCACCGTGCCCTGTGGTGTTCGGACTTTCCTCTCTGGATCTCAGGTGAAATCCAGAGCGATCATGCGCCCGTCCCAAACTGTATAGCCGTATTTATTATGGTGCTGGTCCGGAATATTGTCAAGGCCGGGTCAGGCGCCTTGAAGCTGCCGGTGGTTGTCGATGCCCTGGTTGGCCAACTCGTCGGCCCTCCGGTTCTGCGCCCTTGGCACATGGTGCACCTTCCAGCCCTCAAAGGAGCGGAGCAGCTGGCGAACTTCTGTAAAGAGCGGTTTGAGGGCCGCGCTCTTGACCTGGTAGCGCCCCTGGAGCTGGCGGACAATGAGTTCGGAGTCCATAAAGATCTCCACCCTGCAACATCCCTCGTCCCTGGCTGCCTGCAGACCTATGAGCAGGGCCCGGTACTCGGCCACGTTGTTGGTGCAGGTGCCCAGGTACACTGCCCTGGTGGTCAGCTCACGGTCGCTGTCGTCAAGCAGGACAATGCCGGCCCCGGCCCGGCCGGGATTGCCCCGGGAGGCACCGTCGGTATAGAGCCGGCAGGTGCCCGGGGTGCGGTGGCGTTCCGGGGGAGGCTCTGTTTCCAGAGCCGGAAAGGAGTTGGAAGGCTGCACCGCATCCGCGGACCGCTTCTTCTGTTCTTCTGCCAGGCCAATCAACGCCGCCCGGACCGCCTCGGCCCGGTAGTCGGGAAAGAGGGCGGAAAGGGTGGTGTCAGATAGCCTGGCGGCCAGAGTCTGCAGCAGTTCTTCGTTTCCCGGTCGGTTACGCATCCGCGGTCTCGCTCTCTTCTTCCTGGAAGTAGAGGATCCGGTGGCAGGTGGGGCAGATGCTCATCTTGTCGCCCTTGCGGACCTCGTTGAACTGCTGGGGTGGAATGGCCATGAAGCATCCCTGACAGACGCCATCCCGGGTGGCGACCACAGCCATGCCGTGCCGTTTGCTGAGCAGCAGGTTGTAGCGCTTGAGCAGAGAAGGGCTCAGCTCGGCGGCCAGTTTTTCCCGTTTTTTGGCCACGCTTTTCTTGCGGGTGGTGATTTTCTTGACCGCATTGTTGACCTTGGTGGTTTCCTCGGCCAGCAGTTCCTCTTCACCCTTGCACAGATTTTCCAGTTCGGCGGCCTGGTTTTCCAGCTGTTCGGCCTGTTCCATGATCAAGGTCAGCTGTTCCTGGCTTTCCTTGATCAGCCGCTTGGCGTCCTCGATTTCCTTGAGCAGGGCCTGGTGTTCGCGGCTGGTCTGGACCTGCATCATCTTGTTCTGCCGGTCCTTGATCCTGGCGGCGGCATCCTCGTGTTCCGCCTTGACTTCCCGCTGCCGCTGCTCCAGGGCACTGACCTTTTCCCGGCACTGGTTTATCTGCTCCTGCTTGTCGGCAATACTCTGCTGCCGGTCGGTGATTTCCTGCTGTTTTTCGCTGATCTGCTTGTCAAATCCGGCGATTTCAGTGTCAATTTCCTGCAGGGCAATGAGTTTGCTGATTTCTTCGTTCAATGGTGTACTCCTTATGCAACACGGTTTCAGGCCGGCAAAAACCGCCGGCAGTTAAAATATTCGTGCAAGCGGACTGCGCTGGGCTGCCGTATGCAGGGGCAGTTCCAGGCCGGCCGCCTCAAGTTCCTTTGTAAGCGCCTGGTGGAGCGATGCGATGACGATCTGTTCTGTTGCAAAATGTCCGCCGTCCACCAGCCAGAGTCCGGCCTCCTCGGCCCAGCGGGCCGTGGCGTGCTTGAGCTCCGAGCTGACAAAGACATCGGCCCCCAGGTCCAGAGTTTTTCCGGCATAGTCAAAGCATGAGCCGCCGCAGACCGCCACCCTGCGGATAGTCTCGGGTCGCGGGCCGGCCTCGAGCAACCAGGGTGGCTCAATGGCCTCCCTGAGGCGGCCGATGAAATCATCGGGAGTCAGGGGGACCGGGTATTCCCCGATCCGACCGAGGCCACAGGAATCGGCCGCGCTTTCACTGGACGTGGGGTCAAGGGGTCGTGTTTTTTCAAGACCAAGTCTTCGGGCCAGGATATCGCTGACTCCGCCGCTGGCGGCATCGAGATTGGTGTGACAGCCTATGACGCATATGTTGTGACGGATGGCTGTGCTGATGAGCCGGCCGCCTGGCTGTTCGGTACGAATGGATTTGGTCGGGTGGAAGATCAGGGGGTGGTGGGTGATGAGCAGGTCGGCATGGAGTCGCGTGGCTTGGTCCAGCACCTGGGAGGTGGGATCGAGGGCCAGCATGATACCATGCACCGGTTGTCCGGGATCACCGATCAGGAGACCGACATTGTCCCATGACTGGGCCAGCTCTGCCGGGGCTATACGCTCTAGAATGTCAAGAATATGCTGGACGGTTGCCGTCATGGTAGCGATTGTGGCTGTGGCGCAGGAATGATGCCAAAGAAAAAGAGGCACATCCTCCGGGGATGTACCTCTTCATCTCGAGCTTGGTGTTGCTGTAGTCTGTTTCTGAAAAAACAGATTGTCGAAAGCTGATGATTTTGTTCAAGATCCTGCGTAGTGTTATGCATGGTGGGTACCCCGCCATGCCGTATTGTCCGTGGTGGGCCTACCTGGACTCGAACCAGGGACCGACCGGTTATGAGCCGGTGGCTCTAGCCAGCTGAGCTATAGGCCCATCTCTGATAGAGAAACAGATAATATTACCAGGATCCGGGCAGGGGTCAATATCTTTTTTCAGGTGTGCAGAAAAAAATATTTTCTGTTGTCCTGGTCCTGTGGTAGTCTTGGTCTTTGAATTTCCAGCTCTCCAGGCCGCGTGCCGAGTCCGGCCCCCGGACGCTCCGGCTGCCACGGTGGGGTGCTCCCCGCCTGCAGGGATGGCGTTTTCCGTCCTTTCGCGACGATCTTTGTGAAATATGCGGGTTAAGAGAGCGGGACATCTGGTCCCTATCGTATATAACTCCTTGTCAGCAGTGGTTCCGGGATGATCTATAATAATCTTATCTATTTTCTGGTGGTCATCTTTGTCTTTTCCACCGACACCGCTCCCAAGGAGCCTCTGCTGGCGCCCGCCTACGGAACCATGGTCCTGGGTGGCCTGCTGGTCCTCTTTTCGCAGATAGCAGGCCGGCTGTATCGGCGGGCCCGTTTCGGCTCGGCCTCGGCCTATTTTTCCGCCGAAAGGCGGCTTTCCATCCTGGCGGTTCTGTTCTTCCTGGTCGCCGTCTATGTGGTTGATCTTAAGTATTACCTCCGTTTTCTTTCCCTGGGCGGCCGGCTGCCGGTCCTGGAGAACCTGGGCGGGCTGGCGGTTTTCTTCGTTTTCCTGTCCCTGATGTGGCTTAAGGCCCGACCCGCTTACGAGGCCGTATTTCAGCGACGCTATACCCCGGCCGGGTTCGTGGTATCCAATATCAAGGCCAATCTGCCCATTGTTCTGCCCTGGCTGGTTCTGTCTCTGGTCTTTGATCTGCTCTCGTCCCTGCCCCTGCCCCGTTTTCAGCAGGTCCTGACCTCACCCTGGGGCGACCTGATTCTTTTTACGGCCTTTGTCGTTTTCCTGGCCGTCTTCTTTCCGCCTCTGGTCCGCTGGCTGTGGAACTGCCGGCCCATGCCGGATTCCCCCCTGCGCCGGGAGATAGAACGGTTCTGTCGGCAGCAGGATTTCAAGGCGGAAATCCTCTACTGGCCGCTGTTCGAAGGCCAGGTCCTGACCGCCGGGATCATGGGTATCGTTCCCCGTTTCCGCTATCTACTGGTAACCCCGGCTCTGCTGGCCGCCCTGGATCCGGAAGAGCTGGAATCGGTGCTGGCCCACGAGATAGGTCATGTCAAGCGGATGCACCTGGTGCTCTATATCTATCTTTTCCTCGGGTTCAGCCTCCTGGCCGGCGCCCTTGCCCGGGTGCTGCCCTACCTGGTCCTGGGTTGGGACTTTTTCTACTTGACGGTGGAGCGGCTGCATGTCTCGCCCGACACCCTGCTGGCCCTGTTCAGCGGCGGGCTGATCCTTCTGCTGATGATCGTCTATTTCCGTTTCATCTTTGGCTTTTTTATCCGCAACTTTGAACGGCAGGCCGATCTGTACGTGTTCCGGGCCCAGGGTACCAGTTGGCCTCTTATCCGTTCCTTTGAAAAGATAGCCACCCTGTCGGGCAATATCCGCGATGAAAAATCGTGGCACCATTTCGGCATCGGCGAACGGATCGATTTTCTCCAGCGCTGCGAACAGGACCGCTCTCTCATCCATCGCCATGACCGCAAGGTCTGGCTTGGGATGGCGGCCTATACCCTGATCGTGCTCAGCTGCGTGGTGGCTGTGCGGCAGGTGGATCTGGACAAACTGGCCGCCGGTAACGAGACAAGGTACATGGAGGCCGTGCTGGAGCAGAAACTTCGGCAGGAACCGAAAAACTCGGTCTGGCTCCTGCTCCTTGGCGATCTGATGCAGGAAAAGAAGATGGAACGCAAGGCCATCAACGCCTATGAGCGGGCCCTGAAACTCGATCCGCTCAATGGTGACGTGGCCAACAACCTGGCCTGGCTGCTGCTCACGGCCAGTGATCCCGCACTCCGCGATCCAATCCGCGCCCTGACCCTGGCCCGGACCGCCGCCACTCTCAAGCAGCAGGGGTACATTTTAGACACCCTGGCTACGGCCTACTGGGCCAACAACCTGAAGGAAGAGGCCATCCTGACCGAACTCAAGGCCCTGAAACTGGATCCGGAAAACCGGCGTTATTACCTGGCCCAGATACGCAAATTCAAGGAATCGACCTGGGATCGGCAGGATTTCTGACCCCCTTTTTTTCGAGAGGGAAAATCCCTCATTTGGTGTTTGACTAAATGTGAGCCACAATATATAGTGGCGAAACGCAACATTGCCGGTACGCTTCAAGGGAAGCGTGGCAGTCTGGCTACGAGCCGGACGACAGGGAATCCGGTGCAAATCCGGAACTGTCCCGCAGCGGTAAGTGGAAACGACCACCGTCTCCCGGCAACGGGAAAAGCACTGTCCCCTCCGGGGATGGGAAGCGACGGTCAGTAGGAAGAGAACCATGTTCCCCTGTCCACAAGTCCGAAGACCTGCCGGCAACATGTCCCGCACTTGACCCTTCGAGGAAAGGAGAGAGGTATGTCCGTGTCTGTTCAGGCCGCGTCCGCGGCAGAGTCTGCTCTTTTCACCACCATTCGTAAACGTGATGGCCGGTTGGTCCCCTTTGTGGTGGACAAGATCACCGATGCGATCCTGAAGGCGGGCCGCGCCACCGGTGAATTTGGCCGGGTGGAGGCCCGGCGGCTGACCATCCGGGTCCTCAGCCTGGCCCAGGCCATGCTGTCCGATGAGACCCTTGAGGTGGAGACCATTCAGGACCTGGTGGAAGAGGTGCTGCTGGCCTCGCCGTACAAGAAAACAGCCAAGGCCTATATTCTCTACCGGGATCAGCACGCCCGGATACGGGAGATGGTCCAGAAGGCGGACGTGGAGCTGATCGAGAGCTACCTGGAACGGCTCGACTGGCAGGTGGAGGAAAACTCCAACATGGCCTATTCCCTCCAGGGCCTCAACAACTATATCGCCAGCGAAGTAAGCAAGGTCTACTGGCTCAGCAAGATATACACCCCCGAGGTCCGCCGGGCCCACCAGCAGGGAGACCTGCACATCCATGACCTGGGCCAGCTTTCGGTATACTGCGTGGGCTGGGACCTCCAGGACCTGCTCCGGGTGGGATTCCGCGGCGCCTCGGGCAAGGCCGAATCAGCTCCGGCCCGTCACCTGCGCACCGCGCTTGGCCAGATCGTCAACTTTTTCTATACTCTCCAGGGCGAGGCCGCCGGGGCCCAGGCCTTTTCCTCCTTTGATACCCTGCTGGCGCCCTTTATCCGCCACGACCGACTCGAGTACCGGGAGGTGAAGCAGGCACTGCAGGAGTTTATCTTCAACCTGAACGTCCCGACCCGGGTCGGATTCCAGACCCCCTTTACCAACCTGACCCTGGATCTGCAGGTGCCGCATGCCCTGGCCTCCCAGCCGGTGATCATCGGCGGTGAGCAGCAGGACACGGTTTATGGCGACTACCAGGCAGAGATGGGGCTTTTCAACCGGGCCTTTCTCGAGGTGCTCTCCGAAGGCGATGCCCGGGGCCGGGTGTTCACTTTTCCCATTCCCACCTACAACATCACCGATGATTTCAACTGGGATGACCCGGACCTGGAACCCCTGTGGGAGGTGACAGCCCGCTATGGGATCCCCTATTTCGCCAATTTCGTCAACTCGGATCTCTCCCCGGACGACGCCCGGTCCATGTGCTGCCGCCTGCGGCTTGATACCCGGCAGCTGGAGAAACGGGGCGGTGGACTTTTCGGTGCCAATCCCCTCACGGGTTCCATCGGCGTGGTCACCATCAATATGGGGGCCCTGGGGTACCAGGCCACGGACGAGGCTGATTTCTTCTCCCGTCTCGACCAGCTCATGGAGACAGCCCGTACCAGCCTTGAGACCAAACGCAAGGTTCTTGAGCAGTTCACCGATAAAGGGCTCTATCCCTATACCCGTTACTATCTGCGCCACGTGCGGGAACGGTTCGGTTCCTTCTGGAACAACCATTTTTCCACCATCGGTCTCATCGGTATGAACGAGGCCTGCCTCAACTTTCTCGGCCAGACCATCGGAGAAAGGGCGGGCCAGCGGTTCGCCATCCGCGTGCTGGATCACATGCGGGCCAGGCTGCAGCAGTTCCAGGAGGAAACCGGGAACCACTACAACCTGGAGGCCACTCCGGCCGAGGGGACCGGTTTCCGGCTGGCCCGGCTCGATGCGCACCGGTTTCCGGAGATGCGCTGTACCCTGCGCACCAGCAGTGACGGCCAGGTGCCCATCTATTCCAATTCCACCCAGCTGCCGGTCAACTTCAGTGACGATATCTTCGAAATCCTCGACCTGCAGGATCCGCTCCAGTCCCGCTATACCGGCGGCACGGTTCAGCATGTCTTCCTCGGGGAATCGGAGGTCGATCCCGGGGCGGTAAAGGCCTTCGTCAAAAAGGTCTGCAGCTCCTACCGGTTGCCTTATTTTACTATCACCCCGTCGTTTTCCATCTGTCCGGACCACGGTTATCTGCGGGGCGAACAGCAGAAGTGCCCCCGGTGCGGTGCCCGTACCGAGATCTATTCCCGGGTGGTCGGCTACCTGCGGCCGGTGGACCAGTGGAACAGTGGCAAGCGTGACGAGTTCCCCTGCGCAGCCGCTACCGGGTGGCCGGGGCCGGCCGGAGGTAGCCCGGCATGCGTTTTGGCGGCCTGCAGCGGTTTTCCCTCTGCGATTATCCGGGCAAGATGGCGGCTGTGGTCTTTACCCAGGGTTGCAACTTCCGCTGCCCCTTCTGTCACAACGGTGCTCTGTTGCCGTCAAGGAACCCGGAGCAGGAGATCGGCGAGGCGGATATCCTTGCCTTTCTCCACAAGCGGCGCGGGCTGCTTGAAGGGGTGGTTATCACCGGCGGCGAGCCCACCCTGCACCCGGATCTGGCCGATTTCTGTCGTACGGTGCGGGATATGGGTTTCCTGGTCAAGCTCGACACCAACGGTTCCAGGCCCAGGGCCCTCGAGTATCTGCTGGCGGATAACCTGGTGGATTTCATTGCCATGGATGTCAAGGCCACACCGGAGCGGTACCATATCCTGGCCGGAGTTCCGGTGGAGCCGGCCCGTATCATGAGCTCCATCGGCATCATCTCCCGGGCCGGTATCCCGGCCATGTTCCGAACCACCTGGGTGGACGGGCTCCATCGGCCCGAGGAGCGGGAACTGATCCCGGCCATGCTGCCTCCGTCCATGCAGCATGTCTTCCAGCCGTTCCGGCCGGAAAATGCCCTGCGCCCGGATCTCTGTGGCTCCTTTTCCACCAACAGTTGAACCACCAGTACTCTCTTTCCAGAATCCACAGTCATGGACCCCAAGACAAGACATCTGCTCCGTAACCTGCATCGCTGGTTCGGCCTGTTTCTGGCCGGACTGGTTGTTTTTTACTGCCTCACCGGCCTGCTCCTGAACCACCGGAAAAGTTTTGGCTATTTTATCGACAGGCACCGCAGCGTAACCCGGGTGGAAAAGTCGGATACCGCCATGATGCGCGAGTTTATCGACTTCTACAAGAACCAGATCGGGCGGAGCGATGATCCCACGGTCATCCGCATCCGCGGCGCCTCCACCATCGAATTTCTCTACGGTTCCCATGGCAGGACCACCTATATCATTGATCCGGCCCGGGGGACGATGGAGCAAATCGACAAAACTCCGCGCCAACCCTGGAATTATCTCAACAGATTGCACAAAGTCTTCAAGACCTCCACCGCCTGGCTGGTGGTGGCCGATTTCGCCTGTGTCACCATTCTCCTGGTGACCCTGACCGGGCTCTTTATCCTGCGCTATCGTCCCCTGGACTGGCTGCTGGTGATCGGGGGCGCGCTGCTGCTGGCCGCGGGTGTTTTTCTGGCCTGAGCGACCGGTGCCGGTGGTGCCGGCTGACGGAACCTGAGAAAGAACGTGGCGCCCCGGCGGTGTTTGCTGGTATCATGTCCACACATCCCTGCCCGTTGGGGCCTGGCCGGGGCGAACCACTCTGGAAAGAGTGTGTGTGGCTGGTCGCGTGGTCCCGCAGGCAGGGAATAAATCAAGGAACCTCTGTCCATCAGGCCCGGCAGCCCCCATCCTGCGCCGGGTCCAGCCGGGATCGACCTGTTTTCCATGTACCATCTTGTCGCCATCAACTGCCGCTATTCCCATTCCTGCCTGGCGCTTTTTTATATCCGCAACGAGCTTGCAACCTTTCTTCCCGGATGCCGGGTACGGATCAGCCAGTTTTCCCTGGGTGACCCCTATTACCAGACCCTGCTCACTTTGGCCGGTTCCGGAGCGGACGCCATCTTTTTTTCCGTCTATGTCTGGAACCATGGCTATGTCCGGCGGCTTATCCATGACCTGGCCCGTATACGGCCCGAGCTGCCGGTGGTCATCGGTGGTCCCCAGGCGCCTGTGCTCACCGGGCTGCCGCCCACCTGCACCCTGGTCCGGGGCGAGATAGAGGGGGTGGGCGGGCAATTTTTCAGGGATCTCCAGGCCCGCCGGCTCAAGGCCGAATACCGGGCCGGGGTCAGCCAGCGTTTTGCGTCCCCGTACGAGGCGAACGATTTTCAAGGCGAGCTCCGTCACCGCCAGATCTACTATGAGTCGTCCAGGGGCTGCCCTTTTTTCTGTTCCTACTGTCTGTCCTCCATCTCCAGGGGGGTGCGCCATAAACCACTGGACCAGGTTAAGTCCGAATTGGATTCGATCCTGGAACACGAACCCCCGATCATCAAGTTTGTCGACCGGACCTTCAATGACGACCCCGGCCGTGCCCTGGCCATCTGGGCGCATCTGGTCTCCCGGCCTGGCTCCACCAGGTGTCATTTCGAGATCGCCCCGGACCGGTTCACCGGCGAGATGCATACCTTTCTCCGCACCGTGCCCCCGAACCGTTTCCAGTTCGAAATCGGGATCCAGAGTCTCCATCCACCGACCCTGGCTGCAGTCAACCGCCGGATGGACCAGGAAGCGGCCCTGGACAACATCAGGGAACTGGTGGCGCTCAACACCATCCACATCCATGTGGATCTGATCCTCGGCCTGCCCCACGAGGACCAGGCGACCTTTTACCAGGGGTTCAACCGTCTCTTCCGGGTTCGCCCCCATCATATCCAGATGGGCTTGCTCAAGGTACTGCCGGGCACGGAGATGGCCGCCCGGGCGCCGGAGTTTGGCCTGGTGTTCTGCCAGGAACCGCCCTACGAGATCCTGGCCACCCGCTGGCTGGACCATGAAACCCTCCGGGAGCTCTATTTTTTCTGTGAACTGGTGGAGGCCTTCCACAACAACCGCTATTTTCCCTCCCTGTGGAACTACCTGGCCCGGACCGGCGAGGACGCGGCCCGCTTTTTCACTTCCCTGCTCGCCCTGGCCCGGAAACGGGATTTTTTCAGCCGGGCCCGGACCCAGAAGGCCATGAGCCGGCTGCTCTTCGAGCTGGTTTCGGCCAGGGAGGACGGGCCGTTACTCAGGGAGCTGCTTCGCTACGACTGGCTGCGTTGCGGTTTCCGCTACCTGCCGTCCCACCTCCGGAGTCCTTCTTTTACAACCCTGCGCCGGGAGCTGCGTCTCCGGTTGCCGCAGAACCTGGAAGGGATCTACAGTCACCGGGAACGGGATGAATTTCTGAAGAAATGCCAGTTCGAATATTTTTCCGGCCCGGCCCTGGCTGAGCTCGGCCTGCAGGATGATGGTTCCGGCGGCGTGGTCGCGTTCCTGCCCGAAGAAAGTGGCGGGGTATTCAACCATTGCCGGGTGCTGGTGCTGCCCGGCTGAGGTTTTTGCCCCTGGATCCCGGCTGGAATTTCCATGCATATGTCCGGGGAGTGGTATAAGATATTGGCCAGTGTGCATGCTGTCACACCGCAATTTTTTTGCGGGCCGGGAAGTGGTCATTGACTGGAATCATGGTACAGAAGAAACCCGAAACTCCTCTTATCCGTCCACCCAGTGAGTGGCGTAGCCTGCTGGTCCGGGTGACCAGGGGATGTCGCTGGAACCGGTGCCGTTTCTGCGGTATTTATCCGGCTCTGGGTGAACCCGGATTTTCCCGCCGGAGTGCGGCGGAGATCAAGGAGGATATCGATCTGCTCCTGGCCCGCCATCCCCGGGCCCGGACCGCGTTTTTCGGCGATGGTGATCCGCTGGAGGCCGGGCTGGAAGTTTTTGTCGAGGTTGCCCGCTACCTGCGTTCCCGGTTGCCGGTGGAGCGGCTTACCTGTTATGCCAGGGCCTCGACCCTGCACAGGCTTGGCCGGGAAGGGGTGCAGGTTCTTGCCCGGGCCGGGCTCAACCGGGTGCACATGGGCCTTGAATCCGGCGATCCGGAAACTCTGCGGTTCCACCGCAAGGGGCAGTCGCCGGAGATGGTGCAGCGGGTGACCACCTGGCTCCGGGACGCCGGGATCCAGGTCTCCTGGTATGTCCTGCTCGGCCTTGGCGGTCGCGATCACTGGCAGCGACATATCAGGCGCACCGCCTGGCTTATCAATACAAGCAGGCCGGATTTTGTCCGCCTGCGTCGCCTGTGGCTCTACCGGGAAGCCGGCGGTCCCCCATGTCCCCTGTGGGAACAGGTCAGGGATGGCTCCTTTGTCGAGCAGACTCCGGAGGGGACGGTGCTCGAGCTCAAGCTGCTGCTCGAACTCCTTGAGCCTCTGGACACCTTTTTTGTCTGCGATCATGCCAACAACTATATCAATGTCAGTGGCTCGCTCCAGGAGGACCGGGAGGAGATGCTGGCCGAGTTGCACGCTTTCCTTGCCCTGCCTGAAGAAGAACGGTGGCAACATTACCGCAGTGTCGGTTCGCGGATCTGACAGGCCCGCTTCCGGAAAAACATATGGTTCTCTCTGCCATGATACTTCGTTATCTGCTTACATTCCCGGCAAGACATCTTGCCCTGGTTATCCCGGTGGTGCTCTCCGCCGGCCTGGTTACCGGTCTCTTTCTTGATACCTCGCCCCTGAAAACCTTTATCCTCCCGGTAACCATCCTCATGATCTACCCGGCCATGATCGGTTTTCAGCCCGGGGACCTGTTCAGCTTTAAAGAAAAAAAGCTGATGCTCTGCAACCTGGGGCTCAACTTCCTGGTCCTGCCGGCCTGGGCCCTGCTGATCGGCCGAACTCTGCTTGCTGGCCGGCCAGAGCTCTTTGCCGGTCTGCTTATCATCTCGGTCATCCCCGGCGGTAACATGGTGGTGGCCTTCACCATGATGTTCAAGGGCAATGTCCCGGCCTCGCTCAAGCTGGCGGCCACCAACCTGATTCTGGGCTCATTCCTGGCGCCGGTCTATCTTTACGCTCTGGCCGGGACCACAGTTTCTGTCGATGTGGGCCATCTGGTGCGGACCATCTCCCTGGTGGTTTTTGTGCCCCTGGTCATGGGTATATCCACCCACCGGTGGCTGATGAGACACTACAGCGAAGAGGAGTTCAGGCAGCGTATCAGGCCACTGCTGCCAGGGCTGAGCTCCTGGGGCCTGGTCTATATTCTCTTCACCAGCATCAGCATGAAGGCGACGATGATCCTTGGTTGCCCGCCGCTGCTGATCCAGGGGCTGGGTGGCCTGCTGCTCTTTTACCTCGGGGTTCTGGCTTTTACCGTCTTCCTGGCCCGGCGTCTGTTTGACCGGAGGGACGGCATCACCCTGTTCCTGAACGGAGTATTGCGAAATCTTGCCATTTCCATCGGACTTGCGGTCACGGCCTTCGGTTCCCAGACCGCGATGATGGTTGCCTTGGCTTTTCTCTTTCAGCAGCAGATCGCGGTCTGGTTCTGGAAATTGGACAGTCGCTGGTCCGCCCTGTCCCGGAAATAAGCTGCAAAAAAAGTCCCGGGGCTCTTTCCGGGGCCGGATTCCCGCAAATGCCTGGCTGCCAGTCGGTTGTGCCGGGTTCATAATTCAGGGCGCATTTTTGTCGTTTGACCTGGCCCGGGATAATTTCATATACTTGAAATAACGATCCCATGTCCCCTGCCAAACGAGGTTCAGATGCGCCCAGTCTACCGTCTCGCTCTCCTGTTCCTGTTTGTCTTCACCGGTACCGTTCAGGCTGAAGAACCGAAAAAGGTTGTCTTTATCCGCTACCCTATTGCCCCCAACGGTTTTGCCACCGTGGTCAGCTCCTTCAAGTCCACCATGCAGGCGCGCGGCTACGTGGATGGTAAAAATATCGTCTACGTCGATGTCCTGACCAGTACGGCCGACAGGTTCTCGGTGCCGGAGGTCAGGGCAACGGTGGATGCCCACCGGGCCACGGCGGACATGTTTATCACCTGTGGCTGGGTTTCTCTCTATGCCCGTGATCTGCTCCGCTCAAGCGATGTGGCCCAGCTCTTTGTTCCGGTGCTGCGGTCCGTGGCCCTGAAGATGCTCGATTCGCTCACCAGGCCGCCGGGAACCAATCTTTCCGGGGTCTACCTCATGTATCCGCCGGAAAAAATTCTCCGCCTGACCCGCCTGATCCTGCCTGATCTTGAGCGCTACGGTTATGTCTATGATTCGCGGATTCCGGCCGACATGGTGTTCAAGGCCGCCTACGAGGCCCTGTCCGAGGCCAACCGGTACGGGATCGAGCTGGTCTTTGTTGATCTTGCCCGGGGCGTGCCCGGGGCCCTGCGTGCCCTGCAGGAAAACCGGGTCCAGGCCTATGGCGGCATTGTCGGGGCCTTTCAGCACCGCCGGGAGCTGGCCGCCTCTGGTTTGCCGGTGATAACCTCCTTTACCCTGGACATCGAACGGGAAGAGATCGACCGGTATGTTCGGCAGAGCAATGTGGTGGCCGGGCTGTTCAACTCCTTTGCCTACTGCGGCAGCCAGGCGGCGGAGATGACCGCGGATATCTTTGACTCCGGAAAGACCATCCAGGAGACCATCCCCCGGCCCTCCCGTCAGACCGCGTTCATCAACCTGGTCGCGGCCTCCAGACTGGGGCTGACCATATCCTTCGATGCCCTGGAAGCCGTGGACATGGTCGTCCGCTGAGGAGGAAGAAGCTGATGGTTCTTCGTATCCCACCGCCACTGCGTTCGGTCCGGACCCTGTTTCTCCTGGGCATGACTATCCTGATCCTGGTCCTGTCCCTGCCCCTGCTGTACTCCGGTATCCGGATCATGGACAGCCTCATCGAGCAGTACGGCATGGAGCTGCTTGCCGGCGAGCTGCAGGCCAGGATCGCCCCGGTGGAACGCCGCTACGAGACCCTGTACCGGGTCGGCCTTGAAGACAGCCAGGTTCACCTCCAGGAGATCATGGACGATGGTCTGCGCAGTTTTGACGCCTTTCGCTACAAGAAAACCGGGACCCTGTTCGTCATCCGGGCCGACGGCGGGATTCTTCTGTCCTCTGATTTCCGCGACCCTCAATCCACTGATTTCAAGAAATTCTTTGCTCTCCTCACGGAGAGTGACTCACCGATCGTCTACCGGGTGGACGGGGTGGAGAAACGGGCGGTGTTTCAGTATTACAAACCCTGGGACAGTTATGTGGGGCTGAGTATGGAAGCCGCCGAACTCCTGGCCCACCGGGATCTCTTCATTCAGATCAACCTGGCGGTGCTGGTCCTGGTGGTGGCGGTCGCCCTGCTGTTCACTCAGGGGTTGCAGCTCTATCTGGTCACGCCGCTGATCAACCTGGCAGAGTTCGTTTCCCGGGTCAGGACCGGCGATTATCAGGCCAGACCGGTTGGTTCATATGTTTACGAGCTCGGTATGCTCAAAAACGATATCATTGCAATGGTGGCGACTCTTCGGGCCAGGATGAAAGAGAGAGAGCTCCAGTTGCGTCGGATACGGGAGCGGGAGGAAGAGCTTTCGCAGACCCTGGAGGTACTGCAGGAGAAAGAACAGCGGTATCGTACGATTTATAATGCGCCCAGTGATGCCATTGTTATCCATGATCCGGAAACCGCTGCTTTATTGGATGTCAACCGGGGCGCGGTGGAGATGTTTGGTTACAGTCCGGATGAGCTGAAGGAGATGACCTTTGCCGAAATCAGCCAGGGGTCTTCCCCTTACGGGATGGACGAGGCCAGATACTGGATCGATCAGGCAGTCCGCTGCGGATCAGTGCGTTTTGAGTGGATGGGCAAGAAAAAGGACGGCACCCTGTTCTGGCTTGAGGTGGCCCTGCACTCGACCCGGTTTGGCGAACGGGACTACATCATTTCCGTGGCCCGGGATGTGGATGCCAGGAAGCGGGCCGAACTCGAGCTCGCCCGGGAAAAGGAACAGCTGGCCGTGACCCTGCGCAGCATCGGCGACGGGGTGATCACCACCGACCTTGAGGGTCAGGTAGTGCTTTTGAACCGGGTGGCCGAGGAACTCACAGGCTGGACCGAGGAGGAGGCCCGGGGCTGGCCGCTGTCCGAGGTTTTAGCCATTGTCGACGAGCGGAGCGGCGATCCGCGTCCCGACCCGGCGACAGAGGTCCTGAAGAGCGGAAAAATGATCGAGCTGGGCAACCATGTGGTCCTGGTGGCCAGAGACGGGACCAGGCGTTCGATAGCCGACAGCGCGGCCCCGATCCATGACCCGGAGCATAATCTCGTCGGCGTGGTGGTGGTTTTTCGTGACGTGACCGAGAAGTACCGCATGGAGCAGGAACTGCTCAAGGTGAAGAAGCTCGAGTCGGTGGGCGTGTTGGCCGGCGGGATCGCCCACGACTTCAACAATATCCTTGCGGCGATCCTGGGCAATATCAGCCTGGCCAGGGCGCAGCTTGACACCGGAGATGGGGGAGCCAGCTCGGTGGGTGAGCTGCTGATCCAGGCGGAAAAGGCGGCCGAACAGGCCCGCAACCTGGCCACCCAGCTGCTGACCTTTTCCCGTGGCGGAGAGCCGGTGAAGCAGACAGCCCTGATTCCGGAGATCATCCGCGAGGCGGCCGGCTTCATCCTCCGGGGAAGCTCGGTTCAGTGCCAGTTCGACTTCGCTCCGGATCTGTGGCCGGCAGAGATCGATCCGGGCCAGATCAGCCAGGTGATCCAGAATATTATCCTCAATGCACGCCAGGTCATGAGCGAGGGCGGTCGCATCCAGGTCCGGGCGGAGAACTACGAGGCCTGTATTGCCAAGAAGAACGCGTCGCCTGAACGATGCGTGCAGATCGTCATCAGTGACAACGGGCCCGGTATGCCCCCTGAAGTGGTGGAAAAGATTTTTGATCCCTATTTTTCCCACCGGGAGGGGGGCAGCGGCCTGGGACTTGCCATCTGCCACTCCATCATTGACAAGCATGACGGCCGAATCAGCGTGGTCTCCATCCCCGGAAAAGGCACTACCTTCACCATCCTCCTGCCGGTGGGCGCCGGGCCCGTTCTGCGGCAGAGGATCGACGCGGAACGTCCCGGGCCCAGGAGGCAGGCCAGTATCCTGCTCATGGACGATGATCCCATGATCCGCGAACTGGTGGGCCAGATGCTCACCTTTCTCGGACACCGGGTCCAAGCGGTCAGTGATGGCCAGGAGGCCGTTGACCGCTTTGGAGATGCCCGGGAGAGTGGTATGCCCTATGATCTGGTGATACTTGATCTGACCATTCCGGGCGGAATGGGTGGAAAGGAGGCGGCGGCCAGGTTGCTGGAACTCGATCCTGAGGCCCGGATCATTGTTTCCAGCGGTTATTCCAACGATCCGGTGATGGCCGAGTACCGGCGATACGGCTTTCAGGCAGCTATTTCCAAGCCCTATAACCTGGAAGAGATGAAGCGCGTTCTCCACTCCTTTGGCTTTTAGGGCGCCGGTGCGCTTCGCTTCCCCTGCTCCGGTCCGCCCGGTTCACTGGCCATGAAGCGGACCAGGATCCCATTGGTCCTGGCGCCCGCAATGAGGGCAGCCCCGCCACCGGGCATGTTCCGTCACCTATCTGGCCAGGGCTGCCGGCCGGGAATGGTCACCGGGCCGGGTTTTCTCCGGCGGATGTGGGGTGGCGGAACGGTCCTTGAGATGGCGTACCCAGCATTGCCAGGGACGGATATCCTCGGTGCAGGCAAAGGGACAACCGGAAAAATCGGGTTCGCGGATGGGACAGAGCCCGCATTTGAGTGAACAGATAAGTTTTGCCGCTTTTTCAAGGGCCTTTTCGGTGAGATCATATGTATGGCTCATGGTGGTCCTCCTTTTGGCATATGCATACCATCGCCTCAGATAATACCGTCTCCCTGTTTGGTCTTGGTTAGAAAAAGATCAAGAAGCAGTCACAACCTGCTTCTGTTTTCCTCTCCTTTCTGTCCTGCGGTTCCATGCCCGGACGCAGATCCAATCCATTTCAAAAACAAATCCTAACAGAAAAATAATCTTTCCCGGCTACTGTCCCGTTTGAATGCAGGTTTGTTGCCGTGCAGGTACGACTGTGTGGCACAAGATCAAAGATTATACAGGAGTGATAAATTGAGGATGTTGCAATGGCTGAAAGGCAGGAAATGGATCACCGTCGGGACCAAGATTCTTTTCGGGGTAGCCCTGGTTTCCAACCTGTTCATAGGGGCGCTGCTCTATGTCAACTATCAGTCCAGCCGGACCGTACAGCAGACCGTTGACGACGTTCTGCAGATACGGGAACAGCTCAGTTCCAACCTCCGGTCCACCATCTTCCAGCTTCAGAAGGAGTTCATATCTCTACCGGAGTTCTTCAAGGTGGACCGGAGGGCGGAGATACTTTCGGCCGTGGACCGAGATTTCCAGGTGGCCAGCCGGGAAACACTCACCGGCCGCCAGGCCTACAGGCCGCTTTACTCCAGGACCGAGCGCCGCGATCTGGCCAGGAACCGGATGGTGGTCCAGGAAAGAGACGGCAAGGTGGTGCTTTCCTATGGGTTGCTGGACGAGGAAAATAACTTCACCCAGACTGTGGAGCGCTTGACCCTGCGGAGTCCGGATCCGGCCGGGGACGCGGCCAGGCTGCGGGAGCTGATCGGCCGGCTGGACGACCAGTCCGGCGAGGCGGAGGCCCTGCAGCAGAAGATCCGTGAGCTCGGGGTCAAGGTTGCCGATGAAAGCCTCAAGGCGGAAAAAACCCGTAACGAGATTCTTGATCATGTGGAAGAGATAAACGCGATGGAAAAGAAACTGGCTGCGGTCCGCGACCAGCAGCAGCGCTTTACCCTGGGGATGGGTTTGCTGGCCATCTTTGCCAACATGGTGGTGCTGTTCTTTCTCATCCGGATCATCGTCGAACGGCCACTGTACCGGCTGACACGCATCATCGACGAGATTCGGGCCGGGCGTTTTCCCGATATTCCCTGTCAGCAGCGGGGTGACCAGATCGGGGTCCTGTCCGGGGCGATCAAGAATTTCCGCGAGGCCCTGGCCGAGCTGCAGCTGGAAGACCGGCGCAAGGCAAAGGAAAAAAACATTATAGACGAACTGATAGACTCCATCGCCACTGTGGTGCACGGTCTGGAACAGCGGGCCCGGCAGCTGGTCGACATGTCGGAAACCCTGCAGGAACTGGCGGCCACCACGGGCAGCCAGTCGGAGAGCGCCACCGTCCGGGCCCGGGATACGGCAGAACATACGCAAAATGTCTCCCAGGCCACCGATCAGCTGCGCCGGACAGTGGAGGGCATCAACGCCCAGATCGTCAGTCAGAACGAGCTGGTGGCCGGCATAGTCCACGGGGTGACCGTCTCCCACGGCAACATCCGTCAGCTCAAGCGGGCCATCGCCGATATCGGCGGGATAATCGGTCTGGTACGGGAGATCACCGACCAGACCAAGCTGCTGGCCCTCAATGCCACCATCGAGGCGGCCCGGGCAGGCTCCGCCGGCAAGGGTTTTGCCGTGGTGGCCAGTGAGGTCAAGGATCTCTCCCTGGAAACCGAACGGGCAACCCAGGATGTGATGGAAAAGGTGAGCGCCATCGAGAAGGCCAGCCTGACCTTTGTCGCCAATCTCCAGGATATAGAGCAAAGGGTCCAGGATCTCAATCAGGTCACTGCCCACATCACCGGGGCGGTGGGTGAGCAGCAGGAAGTGGTAACCACCATCGCCGGGCTGAGTTCCCAGACATCGGAAAATACCAGGATGGTCTCGGCCAACATCGTCATGGTCAACGAGGCCGCGGTCCGGGCCCGGGAACTGTCACACCAGGTGCATGAGTATTCCGACGAGATAGCAGGGCAGTTGACCACCCTGCTCAGGGAAACGACCACCAAACTGCAGCAGCTCGGCCGGGGGGAAGAGGGCGAGCTCGCCGCCATGTCTTCGTGACAGCGCCGCTTCCTTCAGGCTGGGCAGCTGGCTCGTACCCTTTATCTTGACTTCGGGAGTGGGATTCTGTACCATATGATGACAGTTTTCAGGTGTCCGCAGATGCGGATGAAAAGGGAACCCGGTGTAATTCCGGGACGGGCCCGCCGCTGTAACCGGGGACAAATCCTGCAATAGTGTGTCGTAGACAGACGGTGTGTCGTAGACAGACGATGCCACTGGCCGCTTCAGGGCTGGGAAGGCGCGGGAGGAGGATGATCCGGAAGTCAGAAGACCTGCCTGAAAAATGACTCCGTGGCCGACGGCAAAGGCGCGGGGAGACATAGAGAGACTCTGGGATAAAGACGGGACATCCTGGATCAATGTAACAATTGGTCCGGGATTTTTTTATTTCCGGGCCGTAGAGAAGGAGGTTTCGTATGAAATGGAAATCGGTTTTTCTTGCGGCACTGACCCTGTTCTTTCTGTCGGTGGCAACCTGTTATTCCAGCGGAGCGTACAAGGTGGAACATAAAAACGCCATAGTCCTGGCCATGTTCGGAACCACGGTGGAGCCTGCCCTGCAGGGACTTTTGAACATCCGGGAAAAAGTCGTGGCCATGTATCCGGAAACCCCGGTCCGGGTTGCCTTCACCTCCAATATCATCCGCAAGAAATGGCAGCACCGGGCCCAGGATCCCGAATATATCAAGGCCCATCCCGAGATTCCCGCCGATATTCTCCATGTCAAGACCCCGCTGGCCACCATCGCCGATCTCCAGGACCAGGGATACGACACCATCGTCCTCCAGCCGACCCATATCGCCATGGGCGAGGAGTTTCTTGACCTGGCCACCTATGTGGACGGGCTGATGAGCATGGGCACGGTAAAGAAAGCCAAGTACAAGCCGTTCCACAAGATCGCCCTGGGACGTCCGGCGCTTGGCACCTACGGCACCGCCCATCCCTATGACGAGGACGTGATGACCGCGGCCCGGGCCCTGGCCGGCGATGCCGAGCTGGCCCGCAGGGAAAAGGCCGCCCTGGTCTACATGGGCCATGGTAACGAGTACTTTCCCTCGGGCGGTTCCTATCTGGAGCTGGCCGACCGCATGCGTCAGCTCTATCCCGACGTCCTGACCCTGATCGGCAACGTGGAGGGGTTCCCGGCCCTGGAAGACGTGCTCGATTCGCTCAGGCATGCCGGGGTGAAGAAGGTCGTGCTCAAGCCCTTCATGGTGGTGGCCGGTGACCATGCCATGAACGATATGGCTGGTGATGAAGAGGATTCCTGGAAGAGTGTGCTGGAGAAGAACAATATCCAGGTGATTGCGGTCAAGAAGGGGCTGGGCGAAAACGATAAGTTTGCTGACATCTTTGTCCAGCACCTGGTCGATGCCGCGAGTGATGCCGGCATCCATCTGAAGTAGATGCGTGCCTGGCGGGGATCCTCTCCACTGCTCCTGGTCGTCCTGGCCGGTCTGCTGGTCGCGGGCATGGTCCTGGCCGCCACCATGGGCTACATGAGGATCCCTGCCGCCGATGTTCTGCAGCTGATCCGCGACCGGATCCTGGGGCTGGACAGTTCCGTGGATCCGGTGTCTGCCGCCGTGGTCCTGGACGTCCGGCTGCCGCGTATCATCGAGTCGGTGCTGGTGGGCGGGATGCTGGCCGTGTGCGGCGGGGTCTTCCAGGCCATCCTGCTCAATCCGCTGGCCGATCCCTACACACTTGGCATCTCTTCCGGGGCCGCTTTTGGCGCCTCCCTGGTCATCGTCCTCCAGGTCTTCGGACTCTCACTGCCCCAGTTCATATCCGTACCTCTGTTCGCCTTTGGCGGGGGGGTGGCCACCCTGGCGGTGGTTCTGTCGCTCGCTGCGGGTGACCGGCGTCTCTCCTCCACCAGCCTGATCCTCTCCGGGGTCATTGTCGCGGCGATTCTGTCAGCGGCCATCGGGTTTCTCAAATTCCTGGCCGACGAACAGGTGGGGGTGATCATCTTCTGGCTCATGGGGAGCCTGTCCGGGGCCTCCTGGCAGGACATTCTGGTCCTGGTGCCGGTGGCCGTCATCGGCCTGCTGGTGGTGCTGCTCCATGGCCGGGACCTCAACGTTATGGCGATTGGCGAGCGGACCGCGGTGACCATGGGCGTGGATACGGTCCGCCTGCGGCGCACCCTCCTTGTCACCTGTACCCTGATGGCTTCGGTCTGCGTGGCCGTGGCCGGGATCATCGGTTTCGTCGGCCTGATCGTGCCCCACCTGCTCCGCTCGGTGATCGGCCCGGATAACCGCTGGCTCCTGGCCCTGTCCTTTTTCGGTGGCGGTCTGCTGCTGCTTTTTGCCGACACCCTGACCCGGGCCGTGCTGCCGGCCGAGGTGCCCATCGGTGTCCTCACCGCCCTGATCGGCGGACCGTTTTTCTGCGTGATATTCAAGAGAAAACTGAGGGCGGAATAATGACGGTTCTGGTGGCGGAGCAGGTTTCGTTTGCCTACGGTAACCAGCCGGTACTCGCCGGTATCGACCTGGCCTGCAAGGGCGGATGCTGCTACGGTATCCTGGGTCCCAACGGCAGCGGCAAGACCACCCTGCTCGATCTTTTCTGCGGCCTGCTGCATCCCCGGGAGGGACAGTTGACCTTCATGGGCCGGGAGCTGCGGAGGTGGCCGGTCCGGGACCTGGCCCGCCGGCTGGCCCTGGTACCGCAGGAATTCGTCATCCGCTTCGGGTTCACGGTCCGCGAGGTGGTGGCCATGGGCCGCCATCCGCACCTGCACCGGTTCGCCAGCCTCGATCCCGGCGATCACCGTCTGGTGGAACGGACCATGGAGGAGCTCGGGATCGCTCACCTGGCCGACCGGCCGGTCACCCGGTTATCCGGCGGGGAAAAACAACGGGTGGCCGTGGCCAGGGCCCTGGTCCAGGAACCCCGGGTGCTGCTGCTCGATGAGGCCACCTCCAACCTGGACATCTACCATACGCTGGCCATCCTGGACGTGATACGGTGCCGGATCCGCGACAGGGGCCTGACCGTGGTCGCGGCCCTGCACGACCTGAATCTGGCGGCCTGGTTCTGTGACGAGTTGGTCTTTCTGAAAGAGGGACGCGTGGTCCGCCGGGGACGGGTGGATCAGGTCCTGGTGCCGGAAATCATCGATGAGGTCTACGGGGTCTGCTCCCGGGTGCGGCAGGATGGGTTCACCGGCGGGCTCCAGGTCAGCTTTAAAAGAAGAAGCGAGGATATGGTATGAAACAGTGGCGCATGATGCTCTGCTTCCTGGCGCTGTTCCTTCTCCTGGCAGTAGGCGGGACGGTTCGGGCCGCCACCCTGCGCGACAGTGACAACCGGGTGATTGTCTTTGACCACCCTTTTTCCCGGATTATCTCCCTCTATCCCGCCCATACCCGGAACCTCCTGGACATGGGCCTTGAACCGGAGAAGATCGTCGCCGTGGGCCGCAGTGACCGCCAGCTTGATCGACCCCGGGTCAGTTTCCGGGACGATCCCGAACGGCTGCTGGCCCTGGAACCAGACCTGGTCCTGATCCGGCCCATGATCAGCCGCGCCTATCCCCAGCTTGTCAAGCGCCTCGAGCAGAGCGGGGTCACGGTGGTCTCCCTGCAGCCCGCCTCCATGGACCGGCTGTTCTGGTACTGGGAGACCCTGGGCCGGCTGACCGGAAAGGAGGATGGGGTTCGGGCCATGATCGGTCGTTTCGGCCGCGAACTGGCGACCATCCGGCGCCAGGTGGATTTGATCCCGGCTGGGCAGCGCAAAAAGGTCTACTTCGAGGCCATCCACAGGCGGATGAAGACCTTTGCCCCCCGCTCCATGGCCATTTTTGTTCTTGAATCCGCCGGCGGGATCAATGTGGCCGCCGACGCGCTTCAGGTGCGCAACACCAATATTGCCGCCTATGGCAAGGAACGGATCCTGGCCCGGGCTTCGGAGATCGATGTCTTTCTGGCCCAGAAGGGACGGATGAACCCGGTGACCGTGGAGATGATCCGCAGCGAACCCGGCTTTCAGGTGATCAAGGCGGTTCGCAACGACCAGATCTACCTGGTGGACGAAAAACTGGTCTCCCGGCCCACCCTGGGGCTGCTTACCGGGATCAGGACCGTGTTTGAGATTCTCTATCCGGTGCAGTGATGGACCACGGGCCAGCTATACTCATTGCCGGGACCCATTCCGGCTGCGGCAAGACCACGGTAAGCCTCGGTATCATGGCGGCTCTGCGGGCCCGGGGCCAGGATGTGCAGCCCTTCAAGTGCGGCCCGGACTTCATCGATCCCACCCTCCACCAGGTGGTGACCGGCCGCGTGTCCCGGAATCTGGATCTGCGGATGTGCGGAGAGGACTTTGTCCGCACCTGTTTCGCCGCCAACCGGACCGCGCCAGGGGGATCTCGGTCATAGAAGGCGTGATGGGGCTCTTTGACGGGGAGGACGGGTCGGCCGCCCACCTGGCCCGGCTTCTCGGCCTGCCGGTTCTCCTGGTGGTGGATGTTCGATCAGCCGCCCAGTCCGTGGCTGCGGTGGTGCATGGGTTCGCCACCCTGGATTCCGGAGTGCACCTGGCCGGGGTGGTATTGAACCGGGTGGGCAGCGCCAGGCACCGCCAGCTGATCGAGGAGGCCCTGGCCCGGTACTGTGATCTGCCGATTATCGGTTTTCTGCCCCGTAACCAGGAGCTGACCATTCCGTCCCGTCACCTGGGGTTGCACATGGGCTCGGAACACGAGCTGGCCCTGGAGCAGCTGGCCCGGTTCATGGAAGAACACCTGGACCTGGACCTGCTCCTGGAACTGGCATGCCGGCTGACACCGGGACGAGAGGTTTCCCGGCCACAGGCTCCTTCCGGTACGTCGGTGCCGACTGGTGAAACGGTGCGGATCGGCGTTGCCAGGGATGAAGCCTTTTGTTTCTATTACCAGGATAATCTGGATATGCTCCGCAGTGGAGGTGGGCAGCTGGTGGAGTTCAGCCCCATCCATGATGCGACCCTGCCGGAAGAACTCCATGGACTCTATCTTGGCGGTGGCTATCCGGAGCTCTTTGCCAGGCAACTCAGCGCCAATAAAACAATGCGGACAGCCATAAAAGTGTTTGCCAGGTCCGGGCGTCCCGTGTATGCCGAATGTGGCGGCTTCATGTACCTCACCCGGTCCATCGTCTGTCTTCAACACACTACGGACCAGGAGGGCGGGGAGTATCCCATGGTCGGGGTCTTTCCGGTGACAGCCCGCATGCAGCCCCGGCTGCGCCGGCTCGGCTACCGGCAGGTGGTTCAGGAGCGCCCCGGTTTTTTTGGCCCGGCCGGCCAGAAACTGTTCGGGCACGAGTTCCATTACTCGGCCATAGACCCCATGCCCGAAGATGTGGAACGGGTCTACCGCCTGGAGGACGGCCGGTATGAAGGCTACCGGATCCATAATACCCTGGCCGGCTACCTGCACCTGCACTGGGGCCGGACCCCGGAGGCGGCCCGGTCTTTTATCCAGGCCTGCAGAGATCTGGCAAGATAAAACATCAAGGATACTGTTGTGCACAAGATTTCGTCTGTCATTGACATACTGAAAATCGCGCCCCGCGATATCGAGGCCGAAAGTTTCCGCATCATCGAACGGGAACTTACCGCCCAGGACCATCCGGTCCTGACCACCCTTACCCAGGAAGAATTTGCCGTGGTTCGGCGCTGCATCCATGCCACTGGTGATTTTGCCTTTGCCGATACCATGCGTTTTCATCCCCGGGCGGTCACTGCCGGTCTCACGGCCATCCGGGCCGGAAAAAATATTCTGGTCGATGTCAACATGGCAGCGGCCGGCATTTCCAGGGGGCTGCTGGAGCGGTTCGGCGGCCGGGTCATCTGCCGCATCGGCGAGCCGGAAACCGCTGACCTGGCCCGGGCCGAGAATCTGACCCGTTCCGAGGCTGCCTTCCTCCGGGCGAGCCAGGACAATATCGGAATTGTCGCCATCGGCAACGCGCCCACGGCCCTGCTTCAGGCCATGGAGATGATCCGGACCGGGCTTTTCAATCCGGACCTGGTCATCGGGGTGCCGGTCGGTTTTGTCAATGCGGTAGAATCCAAGGATATCCTGGCCGATAAGCCCTATCCCCACATCACGGCCCTGGGTAGAAAGGGGGGAACTCCGGTGGCGGTGGCCAGTGTCAATGCCCTGCTTCGGCTGGCGTGACCAAGAGAACGTTGACAGCTGCAAAAAAGACAAAGAGACTGCGTTCCGGCTTTACCACCGGTGCCTGCGCCGCCGCCGCGGCCAAGGGGGCGGCCCTGCTTCTGCTGCGGGGAAGCCGGCCGGACTCAGTGGAGATACCTTTCCCCACCGGTGACCGGTATGGTTTTACGCTCCACTCCTGCTGCCTGCAGGATGACCAGGCCACGGCCTCGGTGATTAAGGACGCCGGTGATGATCCCGATGTGACCAACGGGGCCGAGATCATAGCCGTGGTCGAGCCCGGCGAGGTGGACGGCGAGGACTGGTTGACGCTTCGCGGCGGCCCCGGAGTGGGGACGGTGACCAAACCCGGGTTGCCGATTGCGCCCGGTGAACCTGCCATCAACCCGGTACCGCAGCGCATGATCCGCGAGGCCCTGTTGGAGGCTCTGGCCGAGGCGAACAGTGTGTCAAAGACAGACGGTGTGTCGAAGACAGACGGGCAGCCCTTGCCCCTCAAGGTGACCATCTGCGTCCGGGACGGAGAACTGCTGGCGGAAAAGACCCTCAACGCCAGGCTTGGTATTGTCGGCGGTCTCTCCATCCTCGGTACTACCGGCATTGTCCGGCCGATCTCCGCCAGGGCCTGGACCGACACCATCGACGCCTCCATGAAGGTGGCCCGGGCCGCCGGGCTTGACGAGGTACTCCTTTCCACCGGTCGTACCTCCGAGGCTGCAGTCCAGCGCTATCTCGAGGCCCGACGGAGCGCGTCCCTGCCCGAGGAGGCCCAGGTGATGATGGGTGACTACCTGGCCTATGGACTCAAGGCGGCCCGGCGGCACGGTTTTGCAAAGATCCACCTGGCCGGCATGTGGGCCAAGGTCCTCAAATGCGCCCTCAGGATACCCCAGACCCACGTCCGGCACGGGGCCCTGGAGGTGCGTCAGGCTGCCGACCTGCTGGAGCGTCTGGGCCTGGACCGGACCATGGCCAGAGAACTTGCCGGTGCCAATACTGCCCGGGAAATCTATGAACGGCTCAGCTCAGCCGGACGGACCGACCTGATCCGGGCCGTCTGCGAGGAGGCTGCGGGGTATGCCCGGAAACGTTCGGGCCTCAAAGTGGAACTCTACCTGGTAACCTCGGAGGCCGGGGTGGTGGAGTGTGTCAAAGACAGACGGTGAGCCGAAGGGAGACAGTGTGTTGAAGACAGACGACATGTCCATGATTGAACTGATCGGCGTCAGTGGCAATGTCCTGGATGATGGCGTCCGGGAAACCATTGCCAGGTGTCACGCTGTGGTTGCTTCCGGTCGGCATGTTCCACTGGTGGAGGATCTTTGCGAGCGGATCATCCCCATTGCGCCGGTGCAAACCATGCTCGAGCGGCTGGCAGGGGAGCTGGCCCTGGGGCCGGTAACGGTTCTGGCCTCGGGTGATCCGTTGTTCTTTGGTATCGGTCGGACCCTGCTGGGTCGTTTCGGGCCTGACCGGCTGCATATCCGTCCAGCCCTGTCGGCCATGCAGCTGGCCTGCGCCCGGTTCAAGACCCCCTGGGACGACATGGCCTTTCTCAGTCTCCATGGCCGGGAGATGGACACCCTTGCCGGCCGGGTCCTCGTCTGTCTTCGACACACTGCCCATGGCAAGGTCATGCTCTTCACGGACCAGCATAACAGCCCGGACAGGATCGCAGCCCTGCTGCTCCAGACCCTGGAGGAATACGGAGCCATGGAGCTGGCCCGGACCATTCGGGTCCAGGTGGGGGAAAACCTCGGCCTGAAAGACGAGCGTCTGGTGGAGGGTGACCTGGCCCGGATAGCCGGTCTTACCTTTGCACCCCTGAACATGATGCTGATCAGTCGCGAAAGCGAAGCGGTGTTCGGGCCGGTCCTGGGCCTGAATGAAGAGGAATTGGTTCATTCCCGGGGATTGATCACCAAGAACGAGGTCCGGGCCGTGACCCTGCATACCCTGCGGCTCCCACCTTCCGGGGTGTTTTGGGACGTGGGGGGCGGTTCGGGCTCGGTCAGTATCGAGGCGGCGCGTATGTGTCCGGCCCTGGCTGTTTTTTGTGTGGAGGCCAAGGGAGAACAGCAGGAAAACATCCGGGCCAATATCCGCGGCCATCAGGCCTGGAATGTCCGGCTGGTCAGCGGATTGGCCCCGGCCATACTGAGCGGGCTGCCGGATCCGGAGCGGATTTTTGTCGGCGGATCCCGGGGGCGGCTGAAAGAGATTATCGATATCTGTGCCCGGCGTCTGAAGCCGGGTGGCAGACTGGTGGTCAATGCAGTGCTTGCCAGAACCGCTGAACAGGCGCCGAAGTACATGCTGCGTCATGGCCTGTCGGTTCAGGTCACCCGGATCGGCGTGAGCCGCTGGCAGGAGACCGGGGAAGAACAGGAGTGTGTCGAAGACAGACAGTGTGTCGTAGACAGACGACAGCCCCGGCAGACGACCATCAATCCCATAACCATAATCTGCGGAACAAAATGACGAGTATACAACAACAAGGCCAGCTGTTTCTGGTGGGAGTGGGTCCGGGAGATCCGGAACTTATGACCCTGCGGGCCGTGCGTATTTTACAGGAAGCGCCGGTCTGGCTGGCGCCCAAGGGCAGAAAGAACGGCAGCAGCAGCGCTCTGCAGATCGCCGCGGCTCAGGTGGCCACCACGGACAAGACCATTGTCGAGCTCCATTTTCCCATGAAAAAAGTCCGGCTGGGCCAGGTACCTGATCCGGAATTGCAGGCAGGCTGGGAAGCGGCTGCCGAGGCCGTGCTCGGTCATCTTGTCAGCGGTCGGGATGTGGCTTTTCCCACCCTCGGTGATCCGGCCCTCTATTCCACGGCCTTTTATCTTCTCGCCACTCTCCAGCAGCGACATCCCGAGGTCCAGGTGACCATCATTCCCGGGATCACGGCCATGGCTGCCTGTTCGGCCAATGTTGGTGCCCCGCTGGGGCTGGGTGACGACGTGGTCTCCATTGTCCCGGCTGTCTTTGATGATGAGCGGCTCCGGGATATTCTCACCCGTGTCGATGCCGTGGTCCTGATGAAGGTGCACCGGCGGCTGGCTCCGGTGGTGGCCCTGCTCGATGAACTGGGTCTCACCGATCATGCCGTGCTTATCGAGCGGTGCGGCATGGCGGACCAGAGGATCTACACCGATGTCCGCGAGGCCCTGGGTCGGGAGCTGCATTATTTCACCACCATGCTGATCCGCCGGAGGCCGGTGGGCAGCGGGCTGGCCATACACGAGGAGTGTGCCGAAGGGAGACGGGCGGTATGCGGGGAAGTGGTATGACGCCGGTCTGTTTTGTCGGTGCCGGTGCCGGAGACCCGGAGCTCCTGACCCTCAAGGGCAGGCGGCTCCTGGATGAGGCCGACGTGATCATCTATGCCGGCAGCCTGGTCAATCCTGAGCTGCTTGCCGGGGTGCGGGCCACGGTTCATGATTCGGCGGGAATGGACCTTGACCAGATCATGGAGATTATGATCAAGGCCCATCGGGAAGGTAAAAAAGTGGTCCGGCTCCACACCGGGGACCCGGCCATCTTTGGTGCCATTCGGGAGCAGATGCGGCGTCTTGATGCGGAAGATATCGAGTACGAGGTGGTCCCCGGGGTCAGCTCGGCCCTGGCCTCTGCAGCCGCGCTCAAGGTGGAGCTGACCGTGCCCGAGGTGACCCAGACCGTCATCTTTACCCGGCAGGCCGGCAGAACCCCGGTGCCTGAGCGGGAATCCCTGCGGAACCTGGCCCGGATCCAGGCCTCCATGTGTATCTTTCTTTCCGTCTCCATGATAGACAAGGTGGTGGAGGAGCTCACCGGTGGCGGCTATCCGGAAGATACTCCGGTGGCGGTGGTGGAAAAGGCGTCCTGGCCTGACGAGCGCATTGTCCGGGGCACGCTTGCTGATATTGGTGACGCGGTCAGAACCTCCGGGATCCGCAAGACCGCCATGATCTTGGTGGGCCGGGCCCTGGCAGATGGTCCGTCCGCAGCGTCCAGACTCTATGACGCCGGATTCAGCCACGAATACAGGAAATAATGCGGACAGCAGTTCTGGCCATAACCCAAGGCGGCAGGGAAAAGGGTGAGCAGCTGGCCCGGTCGCTGGAGCAGGCTGATTTTTTCTTCTGCCGGGGCAGGCTGCGGGAGACCTTTGCCAGGGTGTGGAAAGAGAGTGTCGAAGACAGACGATATGACGCCCTGATCTGTATCATGGCCACAGGCATCGTGGTTCGAACCATTGGCCCGCTGCTGCATGATAAACAGACTGATCCCGCGGTGGTGGTCTGCGATGAGGCGGGCCGTTTTGCCATTTCCCTGGTCTCCGGCCATCTCGGGGGTGCCAATAGCCTGGCCGAACAGGTGGCGGATATCCTCGGGGGACAGGCCGTGATCACCACGGCCTCGGATGTGCTCGGCAAGACACCGCTGGACCTCTGGATCAGGGAGCAGGGATTTGTGGTGCCTGACCGGAAGGGGCTGACCCGGATCATGGGCAGGCTGGTGAACGGTGCAACCATCCGGATATGGAGTGAAATCCCGCTGCCTGACCTGCCGCCGGATATGGAAAAAATTGATGACCCCGGCCAGGCAGACCTCCTGGTGACCTGCCGCACCGACGTGACAGCCCGGGGCTTACTCCTGCATCCGAAAATACTGGTGGCCGGTATCGGCTGCAACCGCGACACCCCGGCCCGGGAAATAGAACAGGCCCTGGCCGAGGCCTGCGCAGCCAACAACCTGGCCCTCCCATCCATAGCCCGCCTGGCCTCCATTGATCTCAAGCAGGATGAAGCAGGACTGCTCGAATTTGCCAGAACTTCTGATTATCCGCTGGTCTTTTTTAACCGCGATCAACTCAACTGCGTCGACAATGTCTCCTCGTCTGCCGCTGTCCTCAAAGCCACCGGCGCCAAAGGCGTGGCCGAACCCGCCGCCATCCTCGCCGCGGGAAACGGCCGACTCCTTGTCCGGAAAATGAAATGGCCCAATGTCACCGTGGCCATTGCCATGCCTTTTATTCCGTAAAAGAATCTGCCTGAAATTTTTACGGGCAGCCTGATGCCTGAACCTCAGCATGATATCCCGTATGGTGAGGTCAAGTCTGCCTTTGGCTTTTATAGGTCGAAAAAAGTCAAGAGTAGGCTTGAGACTTTTGCCGAGAGATGAACCGGCACGTCCAAAACATAAGGAAAAAACGCCAGAAATCACTGCGAACAGGGCCTCATGATCAAAAACATCAGAATCAACGGCAAGAGCGTGCTCTTTTATCCGAAAATTGCCCCAAGGCAAGGTGTTGCCAGGATGATTTTCATGGTTCGAAGTCTTCGCTATCTGTTGTGGCTGGACAGTTCTGAAATGTGGTCCAGCCATGCTGGTTTATTGAAAAATACGTCGTAAAATTTGTTTTTCTGAGCCTTTGATGTCTAAAATGGGAATAGCTGGCTTGGATAGAATCTCTTCCACAGACTTGCCACCAGTAACTCGTCACTTGTCACTGGTTTTCAGTTAAACCAGCATGGCTGGACCAGACTCTGGCTCGGCCCGGACATGGCAACATGTGAAAATCACTATGGAATTATGCAAACTTGTGGTAGTTGTAAGATAAAATTATCAATCCACGATCCGATACAAATCTAGGAGGATTGCCATGCAGTACCAACGATGGGACGATTTCCTGATCGCTGAGCACGAGATGATCGAACGGGCCATGGCCGTTCTGAAAAGCTGCCTCGATAACATGGACGAGACCATGGCCAAACCGGTGCAGATGGTCCGGGCTCTGGATTTTCTGCTCGAGTTCGGGGACAAAGTCCACAACCGCAAGGAGGAGGAGTATCTTTTTCCTCTCATGCAGGAACGGGGTATCCCGGTGCAGGGGGGACCGCTCGGTGTCATGCTTCAGGAACATGAGATGGAGCGCAACCTGCTGCAGAACATGATCACCAAGGCTCCGTCCCTGGCGGAGCTGCCGGCCGAAGAGGTGGCGCGCTACCGCCAGGAAGGATATGATTATCTCCGCGTCCGCGCCGAACACATCTGGAAGGAAAACGATGTGTTGTATCCCATGGGTCGACAGGTTCTGCTGGACGAGGACAACCAGAAGCTGCTGGATGCATTTGTCGGCATCAACAGAGAAACCTACGGAGACCAGGCTGACAGACATTTCGAGGAGATGGTCACTGAGGTCGAGAAGGTGTTGAAAGAGAAAAAAGGTCTCATCCACAATCTCTCCTACGAACAGATAGAGGGGATCATGGAGACCTTGCCCTTCGAGGTGACTTTTGTGGACGCCGAAGACACGGTTGCCTATTTCAACCGGCTTGACAAGGAGAAACTGTTTCCCAGAACCCGTTCGGTCATCGGCCGCAAGGTCACCAAATGTCATCCGGAAAAAAGTGTCGACATGGTCAGTGAGATCGTCGAGGGCTTCAAGAACGGCACCCGGGACAAGGCGGAATTCTGGATCGATTTTCGCGGTGACAAGGTACTCATCCGTTACTTTCCGGTGCGAAACGAACAGGGCGAATACCTTGGGGTCCTCGAGGTCACCCAGGCCATCGGTGACATTCAGAAAATCACAGGCGAGAAAAGACTGCTGGACTAGGGTCCGTCCACAAACGAGGACTTTCGCGAAGGTCTCGCAGCCGCAGCCTTGCCCCCAGGCCAAAAACGCATTGTCGACCATTCATCTCTATGTATTGGCGGGATGAGGTCAGAAGGATAGAAAACAAGACCTTTCCAGGGAGGATTCAACATATGGTGTCTGAACAGGGAAAGATGGTGGTGGCTAACTGGAAGGCGGCCCTGTCACCGGTAAAGGTGAAGCAGTGGCTGGATGTCTTTCGGCAGCGGTATCGACCGGTTTCCGGGATAGAGGTGGTGCTGGCTGTGCCTTCCCTGTATCTGCGCCAGGTATACCGGGAGGTGGCGTCGCTCGATGGTGTGGCCGTGGCAGCCCAGCATGTCTCTCCCTATCCTCCGGGGGCGTATACCGGGGCACTGCCGGCGGTCTGGCTTGCGGGAATGGCCGGATACACCCTTGCCGGGCACCGAGAGACCCGGAAGTATTTTCATGAAACCCTGCAGGAGGTGGCCGGGCAGGTACGGGAAGCGGTCAGCGCGGGTCTGGTTCCGATTCTCTGTATGGAACGCGCGGTTGCCACCGCGCAGATTGCAGCCATTGACAGTGGTGATCTGGAACGGACCGTGCTTTCTTATACACCCTCTGATGCGGTGCAGCTGGAGGTGGCGCACGGTGCCCGGGAGGTCCGGGATGCGGCTGCATTCTTCTCGGCGCTCTCCGGCGGCCGGCCAGTGCTGTACGGTGGCGGTGTGAACCGTGAAAACATTCAGGAACTCATGGGTGTGCCTGAGCTGGCCGGGGTGATGGTGGGCCGGAGCTGTCTGGATGTATCGGAATTTCTCGATCTTCTCGAGACCCTGCGATGAGAAAAGAAAGGAAAAGCCCGCAGAAACCGTTTGCATAAGGTTTCTGCGGGCTTTTTTTTTCACTCTGATGACCTCTGAAACTCAGCCTGAACAGGGGTTGGCATCGCTGAGCATTGGAAAGAGTTATTCGTAAAAGCGTATATATATAGTATATTAGAGCAATTAAGTTTTTTCTACCAGCAGAGAGAAGAAGCGATGTTACCCCTCAGATCGATGAAAGCTGAGCTAAGGTGGTAATCACATAGGACATTGCCTTACCAGACCGAAACGACCGTAAACCAATGGAAAAGTCGAGAAGTTCAACTCCGGAATAGCGGAAGTCGTTGCCCAGACAAGATTTCAATCTGCCGGCCATCTCAAGGGAATATTGGATGACTGCTGGAGGATATCCGATAATCACATTCCACTGAAAAATCTCGGGTACATAATATCTGCTCAGACCATTGAAACAATGGCGGAAAATAAATTCCGAACTCTTTGAAAAATCAGCTTGATTACATCGAAGAACGGCATGTTACGCAGCGTCAGGATCCTATAGGAGGTGGAAGTTTCTCTTGTGGGAGCGGTTTATCGATATAGTAGCCTTGTGAATAGTCAATTCCGATCTCTTCGACCTTCTTTTGCAACTCGGCGTCGCTGACAAATTCCGCAATCGTTTTAATTCCCAGTTCACGGGTAAAGCCGACGATGGCCTTGACGAGCGTCAGCGATTTGTCGTCAGTTAAAATGGTTTTGATAAGGCTCCCGTCGATTTTCAGATAATTTATTCCCATATTGAGGATATAGACGAAATTGGAGTAACCGGTTCCAAAATCGTCGATGGCCATTTTTCCGCCGCATTCTTTGATCTTCTTTATGAACCTGATTGTTTCATCATAGTTTTCCACTTCTTCGCTTTCGGTGAGTTCGAATACGATGCGGTTGTTGAGCGTGGCCTGATCCGTGTCTGAGCATTCGCAGTTTATGCGATTTTGCATTTTGTAACCTTTGATTTTTTCAATTAAAAATGCAACGAGGTCGGCATCAAGAATGTCCTGTGTCGAGATGTTGACGGAGAGTTCTTCATTTCGCCGGGCAAAAACCTGAAACGATTTTTCGATCATGATCCGGGTGATGTCGGTATAGAGTTTTGCCTTTTTTGCGATATCGAGAAAGTGAAACGGCGAAATGACACTGCCATCTGTATCGATGAGACGCACAAGGGCTTCATACTTGTCAATTTTATTTGTCCTGTTGTTGTAAATGGGCTGAAAAAAAGGAACGATGCGATCTTCCGCAATCGCTGTCTTGATCTTTTTGATCCATTCCATGTTGCGTTTGTACGCCTCTTTTGCGAACCTGCTTTCGTTGTAAAAGATAATTTTTTCCAGATGCTGCTTGGCTTCTTTGATCGCGGTATCGGCATTGATCAGTATTCTTCCTACATCTTTATCATCGCGAAGTAGTGCTACTCCAGCTTTTATCAGTATCGGAATATCGCTGCCATTGTATGAAATCGTATGTTTTTCGATATATTCAGTCATCGCTCTGGCAAAATCGATAACCTTCCTCGCCTCTCTGCTCTCAAACGAGACAAGGGCGAACTCATCGGAAGGCAGTCGATAAACAGCGTAGTGCCCCTGCGCAAAATTACTGATCCATAGGGCCATGTCCTGCAGCATCTTGTTTCCGGCTTCGTAGCCGTAAAAATCGTTCACCAGTCTGAAATCGTCGATGTTGACAATGATAATAGCGTATCCTTTTTCTTTTTTCAGATCTTCAAGTAGCCTGGCACGGTTTGGAAGCCCGGTCAATGTATCGAAATAGAGCATGTTCTGGATTTTTTCTTTCGACTTGATCAGTTCTGTGATGTCGCTGTGCACGGCCACATACTCTTTGATCTGGTTTTTGTCGTCAAGTATCGGAATGATCGTCGTCTCTGTTATCAGTTCCGTGCCGTTTTTTGTACGGGTTTTCAATTCCCCATTCCATATTTTTTTGTCCCTGATTGCCTCCCGCATCTGCCTAAACAGTTCTTCTGGCATTTCCGGATGAAGGAGTGTTTTGTACCGCTTGCCGATTAGCTCTTTCTCTGAATAACCGGTTGCGTGCAACAATAGTTCGTTGACATAGGTGATGTTGCCTTCAGGGTCGGTTTTGCTGACAAGCGATGAACTGTCAAGGGCTGTTTTGTACCACTGGAGAAAACTTAGCTGTTTTCTGATTTCGGCGGCCATTGTGTTGAATGCCAGTGCAATTGTCGCCAGTTCGTCTTTGGTGTCCACCTTTAGCGGAGAATAGTTGCCGTGCGTTATCGCATAGACACCATTTTGAAGCTCTTGGAGCGGTCTTGAAACGGATTGGTAAAATGCCAGGCCGAGCAGGCCGGCGAACAAAACCATGCTTGTCAAGCCCAATGCCACCAGAATGATTTTTGATTCTGCTGCATCCATTCGGTTTTTCAGGTCGTTTTGGAAATGGTTGAGGATATCATCATGGAGTTTGGATATTTCACCGATCGTCTGGGTGGCTTCTTTGAAGAAACTCTTAACCGGCTGCGCGAGTGAATCTGTATGTAGCACCAAGGATTCTGTTCTTTGCATAAAAAGTTCAATTGTCTTTGATGACTGTAGAATACTTCGCTCAAGTTTTGGAATATTCGTTTGTTTCAGGTAGTGATGCATGCTCAGCTGTAGGGTATTGAGTTCTGCATTGGCAAGCAGGTAAATCTTGAGGAAGAGCTTTTTGTCCTCTTTGCTTATTTGTTGTTTGGTCAGTATTCCTGTGGTAAATCCACGAATCATGCCAATATGGTTTTTAAGTTTTGGAAGTGTGTCAAAAAGAGCTACGGAGAGATAATGGTTCTGGATATTCCTGTCTTTAGGAATACCCAGTCTGTTGGAGATATTTTTTATCAAGTAGATCAGTTCTTCAATAATTGTTGTATGCAGATTGAAGTTTTTGTCAGAAGTATCTAGAAAATGTTTCATTGTTGCAGTATGCCATAGTGCTTTTGCATTTTTGTAGTTGGCATCGTCATGCAGAAATTTTTTTTCAGACCAGTCAACTTGTTCGAATGTGCTAAATGTACTATTTATTTTACGTTCAAGCGTATCTAATGATGAATTGAATGAATTGTCACCGTTGAGAAATGCCTGCATCATTCCCCTATGCTCTGCAATTAATACTTGCAATCTATTTATGTGGTCAAGGTATTTAAGGGCACTTTTTTCATTATGAATAAGTACGAGTTCATTGTATTGGGATTCAAAAGTGAAATAAGATGGAATTAGGAATGGGATTATAATAAATGATATGACAAGCGTAATGCGTTTGCGTATTGTTATGTGGTTCATTATTCGTATTAATTTTTTAATTATATTGTTTGTTTTAATATGCAAACCATATGCCTTTGGATATGGTCAGAGTTTATAGCATTTTCGGCGTGAACGACTCATTGCTATAACCGAGTCTGAGTTGTCCTCACAACGTAGCAAAAGGAATAAGCAATGGGTTGTTTTCGCAAGTTTTCACAAACGATATGGCACTGCCAGTATCATATAATTTTGTGATTACCACCAAAGCTCAGCTTGAAGAGAAGATACCAACGCCTGGCGCCACGGAGCCGGGCAGCAATAAAAACCGCCTGGACTTCTCGTTCCTCCGCTCCTGCGGTGAACGTTCCATCACCCCAGGTACCGCTCCCGCGGTACCCTGATGTACCTGGCAGGGATGGCCCATAGTTCGCAAGGCCCGCAGACAACCATTGCAGAGACCAGAAGCTCCGACACCTGTTTCCGGCATCACCCCGCAGAGCGGGGCATTGTCTGCTGGTACTTCGTCGGCTACCTGGTCACCTGCGTGACACCGCAGAGCGGTGATCACGAGTTTTCCACAGGTAGAGAGAAGAAGCGATGTTGTCCCTTATATGGTGACAGCTGAGCTTTGGTGGTAATCACATATAATTTTTGTGCCGAAGTACCGTTTTATGGTACTTGTGGTGTAATGATTAAGTTGAAATTGGATCTTCTAGGTCGTCCAGTTGGTTGTAACTGGGTTATTACAAGACAATAACATCCTTTGCTAAGGGCGGGCAACCACATTGGTATCTCAATGCTTTTCTGGCCGCCCCGGCGGACTCCAGTTTGGCTTCTCGATCTTTGAAAATTTGCTGATAGCAACTTCTAGGATTATCCTCCAGGGTAACAACACATCCAATGGGGCTATGTGGACGTTTTGTGTTGTAATGCTCATTAAAACCTGCAACAACTTCCCGCGCATCTTCCAGGGATAATAACACACCGGAACGTTACAAGTATTTTCATGAAACCCCGCAGGAGGTGGCCGGGCAGGTACGGGAAGCGGTGACCGCGGGCCTGGTGCCGATTCTCTGTATGGAACGCGCGGTTGCCACCGCGCAGATTGCAGCCATTGACAGTGGTGACCTGGAACGGACCGTGCTTTCTTATACACCCTCTGATGCGGTGCAGCTGGAGGTGGCGCACGGTGCCCGGGAGGTCCGGGATGCGGCTGCATTCTTCTCGGCGCTCTCCGGCGGCCGGCCAGTGCTGTACGGTGGCGGTGTGAACCGTGAAAATATTCAGGGGCTCATGGGTGTGCCTGAGCTGGCCGGGGTGATGGTGGGCCGGATCTGCCTGGATGTGGCGGAATTTCTCGATCTTCTCGTGATTTTGCGCTGAGAAGACGCTGGGGAAACAAAAGAAAAGCCCGCAGAAACCCAGGCTAAGAGGTTTCTGCGGGCTTTTTTGTTGCGCTCTACATGGACAGCAGTCGCCGGATCCGTTCCTCGATGGGAGGATGGGTTGAAAAAAGGTTGGCCAGCGAGCCGCCGGCGAGAGGGTTGACGATATACATCTGGGCGGTGGCCGGATTGACATCCATGGGGATCTGTTTGTTGTAATTGGCCAGTTTGTTGAGCGCCGATGCCAGTGCTTTGGGGTGGCCGCAGATTTCCGCCCCGGCCCGGTCGGCCAGGTATTCCCGGCTCCGGGAGATGGCCATCTGAATCAGAGTTGCCGCCAGCGGGGCCACAATCATCATGACGATGGTTGCCAGCGGACTGCCACCCTCGTCGTCATCTCTTGTTCCGCCAAATATCATGGCCCATTGCGCCATGGTTGCCAGATAGGAAATGGCACCGGCCATGACCGCGGCAATGGAGCTGATCAGGATATCCCGGTTTTTGATGTGTCCGAGTTCATGGGCCAGGACTCCTTCCAGTTCCTCCCGGTTGAGAATCTGGAGGATGCCTCTGGTGACCGCCACCGCGGCGTGCTGCGGGTTGCGGCCGGTGGCAAAGGCGTTGGGTGTCGGGCTTTCGATGATGTAGACCCTGGGCTTGGGGATTCCGGCCCGCCTGGCCAGGTTGGCAACAATCAGGTGCAGTTCCGGGGCCTCCACCTCGCTGATCTCCCGGGCATGGTTCATGGCCAGGGCCATCTTGTCCGAGTTCCAGTAAGCAAAAAAGTTCAGTCCCACAGCCATGAACAGGGCGATCATCATGCCCTGCTGGCCACCCATGGCCCGACCGGCCACCATGAACAGGGCGGTGAGGGCCGCCATGAGGATGAATGTCTTGACGGTATTGATCATGGTCGTCTTCTCCTTGAGTTTGCCTGGTTATGTCTGTTCAGGCAAAACATAAGACCGCTGGGGGCAAAGTCAAGCTGGCTCCCTGCTTCTTACAGGAGAGCCAGGCAGTAGCCGGCGTAGCCCAGGAGAAAGAGCAGGCCGTGCCACCGGTTGGTGCCGCCGTTGCGCTGCAGAATGGGGATCAGGATCAGGGTGAAGGACAGCATGATCGGCAGGTCCCGGTGGAGGAGATCCCTGGACAGGGCAAAGGGCTTGATCACCGCGGTCAGGCCGAGAACCATGAAAAGGTTGAACATGTTGGAGCCGATCACATTGCCGATCAGCATGCCCGATTCCTTGCGCCGCAAGGCGGAAAGGCTGGATGCCAGTTCAGGCAGGGAGGTGCCGATGGCCGCCAGGGTCAGGCCGATGATCAACTCGCTGACGCGGAAATAACGGGCAACGTCCACGGCGCCGTTGATGAACAGCGACGAGCCCGAACCCAGCAGGATCAGGCCGCCGATCACCAGGAGGATGGGCACCAGCACGGGTTGCGCTGCGGCCCTGCTGTCGCTTTCGGACAGGAGTTCTTCCGGGATCCGACCGGACTTGCGGTAATAGGTCAGGGTGGTGTAACCAAGCAGGGTGACGATGAAGATCAGGCCGACGGAGCGGGGAAAGAAGCCATAGGCGCTGCAGAGCATCAGCAGAATGGAGCCTCCCAGGACCAGGAGCAGTTCGTTCCAGACTTCGCGCAGGGTCAGGTGGAGTGGAACGATGAGAGCACAGAAGCCCAGTATGAGTCCTATGTTGGCGATATTGGAGCCAACCACGTTGCCGATCATGATATCGGGGTGGCCCTGGAGGGCGGCGGTGAGGCTGACAAAGAGTTCCGGGACCGAGGTGCCGAAGGCCACTACGGTCAGACCGATGACCAGGGGAGAGACGCCCCAGCGCCGGGCCAGCCTGACCGCCCCGGAGACCAGGGATTCGCCGCCGCTGACCAGCATGACAAGGCCGACTACAACCGCACCAAAAGCGAGCCATATCGAGGAAAAGTTCGGAGAGTAGTCCATAGACATGATGCCTGGTGTGTGTTCTGAGTTGAAGCTAAATTGAGCGATTTTCATTTTACCCATCTGCAACACTTTAAAAAGAAAAACAATTATAATCAGTTATCTTTTTACCATTTGCAGATGGGTGAAACGCTCAATTTAGGTTGAATATGGTCTGAGGAGACCATATCTACCATAAACTGATCTGTTTGCACACCAGCCGGTGGGGCTGGCCGGATCCGGATCTGTTTTTGTCGGAAATGGCGGGGAAAAACCCGTAGGTCCGTATCTTTCCCTGACCGTGGTTTATGAGGGCCTAGAGAAACAGGCTGATCAGCTTGATGGTGTTGTTCTGGGTGGTCAGGGTCGCATCCAGGATCAGTTTCAGGTTGTCGCTCTGGATAATCTGGGTGGCGATGATCCGGTCGGCCATCAGACCGATATTATCGGCCATGATCAGAATCTTGTCAGCCATCTCCAGGATCCGGTCCGCCATCAGGCCGATGTCGTCGGACAGCCTAAGCATGGCGGCAAGTGAGCTGTCCAGGACCGCCAGGGATGTGGAGGCGGCCAGCTCACCGATCTGCACGGTGAGATCTGCAAACGCATTTGCCAGTGACAGGCTCACCGTGCTCAGTGTCTGCAGGGCCACCAGCATGTCCGAGGTCAGGCTCAGGGTGGTGCCTGCCGCTGCGACGACAGAGTCGTAGGTGGCGACTATGTTGGCCTGGTAATTGGTCACCGCGGTTTCAAGCTCCGCCAGCTGGCTGTCCATGGTCAGCGAGTTGAGCACGGTGTTGTTGACCTGAACCAGCAGGTCGTTGCCCTCCAGGATCAGGGAGTCCAGCTCGGTGGTGAATGCGGCACTGTCCAGGGCCGCTCGGGCCGGCTGGGTGGATAGCAGCAGAAAGAGGGCGGCAACAAGGGTGATGACGTGATGTCTTTTGAGGTTGAGTGATTGCATGGGTGGTGTACCTCCATAAACTTGGTTAAAAAATAAAAAAATATATAAAAAGTAAAATTGTAGTACTGTGTGCTATGACCAGCTGGCGGTGGGCAGGGTCGGTGAGTTGGCCGGCCGTGGTGGCAGATACCTGGTAACCAGGCGATCTTGGGCGCTCATCAATAAAAGAGGTGGGGGAAAAAGTCCAGGCTTTATTTGGGCCCGGAAAAGTTGCCGGGGCCGGCGTTTCGGGCGTTTGGCTCTGCCCGGGAACCAGGGGGCGGGTATTTTTTTGTCCTCAGGCGGATGGGTGCGGTCCGGACTGGTGGCCGGCTGGGCTGCCGGTGGCCTATGCGTCCTGCTGTTTTCTGGTCAGGGTGCGAAGATCCAGCCCTTTTTGCAGCTTCCAGGCCTTTTCGATGATCGGTTTCAGGCGGCCCTTGACCTCGGACAGCGGCTTGATCGGCGGGATGATGGGCAGCAGTTCTTCCACCGGCGACGGTGGCGTGACCCGCATTTTTTTCTCCAGGTTCTGGCCGGTCCGGGGCGTCAGGCCGCCTTCCATGGAGCCGGCCTTGTAAGAGCCGAGCCCGTCGATATTGCGCATGAAATCCATAATCGTTCCGAGGTCGTTTTTCTTGTAGAAGAGCTTGATCTCCTCGGCAATGACGTCATGCTCTTCGGCCAGCTTCTGCATGCGTTCCCGGTACTGGTTGATATGACTCTCAAGCTCTTCGTAGAGGTCAAAGATCATGTGTTTGAAGCGACTGTGGGCGGTCAGCCCATGGGTGTCGAGGCCGGCGAAGACCTGCTGGCGGATGGTCGGCGAGGAAACTATATAGGGATCGTAGAACAGGAGATGTTCCAGGCCGGCTTCCCTGAAAAAATCATGGATAAGACCTTCATCTTTCAGTAAGATGTAGAGCCGGATCAGGTCGAGACCTATTTTCTTTTCCAGCAGCGAGAACGAGCGGAGGACCTGCTGGTCATAATCCCGTATATTGTCCTCGATGAGTTTGCGGAAGCCAAAGTAGCGATCAGCTATTTCCTTTTTGATCTCCAGCGAGAGAATCTTGTCAATATCTTCCATGGCCTCACCTCCAGAGCTGGAATCCATCCTTAGCACTGTACCATACAGTAATGCATGTGTGAGAAATTTCCATACGGATATTCCACCCGGGGGCAGTGATGGCTGATCTGCGTGAGGAAGTCAAGAACCGGGTCCGGGACGCGGCCGATATCGTCCAGGTGATCGGTGAGTGCGTGGAGCTGAAAAAGGCCGGCAGCCGCTACACCGGTCTCTGTCCATTCCATGCCGAGAAGACGCCCTCGTTTTCCGTTAATCCCCAGGGGCAGTTTTTTCACTGTTTCGGTTGCGGCGAATCGGGAGACGTCTTTTCCTTTGTGATGAAGTATCATCACCTCTCCTTTCCCGAAGCCCTCAAGGAGCTGGCCCGGCGTTACCAGATCGACCTTCCCGAACCAAAACTCAGTGAGGCGGACCGCAAGCGCATCCGCCAGCGCGAACGTCTCTACCGGGTGAACGAAGAGGCGGCCGAACTCTATCACCGCTACCTGCTCAATGCCGAGGCGGCCAGGGGAGCCCGGGAGTATCTCCGGCAGCGGGATGTGCCTGAAACGATCATCAGGACCTACCGGCTGGGCTATGCGCCGGATCCCGAGGTGGCGGGCTGGAACTTCATCACCGATACCCTGCGGCGCAAGGACCTGCCCGTGGTCGCCATCGAACAGGCCGGCCTGGCGGTGCGCAGCGACCGTGGGACCTGGTATGACCGGTTCCGGGACCGGGTGCTCTTTCCCATCTATGACATGACCGGCCGGGTGGTGGCCTTTGGCGGCCGGATCCTCGGAGATGGCAAGCCCAAATATATGAATTCGCCGGAGAGTCAGATTTTTGACAAGAGCAGGATTCTCTTTGGGCTCTATCAGCATCGGGAAGCCATCCGTCGGCAGCGCCAGGCCATTGTGGTGGAAGGTAATTTCGATCTCCTGCTCCTGGCGGTGCACAGTATCGACAACGTGGTGGCTCCGTTGGGCACCGCCCTGACCCGGGCCCATGTCCGGACCCTGCGGGGATACTGCGACGAGGCGGTGCTGCTCTTTGACGGGGATCGGGCCGGGCTCAAGGCCGCCATGCGTTCCATTCCGTTTTTTCTGGCCGAGCAGGTGGATGCCCGGGTGGCCCTGCTGCCAGAGGGCGATGATCCCGACACCCTGGTACGAAGGAAAGGTGCCGACGCGGTTCTGGAACTTGTCAAGGCAGCCAAACCCCTGGATGAATTCGTCTTCGAGGCTCTGGTCAGGGAGCATGGCCTGACCCTGGAGGGCAAAAACAGGATTATCGGTGAACTCAGGCAGGTGATCGCCGGCAGCTCGGATGAGGGCCAGCGTTCCCTGATGGTGGCCCATTTCAGTGAAAAGCTGGGGATCTCTCCGGGCCAGCTGCTCTCCGGTATCCAGCCGGGCAAGGCCGCTCCGGAGGAGCCGGTGCTGGAGGATCGTCCCCGGCGTCGGTTGTCCCGCCAGGAACGGCAGTTGATCGATTTCCTGATTCTCTATCCCGAATTCATTGAAGAATTGCTGGCAAATGGTTTGCATGAAGTGGTGCAGGATCCGGGAATCCGCCATTTTATTGACACCATTGTCTCCCTCACCGGTCAGGGCGAGGTCACCCCGGAAAGGATTCTCTCTGCCGTGACCGATGAGCGGCAGCGGAGGTACGTGGCCGAGGTCCTGATTCGGGGTGTAGGGACCAGCGATGAGGAGCGGGAGCAGGAGGCCAGGAGGTTTTGCGATGAACTGCTGGCCTGGCTGGAATCATTCCGCTACAGGCAGAATGCGGCCAAACTGCTGGCCGAGATCAATGAGGCCCAGCGTTCCGGTGACCGGGAACGGCTCATGATACTCCTGGAAAAGAAACAGGAGATGAGTAAAAAAAATTTAACTTTTAGTTATAAATTGTTGAAAGAATAATGCAATATGGTACATTACAAAAATGTACTTGAGCGGTATTGCTGTATAAGTTGAGTTGTTTCAGCAGGTTGTAGTTTGAATCAAGCAAATACAGTGAGATACAGCCGGTTTGTTGTGTAGGCCCGCTTGAGGCTGAGTCGGGCGGGTAAACAGGGACAATCCAGAAGTAACCGAGATATTTTTCTGGGTACGGTCCGGAGGTGCTGATGGCCTTGAAGGAAAATTTTCCAGGCAGTGCTTTTGAGGATGTCGGGCTGGAACATGATGACCAGGCAGATTCGGGTGATCTCACCTGGCTGTTTGCAGAAGAAGAGGGGGAGATCCGGTGAATATGCCAGAGGAACTGCAGTCACAACCGCTTCCAGCGATAGAAATTGATCGCCGATCCGCCTTTGACCGGCGCAGCGGCCGGGATCGCAGGCGGGGAGGTGACCGACGGGAGCAGGGGACCAGTATCGATCCAATGAACATCTACCTGCGTGAGATGGGCAATCTGACCCTGCTCAGTCACGAGGAAGAGATCGAGCTGGCGCGTATGATAGAAGAAGGAGAGATGCGGGTGCAGCGTTCGGTGTTGCGTCTTTCGCTGGGTATCTCCGCCCTCAACGACCTGGCCGATGCGCTCTGCCGCGGGCGGATGCGGATCAACACTGTGATCAAGGGGCTGTCGGAGAACGATGACCGGTCCCTGGCCGCGGTCAAGGACGAGTTTCTTGCCCTGATAGACAAGGCCAACGAGCTCGATGCCCGCCGCAAGGAGCTCTATGCAGAGCTCAAAAAGGTTGCCGGTGTTCCGGAAAAGGAAGAGCCGCTGGTTCGGGAAATTCTCGATATCGGGCTTGAGATCGCCGGTTTGTTCGAGCCCTACCGGCTCTGCACCAAGGGGATCAACTCGGTGGCCGATGCGGTCAAGGAACTCAGTGAAAAGTTCAAGAAGGTCCGGGTCAAGGCGCGGCAGCGGGAGCAGCTGGCCCTGCGCAAGCAGAGTCTGGAGAGCGGCGACGAGGCGTTGTCCGTCAGGGAGATCGAGCGGCGCATTGCCCTGGAGATCGGCGACTCGATCGGGGTCACCTGCCGTATATTTGACGAAATTCTGACCGAGATCGAGTATGGCCGGGAGTCGGCCAGGCAGGCCAGGGAGGCTCTGGTCCGGGCCAATCTCCGGCTGGTGATTTCGGTCTCCAAAAAATTTCTCAACCGTGGCCTGCAGCTGCCCGACCTGATCCAGGAGGGCAACATCGGTCTGATGAAGGCGGTGGAGAAATATGACTACAAGCGGGGCTACAAGTTCTCCACCTATGCGACCTGGTGGATCCGCCAGGCCATCACCCGCGGTATTGCCGACCAGGGTCGGACCATCCGTCTGCCGGTTCACATGATCGAGACCATCAATCGCATGTTGCGGTTTTCCAAGGAGTTTCAGCGGCTTGAGAGCCGGGAGCCCACTCCGGAAGAGATGGCCGAACAGATGGGCACCGAGGTGGAAAAGGTCCACATCGCCCTGAAGACGGCCAAGGATGCCATCTCCCTCGATGCGCCGGTGGGCGACGAGGAAGACTCGCTGCTCTCGGATTTCATCGAGGATCATGCCCATCCCGATCCCCAGGAAGCCTCCATGGTGGAAAGTTTGAAACGCTGCCTGTGCCGGGTGATGTCGTCCCTGACCCCGCGCGAGGAGAAGGTCCTGCGCATGCGCTACGGCATCGAGGTGGGCTGTGATCACACCCTGGAGGAGGTGGGGAAATGTTTTTCCGTCACCCGGGAGCGGATCCGTCAGATTGAGGCCCAGGCCATCAAGAAGCTGCGCCATCCGACCCGCAGCAAGGACCTGGAATCCTTTATCACGGATTGAATTCCTGTGTTGGCGATGACGGGGAAGCGCACCAGATCCTGTGGCCTCCCTGCGTTGTTGCCGCCCGCCCGGGTACAGTGCTGGCCGGTTGTCTCCGTGAAGCAGATCCTGCACCATGCTCCCTGATCTGCTCGACTGGCTGAGCCTGGCCCTGGTGCCCGGTCTCGGGCCGGCACTGGCCGGTCGGCTGCTGGACCGGTTCCAGACACCCAGGCGTATTTTCGACGCCCCTCCTGCCTCTCTTCGCTCCATTCCCGGTCTGGGCTCCAAAACTATTGCCCGCCTGCGAGACCCTGCGGTTCTCTCGCAAATCCGTGGCCAGGCCGAGGACCAGCTTGCATGGCTGGCCCGGTCCGGGACCACTGTTCTGACCTGTCAGGATCCTGAATTTCCTACCCGCCTGCTGCATATCCATGATCCCCCGCTGCTGCTGTTTTGCCGGGGCCGGCTTGAACTGCTGAGCCTGCCGGCGGTGGCCGTGGTCGGCTCCAGGGCTGCCACCGGTTATGGAGAGCGGGTGGGCCGTGAGCTTGGCCGGGAACTGGCCAATCATGGGATTGTCGTACTTTCGGGCATGGCGCTTGGCATTGATGGGGCCGCCCACCGTGGAGCGCTCGACAGCAGCGGCCTGACCACCGGGGTGCTGGGTTGCGGTATCGATGTGATCTATCCCCGCCAGCATGAAACGCTGTTTGCCGAGGTTGGCCGCCGGGGACTGCTGGTGTCCGAGTATGGTCCGGGCATAGGTCCGGCCCGGTTTCGTTTTCCGGCCCGGAACCGGATCGTCTCCGGCTTGAGCCTGGGGGTCGTGGTGGTGGAGGCCGGGTCCCGATCCGGAGCCCTGATAACCGCCAGAATGGCCCTGGAGCAGGGGCGGGAGGTCTTTGCCGTCCCGGGACGGGTGGATTCCTTCAGGTCTCGCGGTACCCATGAGCTCCTGCGCCAGGGGGCGACCCTGGTCAGTTCGGTGGACGATATCCTCGAAGAGTTGCGATTCGTAACGACTGATCCCATGGAGGACGGGAAGGGATCAGGGGCCGGCGGGCTGCAGCCTGAGACGGAAGAGGTCGACACGGACGGTTTGAACCCGGAAGAGAGCCGGGTGCTTGCCGGGCTCGACACCTATCCACGGGACATTGATTCCCTGGCCCGTGCTGTCGGGATGGAGCCGGCCCGACTGCACGGGATCCTTCTGCAGCTGGAGATCATGGGCCGGGTCCGGCAGCTGCCCGGCCAGCAGTACGAGCGCATCACCAAGGGCGGCTGAGAGGTAGATGTCGAGCTTGGTGTCGGCAGGCCCGGCGACTCTTCTCTTCAGGTTTCTTTTTTCTGATTTTCACCGGATACGGCGACACACCGGCCCGGGGTCGTTTGGACCGGCCGCTTCCCCTGGCCGTGTCGTTTTGTTTTCCTATTGAATCTCCGTGCACAATGGTCCCGGTCCCGGTATATAGGGCCATGAACTGTTGGCTGCTTATCCGTTCCAACGATTGACAAACATTACTTTTCAGGTAGTTGCTATGAAATCGATGATGATTGCCCCTTCCATTCTCTCTGCTGATTTTTCCCGCCTCGGGGACGAGATCCGTGGTGTGGCCGATGCCGGTGCCGAGGTTATCCACGTGGATGTAATGGACGGCCATTTCGTTCCCAATATCACCATAGGTCCGCTGGTGGTCAAGGCGGTCCGGGCGGTGACGGATCTGCCGGTGGACGTCCATCTGATGATCAGTGATCCGGACCGGTATCTCAAGGAGTTCGCCGATGCCGGTGCCGACTGGATCACCGTCCATGTAGAGGCCTGTACCCATCTGCATCGGACCTTGCGCTGTATCCGCGATCTCGGCAAAAAGGCCGGCGCGGTGCTCAATCCGGCCACCTCGCTTTCCACTCTGGATTATGTGCTGGAAGAGGTGGATCTGGTCATGCTCATGAGCGTCAATCCCGGCTTTGGAGGCCAGTCGTTTATTGAGTCGTCGCTGGAAAAGACCAGGGAACTGCGCCGCCGTCTGGATGCGGTCAATCCGGAGGCCGGGATCGAAATCGACGGCGGGGTCAGCCCGCAGACCATTGGCCGCATAGCCGAGGCCGGGGCCAATATTTTTGTCGCCGGCTCGGCCATTTACGGGCACAGTGATTACCGGGCGGTGATCGCTCGGCTCAAAGAGCTGGCCGGATTCTAAGGAGAAGGATTATGCAGGGTACGGATTTCTCCAATCTTCAGGCTGTGACCAGGCTCTCGGAACTTGCCGGAAAACCCTGGAAGCTGAACGTACGGGGCGGGCTCGACGAGGAGCGGGTCAACCGCTTTCGCGCAAGTGGTTGCGGTTTTGACCTGCTCTTTGCCACCCAGCGGTTGGACGACCGAGTCCTGGACGGGCTCCAGGATCTCGCCGACGAGGCCGGCCTGGTGGAGCAGTTCATGGCCATGAAGCAGGGTGCGGTGATGAACCGCATCGAGGGGTACGAGAGCGAGGAGCGCCAAGTGCTGCACACTGCCTGCCGGGATATCTTCTCCGATACGCCCCTGGCCCCGGAGGCCACGGCCCAGGCCAGGGAGCAGCTGGAGCGGTTGCGGAAATTTCTCGAAGAGCTGGACCGGGGAAAGTTGCGCAACCATCGGGGCGAGCGCTTCACCACCATGGTCCAGGTGGGGATTGGCGGTTCGGATCTCGGGCCGCGAGCCCTGTGCCAGGCACTCGCCGGCCATGCCCTGCCCGAGCGCCGGGTCCGTTTCATCGCCAACGTGGATCCAGATGATGCCGCTTCGGTCCTGGCCGGGCTCGATCTGTCCCGGACTCTCTTCAACGTGGTCTCCAAAAGCGGAACCACCCTGGAAACCCGGACCAACGAGGCGCTGGTCCGGGCCGCGCTCGAAGAGTCCGGCCTTGACCCTGTTCACCATCTGATCGCGGTTACCGGGGCCGGCAGCCCCATGGACGACCCGAAACGCTACCGGCGCACCTTCCACATGTTCGACTATATCGGAGGGAGGTTTTCCGTCACCTCCATGGTGGGCGGGGTGGTGCTCGGTTTCATGCTCGGGTATGAGGGCTTCATTGAACTGCTGCGCGGCGCCAATGATATGGACGTGTTGGCCGAGAAACCCGGCCTGCTTGACAATCTCCCCCTGCTCATGGCCATGATCGGTATCTGGAACCGTAACTTTCTCGGCTTGCCGACCTTGGCGGTCCTGCCCTACAGCCAGATGCTGCACCGGTTTCCGGCCCATCTTCAGCAATGCGACATGGAAAGCAACGGCAAGTCCGTGACCCGGCAGGGAAAGTCGGTCCGGTGGAAGACCGGGCCCATTGTCTGGGGTGAGCCAGGTACCAACGGTCAGCATGCTTTCTACCAGCTTCTGCACCAGGGGACCGAGGTCGTCCCGGTGGAATTCATCGGTTTTCGTCGCTCCCAGTATGGTCACGATCTGAAGGTGGAGGGGACCAGTTCTCAGCAGAAACTGGTGGTCAATATGCTGGCCCAGGCCATGGCCCTGGCCACCGGACAGGAACATGACAACCCGAATAAGCGTTTTCCCGGTAACCGGCCAAGCACCATACTCATCGGCGAGAGACTCACTCCCTATGCCATGGGCGCACTGCTGGCGCTGTACGAGAACCGGATAGCCTTCCAGGGCTTTTGCTGGAATATCAACTCGTTTGACCAGGAAGGGGTGCAGTTGGGCAAGGTCCTGGCCGGACGGCTGCTGGACTGCCTGTCCGAGTCTCCCGCCGGGGCGGAGCATTCCCTGGAAAGAGGGCTCTTGAAGGCTGCCGGTCTGCTGTAACGGCTAGTGCCGAGGACCAATCTCCAGGTCCTTGATCAAGTCCCCTGGGGCGAGACGATATCAGTGCTGGTTTTCAGGTCAAAAACAGGGCTGGAACCGGTCTGAAATGAGGAGAGGGTGAATCGGCGCAAAGAGGAGCTGTGCCTGCGTCCAGCGGATTTTTGTTGACAAAAATGGGCGAGAAGTATAAGGTCGCTGACTGAATGAGTATTCAATGGGAGTAATGCGCAACCGTTTTGTGCTGAGTGGGGCGGTCGGGCATCCTGTTGGAATAGAAGGTAATGGGCAAAACCAAATATCATTGAGAGGAGGAACACTGATGCCAAAGCATGATACGCCTTTGCTGGACGAACTGGAGAAAGGCCCCTGGCCGAGTTTCGTCACCGACATGAAGCGGCAGGCCGAGACCAAGCCGGAGTGCTGGGATATCCTCGGTCAGCTTGAGCTGTCCTACAAAGACAGAATCACCCACTGGAAACACGGCGGTATCGTAGGTGTTTTTGGTTACGGTGGTGGTATCGTTGGTCGTTATTCCGACGTTCCGGATCAGTTTCCGGGCGTAGAGCATTTCCATACCGTTCGTATCAACCAGCCGTCCGGTCTGTATTACACCACCAAGAACCTCCGCGATCTCATGAACCTGTGGGAGAAGTACGGTTCCGGTATGACCAATATGCATGGTTCCACCGGTGACATGATTCTGCTGGGTACCCGGACCGAGAATCTGGAGCCGCTGTTCTGGGATCTGACGCATGATCTGGGGCAGGACCTGGGTGGTTCCGGTTCCAACCTGCGTACTCCTTCCTGCTGCCTCGGTCAGTCCCGCTGCGAGTGGGCCTGCTACGACACTCAGGAGGTCTGCCATCATCTGACCATGCATTACCAGGATGAGATTCATCGTCCTGCATTCCCCTATAAATTCAAGTTCAAGTTCTCCGGTTGCCCCAACGACTGTGTTGCCGCAATCGCGCGTTCTGACTTCGCCGTTATCGGTAACTGGAAAGATGACATCCAGATCGATCAGGCCGCAGTGAAAGAATACATTGCCGGCAACTATCCCGCCGGTGGTGGATCCCATGCCGGTCGTGACTGGGGTGCCTTCGACATTCAGAAAGAAGTCATCGACCTGTGCCCCACCGGCTGCATGTGGATGGAAGGCGATGAGCTGAAGATCGACAATGCCGAGTGTACCCGCTGCATGCACTGCATCAACGTCATGCCGCGTGCCCTGCGTCCCGGCAAAGAGAGAGGCGCAACCATCTGTATCGGCGCCAAGGCTCCGATCCTGGACGGTGCCCAGTTTGCCACCATGGTAATCCCCTTCATCGAGGTGACCAAGGATAACGAGTTCGAGAACGTTATTGATGTTATCGAGAAGATCTGGGACTGGTGGATGGAAGTTGGTAAAAACCGTGAGCGTGTCGGTGAGACCATGCAGCGTATCGGTCTGCCCACCTTCCTGTCTGTAATGGAAGTTGAGCCTATGCCGCAGCATGTTAAAGAGCCGCGTTCCAACCCGTATGTTTTCTGGAAGGAAGAGGAAGTTCCCGGCGGCTTCGAGCGTGACATCAAGGAATTCCGCAAGCGTCATGCCATGTAATTCCGTCCTGCGGTAACTGTTTAACGATTCTACTGAATATTATAGATAAGGAGATTATATCATGGGTTACGATCCGAATAATCCGATGGAAGGGCGGATTACCGATCTCGGTCCGCATTACTACGGAGATTTTCTGCCCCCTGTTATCAAGGAAAACAAGGGCAAATGGCTGTATCATGAGATCCTTGAGCCGGGTGTCCTGATGCATGTTTCCGAGACCGGCGCTGAGGTCTACACCGTCCGTGCCGGCTCCCCGCGTCTGGTTTCCATCGAGTACATCCGCGAGATCTGCGACATCGCCGACAAGCACTGCGATGGCTATGTCCGGTTCACCACCCGGAACAATATCGAGTTCATGGTTGATTCCAAGGACAAGGTTCAGCCGCTGCTCGATGATCTCAAGAGCCGTGGCAACAAGTTCCCCGTAGGTGGTACCGGCTGCTGTGTGACCAACATCGTTCACACCCAGGGCTGGGTTCACTGCCACACTCCGGCAACGGACGCCTCTGGACCGGTCAAGGCCGTTATGGATGACCTGTTTGAGTACTTCGGTTCCATGAAGCTGCCGGCCAAGGTCAAGATCGCTCTGGCCTGCTGCCTGAACATGTGTGGCGCCGTACATGCTTCCGATATCGCTCTTCTCGGTGTGCATCGTAAGCCGCCGATGATCGACCACGAGCGTATCACCGGTGTGTGCGAGCTGCCGCTGGCCATCTCCGCCTGTCCGCTTGGTGCTGTAAAGCCCACCAAGGTCGAGGTCAACGGCGAGGAGATCAAGTCGGTCAAGGTCAATGCCGATCGCTGTATGTTCTGCGGTAACTGCTACACCATGTGTCCGGCCATGCCGCTGGCTGATCCGGAAGGTGACGGTATGGCCATCCTGGTGGGCGGTAAGGTGTCCAACGCCAAGTCGGCACCCAAGTTCTCCAAGCTTGTTATCCCGTTCCTGCCCAACAATCCGCCCCGTTGGCCCGAGGTTACCGAAGCGGTTCGCAAGATCCTCGTGACCTATGCCGAGAACGCCAACAAGTATGAGCGTCTTGGCGAGTGGGCTGAGCGGATCGGCTGGGAGAAATTCTTCGAGCTGTGCGAGATTCCGTTCACCGAGAAATCCATCGACGATTACCGGCTGGCCTACGATACGTGGCGGACCACGACCCAGTTCAAGTACACCAGCGCTACCGACGCTTACACCAAGTAATTTTCGGTTGTCCAGGCTGGCACCTTTCGTGCCAGCCTGATTTTTTCATTCTTGGTATTTTAAAGGAGGCCGATACATGGCTCTGAGCAAAGAAGAACTGAAAGCTGCCATTCTTGAAAAAGCACTGAAGGCTCCCAAGCCCCAGCTGTATGTCAAGGATTTCTACAAGTGTGATCCTGATTCCAAACCACGGGCCGTCAAGAACGCTGCCAACGAACTGGTTAAAGAGGGCAAGCTTGCCTTCTGGTCCTCCGGGTCCACCACCATGTACGCAGCAAAAGATCGGGTCAAGGATGAAGAGGGAGATAAGGGTGTAAACTAGTCATACAGTTTTCCCCAACCCGTTCCATTGAAGCAGAGGCCTCGAGTCTCTGCTTTTTTTTTTACATTGACCATGGATTCTGCCGATACCCTTCATCTCCATCGCTTCGGATGCGTGGACTCCACCAATGTCCTGGCCCTGGAGATGGGTGCCAGGGGCGCACCCCACCGGACTGTGATTCTGGCCGAGCGCCAGCGTTGCGGCCAGGGACAGCGGGGAAGGTCGTTCAGCTCCCCTGCAGGGGGACTCTACTGTTCGCTCATCCTGAGGCCGAACCTCTCTCCCGGCCGTCTGCCCTGCATCACGCTGGCCACAGGCCTGGCCTGCTGCCAGAGCCTGGAAAGGCTGGCCTCTGTCCGGCCCGGGATCAAGTGGCCCAATGATCTTTACCTTGGCGGGCGTAAGCTGGCCGGGATCCTGAGCCAGTCCCATGGTTTTCCGGGCGCCGATGATTTTTTTGTCGTGCTTGGGATCGGTATCAATATCAACACCGAGCTTACTGCCTTTCCGGCCTCTCTGCGTCCGCAAGTGACCTCCCTTTTTCACATTACCGGCCGCTGTTTCGATCTGGAGCAGGTGGCCCGAACTGTGGCCCTGGAAGTGACAGCGGTGGTTGAGAAGCTGGAGACCAGGTGGGATTCTTTACTGGCAAAGTTTGCCGCCCATGATTATCTTGCCGGCAGGACGGTCATGTACCACCCCGTCACCGGACCAGTGGTCCAGGGAACCGGGGCCGGGCTTTCCAGTGATGGAAGTTACCGGGTACGTCTTACCGATGGGACCACCATCCGGGTGGTGGGTGGTGACCTGGTGGTGCTGAACCGGACTGACCGAGACTGATAACTTCTGCCTGTCTTGAGCGCAGGTTTCCAACTGGTTGTATTATGCTGTCTGAAACCTTTCCAGCGCTGCTTGTCAGTGCTGCTGATGACAAGACCCATGTGTTGCAGGTGACCCGGGTATCGTTTGACGATCTGCCCGAAGGCGACGTGCTCATTCAGGTCCATTATTCATCCCTGAACTATAAGGATGCCCTTTCTGCCAGCGGCAACCGTGGGGTGACCAAGAGATATCCCCATGTACCGGGTATTGACGCGGCCGGGGTGGTGGTCGAGAGCAGGAGCCAGAGGTTCGCGCCAGGGGACCGGGTTCTCTGCTGTGGCTATGATCTGGGCATGAATACCTGGGGCGGCTTTGGCCGTTATATCCGGGTACCGGCTGACTGGGTCATGGCGGTCCCCCAGGGACTGGAGCTGAAGGAAACCATGGAACTCGGTACGGCCGGGTTCACCGCTGCCGGTTGCGTTTTTGAGCTGCTCGACTCCGGTTGCCGTGTTGACGGCGGACCGATCCTCGTCGCCGGTGCCACCGGCGGGGTGGGCAGCGTGGCTGTGGCCCTGCTGGCAAAACTGGGGTTCCAGGTGACCGCGGTCACCGGAAAGGCCAGTGAACATGAATTTCTTCTGCGGCTTGGGGCCCATTCGGTCGTCGACCGTGGCAAGGTATCCGGCGGGGCCAGGAGGATGTTGCTTCGCGAGCGCTGGGCCGGGGTGGTCGATACGGTGGGCGGTGATATCCTGGCCACCACCATCAAACAGTGCCAGTATGGGGCCGTGGTCACCTGCTGCGGCAATGCTGCCTCCGGGGAGCTGCCCATCAATGTCTACCCCTTTATACTCCGTGGTGTCCGGCTGATTGGTGTCGACTCGGCCCAGTGCGCTATGGAGCGGAGAGAAAAATTGTGGGGGCTGCTGGCCGGTCCCTGGCGTCTTGACTGTCTTGGTGAGCTGAGTCAGACTATTACCCTTAACCAGCTGCCGGAGGCCATCGATCTGATGCTTCAGGGAGGATCCAGGGGACGAATTGTTGTTTCACTGCTGGAACAATAGGATACAGGAACCAAAATTGAGCGATTTTCATTTTGCCCTAAGATGCGAGTCTTGCGCTGTTTCATTGTAGTTCGTCTACATGGAACACAGCAAGGCGAAGCAGGTTGGGGTAAAATGGAAATCCCGGAGGGTTTCACCCATCTGCAACACTTTAAAAAGAATACTAATTATAATTAGTTAGTTATCTTTTTACCCATCGCAGATGGGTGAAACGCTCAATTTAGGAGGAACAATGAGTGTAGAACAGGCAAAAGAAGTATTGACCATCGAGGCCGAGGGGATCCTGGCTGTCCGCGACCATCTCGGGGAGGAATTTGTCCGGGCGGTGGATCTGATCATGGAGTGTCCGACCCGGCTGGTGATCACCGGTATCGGCAAGTCGGGTATTGTCGGGCAGAAGATTTCTGCCACCCTCAACTCCACCGGCACACCCTCCTTTTTCCTCCACCCGGTGGAGGCCATGCACGGTGACCTGGGCATGGTCTCGTCCTCGGACGTGGTCCTGGCCATCTCCTATTCCGGTGAGACAATGGAACTCAATGGGTTGCTCGGGAGCCTGCGGGAACGCTCGGTGCGGGTCATCGCCATGACCGGTAACCCTGACTCGACTCTGGCCGGTTGCGCCGATGTAACCCTCAATGTCCATGTCCCCCGGGAGGCCTGTCCGCTGGGACTGGCTCCCACCACTTCCACCACCGCAACCCTGGCCCTGGGTGATGCCCTGGCCGTGGCCCTATTGAAACGCAAGCAGTTTCGGGCCGAAGATTTTCGCCGCAATCATCCCGGCGGCAGTCTGGGTGAGCGGCTCAAGGTTGCTGTTCGCGAGGTCATGCTCACCGGCTCCCGGATACCGCTGGTCTCGGACCAGGCCAGGTTCACCGATGCGGTGGCCGAGCTTAATGAAAAAAATTTCGGTGCCGTGGTGGTGGTGGATGACAGGAAACGGCTGCGGGGCATCATAACCGACGGGGATGTCCGTCGGCTTATCCTGGCACATCGCTCCCTGGAGGATTCGCGGATCAGTGAGGTAATGACCGAAGAACCGGTAACCATCACCAGGGACCTGATGGCAGCGGATGCGCTGAGTATCATGCAGAGCCGGGAGATTACCGTGTTGCCGGTGGTGGGAGAGGATCTGGTCCTGGAGGGCATTCTCCATCTGCATGACCTGCTGGGCAAGGGAGAGTTTCGCTTTTTGATCTAACCTGAATGACCGTGTGATGCAGGCTGTTTACGACTGCGTGGCCGATACCAATATGTAACGAGGAGTTTTTTTTATATGTGTCAGATAAGTGCAGTGCTTGAGCGTGATGACAGCCGGGAGACAATTATGGAAGGCGTGACCGGACTGGAGGTCACCGATGAAGGGGTTTCCCTGACCACCTTCTTTGAGGACCCGAAACTGGTTCCCGATGTGACCATTGCGCGTATCGATTTTCTTGGCGGGGCTGTGGTCCTGGTGCCAAGGGAACAAGCCCAAGGAGAGTGAGATGAACGACCTGGATAAATTGCGGATCATGCTGCCGCACTGGATAGAGCATAACAAGGGCCATGGGGAAGAATTCTTTCGCTGGGCCGATACCCTGGCCGGGGCTGGTGAAGAAGAGATCGCTGAGCTTCTGCGGGAGGCGGTGAAGGCTCTCCATGAGGCCCACCATGCCCTGGAACAGGCCCTGGACAAGGCGGGCGGGCCCATGGAAGGACAGGCGGGCGGGCATCACCACCATCATCACTGACCGGAGTACATGGACCAGCCAGTGGCCGGGTCGTACTGATAGTCCAGTTCCAGACGAAAGAGACGGCCCTGGTTTTTTTCCGCACAGGCCAGCTTGAATACCATTTTGTTCCCTTCGCGACGGAGGAACGTGACCTTGGGGTTGAGCAGCTGCGAGGTTCGGGACGAAGGGTAATGTTCCTGGAATATTTCCCTGAAATGTTCCTCGAGCCAACCGGTCTTTTCCTGGATATCAAGCTGCTCCCGGGTGGCCGCGATCCGCTCCTGGACGCTTGCGGCAATGGAGCCAAGAGATGGCTCCCCCGCAAAAGGGCTCTGGCTGATAGTTTCAAGGATCTTCCGGTAATGGGCCAGGGCCTGGTCCAGATCTCCGGCTTCCGTGGCCTGGGCCGCTTCCCGCTGTTCCCGGGCGATCCGAACCATGAGCAGGGTACGTTCGACCCTGGCAACGGAATCGTCCAGCTCGTCGCTGGCCTGTTTCTTTTCCCGGAGAAAGTTCAGAACCTTTTCGTATTCGCCTATGGCCAGATCCCAGTTGCCCTCTTCGTACGCCCGGCGGGCTATGCCAAGCATCTGATAGAGACGGGCATCGAGAGCGAGCCGTTCTATTTCCTGCTGCTCTTCGGGAGAGGCGATGGCTGGTTCGGCCTGGAGCAGGCTCTTGGCCCGGCCCAGGGCTGCGAGGGTCCCGGTCCACTGTTTGTCTCCAAAACTCTTTCTGGCCCGGGTCAGGGCCAGCTTGAAGGAGGCTCTGGCCAGCCCCTGCCGGACAGGCTCAAGTGGCGGTGGGGAGTCCAGCCCGCCGGCCAGTTCCAGCACCTGCTGATACTTCTCTACCGCGTGTTCCCATTCTCCTGCGGCGACGTTATCTCGCGCCTCCCTGAGGGTCACCGCAAGTCGCAACTGTATCAGCTCCTGCCCGGCGTCTCTGGCCTGGTCTTTCAGCCCCTTACTGCTGGCCAGGCTCTGCGCTTTTTTCAGCGCATCCATGGCCGCGGATATTTCGCCCTTCTCCCGCAGGCCCTGAGCCTCTGCCACGAGCCTGTCATACTCCAAAAGTATTTTTGCCAGGGCGGCGTCGATATATTTTCCCTGGTAGAGGACCCGCCCCCGCAACCCTTCCTTGTAATCCCTGGTACTGCGCAGCCGGGTCAGCTTTTCTTCCAGGGCAGCCTTGTCCGAACGCAGCACCAGGATGGCCCCCAGGGTTTTCTCCAACTCCCTGGCGATTTTTTCTGCCTTTGTATACTCTCCAGCCTTGGCAAGCTTACGGACCTGCTGCCAGCAGGTCCTTGCCTCTTCAAGGTTCGATTTGTCCTGGAAATACAAGTACCCGGCTCCGCCGGCAAGGCAGATGACAAGTCCGAGGATCGCGATCCGTAGCCCGGCGCGACCGATACCCGAGCGACCTTTTCCAGCCTTGCGGCCTTTCGGTGGAGGAGGCGGAGTGGCGGATTCCTCAGCGGCCCGGGGTTTCGATTTCTCCTGCTCCGGGTCTACCCCTCTGGTCAGACGCAGGGATTCCTGAATCCGCTGGCGTAGCTCGTCAAGCCCTGGATAATCGGCCACGATCTCGTCAAGCCTGCCAAGCAGGTTCAGGGCTTCCTGAAGTTTTCCCTGCTGCTCCAGGGCCTTGCTCTCGTTGAACAAAGCCTGGGCCCGCTGCATTGCCTCGTCAAGGGCCTGTTCAATTTCCTCGCGTCCGGGAAATTCCGTGCCGGCGGGAAGCTGGGCCAGTTTTTCGGCCGCCCCGGCCAGTTCACCCTGTTCAAAGCGGAACCGGATCAGATCGATCAGGTCTTCGACCGTGATTTCCTCTTCTTCGGGATCCTCGTCCATCAGGCCAAGTTCGGCAAAGGAATCCTCTTCGGGCAGCAGATCGTCGGGTTCTTCCGAATCGATGATGTCGGCTATCTGCAGGGAGTCCAGGGGCAGTTCATCCCGATGGCTGGCGTACCATTTTGCTGCCTCCGGATTAAATGGCTCACGGGTGTTGTAGCAGCTGCCGGTTATCATCTCCCCGATATGGATGATCAGCTCGGCCAGGGCGGGATTCTTTTCCCAGAAATCGGCTATCCGGATGGCATCCGGATCAATGTCTGGATGGAACAGCGGGGTCAGGGGTTTGACCGTGGGGGCAAAATGGGGGTAGCCAAAGGGCAGGTCGATACGGATCAGGTGGTGCTCTCCCACCGCCACGGACCCGTCCGGAGAGGTGACATAGCCACGAACCCGGTATTCGATTTCATAATGATCCGGTGGTTCACCGCTGGTCTTGACAATGGTGATGCTGGGATACAGCTCCAGGGTCTGCTGGACCTGTTCGAAATCAGAAGATAATTGCGAGGCACCGGATGGCATTTGTCGACCTGGATTCGTTTAGGTTGCGATGATGATCAGTGGCAGGACCAGCTGACCCTTTAGACAGTATAACGTATTGTATGGTAATCAGAAAACAGAAACAAGGAGCTTTACCGCCAGGTGGGTGGAATGATAGCCACGTGGAATAGGCGCCAAGACAACAACCAATTGAGCCGGGGAGGAAATATGTGTACAATGAAAAGAACCGAGACAATTTTTTTCTGCCCGGACTTTCTATGATGACCTTTGCGGCCGCCTTTACCATTGTCGAAGAACGTAATTGCCCTATATATAGGCGGGGGGAGAACCTTGTCCTGACCGACAAGGCTGTTTCCCTGCCCATGGGGAAACCTGCCTGCATGATTTTGATCCGTGAGCTCACCGGTCTGCTTTTTGAGCTTCTGCCCTATGCGGCCGACGGTTTTGCGGCGCAGAAGGAAAGCCTTTTTACCTGTGGTGGCTGCACCGGCCTGATCAAGTACCGGCTCGTGGAGATGCCCGATACCCGGGCTGAGGATGTGGAGCAGGACGGCTCGGTCATGAGCGGATTGATCGAAGCGGTCTCACCGGCCGAGTTGCTGCAGATTTTTCATATGCACCAGAAAACCGGCAAACTGCTGCTGGAAACCCCTGGCGGGGCTGCCAGAGTAACCTTTCGGGAAGGGGCTCTCATCGCGGCCCGTTTTGGCGAGTTGGACAATCAGGAGGCTATTTACGCCTTGCTCCAGGAGCGTGAGGGCAGTTTTCGCTTCATTCCAGGATTGCCGTCCTCGTTGATGCAGGCCCGGGAGATCGGGGATTTCATGATGATTCTCATGGAAGGATTGAAGCGACTGGACGAGAAGAGTCAGGATGGCTGAGGCCGGGGCAGGGACAGGGTCAGTCGTTGCAGACACAGGTGGCCAGCTCGTCCACCTCCACCCGGTTGCGGCCGCTCTTTTTGGCCCGGTACAGGGCCTGGTCGCTGCGTTCGATGAGTTCGGTCCGGGTGATATTGCCATTAACCACCTCGGTACTGGCGATGCCGCAGCTGATGGTCACCGGGATTTTCTGGTCATTGTAGGTGATATGCATCTGTTCGATACCCCGGCGGATTCGCTGGGCCAGTATTCTGGCACTGTTGATTCCTGTTTCCGGCAGGATAATGGTGAACTCCTCCCCGCCATAACGGGACACGATGTCGCACCGGCGCACCAGTGATACCAGCATCTCGGCCACCATCTTGAGGACATGGTCTCCGGCCGGATGACCGAAGTGGTCATTGACCTTCTTGAAATGATCGATGTCGGCCAGGATCATGGAGAGCGGGTGGTTGTAGCGGCTGGACCGTTCCAGTTCCGCTTCGAGAATTTCCTGAAAATATCGGTGGTTGTACAGTCCGGTCAACCCGTCCCTGAAGGCGAGTTTGCGCAGGCTGTCATTGGCAAGCTTCAGCTCCATGGCCAGTTGCTCCGCGTTCTGCTTGGCCTGCTTGAGTTCAAGGACCAGCTGGGCATAGGAGAGGTTGAGTCGTCCGAGTTCCTCGTTGGCCTCCTGCATGATCAGGGAAAAGGGTTTCATGTTGCCTGGATCAATGGAAAACATCTCCATGACCTCCTGGGCCTTTTCTCCTACCTTGTCGATCAGCGCAGCGCTCTGTTCATCGGAAAACTGGTATGCCTCGGCCAGCAGCTCGTGTACCTCCATGGATTTGCGGTTGCTGTGCAGGCCATGGTAGATGGCGGCAACCTTGTCCGAGAGGTAGAGGACCAGGGCGCAGTCCCCGTACTTGTCTTCCCTGATATCCGAGTGATGGAAGCGGATCGGTCGCCAGATCGATTCGGGCAGTTTCCAGGTCGAGAGCAGGTGGCTGCCCACCTCGGTGTGGTCAAAGCCGAACTGGCGCCGTTCCGCCTCGCAGGTGGTCAGGCCGCTGACCCGTTTTTCATCCTGCATGGCGGCGTAGGTCACCGGGTCGGACAGGTAGAGAATGAGAACACCAATATCCTGGAGCAGGGCGGAGATGAACAGGTCCCGGTCCTGGTAGCCTATCTCTTCAGCCAGGGTCTCCGCCGCCACGGCCGCGGTGATGGCCCGGCGCCAGAACAGGTTCAGATCAAAGCCTCCCACGGTGGCGCGCTGCATGTCCTGGACAATGATAAAGGAGAGAGCGATATTTTTCAGGGTATTGAAGCCGACCAGGGCTGTGGCCTGGCTCAGGGATTTGACCGGGCTCGGGAAGCCGTACAGAGCGGAGTTGGCAATTTTGAGAATACGGGCTGTGAGGGCGGGATCGGCCGAGATGATCTGGGCCAGCTCTTCAAAGGAATTTTCATCCTTGCGTACAGCCTCCAGGATTTTCAGGGCAATGGCCGGAGGAGAGGGCAGCTTGATCTTCTGCGCAAAAAAATCCTGCAGGGTTGTCATGGCATAGAGGGAGGATGGTAAAAGATTGCTGTTCAGGGAAGCGGCAGGCGCAGGCGTTATTTCTTAAATCTCGTTACCCTGGTCTGTCAGACTCCTTTTCAATAACAATTACAAAACAACCTGTTGCAGGATAGCAGGTTCTGCTGCCCCTGTAAATGGTGATTCTGCCAAAACTACTCAGCTGCAGATCAAACGGGCATTCATTCTGGATTTGCGGTCCTGCTACGACGTGGTCCTTTCAGTCATTATAGCGTCTGATCTGACAAAGACCATGATTTTTGCAGATAATTTTTTCCCCATCCATGAAGCTTATGATCCTGCAGCCGCAGAGTCAGGATCGGCCTGCAGGGGAGGCAGGCTGAGGATATCCATGAACCGGTCCACATGATAGCTTGCCTCCAGGTCGGGATTCTTGAAGGCGATCAGCTCCATGCCCACACTTTGGCAGTGATCCCGGTCCACGGTTGAGTCACCGATATAGATCGCCTCGTCCACCCGGACGCCAAACCGGTCGAGGATCATGTGCAAACCGTCCGGAGCCGGCTTGGGACGACCGGCAGTCAGGGCCGTGACCACCATGTCGAACCAGGGCCTGAGTCTGAAGATATCGAGAATCAGATCCATGGTGGTGGTCCGGTTGGTGGAGATGGCGGTGTGGTAGCGTGGTTTGATGATCTGGAGAAAATCCATCAGGTCCGGTTCCATGATCATGTACTGCAAAAAGGGATCATAGCTCAGCTGTGCCCGATAGCGGTCAACCTCCTTCATGTCAACCTGGGGATGGTTGCGGAAGATATGGACGACCGATTCAAACACGTTGTGGATATGGACATAATCCACCTCCTCCTCGCTCATGGGCGGGCAGCCGAAATGGGCCAGCAGGTGGTTGTAATAGTGGCGGTTGGCCTCCCGGGATTCAAAGAGAACCCCGTCACAGTCAAAGATAATCAGTTTCAGCATGGACTGGTCGCCTCGGTATGGTATTGTTTTTGCGGATCACGGAGAGGGTGCGGAGGGCCGTGATGCAACGAGATGGATTATTTGCCGGGATCGGTTTCATTGCCATAGATTTCCCGGTTCAGTTCATCGAAGAATATCTCCATGAATTCGTGCCGGCGGCGGGCAAGACGGCGGCCCGGCTCAGTAAGCATCTGGTCGCGCACCCGGGACATTTTGACCTGGAACTCCCGGTAGGCCGTGTCTTCGGTGGTATAGGACTCTGTTTCTTCAGGAGCCAGCTCGGGATTGTGCAGTCTGGCGCCAATCTGGCCGGCAAAGAGAAAGGCGCGACCGATGCCGATGGCACCGATGGAATCGAGCTTGTCGGCGTCAAAAAGAATGGCGGCTTCCAGCGAAGCGGGTTTTTCGCGGCCCCGGTAGCGATGGGCTCGGATGCAGTGAACGATTTCTTTGATATCGGCCTCGGGAAAATCCAGTCCCTGGAGGACCGGGACCGCCATGTCGGCGCCGATTTCCGCATGACAGATGATTCCCCGGCTCTCTGATTCCCTGCGCCGGCCGATGTCATGCAGCAGGGCAGCGGCCCCGAGAATATCCAGCCGGGCCGAGAGTTCCCGCCCAAGGTTCATGGCCATGCGATAGACCCGTTCGCTGTGGTCCGGGCCGTGGGGGCCGCCTTCTTCCATGCAGTAGCCGGCACTTATTTCCCGAAGGATTTTCAGCCGGTCGGCATCAAGGATCGAGCTCATCTATTCGCCGAAAAATTCCTGTTTGAGCCAGCGGATACCTAAAAGCAGCAACTGTTCGTCGTCACCGGCCAGGCCCTGGAGTTCACCAGGAGACAGGGGCCTTTTCATGGCGATCCGTCCGTCGGCCAGTTCCTGGCGGAACATGTCCAGATTGTAGAGGGCAAGGATAAAGAGATCGAGCTGGGCCCTGTCCGGCCGGAATCCCAGCTGGACCTGCTCGTGCTGCAGCAGGCCGGCCACCTCGTCGTTATAGAGGTTGTAGAGCTCGAGGCCCTGGTCTTTGAAATACTCCGACGGGGTCTGCTCCGTGTCTTCGGCAAAGCCCTGGCAATGGCCTTCGCGCACCAGGACAAACTGCTCCCGGATGGTGCCGTCCTGTCCGCGGGAGACCCCGCGTCCCACCGGATAGGCCCGGCAGGCCCCGGGCCGGTCGGGATAGACCGAGCAGCCCTCTCTGGTGACAAAGACACAGCTGGCCCGCCCATCATCCACCATGGTCAGGTAGCACAGGGGAAAGACCATGCCCTCTTCCCACTCGATGAGGACAAACTGTTCGAGAAAGCGGCCCGAATGCAGGTTGCGGTTGTTTTTCAGCCGCAGCACGTCATAGGGGGTCAGGGCCAGGTCGAGCTGCCGACAGCATTCGGTGAAACAGGGAACCCCGGGATGGCAGGCAAAGCGGAAACGCTCTGCCTGCGCAATGGATTGAAAGGGACTGGTATCTGCCACGGCTCAGTGTTCGCGTGATTTTATGGTCAGCAGCGGGCTGGCGATGAAAATCGAGGAATAGGTTCCGACGATGACACCGGTGAGCAGGGCAAAGGCGAAGTCATGGATCGCCGAGCCGCCGAAGAAAAAGAGCGAGGCCAGAACCAGGACCGTGGTCAGGGAGGTGACGATGGTCCGGCCAAGGACCTCGTTGATGCTGCGGTTGATGATGGTTCCGAAATCCGTGCCCTGGAGTTTGGCCATGTTCTCCCGGATCCGGTCAAAGACAACCACCGAGTCGTTCAAGGAGTATCCGGCCAGGGTCAGGAGCGCGGTGACCAGCAGCAGCGTTATCTCCTTGTCCATCAGCCAGCAGATGCCGAGCACCACCAGGACATCGTGGAAAGTGGCTGCCGCCGCTGCCAGGCCGAAGCTGAAGTCGAAGCGGATGGCCAGGTAGAGGAGCACGCCGACAAGCGATATGGCAATGGCCTCGATGGCCTTGTTGCGGAGCACCGTTGAGATGGAGGAACCAATTTCGGACTGGCTCTCGAGAACAAAGGTCTTGTCCCCTTCCTCGGTGGTCAGAATCTGGGTGATCTGGTCACCGAGATGGCCCACCGTGTCCTCGGATTTCTTGATCTTGATGATGAGCCGGTTCTCGCCGGTGACCTGCTGCAGGTCGATATTGGTGAAACCGTGTTTCTTGAACGCGGCGCGGACTTCGTCAAGCTGAAACGGTTTTTCCGCCTTGTACTGGAGCAGGGAGCCACCGGCAAAGTCTACCCCGAGGTTGGCCTGGCCGCGGAGGATCTCGACAAAGGAAAAGAGGCCCATGATGACCAGAATCGCCGAGAGCACAAAGGCGATTTTCTTGACCCGCATGAAGTCGAAATCAGGCTTCTTGATAAAACGCATGAAGCTCAGCTTCTTCAGCCTGCGGGTGGCATAGAGCACATCGTAGATCAACCGGGTACAGAAAAGGACCGCGAAGAGGTTGAAGATGATACCCAGCGACAGGGTGACGGCGAAGCCCTTGATGGGGCCGGTGCCAAACAAAAATAGGGCCAGAGCGGTGATCAGGGTGGTGACCTGGGAGTCGACAATACTCCAGAAAGCCTTGTTGAAGCCACCGTCGATGCCCGACTTTACCGATTTGCCCAGTTCCCATTCCTCGCGCATCCGTTCGAAAATAAGGACGTTGGCATCGACCGCCATGCCGATGGACAGAATGATACCTGCAATACCCGGCAGGGTCAGAGTGGCCCCGAGCATGGCCAGGCCGACAAAGAGAAAGAGGATGTTGAGGGTCAGGGCGAAGTCGGCGATCACGCCGGAGAGCCGGTAATAGATCACCATGAATGTCAGGACCATGAGGGCGCCAAACAGGCCCGACATCAGTCCCTTGTTGATGGAGTCATGGCCGAGGCTGGCGCCGACGGTGAGGTTCTGGATGATTTCTACCGGGGCCGGCAGGGCACCGACCCTGAGAACAATGGCCAGGTCGGTGGCCTCCTCATGGGTGAAGTCGCCTGAGATCTGGGCGCTGCCGCCGAGGATCTTTTCCCGGATAACCGGCGCTGAACGGACCACGCCGTCCAGGACAATGGCCAACCGTTTACCGACATTTTTTTCCGTGATGTTGGCAAAGATTTTACCCCCGCGGCCGGTGAGATCCAGGCTGACATAGGGTTCGTTGAACGAACCGCCGATGCGGACCTGGGCGTTCTTGACCATTTCACCGGTCATCAGGACCTGGCTTTTCAGGAGAATCGGAACCTTCCTTTCCCGACCGGTCTGCGGGTCAACGATTCGCTGAAAATAGACCTCGGTATCCGGAGGAATCCGGCCCTGGAGGGCCAGGTTAAGTTTTTTGCGGCTTTCCCCCTCTTTCCACAGTCCGGCCTGTTTCACCTCATCGATGAGGCGGGGGAGGTCGACCCCGGCGTCATCGGCCACCAGTTTGAATTCAAGCTGGGCCGTCTGGCCGATGAGGCCCATGGCCCGCTTGGGATCTTTTACGCCGGGCAGCTGGACCACGATTTCGTTTTCCCCCTGGCGGATGATCACCGGCTCGGCGACACCGAACTGGTCGATCCGGTTGCGGATGATCTCCAGGGACTGGGCCACGGCGTTTTTGCGGATGAACTCCACTTCATCCTTTTTCAACTGCAGGGTGATGCGGGGAAAGGAGCCCTCTTCGGCCGCCACCTGGACATCGAGGTTGGGAAAATCCTCCTCGATGATCTTGCGGACCGTATCCACGGCGCCGGTGTTGGGCAGGGTGAAGACGACCTTGTGTGGATCTCCGGAATCCATCCGTACGGCGGTGATGCCCTTTTCCGCCAGTCCTTCCTTGAGATCCGATGCCGCCAGGTCAAGGGAGTTTTCCAGGGCTTTCTCCAGGTCCACCCGCAGGACCAGGTGCATGCCGCCCTGCAGGTCAAGGCCGAGCTTGAGACCGGTGGGCGCCAGGTACTTTTTCCACCAGTCCGGGGTGCTGGGATAGAAGGAAGGCACCAGGACTATGATGGAAAAAAGGATCAGCGAAACGAGCAGGCCGATTTTGAGTTTCAAGGTCGTGTTCATGGGGTTGTCCGTATGCTACAAGTCTAGGTTTGCAGGGGCCACTTGGTGTTGTTTTTTCTGGGAGGGCCCCCGGTCCCGCAGCGGTTGCGGTAATATGTTGTGGAAAAAACATCCGATTATACGTCGGCAACCGGTTTCCTGCAATGGCAGGTCGGTATTTTTTCATGATTTATTTTTTGTCGGCAAATCCTGCCCCCGGGACCGGGTGAGCGCAGCGTACCTTTGCCATGAAATAACGTGCTCCTGTTCGTGCTCATTGAGGGTGAACATGGACGAAAACTACCAGGCTGTATTGGTGGCAGGGGGGCTAGACGGAGAATGTTGCGGCGCTCGAATGCTGCTCTTGGCTGTGGTCCCGCAGAGCCATGGGCGAAGCTCCGGTCGTTCAGCGTGTACGTTCACTGGCCTGTGGGCTTACTCCTGTCAGGGTTCCTCCGGGGCAGGGGTGTTATTTTCTTTGCGATGATTGATGGCAGCGGCCATGCAGGCGGCACCGAAGCCATTATCGATATTGACCACCGCCAGGCCAGGGGCGCAGCTGTTGAGCATGCCGAGCAGGGCGGAGAACCCTCCGGCTCCGGTGCCGTAGCCTATGGAACTGGGCACGCCGATGACCGGCGCGCTCACCATGCCGGCCACCACCGTGGGCAGGGCGCCCTCCATGCCGGCCACCACGATGATCACCGAGGCCGAGGCGAGTCGTTGCGTGTGAGCGAGGATGCGATGGAGTCCGGCGACACCGGTGTCAAAGAGGGTGTGGACCCGGTGGCCGAAATATTCCAGCGATATCCTGGCCTCTTCGGCCACCGGGAGATCCGAGGTGCCGGCGGTGACGATCACCACCTCGCCCCTGGTCCTGGCCCGGGGAATATGCTCTTTGTTGCCGGTCAGCATCCGGGCCGGAGCGTGGTAGTTGAGCTGCGGCAACCGGGCCTGGACGGCCGCTGCCTTGTCCGGGCTTACCCGGGTGGCGAGAACCACCTGCTCCCGGGCAAGCATGGCGCCGAGGATCTCGACCAGCTGGTCCACGGTTTTGTCCTGGCCAAAGACCGCTTCGGGGATACCGGTGCGCAGGCTGCGATGGGTGTCTATCCGGGCTGAGGGCAGGGTCTCTACCGGCAGGTGGCGCAGCCGGTCAAGGGCGGATTCAGGGTCCCTGGTGCCAGCGGCCACTTCCCGGAGAATGGTGCGGATGATATTTTCATGCATGACGAAAATGTACCATGACCGGTGGTCCAGGTAAACCATTTACGCTGCCCGCCCGATCTGGTAAGATGCCGGTCCTGAGCCAGGCCTGTTGCCTGGTCGACAACCATTCCCTTGAACCCGAGCCAATCATCAGTCATGAGCAAGCAAACCCTGCCCCCGTTTATCCAGGCTCTGCAGCAGTCCGAAATCTATGACCATGAGGTCGATGGTATCGAGCTGATTCAGACCCATATCTCCTTTGTTGTGCTGGCCGGCGACTTTGTCTATAAGTTCAAAAAACCGGTGGACTTTGGTTTTCTTGATTTTTCCTCCCTGGACAAGAGGAGGTACTGCTGCGAGCAGGAGCTGGTCCTCAATCGCCGTCTCTGTCCCGATATCTATCTGGGCCTGGTCACCGTGACCTGGGAAAGGGATACTTTTGCTCTGGATGGTCCCGGCGAGGTGGTGGAGTACGGGGTGAAAATGAAACGGATGCCCGAGGAGCGGATGATGGGCAATCTCATCCGGACCGGCGAGCTGAATGAAAGGGAGATGGACCGGATCGTCGAGGTCCTGGTCCCTTTTTACGACAAGGCCGAACGCAGCGAGGTTATCGACACCTTTGGCCGTACCGATGCGGTGGCGGTGAACGTCCTGGAGAATTTCGATCAGACCGAAGGCTTCATCGGCGGCGGGGCCCTGACCAGGGAGCAGTTCGAGACCATCTCGACCTATGCCCGTTCCATTCTGGGCCGGGAGGAACTCTTTCAGGCCCGGATCGATGCGGGCCGGATCCGCGACTGCCATGGCGATCTTTATTCCGCCAATATCTGCCTGGCCGACAAGGTTTACATTTACGACTGTATCGAATTCAACCAGCGGTTTCGTTACTGCGATGTGGCCAGTGACGTGGCCTTCCTGGCCATGGACCTGGACTTTCACTCCCTGGAGGGCCTTTCGGATTATTTCATTTCCCGCTTCCAGGAGGCATCCGGTGATAAGGGGGTCACGGACATGCTGCGCTTCTATAAATGTTACCGCGCGTACGTGCGGGGCAAGATAGGGCTGTTCACGGCCAGCGATCCGGCAGTTGACGAAGAGGTAAAAAAGGCCAGCCTGGCCGCGGCCGCAGCCTATTTTGAGCTCGCCACCCGCTACGCCTCCTGACGGGATTCCGGTCATGGGGCAGCGGCAGAAAATATACGTCTTCTTCGGGTTGATCGCCTCGGGGAAGTCCACCCTGGCCAGGGCCTGGGCCGCGCAGCACGGTTTTTTGTACCTGAACACCGATCGGGTCCGCAAGGAACTTGCCGGCCTGCAACCCACCGAGCGGCGGCCCGATGGCCTGGGGCAGGGAATCTACACCCCGGAATTTACCCGCAGGACCTATGACGCCATGCTGGCCCGGGCCGATGAGGCCCTTGGGACCGGCGCTGGCGGCGTGGTCCTTGACGGCTCCTATTCGAGCCGGGCGGAGCGGGACCGGGTTCGGGAGCTGGCCCGGCGCCACGGGGCCGAGGTTTTGTTTGTCCTGTGTTACTGCAGTGATGAAGAGGTGGCGCGCCGACTGGCTCTTAGGGCCCGGGATCCTGAGGCCGTGTCCGACGGCCGCTGGGAAATCTACCTGAAGCAGAAGGAATTTTTTTCCATGCCCGGGGAACTGGTGTCCGGCGAGCTTCTCCGGCTGGATACAGAGGCGGATATCTCCACCCTGCTCACCCGCCTGGAGCAGACTATCCGGGAGGAGGATTGACAGGAACGCAGCAAAGAAGCATATTCACCTGACATCTGACACCTGAAAACAAAGGGATTTTTTTCATGTACACACGAATCTATTTTCTACGCTACCCCAAGGAAACATCGGATCAGCCCATCATCTATCAACTGGTGAAACGCTATGATGTGGAGTTCAATATTCTCAAGGCTGACATCCGGCCCCAGCGGGACGGGATCATGATCCTGGAGCTCAAGGGCAATAAGGAGAATGTCCGCGATGCTCTGGCCTATCTGAAGAGTCTTGGCGTGCAGGCCGAACGGCTGGCCGGCAAGATCCGTCGTGATGATGAGAGGTGTTTTCAGTGTGGAGCCTGCACCGGCATTTGTCCTGTGGGAGCGCTCTACATCCAACGGCCGGAGATGGCGGTGCTCTTTGATCCGGAAAAATGCACCGGCTGTGGGCAGTGTGTGACCGGCTGCCCGGTCAGGGCCATGGAAGTCTCTTTTGATCAGCTGTCCGAGGAAGGGGTGCGGGCCTGAGATTCTGCCGGCCTGTAGCCTGCCCCAGGCCGGCGATTTTCACTCCTGTCTCCCTGTCCTCGCCCGGACAAGCCATCGGCAGGACCGGGATTACTCTGTTTAGTGAGCTCGACCGATTATCCTAATTTTTCAAGACACCCTTATTGTCCTTGTTTTCTTTCTTATCCGTATCTTCCCCGTAGAGCAGCCAGTCGGGCATGTTGAAGTCGGGCAGCCATTTGGCGATGCCCATTTTGGGCGGATTGCCCTCTTCCAGGCGCTGGAGCAGTTTCCTGGCCTTGGGGGCGATGGCCGAATCCGGATAGGTGGCCAGCAGGTATTTCAGCCGGTGGATGGCCTGGTCATATTTCTTGGTCCGGACATAGAAGGTGGCGACAAAATATTCATGGTTGACCAGAAACTCCCTGGCGGCCTTGATCCGGGCCCTTGCCTCTCTGGAGTAGGGTGAGTCGGGATAGGCCCGCAGCAGCCGGGAAAACGACTGGATGGCGTCCTGGGCCCCGGAGATATCCCGGTCGATCCGGTCGGTGCGCTTGAAATCACACATGCCGATCTGGAACAGAACATAGGGGATGGCCTCGTTGGTGGGATGCCGTTCCTCGAATTCCTTGTAGAGCAGCTTGGCCTCTTCATATTCACCCATGTAGTAGTGGCAGTCCGCAGCCTTCAGCTCGGCCAGCAGGGCCTGGGAACTGAAAGGGTAGCGGTCCATGATCTGCTCAAAGGTCTTGAGGGCTGAACTGTAGCGGCCGCGGTTGAACTCGTCCATGCCCTGGATGGCCAGGCTTTCCGGCGTTATCTGCTCCTCTTCACCGGTATCGAAAAAGTTGAACATATCGCTGAGGTTGTTGTCCGCGCAGCCGGCCAGCAGGGTGGTGGACAGAATAATGAGAAGGCAGAGGAGGACTTTGGCGGATCGGATGGGACGTGGGGCAGTTGATGTCATTGATTGGTTCCAGTGGCTAACAGAGTCTGCAATAATGGTTAGAAGGGAAACGTTTCATCTAAGTGAGCCCAGGTACTGCTCGGCGGAAAGCTCGGCTGTGGCCCCGTCTCCTGCTGCATTGATGATCTGACGGAAGTTCTTGCTGCGTATATCGCCGGCGGCGAAGACTCCCGGGAGATTGGTCAGCATCTCGGTATCGGTGAGGACAAAGCCCTGTTTATCCAGGTGCAGCTGATCCTGGGGCAGCATTTCGTTGTTGGGCACCACCCCGATGAGGATGAAGATGCCGCTGACCTCGAGAAACGAGGTGGATCCGTCCGCATGGGCGAGACGGAGACGCTCGACCCCGCTGTCACCGCCCTCAATGGCTTCCACCGTGGTGTTCCAGATAAAGTCGATCTTATCGTTGGCAAAGGCCTTTTCCTGGAGAATCTTGGTGGCCCGCAGTGTGTCGCGGCGATGGATGACTGTTACCCGGGAGGCGAATTTGGTCAGATGGATGGCCTCCTGGATCGCCGTGTTGCCGCCGCCCACCACGGCAATCTGCTGGTTGCGATAAAAGGGTCCGTCGCAGGTGGCGCAGTAGGACACCCCGCGACCGGCAAATTCCTTTTCTCCCGGAACGCCCAGCTTGTTGGGCCGGGCGCCGGTGCAGAGAATGACAGCCAGAGTCGTCAGGGTCGAACCGTCGTCGAGGTGGAGGGTCTTCACCGTGTCCTGCAGATCCATGGACTGGACGGTACCCAGTTTCTTTTCCACCCCGAACCGGTCGGCATGGGCGGTCATCTTCTCGATGAGGTCAAAGCCACTGAGTCCTTCGACAAAGCCGGGGTAGTTGTCTACCCAGTCTGTCAGCAGTACCTGGCCGCCCACAGCGCCTTTCTCCAGCAGCAGTGCCTCCAGTCGCCCACGGGCAGCGTAGAGCCCGGCGGTCAGTCCGGCGGGACCGCCACCGACAATGATGAGCTTGTAATCGGTCTGTAGCATGGGAAATAATCCGGAACTAAGTCGTTAGTGGAAAATCAACCCGGAGCGCAGCGGCCGGGGTGTGTTTCCGGGGGTGTTGTGACTGGGCAGCGGTGAAAAATGCTTCAGTCATGCCGGTCCTGGTGAAGAAAGGGGCTGGCTCTGCCGGCGGAAGACAGGATCGGCCTTGGCCGGTCCGCCTTGCTGTCCCGCGGAGATTGTCAGCCGCATCTGCATCTGGCCGGCTCACGACCCGTTCCACCAGGTTGCCATGTTGCGGGCTGCCGGCCAGGGAGACGGTCGTGGAGGGTAGATCAGCTGGCTTTACTCAGCAGGTCGATGAGCTGGGCCTTGCCAACAGCACCGGTTATCTGATCCACCACTTCGCCACCTTTGAACAGAATCAGGGTGGGGATGGCCCGGATGCCATATTTTCCCGGCGTGGCCGGATTGTCGTCTACGTTCATCTTGGCGATCTGCACCTGGCCTGCATATTCCACGGCGAGTTCGTCTATAACCGGGCCGATGGCTTTGCACGGACCGCACCACGGGGCCCAAAAGTCCACCAGGGTGGGCAGTTCATTCTGCAGCACCTTGCTGTCAAATTCACCATCAGAAACATGCACTACCTTGTCGCTTGCCATTATCGATTCTCCTTCTTGGTTTTATGACAACCTGTGAATACCGAGGAAAGGTTTGTCTTTTCAGTTGGTTAATGACTTGATTGCTATAAATTATCAATATAGTGCAGCATTCTACCTTGCATGGGTACCAGTGACAAGAAAAAATTAGCATGGTTCCGGGGGGTGTCAAGGACCGCTCTGCGTGCTGTCAGGCCGCGAAATAGCCGATTGATTATTTATATCTCTTCAGGTAAATAATGCAGCCATGGACCGTGGAATTGCCGGCGGCAGGGCGGCATGGTCCCGGGCACGACGCATCCTGCAGAAGATATGCGGGCTTCATGGCCAGGCCTCCGGTGAGCGGGGGCTGGACGGGCACTAAATTATAAGGAGACAGGTGGTTCTATGAAGACTGATCTTTCCGCTTCGCTTTTTGAAAAGGCCCGCCAGGTGATTCCCGGCGGGGTTAATTCACCGGTTCGGGCCTGTAAGTCGGTGGGCTGTGATCCGCTCTTTGTCCGGAAGGCAAAGGGAGCGGTGGTTGTCGATGTGGATGGCAACGAATTCATCGATTTTGTCGGTTCCTGGGGACCGATGATCCTGGGGCACGCCCATCCCGAGGTTATCGAGGCCATTGAGAAAACCGCGGTGGACGGAACCAGTTTCGGCGCCCCGACCCCGCTGGAGGTGGAGCTGGCCGAGATGGTCTGCGACTCGGTACCGTCGCTTGAAAAAGTCCGGTTCGTGAATTCCGGCACCGAGGCCACCATGAGCGCGGTCCGGCTTGCCCGGGGCTATACCGGACGGAACGTGGTGGTCAAGTTCGACGGCTGTTACCACGGCCACGCGGATTCCTTTCTGGTCAAGGCCGGTTCCGGGGTTATCACCCTTGGCATTCCCGGCAGTCCCGGCGTGCCGGAGGATATTGTCAAGAACACCCTCTCCATTCCCTATAACAACGTCGAGGTCCTGGAAGAGACCCTGCGGGACGAGAAGCTGGACATCGCCTGTGTCATCGTCGAGCCTGTGGCCGGCAACATGGGGGTGGTGGTGCCGGAGATGGCCTTTTTGAAGAAGCTGCGGGAGCTGACCGCCGAGCTGGGGATCGTCCTCATTTTCGACGAGGTGATCACCGGCTTCCGGCTGGCCCTGGGCGGGGCCCAGGAGCGGTTCGGCATCATGCCGGATCTGACCTGCCTTGGCAAGATCATCGGTGGCGGGTTGCCGGTGGGGGCCTATGGCGGCAAAAGGGAGATCATGGACCAGATCGCGCCGGACGGACCGGTGTACCAGGCCGGGACTCTGTCGGGCAATCCCCTGGCCATGGCAGCGGGACTGGCCATGCTCAAGGTGGTTCGCCGGGAGGGTTTCTACCGGGAGCTGGAGGAAAAGAGCGACTGGTTTGCCGGCGAGCTGGCCGGGATCGCCGCCGGGGCCGCCGTCCCGACCACTCTCAACCGGATCGGTTCCATGATGACCTGTTTCTTTACCCCGGACCCGGTGACTGACTTTGAATCGGCCATGAAGGCGGACAGCGAAATGTATGGCCGCCACTTCCGCCAGATGCTGGCCGGGGGTGTATGGCTGGCGCCGTCGCAGTTTGAAGCGGCATTTATCTCTGGTGCACATGAGCGGTCTCACTTGGAAAAAGCACTGGAGGTGACTGAATGGTCATTCAAAAAATTGGCAGAACAGTAAAAAAATCATTGCGTTTGCAGGAGCCTCATGCTACCTGTATCTTCCATATGAGAGTCCTGTTCTGTTGCTGACAGTCAGGTAGACTCTCGTCATGCGCCGCGCAGGGGCTGCCATCCTGCAAGGGTGTTCTTCAGTGTCTCGTGGGGCACCGGACAGGAGGCTGTATGTCGGAAGATCGAAGGGAGATGTTCAGGCTGCTGGCTGTGTACAGTCATGTCGGTCTGACCTTTGTATTCTCCATATTCATCGGGCTCGGGATCGGCTGGTACCTTGATAACAGGGTATTTGACGGTAAAACATCGCCGTATCTGACATTTATATTTCTGGGGTTCGGGATCGCCGCCGGTTTCAAGAATCTCTGGGAGCTGACCCGGCAGATTCCGAAAGATAAAGAATGAGTGAGCACGAAGAAACCGGGACCGACCGGAAGACCGTAGAGCCCGGGATTCTCCTGCTGCGTTACATACAGGTGTTCAGCTGGCTGGTGCTGATTGTGTTTGTCGCCGGCGGCTGGTACCTGTTCGGTTGGCCCTTTGCCCGTTCCGTGCTGGTTGGCGGGGTTCTGGCCAATGGCAGTTTCTTTCTGCTGAAAAAGGATATTGAGCAGCTGATCCACCGGGTAGCCATGGCCGGTGGTGATATGAGGGCGGTCAAGCGCATTGAGAAAATCCGTTTTTTTCTCAAGTTTTACGCCCGTCTCATCCTGCTGGGTCTGCTTCTGTTCGTGCTGGCCACCAAGCTCAGCATCAACATGATCGGCCTGGTACTTGGTCTGTCCACCATCATGCTCAGCGTCATCATCGTCGTCTTGAGTAAGGGCAGGATGATATATTCCGTACAAAGTTTTAAGGGAGCGTAGGCTATGGAACATCCAATTCTGTTTATTAACGTTATCCTTCAGTACCTGGGATTACCGGTGCCGCATACGGTAACAGGCCATACCCTTCTGGAGAAATTGTGTGCGCCGTACATGACCTATACCTGGCTGGTTATGGCGTTCTGGATCATCGTGCCCCGGCTGACCATGGGCAAACTGGAGATCATCCCCGGCAAGGGGCAGAACTTCTGGGAAGTGCTCATCGGCGGATTGATGGATTTCTTCGAGGAAAACCTGGGCCGTGACGGCGCCCGGATGCTCTATCCCATGATGGCCACGTTCTTCCTCTACATCGTGGTGGCCAACATGATCGGGCTGATTCCTGGTTTCATGTCCCCGACCTCCAATCTGAACATCACCCTGGGAATGACCCTCATTGTCTGGGTCACCCACCATATCCTGGGATTCCGGTACCATGGAATCAAGTACTACAAACACTTCATGGGCCCCTTGCCGGTCATGGCCCCGTTCATGTTCATCCTCGAGGTGATCAGTAACTTTGCCCGGCTGCTTTCACTCTCCATGCGTCTTTTCGGAAACATCCTGGCCAAGGAGATTCTCCTGGCCGTACTGTTCATGCTGGCCGGAGCCTATTTCGCACCGCTGCCAATTCTGTGCCTCGGTGTCCTGGTCTCCCTGATCCAGGCCGTGGTCTTTACCCTGCTGTCGGTTCTTTACTGTGCCCAGGCCATGGAACACGCCCATTAATTATCGAGAAGAAAGCTTTTAGAGTTTTTTACAGTTCCGTTCATCGCGGAGAAGAAGGCCATCTTTGTTAAACGTAGTAAGGAGGAATTGAACAATGGATAAGATTCATCTCGCCCTGGTATGTATCGGCGCTGCCCACGCCATCGGATTTGCCGGTCTCGGCGCTGGTATCGGTATGGGTTCCGGTGTTGAGGGTGCCTGTCTTGGTGTTGCCCGCAACCCCGAAGCAAAAGGTGCCATCACCACCACCATGATCCTTGGTATGGCTCTCGTTGAGTCCATCGCCATTTACGGTCTGGTTATTTCCTTTATCCTGCTGTACGCCAACCCGTTCAAGGCGGCTCTCGGCCTGTAAGCCGACAGGAACAAGAGAAGACCCGGTGGGGCTGCAGCTTGCTGCAGCCCCATTTTTTTTGCAATATGGTATATGATTACCACTGAAATTCAGCCACCGATGGATGAAGGTGTCGGCCTCACTTGTTGCACGGGTGTCTGTGGCCTGGATGGCCACAGTCAAGCCCCCAGGGACGGGTTTATGGCGTCCCGTGGAACAAGTGAGACCGACACCGACTTCAATGCTGAAGATTGATGGTAATCAGAATATGGTATGATAACGCCATGGGCCTGAGACAAGAGAGACAGCAGGTGGATAACGGCGTGGGGCCGGCGACCGGGACGGATGAATGTGTCCTGAATCCCGAACGCCTCAAGGGGGAACCAAAGCTGCCGCCCACCGGCATTCTGGCTGTCAATCCAACCGATGCCCGGGCCCTGGAACAACTCGCCGCAAAATTTGGTCTCAAGCGGCATTTTCTCTTCCATTCCCGGCTCTACGCCGGCCAGGAAGCTGGTCTCTTCCTGGCCGGACCGGCGGTCGGCGCACCCATGGCGGTGCTGTGTCTGGAAAAACTCATCGGTCTCGGAGCCAGGAACATTATCCTCTATGGCTGGTGCGGATCCCTGGTCCGGGAGATCGGGGTCGGTGATATCGTGGTGCCCACAGGCCATCTCAGCGAAGAGGGTACAAGTGTCCATTATCCACTCTCCGGAGAGACCGGGCCGGATCATGGTCTGCGACTCCAGTTGACCTCCCTGCTTGACCGCAGCGACGAATCCTGGCATGGTGGCCGGTGCTGGACCACCGATGCACCCTACCGGGAGACCCGGGCCAAGGTGCGCCGATATGGAGCCAGTGGTGTCAAGGTGGTGGATATGGAGTACTCGGCCCTCTGCCGGGTGGCAGCTTTCCGTGGCGTGCGGCTGGCCGCGGTCTTTCTGGTCTCTGATCTGCTCTGGCAGGAGCCCTGGAAGCCCGGTTTTGTCTCCAGAGATTTCAAACAGCGCTCCGCCGGCCTGCTGGCCCTGTTGGCCTCCGGACTTGGCCACGGGGTACCGATGAATCCAACCAAACCATAAAACAGTACACAGTATGAAAACAATGCATCTGGTCAGCCTCGGCTGTCCCAAGAACCTGGTCGATTCCGAGGTGATGCTCGGGCTCCTTGAAAAAGAGGGATTTTCCGTGGTCGAGGATCCTGCCCGGGCCGAGCTCCTGCTGGTCAACACCTGCGGCTTCATTCGCCCGGCCGTTGAAGAGGCCGTGGACGAGATCCTTGAGCTGGCCAGGTACAGGAAAGAGGATCCGGAGAAACGGCTGGTGGTGACCGGCTGCCTGGTCCAGCGGTATGGAGAGGAACTTGAGCGCGAGCTGCCCGAGGTGGACCTCTTCGTGGGGACCGATGGGTTCCAGCGCATTGGGGAACTGGTCAGCGGACTTTTCAAGGGGCAACGGGAGAGGGGGATGCAGTTGCAAAGCCCGCCGAAGTATCTGATGGATGCCAGGGTGGAGCGACGTCTTTCCACCCCTGCCTTCCGTGCCTGGCTCAAAATTACCGAAGGATGTGACAACCGCTGCACTTACTGCATGATCCCTTCCATACGTGGTGGTCTCCGCAGTCGGAGTATCGAGGACCTGGTCGAGGAGGCAGTCCGCCTGGAAGCTGGCGGAGTGCGGGAATTGACCTTGATCGCCCAGGACCTGACCGCCTATGGCAACGATCTTTCCGGCGGGCAGAATCTGGAAGCGCTCCTGGGCGAGCTGCTCGCCCGGACCACCATTCCCTGGCTGCGGTTGCTCTACCTCTATCCCTCGACTATCTCCAGGTCCCTGCTTGAACTCATGGCCGATGCACCCAGGATCGTCCCTTACCTCGACGTGCCGTTTCAGCATGTCAGCGACCGCATCCTTAGGGCTATGAACCGGCACCACAGCCGGGAGGATCTGGAGACGCTGATCGACAATATCCGCACCATAGTTCCCGAGTGTGCCATCCGCACCACCCTGCTGGTCGGCTTTCCGGGCGAGACCGAGGAGGATGTGGAGCAGATGGTTGAATGCCTTACCCGCTGGCAGCTGGATCATGTCGGGGTCTTTCAGTACCAGGATGAAGAGGGGAGCGCGGCCTATCTGCTGCCGGACAAGGTGGAGGATGAGGTCAAGGAGGAGCGCTACAACCGGGTGATGTCGGTACAGGCGGAGATCAGTGCCCGGCGTCAGCTCCAGTATGTGGGCCGGACGGAACCAGTGCTGCTTGAGGGAGTAAGTCGGGAGAGTGATCTGCTACTGGAGGGAAGAACGCGGTTCCAGGCTCCGGATATCGATGGCTGCGTCTATATTACCGATGGCATGGCCGAGCCGGGATCCATTGTCTCAGTACGCATCACCGAGGCCCATACCTATGACCTGGTCGGGATCATTGTCGACGGGGACCAGCGGTGATACGCAAAACAGGGCGGATTATTTTTTGCGGCTCTGGTTGACCTTTTCGCGGAGATCCTTGCCTACTTTAAAAAAAGGCAGTTTCTTCGGGGCGACCTTGATCTTCTCGCCGGTTTTGGGGTTGCGGCCGGTATAGGAGCCATACTCCTTGACCACAAAGCTGCCAAAACCCCTGATTTCAATGGATTCCCCCCGGGCCAGAGCCTCACTCATCGTCTCGATGATGGTGTTGGTGATGGATGCTGCCTCACGGATCGGCAGATTGATTTCTTCGGCGAGCGCCTCAATCAGCTCCGACTTGTTCATCGTATACTCCCTTTCGCATCTCGTGCAATGAGTGGTTCGTCCTGGCCGCCTGCCGGGCCGTCATCTTTACCAGGGATCTGGTCCCGTTGTATGAACGTCTCTTCCCGCCGCTGGCAGGGTGTGTGGGCTCCGACCAGCAACCCATGTCTCTCGTACCGGTGCAGTAATCCCCTGTCCCGCATGATTATCAGATTATAACTATAGGAATTTAAGCAGGTAGGTTTTTGATTGTAAAGGGAATTTTTCCGGAAAATATTTTTTTCAGGTCTTTTGTACTCAGGTATCGGTATTTTCCCACCGCCAGGGAGCCAAGTTTAAGGCGGCCATAGGCTGTCCGCCTGAGGTGGAGCACCGGATGACCGATGGCCTGGAACATTTTCCGTACCTGGTGCTTTCGCCCCTCGTGAATAATTATCTCGATGGTGGTCCTGTCCTGTTTCCGGGCAAGAATTCTTGCCCTGGCCGGCCAGGTCTTTCGGCCATCGATGAGCAGTCCCTGTTCCAGGCGGCGCAGTTTCTCCAGACCAGGGACCCCCCGGACAGTGGCCTCGTAGGTTTTGTTCACCTCAAAGCGGGGGTGGAGGATATAGTTGCCAAGCTGACCGTCATTGGTGAGCAGCAGGGCCCCCTCGGTATCCAGATCAAGCCTCCCCACCGGAAAGAGCCGCTGGGAAACACCGTGCAGGAGATCGGTGACAATGGGACGGCCCTGGGGATCGGAGAGGGTGGTCACATAACCGCGGGGTTTGTTGAGCAGGATGTAGACCGGCTTTTCCTCTGCCACCGGCCTCCCGTCGAAGGTGATCCACACCCGGGCCGGATCGAATTTCCGGCCCAGCTCGGTGACTGTTTTTCCGTCAACCTGAATGCGTCCCTGTCGGATCAGCTCTTCGGCCTTCCGTCGGGAGGCCACTCCAGCCCGGGCGAGAATTTTCTGTAACCGTTCTTCAGCCACTGGTCCTGGTCGTCTGCGGGCAGGATGTGTGTTCAGGATGGTGCGCCATGGTCGTCTAACGCCAGCGGGCTGGAATCATGGAGCCGATCCTGGCATCGACCCGGGCCTTGGTTTCCGGATCCACTTCCAGCACTTCGGTGTACCAGGGTTTCATCCGACAGTCGAAGACCACCGGTGATTTCAGGCCGACGTGGAAACGGCGTACCGACTGGCCGGCGCCATGGATGTCGGCTGCCGGTTCGAAGCGGGTGAAGAAGGTCCAGAGAAACTCCTGCAGGCTGCAGGTGGCCTCGTCGGTGGAATCCACCAGAACGATCACCTCCATTTGCTGGGCTCCTTCCCAGGAAGCCAGCTGGCTGCCGAGTTCGGGCCGCTCCTCGTAGGACAACCCCTGGACGACCAGGGTGCCGGGCAGGAAGACCTTGGGCCGGGAGCACCCCTCTGGCAGGGTTCCGAAAAAATCCTGCTGCAGTTCCCGCTTTTTTTCCTTCCCCAGGCCCATCATCATGGCCTTGGAGCCCTTGTTGACCGACGGGCCGGTGTAGTCCAGGGTATCCTGGGAGACATTGGCAAAGATAAAGAGGTCCTGGTCCCATTGGATCCGCTCCAGGATATGGGTCCAGAGCTTCGGAAAATCAGCCACGTCCAGGTCGCCATCCGTAACCAGGAGAAATTTGGTCAGCGAGAGCTGGCCTTCGCCAAGGACCCGAAGGCCGGCCGCAAAGGCCTCCCGCGGATAGCGGTTGGCCACCCGGGCCGCAGCCAGGCAGTGGAATCCGGTCTCGCCAAAGGTCTTGAGTTGACGGACCCCGTTCATGACCAGGGGAAACAGGGGGGAGAGCAGGTCCTGGAGGAAGTCGCCGATGAAGTAGTCCTCCTGCCTGGGCCGCCCTACTACTGTGGCCGGGTAGATAGCGTTGTTGCGGTGATAGAGGTGGGTGGTCTGAAAGACAGGATAGTCGTGCTGGAGGGAGTTGTAGCCGTAATGGTCGCCAAAGGGTCCCTCGGGACGACGGGTTTTCGGCGGCACCACGCCCTTGACGGCAAACTCCACCTCAGCCACCAGTCGGTGACCACCCCGGGGATCCGGGGTCATGCGCAGTTTCTCACCCTGGAGGAGCGAGGCGAGCATCAGCTCCGGGATATCCTCGGGCAGCGGAGCGATGGCGGCCAGCATGAGCGCCGGCGGGCCGCCGATAAAAAGCGTCATGGGCAGGGGCTGGTTGCGTTGTTCGGCTTCAAAATAATGGTAGCCGCCTCCCTTGTGGATCTGCCAGTGGATACCGGTGGTGGTGTCGTCGTAGCGCTGGATCCGGTACATGCCCAGATTGTGGCCCCGGCCTTCAGGATGTTCGGTGTAGACCAGCGGCAGGGTGACAAAGGCCCCGCCGTCTGAATGCCAGGAGGTCAGCATGGGCAGGCTGGTCAGCCGGGCCGGCTCCTGGCAGTTTTCGAGAATGGGACCCGAGCGGCAGTTCTTGAGCCCGACCTTCAGGGCCTGGTTGAAAAGCGGCCGGGCCTCCCACAGGGTGGAGAGTCTGGGCGGCATCAGTTTTTCCACCAGTTCCACCAGTTGCCGGACAAACTCCAGCGGCCGGGAACCAAAGGCCAGTTCCAGGCGCCGCCTGGTGCCAAAAAGGTTGGTGACCACCGGAAAGGCCGAGTTCACCACGTTGGTGAACAGCAGGGCCGGTCCGCCCCGGGCGATGACCCGGCGATGGATTTCCGCAATCTCCAGGTGGGGATCGACCTCGGTGTCAATGACCAGGAGTTCGGATTCACGTTTGAGGATGTCCAGGAACTGACGCAGGTTTCGAATTGGTTTCATGGAAAACTCGTTATCTGGAAGACACCAGGGGCCCGCTTACCCGGCCAGCCGCTGGCTGGAGCATCGTGGCGGGGCCATTGATGACCGGGAAAAGGCGGTGGTGTGGATGATCAATGGTGGTGATGTTCGCTGTCCCCCAGGAAAAGCTCGTGGTACTCGGCTTCCTTGAGATGGGTGCGCATGAGACCGGTCAGGGTTTCCACCAGCCGGTGGATCTCCTCTTCGCTCAGGCGTGGAATCAGGGTCTCGAGCAGACGGGGCTGGGAAAAGAGCCTGAGAAACGCGGCCAGGGACTCTTCGTCGGTTTGCCGGTTGAGGCCAAAGCATATATCATGGGGTTCCATGTCAGCCTTCCAGAATCTTCCAGCGCACCTTCCGGTTGCGCGGACCATCGAATTCACAGAAAAAGATACGCTGCCAGGTGCCCAGTTGCAACCGGCCCCTGTCAATGATCACCGACACCGATGAACCGGTCAGGGTGGCCATCATGTGGGAGGGCGAGTTGCCCTCCAGATGGCGGTAGGGGTAGTCCAGCGGCACCATCCGGCTCAACACACCGATGAGGTCGTGGCGAACCGCCGGATCCGCCCCCTCATTGATGGTCAGGCCGGCGGTGGTATGCGGATTGTAGACCAGACAGATTCCGTCCTCTATACCGCTCCTGTTCACAGCTTCCTGCAGCTCCCGGGTGATATCGACAAATTCCATTTGGGAGCTGGTGCTGACCGGGAAACTTCCTATGGTCATGATCGTTCTTCTTCTGTCAGTTATCGCTGCAGCTGCCAGCGCCCGTTTTCGTCCCGGCAGGCAATGGTGTAGGTCTTTTCCCGCTTGCCGTCGATCACCGCCTCGATTTCCGCCTGGCGGCATACCCGCTGGGTCTCGGGATCGGTGTAGGCCGGTTTGGGCACGACCCGGTACTCGTTGCCCGTGTCCGGGTTGACCCAGGCGGTGGGCTGGTTGGAGACGCCGCGCTCGTACACGTGGTTGAGCTGTTCCCGGTCGTACTTGTCCATCTCGTTACCGATGATGTAACCGAGCATGGTTCCGACAGCGGCACCGATAAGTGTGGCCTGGGTGTTGTGACCTATGGCCTGGCCGACCAGGGCTCCGGCCACGGCCCCGCCACCGGCGCCTACCTGGGCCTTGTTCTGCTGGGCGCAGGATGCGAGGAAAAAGGCACCAAGCACCATGAGAATGGAAATGTATTTCATGGAGACCTCCTGTGGTATTGAAAGATGAACAACGGTTATTCCCGGACGGGTGGCTTGCCCGGGTCGGCATTGGACTCCCGGATCAGCTCGTCCGGCAGTTTCCTGGCCGGTTGGACTCCCAGGTCGCGCAGGGCCTCGGTCCGCTGGACCAGATTGCCCCGGCCGCTGGTCAGCCGTTTCCGGGCCAGTTCCCAGGATTGTCTTGTCTGCTCCAGCCGCAGGCCGATCTCTTCAAACGCGGTTACGAAACCGACAAATTTATCATAAAGATTCCCGGCCTGTTTTGCAATGAGTAAACCGTTGCGGTGCTGCTCCTCCACCCGCCACATGTGGTGGATGGTCCGCAGCAGGGCCAGGAGGGTGGATGGGCTTGCCAGCATGATATTGCGGCGCATGGCCCCGGTCAACAGTCCCGGGTCACTGGCAACCGCAGCCTGGAAGGCGCCTTCCACCGGGATGAACAGGATGACGAAATCCAGGGTTCGGATTCCCTCTATCTGCTGGTATTTCTTGGCGGAGAGGGAGCTGATATGCTTTTTGACAGATGCGAGGTGGTCTTTAAGGTGCGGGGCGGCCTGGGCGGGAGAGTCCGCACTGGCGTAGCGTTCATAGGCGGTGAGCGAGACCTTGGCGTCGATGATGATATCCCGCGAGCCGGGCAGGTGGAGGATAACGTCTGGCAGCTGCCGCCGGCCGGACTCGCCGGTCAGGCTGACCTGGGTGTCGAATTCATGGCCCGGTCTAAGGCCGGATTCCTCCAGGAGACGTTCGAGGATCATCTCGCCCCACTGGCCCTGGGCCTTGGACTGGCCCTTAAGGGCGCGGGTCAGGTTGACCGCGTCCTGGCTGAGGCGCTCGTTGAGATGGCGCAGCTGCTCCACTGCGGCGGTAAGCGAAATCCGGTCCCTGGATTCCCGTTCATAGACATCCTCGATCTTCTGGCGAAAGATGTCCAGCTGCTGACGGACCGGGGTCAGCAGACTGGTCAGTTCCCGCTGGTGCAGCGAGGTGAGCTGGCTCCCCTTTTCGGTGAAGATCCGGTCCGCCAGGAGCTGGAATTCCTGCTGGAGCTGCTTTTTCGCCGCTTCCAGCAGGTCCTGGTGGGCCTGGGCCTGTTTTCTGGTCTGGATCAGCTCAGTGGTCAGGGAGGCCACCTTCGCTCCCAGTTCACTGTTTTCCCGTTGCAGCCGAGCATTGTCCCGGCGCAATTCGTCGATGGTCCGGCTGAGGTTTTGTTGCTCGCGGTGGGCCTGCTCCTCGAGAATGGAGAACCGCAGAAGCTGGCGCCGTCTGCGGTCAAGGAGAACCAGACAGATGAGAAGTCCTGTCCCGAGAAGGAGCACCAGCACCGGCAGCAGGCCGGAACCCGGATTCCAGTTCACCACCGGCCTACGGTTCAGCGCCGGTGCAGACGGCGCAGTTCCTCAAGCTCTTCCAGCAGGTCGAGAACCAGGGCACAACCGGGCAGGTTGATCCGCAGGTCGCGCTGGAGACGGAGCGTTATCTGGACCCGCCTGATTTCAGTGCAGCCGAAACGCCATTGCCGGGGAGTGCGTCCCACGGGGGTGATCACCCCTTCCTCGATCATGTCGTGGATGAACTCGGCGCTGACATTGCAAATCCGGCAGAGGTCCCCCAGGCTGCAGCGTATGTCCTCGTCAAGAAGTGTTCCGGTAAGTACGGTCAATTCTTCAGTCATATGCTACACCCCCAATTCTGCCCTGGGATTGAACGGCATCAGTTTGGCCATTTCCTTATAGAGTTTCTTCTGTTCATCGGTTTCCGGTACCGGGACCATGATCTTGAGGGTGACGATCTGGTCGCCCTTCTTGGTCGCGGTGCAGAGTCCCTTACCCTTGAGGCGCAGCTTGTTGCCGCTCTGGGATCCGGGCGGGATCTTCATCTGGACCTTGCCCCCCAGGGTCGGCACAGTGACCGTGGCGCCCAGGGCAGCCTCCCACGGGGTGATGGGCAGGGTCATGTGGATATCCCGTTTTTCGGCCCGGAAGATCGGGTCGTCGGCAAAGGCGATCTCCAGATAGAGGTCGCCCGGCGGCCCGCCACCGATGCCGGGCATGCCCTGGCCCTCGAGACGGATACGCTGGCCTTCGATGATGCCCTTGGGGATGGTGACGTGGAGAGTGTGCGGTCTGGTGACCACGTGCCCGTTTTCATCCACCTCCGGTTTCTGCAGGGTGATGGTCTGTTTGGAGCCGTTGTAGGCGTCGGCCAGCCGGATGACGATTTTCGCGTGCTGATCCTCGCCCTTCATCCGGAAGCTGCGCTGGCGGCCCCCACTGGAGGTGCGCCCGGTGAAACGGCTGCGGCCGAAAAGTTCCTCGAAGAAATCACTGAACCCTTCGGCCCCACCCCCACCGGTGTAGCTGGAGCCGCTGAACTCGAAGCCGGCATCCCAGTTGGGCGGCGGCTCAAAATCCTGGCCATGCTGCCAGTTGGCACCGAACTTGTCATAGGCTGCCCGCTTTTCCGGGTCCTTGAGGACTTCGTAGGCTTCGCCCACGTCCTTGAATTTTTTTTCAGCGTCTGGTTCCTTGCTCACGTCAGGATGATACTTGCGGGCCAGCTTGCGATAGGCCCGTTTTATCTCATCCTGGGTCGCGTCCCTGGAGACACCGAGAATTTCATAATAATCTTTATATTCCATGATATGTCGTGCGTCGCTCTTCTTCTGTTTCCGCTGTCCCGATGATAACCTCTGGTTCAGGTGCAAAAGATCAGATTGGTCAGTAGTTCCTGTCTGGCCGATACTGTAAGTACAGTGGGTTGAAAAGCAAAGAAAAAAAGTGAAGTTTATCCTGTGCGCTTGAACGGGCGGGGAATGGTTTTTTATGGTACATTGGCACCGGTTGTTCATCAGGTAAACAGGTGTATGGTGTCATGGAGATAGAAGAGAACATGGAAGAGCCGGGTCTCCACCAACCGGGGGCCGAGTCAGTGGCCCGGGCGGATCTGACCTCCCGGTGGCCCGGGCGTATCGTGCTCACCGGTTTCCGGGGAACGGGCAAGACCACGGTGGGCCGGCTGTTGGCCCGGATGCTTGGCTATGCCTTTCTGGATACGGATCAGGTCCTGGAAGAGCGGCTGGGAAGCACCATTGCCGCCTTTGTTCAGGCAAACGGCTGGGAGGCCTTTCGCCGCGCGGAACGGGAGCTGCTGGAAGAGCTGGCCCGGGTCCGGAGGGTGGTTGTCGCCACCGGCGGAGGGGCCATCCTTCACCGGGATGCCTGGGAGCGGCTGCGCCAGGGAGGCTTTGTCGTCTGGCTCCAGGCTGACGGGGCGACCATCGGTCGCCGGTTGGCCGCCGATCCGGTTTCCGCGGTCCAGCGACCACCGCTTTCTTCCGAAGATCCGGAGCGTGAGATAGAGGAGCAGCTCGCCCTGCGGACCCCGCTCTACGCCGCCGGTTCCGACCTGGCCGTGGACAGCGCCCGTCTGACACCGGAGGCGATAGTGACTTTGATTCATGAACAGCTCGTGGGCAGGTCTGCGCGCTGCTCCTAACACCCATGCAGGCTCCCTCGGCCTGCACAACGAAACATGAAAGCTGTTATCCCCCTGGAGGATGGGACGAGGCTTTCATATAATCATAGCAGGGAAACAACAGTTATGCCGGGAAACAGTTTTGGCCAGATGTTCAGGGTGACCACCTGGGGTGAATCACACGGCACCGCCCTGGGCGCGGTGATCGACGGCTGTCCGCCGGGTATCGAGCTGACAGCTGAAATAATCCAGCGGGAACTGGACCGCCGTCGTCCGGGCAGGGGCGGGGCGACCTCTCCGCGCAAGGAACCGGACCGGGTAGAGATCATGTCGGGCATCTTCCGTCCGGAAAGGAGTGAGCGGGAGCTGACCACCGGGACGCCGATCTCGCTGGTCATCTTCAACAAGGATGCCCATTCCAAATCCTACAGCCACCTCCAGGACGTGTACCGGCCCGGGCACGGCGACATGACCTACGATGCCAAGTACGGGATCCGCGATCATCGGGGTGGCGGACGGGCCTCGGCCAGGGAAACGGCGGCCCGGGTGGCTGCCGGCGCGGTGGCTGCCCAGCTGCTGCGACGCCATGACATCGAGGTCACCGCCTATACCGTGGCCCTGGGTGGTATATATGCGGACAGGCGGGATCTCTCCGTTATTGGCGACAACCGGCTCTTCTGTCCGGACAGCGAGGCTGCGGCCCGCATGGAGGAGCGAATCGCCCGGGTACGGGCCGAGGGCGACACCCTGGGTGGTATTGTCGAGATCCGGGCGCTGTGCCCGCCGGGGCTGGGTGAGCCGGTTTTTGACAAGCTCGACGGCGAGCTGGCCCGGGCCCTGATGTCCATCGGCGCGGTCAAGGGGGTGGAGATAGGGGCCGGTTTCCGTGTCGCGGACATGCTTGGCTCGGAGAATAATGATCCCCTGTCGCCGGCCGGTTTCCTGGGCAACAACGCCGGTGGCATCCTGGCCGGGATATCCAACGGCGAGCCACTCATCATCCGGGTGGCGGTCAAACCCATTCCATCCATCCACAAGGAACAGCAGACCGTTACGAGGGGCAACGAGCCGGTGACCATCAAGGTGGGCGGCCGGCACGATATATCCGCCATCCCGCGGATCGTACCGGTGTGCGAGGCCATGGTCCGGCTGACCCTGGCCGACCACCTGCTCCGGCAGCTGGCTCTCAGGGCCGCGCGGGGCTGACCCTATCATGGGGCAGGACGATGACAGAGAGCAATAAGGAAAAGAAAGAAAAGTACAGGAGCAGGGACAAGGTGTGGCCTCGGACCGTCTGGATGGTCACCCGGGAATATGACGGCCTGGCTGGCGCCGGCGGGGTCAAGGATGTGTGCCGGCAGCTGGCCCGGACCCTGGTCGGTGAGGCCGGGCTTCAGGTGCGGGTTATCCTTCCCCGCTACGGGTTCATGAAACCGGGCCGCCTCGGCTTCAAGCCCCTGGACCTGCCCCGGCGCGACCTCCTGCCCTGCCGCGGTGGTTTTCGCAACCTCCTGGAAGTCGATATGAACTATGCTGCCGAGGAGCGGCGGGAAACCGTCTCCTTCCTGCATCGGGAGCTCGAAGGCGTCCAGGTCTACCTTGTCGAGGCAGAGCGCTACCGGGAAAAGCTCGGGGTCTATACCTATACCGCGGAGGAAGAGGAACAGGACGGATGGAAGAAGCAGGGCATGGGGCATTATGACTATTTTGCCATGAATATTCTCCTGCAGAAGAGCGCTCTGGCCCTGATGGTTGTGCTTGGCGAGGCGCCCGACGTGATTCACTGCCACGACGGCCATGCCGCCACCCTGGCCGCCATGATGCGCGAGAACGAGGGGTTCCGACATTTTTTCCGCCACAGCGGTGTGGTGGTGACCATTCACAATGCCGGTCTGGGCTACCATCAGGAAGTGGATGACCTGCCCTTTGCCCGGGCCATCACCGGGTTGCCCGAACATGTGGTGCTTGCCTCCCGGCTCGGCTCCAGCTTTGATCCCTTCATGGCCGCGGCCGAGTACGCGGTGCTCAATACGGTGAGCGAAAACTATGCCCGTGAGCTGCAGGAGACCAGTGAAGACGCCAGGACCGGCTGGCTCGGGCATCGGCTGCTCCAGCGCGGGGTTCGCCTGGCCGGGGTGACCAACGGTATCGACCCGGAAGCCTTTTCACCCCGTGATCCCGAAAAGCTCGGGCTGGCCGCAGGCTTTGATCCCCTCACCGGTGATCTGGCTGGCAAGCGGGTCTGCAAGGAGTATATCCTGGAGCGGCTGGCCCGGATCAGGAAACATGGCCGTGTGGTCCAGCACGGAACCCTCAAACGTGATCCTGATATGCCGCTTTGCACCTTTATCGGCCGCCTGACCGAGCAAAAAGGGGTGGACGTACTGCTGGCGGCTGTGGGACCGCTCATGGAAAAGGATCCGGATTTTCAGCTGCTGCTGCTTGGTAGCGGTGATCCGGCCCTGGAGGAGGAGTTGCGCCGTCACACCGCTTCCCGGGCCCTGGGTGGACGGATCTGTTTTCTTGAAGGATACGATCCCGACCTGGCCAACAAGATCTATGCGGCCGGGGATTTTTTCCTGATTCCGTCCCTGTACGAGCCTTGCGGGCTGACCGATTATATTGCCCAACTTCTCGGCAATCTGCCCATTGTCCACCACGTGGGCGGGCTGGTCAAGGTGGTGGACGGCAAGACCGGCTTTGCCTACAGTGAACACTCCTCCGCAGCCCTGGCCCGGACCATGAAGCGGGCCCTGGAGCTGTACCGCGTCAGTCCGAAAAAAATCCGTACCATGCAGAAGAATGCGGTCAAGCGTATCCATGCCCGCCATACCTGGAGCCAGGTGATCCGAAAATACCGGACCCTGTATGTGGAGTCCATGAAACTGGCCTGTCGCCATTGACAGGGGCAGGCCTGAGCCCAGCCTTCGAGGCAGCCTGAACCATGCAATATATTCCCTCGCAGATCCATACTGAAAATCCGTCCCGGGACTGGTTCGAGCAGCGCCGTGATCATTTTGTCCGCCAGGTGGTGGACGAGTTCTTCCACGTTTTCACCTCATTTCAGGGTATTTATCAGGTCTATGTGACCAGCTGTGTCAACGCGGCCTCCTGTGCTGACATGCGCGACAAGGAGATCGAGGCGGTCCGCAAGGACATGTGGGAGCGGTTGACCAGCCTGGTGGGCAGTGAGTCGGAAAAAGGGCCCTTGTGGCAGTTGAAGGATCTCTGTCACCGGGTATGGCCCGAGACCGAGGAGCAGGATGTCTCCGGCAGCCTGGTGGACTGGCTCGTCGGCTCTGTGTTCCACGAGGCCATGAAGCTCAAGGAAAACATTTACCTGCTCAACTCGTATGGACCCGCGGCCTTCCGCATGCAGGAGCAGCCCGAGGGGCAGCGGGCCTTTATTCTCAGCTGTTCGCCGGTACCGCCGGCTCATCTCGCCTCGGTGGTGGACGTCCAGCGGCTGGTGGGTCGGATCGTCTCCGATGTGGCCGGCCAGGTGGAACAGATAGGGTTCCTCTTTGGCCAGGCCAACTATATCCTCCGGATGATGATGCCCTCCCTGGCCTCCAACATGCTGGTGGTACGGCTGCTCGTTGAGCGGGAAGACATGGTGCGGCGGCTGTGGGGTGAAGAGGTCCGCCAGCTGCTGGCGGACATGTTTTTTGGCGATGCGGCGGAAGGATTCTGCGCCGCCGGCCGGAGCTATCTTGCCGGCCAGTGGTACAGCCAGGCCCTGACCATGTACCAGCGGGCCCTGGAGGAAGATCCGGCCTGTGACGAGGCCCTGGCCAGGGTGGTACAGCTGCGTGCCATTGTCCGCGACCATCACCAGCTTCTCGGGCTTTGAGACAGTTACCGGGACGTTTTTGCAGCCGCAGGCACCACAGGGGATTGACTTTGCCCGAAGCGGCGCTACCTTACTTTGAGGAGGCAGGTCTCCCTCCGGTCCGACGGCCGGAGGAAATTTCAGGAGCAGGGTCTTTGCCTGTTTTGCAGGACAACTTCTGTCTGTACGTCGGATGGGCTTTGGGTGCTCAATTCATAAGAAAACCAGGGAGGATATCATGGCTGTAAAGATCGGAATCAACGGGTTTGGGCGTATTGGCAGGAATATTTTTCGGGCACTGTATACGGATGAGTCGTTCAGGGATATCGAGGTGGTGGGGATCAATGACCTGACCGATGTCAGGACCCTGGCCCACCTGCTCAAGTATGATTCCATTATGGGGACCTTTGACCAGGAGGTGGTCTCGGACGAAAACCATATCGTGGTGGGAGACAGGGCGATCCGCTACACCAGTCATCGCGCTCCGGTCGATATTCCCTGGTCCGAACTCGGTGCTGAGTATGTGCTGGAGTGCACCGGGTTGTTTCGGGAAATGGAGGCTGCCAAGGCCCATATCGATGCCGGGGCCTCCAAGGTAATCATCTCCGCCCCGGCCAAGGGCGATGTCAAGACCATTGTCATGGGGGTCAACGAGGATGAATACGATCCCACCGAGCACCATATCGTCTCCAATGCCTCCTGCACCACCAACTGTCTGGCCCCGGTGGCCCGGGTTATCCAGGATAGCTTTGGTATCAAACGGGGGCTGATGACCACGGTCCATGCCTATACCGGCGACCAGCGGCTATTGGATTTTCCCCACAATGACCTGCGTCGGGCCCGGGCTGCAGCAATGTCCATGATTCCCACCAGGACCGGAGCCGCTGCCGCCGTGGCCCTGGTCATCCCGGAACTGAAAAATAAATTCGACGGGCTGGCCGTCCGCGTTCCCACCCCCGATGTCTCCCTGGTGGATGCGGTGATGGAGGTGGAGCGGGAAACCACGGTTGCGGAAGTGAACACCGCCCTTCGGGAGGCTGCCAACCGCTATCTGCGCTATACCGAGGAACCATTGGTATCCATCGATTTCCAGGGAGACCCCCATTCCTCCATTGTCGACGGTCTCTGCACCCGGGTGCTGGGTACCACGGTGAAGATTATGGCCTGGTACGACAACGAGTGGGGTTATTCCAACCGGATGCTGGATCTCGTGCTGCACATGGATGCAAATAAGCCATTGTAATATAATGGAATAAGTGGTTATATGCCAGGAGTGCAAGGGGAATGGTCCCAGGAATCATTCCCCTTTGGTCTGCAATATTTTTCAGGAAAAAGGAGGAGGAAAAAATGAAAAAATTGCTTCGACACACCGTACTGGCAGCCACTTTCACGCTGATGGCCGGCCCGGCCATGGCTTCGGGACACGGCGGGGCCCATTGGGGCTACTCCGGCGAGACCGGCCCGGAACACTGGGGCGAGCTCAACCCGGCCTATGAGATGTGCGCCAAGGGAGTCAACCAGTCTCCCATCGACCTGACCGGCTTCATCGAGGCCGAGCTGGAGCCCATTGTCTTTGATTACCGTGGGCTGGCCACGGAAATTCTCAACAACGGCCATGCGATCCAGGCCAACTACGCGGCCGGATCGACCATTACCGTTGCCGGCAAGACCTTTGAGCTCAAGCAGTTCCATTTCCATGCGCCCAGCGAAAATACCATCGATGGCAAGTATTTTGCGATGGAAGGGCATTTCGTCCACGCCGATGAGAAGGGCAACCTTGCCGTTGTCGCTGTGATGTATGAACCGGGCGAGGCCAACGAGGGCATGGCCAAGCTGTGGAAACAGATGCCGCACCATCCCGGGGACAAGGAAGGAATGGCCTCCCAGGTAAAGGCGGAGGACCTGCTGCCGGCCAACCGGGACTATTACCGCTTCAACGGATCTCTGACCACTCCGCCCTGTAGCGAGGGAGTTGTCTGGCTGGTGATGAAGAACCCGGTCTCTGTCTCCGAGGAGCAGGTCAAGCAGTTCTCCGAGACCATGGGTTTCCCCAACAATCGTCCTGTTCAGCCTGTAGGGGCCCGTCCGATACTGAAGTAAGTACCAGCAGGAACCACAGAGCCATCCTGTTGTTCGGGATGGTCATGGGCTGAAAAGGCTCCCTGGCGGCCATGGCCGCCAGGGAGCTTTTTTAGTTCAGGACTCCTCCCCAGGCCGATCGTGGCCAGTGTCGGGCGATCCCTGTGGCAAGAGAGCTTGCATTCTCAGCTTGTATAGAGTAGCCTGCATCGGCATCGCATCCACAAACGTCAGGGGGAGGCGACCAGCCTCGAACCTGTGCGCAGTATCATCTGATTGGAAATTCCGCACGAATCAGCGGGGTTTTATCTCTACTTCTCCCACACAGACCATATCCCGTGATATATTCCCGGTTGCAGGACTACCCTGTCCCTGGATCAGATCGTTTCCGGCCGTTGGCCTTGCTGCCGGCCGCCCGCGGGACCCGAAGAAACCTGGCCTGAAGATGTCTTCCGGATATCTTTCTGGTTCGCCGGTGACCTGTGTTCCGTCGGAACGGACCGGGGCGGCAACAGGGGGCTGTTTTCTGTCTTGAGACCGACATGGATGCCACCAGCAATCTTTTTTTACAAGGAGTATCCATGAACCTGTTTACAGAAATCGGTGTCCTGCCGGAAATCGCTGCCGTTCTTACCGAACTCGGCTACACCGCACCCACCCCGATCCAGGAAAAGGTCATTCCGGCCCTGCTCACCGGGGACACCGATCGCATCTGTCTGGCCCAGACCGGGACCGGCAAGACCGCCGCCTTTGGCATTCCCCTGGTCCAGCTGGTGGATGTGCAGAACCGCCAGCCCCAGGCCCTGGTTCTCTGTCCGACCCGGGAACTTTGTCTGCAGGTGGCCACCGATCTGTCCCGTTTTGGCCGCAAGCTCAATGGCATAAAGGTGCAACCGGTCTACGGTGGCGCGCCCATGGGCCAGCAGCGCGATGGTCTGCGCCGCGGCGCTCAGATTGTGGTTGCCACCCCCGGACGGCTGCGGGACCTGCTTGACCGGGGCGCGGTTTCCTTTGCCATGATCAGCCGGGTGGTCCTGGACGAAGCGGATGAAATGCTGCAGATGGGTTTTCTGGACGAGATTACCTCCATCCTCAAGGCCATACCGGTGGCTCGCCAGACCCTGCTTTTCTCTGCCACCATGTCATCGGTGGTCCGCAAGGTGGCTGGTCGCTACATGCAGGAGCCCTCGGAAATACTCATCGGACCCCGTAACGGCGGGGTGGACACCATCCGCCATCAGTTCTGCGTCATCGCCTCCCATAACCGCTATGCGGCCCTTCAGCGGCTCATCGCCAGTCGGGCCGATATGTACGGCATCGTTTTCTGCCGGACCAAGAACGACACCCGGACCACGGCCGAAGCGCTGGTCGGTGACGGGCTGCGGGCCGAAGCCCTGCATGGTGACCTGTCCCAGTCCCAGAGGGAAGAGGTGATGCGCCGGTTCCGGGCCCGGAGCGTGCGTATTCTGGTGGCCACCGATGTGGCGGCCCGGGGGGTTGATATTGCCGACCTGAACCATGTGATCCATTACAATCTGCCCACCGACACCGCCTCCTACAACCATCGCAGCGGCCGGACCGGTCGGGCCGGGCGGCAGGGGGTTTCAATCGCCCTTGTCCTGGGCCATGAAAGGAACCGGATCAGGAACCTGGAGCGATCGCTGGGACGTGTTTTTGAACAGCAGCAGGTACCGACGGGACGAGACATCTGCGACCAGCGGATCCACGCCTTGCTGGACACTCTGCGCGATATGGAAACCCCGGACCATCTCGCTCCCTACCTGGACACTATATCGGCAAAACTCGCTGGCCTTGACCGGGAGGAACTGGTCAGGCGCCTTCTGGCTCTGCAGTTCAAGGACGTTCTGGAAACCTATGGCAAGGCTCCGGACCTGAACAAGCTCGGCTCCACTGGTCCCGGAAAGGGGCAGCGAGCCGGTACCCAACGCTCCACGGGCCGGGGAACCGGTACCCGTTTTACCGGGTTCAAGATCAATATAGGGGCCAGGCATGGCATGAACCCTCAGCGGCTCATCGGCATGTTCAATGCCAACCGGGAGACCAGAAATATCGATATCGGCCGGATCAAAGTTCGGGGTGACAGTGCCATGGTCGAGGCGGACAGTCGGTTTGCCGATGTTATCGTTACCACCCTGAGTGGTCAGATCGTCGAGGGGAAGAAGATCCAGGTCACCATCAGTACCGATTCCCGTGGACGCACCACCAGGCCGGCCCGGCCCGGCAGGAAAAAACAGGGCACCATCGTCAGGCGCCGTCGCGTGGTCAGTTCCTGAACAGTCCCGAGGCCTGTTTCTGTTGCCATCCTGTATTCTCCCTGTTTCTGTCCGGATTCCTCCGGCCAGACAGGGAGTTTTTTTCTGTTTCCCAAGCAACTTCCCCTTCAGATTCTTCCCGATGATCACAGGGTGTGACTACGGTTTCCTGTACCGTAGTTATGGCGTGATTTACCTGTGTTGACTTTTTCCCCTACAGTAGTAATGTCTTTCGCGAATTTCAGAAATGTTATCGTGGGGACAGGACAACAGAACAGGAAGCAGAATCTCACGTATCCCCCCAGCCGTTTATGCGCGAAAGTCGGTAGTTGAGCCCAAGATATCAGGAGCGGTCTGACACAAGGAAGGGCACCAGCTGCTCCGCCTTCTGGCTTTGCCGCCAGGGGCGGGAAAGTTGTTGTCGGGCATGGGCCGCCTGTTTTCTGAAAGCAGGATTCCGGTTCGCCTTGGAAGCCGGACGGTTGCCTGTCTTCCGCTGTGGTGAAGATCCACCCGGACAGTGCAGAAACTGGACTGCTGGTCCGGGTGGTACGATATACATAGGTGATGGAAAATTATCGGTCGGCCCCCTTCCTGGGTCTGCCATGGAAATCAGTGCGTCGTTTTTCTCGGCCTCGGGGTATCGAAGAACCTCTCTTGAGCCGCCCTGACGGTCCTCCTCTTCCCTCCGATCCCACTGGCCGTGGTGCCTGTGACTGTGGGTCAGGTACCTGGCTTGGGTTTCTGACTCCACCGAGAACCTGTTTTTCCTCCTGGACACGTTGCTTCCTCACGGTTTGTTTCCATGTTGTCCTGCAGGATGGGGTTTCCCTTCTGGGAAAACGGCCTCTGTCCTGAAAAACTAACTGTCCGACAGCCATGGTCACAGGCTATCCGCGGACCTTGAGTGACTCTGAATTTGTGGTTGTGAAGAGCGATAAAAAACAGAAACCATCGCCCTCTTTCCTGAGAAACGAGAACGGGACCCTTGCAGCACGCCCCCCTCTGCTCAAGGATGGGGTAAGGACGGAACACATGCAGGGGCGCCTGAGAAGATTCAGTGATCATGAGCCGTTTCTTGCTCTGATCAACCTGTCGCCAGATATCATCTGTTTCAAGGACGGGGAAGGGCGCTGGCTGCTTGCCAACACAAGTTGTCTGCGGCTCTTTGGTCTGGAAAGTGTGGAGTACAGTGGTAAAAGAGCGACCGAACTGGCAGGTGAAAACGATTTCTGCCGCAAGACCCTGCGGGTCTGGGAAGTGGCGGATGAAAGGGCCTGGCAGAAGGAGGAACTGGATCTCAGTGAAGAGATTTTTTCAATGCCAGATGGGGAGAAAAAATTTTTTGAGGTGGTCCGTATGCCGCTTTTTCATCCTGACGGTCGCCGCCGGCGTCTCATTATCCTCGGCCGGGACGTAACCAGCGCACGGCAGGCCGAAATAGCCCTGCGGGCCGAGTCCCGTTGCTGCCAGCGACTCCATGAGGAAATCCAGGAAAAAAATGAACTGATCAATAAGGTCAAGACAACCATCGATGTGCTCCTGGAGCGTAACGAGGCGGTTCAGAAAGTAATGGAGCAGCGTATCGCCACCAATCTCCAGGAACGAATTCTGCCCTATCTTGAACTTCTGCGCAGCAAGTTATCGGAAAAGGATCATTATTGCCTCGATATCATCGCCACGCATATCGACACCATTGGCTCCTCTTTTATACAGGATCTGAAATCGCCGGCATTGAATCTTACCCCACGGGAAATCCAGCTGGCCGACCTGGTCATGCAGGGGCGAACCAACAAGGAGATTGCCGATTTGCTCAATATTTCGGTAAGGTCAGTGGAGTCCTATCGCTACAGCCTGAGAAAGAAACTGGGGCTTAGAAATAAAAAAATCAACCTCAGGACATACCTGCTCTCTTCCTTTTCCTCCTGAAACCATCATATTTATTTTCATGATATTCAATAGTTAATATGCATACTACGGTGTTTGTTGCCGTATTTTCATCGTAATTAAACATTGTTGACCATTTTGTAAGCTTGTTGGACCCTGAACCTGGAGCATGTCAGGGGGGCGGTATGCCCCAAAGGGGCAGTCGATGGATGGCAGGCAAAGGAGCACAGGGGATCCCGCCACAGGAAGGAGGTTTGATCTGATGAAGCCTTGGTACCATCCGTTCGCTTGCCGCACCACTCTCAGTCTTTCCTTGTGATGTTTCTTTGCCCGATCCGGGCAAGTTCGTTCAGAGGCAGTTCGGGCAAGGAAGTCGGCCCATGGATACGTCACTGTCTTGTCAGAAAGTATTTTCTTCTTTGACCGGGGTCCACCCGGATGGGCCAGTGACCAGGGCAGCGCTTCCGCAGCCATGGAGGAACAGGCCGCCAACACTCAGGAGATCGCCGTCAGTCTGCTCCAAGGAAGGCTGAAGATCAGCGTTCGCTGAGCAAAAATTTACCATGTAAGGGGAGAAAACCAGGGGATGCTCGTTATGGTTCCCTTCTGCCCGGGCCGCTTTCAGGAGGGCGTCATGATCATCACTGTTGTGGTTGCCAATGAGTGAGCGCTACAGGGTAATTTTTTTTGTCGGGCTGACCTTCTTCTTTTTCTCAGCCATCTATCTCTACCAGGGAAAGAACCATTATGACCGGCTTCTTGATCTGGTGGTGGAGGTGACCGAGAATAAGTTCAATGAGGCGATTGATGCGGTGGAGGAACTCTCCTTTATACCGTTTGGTGAAAAAATCAGTCAGCTGCTGGCCAACTCGCCGGGCATTATCGCCGCCTTTGCCGCCCGTGACCGTGATCTGCTCTACCGCAGGGTCTTGCCCGGCTATACCGCTCTGCGGGCCCAGAACAGTCTTTTCGTGGGCATGTACTTCTACCTGCCTGATGGTACGGTGTTTCTCCGTATGGACAATCCGTCTCTGTTTGGCGATGATCAGAGGGAGAAAAGACCGGTGCTGGTGGCGGTCAACCATCAGGGAACCCAGCAGGCGGGCTATGAACTTGGCCCACAGGGCCTGGTCTACCGCATTGTCCAACCGGTTTTTTATCGTGACACCTATATCGGGGCGCTGGAATATGAAATCAAGGCCTGCCAGTTTCTTGACCTTTTGAGCAAAAAGATCAATGCTCCGGTGTCTGTTTTTTTTCGCTCCGACCTGGTGGAGAGCACGTCCTCCACGGTCGTCTCCGGCCTCAAGCGGTTTGGGGGATTCTCCCTTCAGGTCCGCAACCACGAGATTTTCAGCCGGCTGCCGACCACCCTGCACCTGGACAGGGGGGACCAGCAGCTTGTTATCGATGGTACGACCTATCTGCTCCACGCCCATTTCCTGTTCCGGAACTACCAGGGCCTTCCGGTGGGCGGGATTGTCGCCCTGCAGGACATATCACCCTTCCTTCAGCAGCGAGCTGCCTTTTTCCGCCGCTCGGCGGTAATTCTTCTTTCCCTGGCCACCTGTGTCCTGCTTGTTCTCTATCTCCGTTTTGGCAGGATCAGCAGTTCCCTGGTGGCGGAGATCGTCAGCCGTAAAAAGGCAGAGGCCGCAGCTTGCAGGGCTGAGAAAGAATGGGAGCGGACCGTTGATGCGGTCCCTGAATTTATCAGCATTCTGGACCGGGAGTGCCGTATTGTCCGAGCCAACAGGCGGCTGCCGGAAGCAATGGGGCTTGCCATGGAGGAAGTTCTGGGACGATACTGTTACGAGCTGTTCTGCGGCCAGGAGGAAAAACCAGAATTCTGTCCTTACACAACAGTGCAGGCAGATCACAAGGTCTGCAGCCAGGAGATGTTGTATGAAAGACTGGGGTGTTATTTCGACGTAACCCTGTCGCCGCTGTATGACGATGACAACCGGTTCATCGGTGCGGTCCATGTGGCCCGTAACATCAATCAGCGAAAGATCGTGGAACAGCAGGCACGGAAGAATCTTCTCTATCTGCAATCCATCCTCGAGGCGTCGAGAAACACCGCCATTGTCGCCACGGACGACACCCTGACCATAACCTACTGCAATCCCGCGGTGGAACGCCTCCTTGGCTATCCGCCGGATCTGATTATCGGTCAGTCCATCAGGGCCCTTCTCTCAAGGCATGGAAGCGGGGTCTCCTCCATGCTGGAAAAGGTCATGGACGGCCTGTCCGAGTTTGCCTCCTGCCAGTTCCAGCTCCAGCACGGGGATTATATCCTCGATGCCCAGATATCCACCATGACTGACCAGGAAGGAAGTTTTTCCGGGGTCCTGTTCATCGGCCGGGATGTCACCGCCCAGAAAGAGGCGGAAGAGAAACTGCGCCGGGCCGAGAAACTGGAGGCCATCGGTCTGCTGGCCGGCGGGGTGGCCCATGATCTGAACAATATCCTTTCCGGGGTGATCAATTATCCGGAACTGCTGCGGCTCAAGCTTCCCGATGATTGCGAGGTCCAGGAGCTGCTGACAAAACTTCAACAGGCAGGCCAGCACGCCGCTGACGTGGTGGCCGACCTGCTGACCATGGCCCGGGGCATTGCCCTGGAAAAAGAGATCGTCTCCATTAACAGCCTTGTGCAGGAGTACATTGCCTCGCCGGAGTATGCCGAGCTCTGTTCCCGGTGTCCCGAGGGGACGGTCAATGTCGAGCTTGGTCGGGACTGCTGGTCGTGTCGCTGTTCGGCCACCCATATCCTCAAAATCCTGATGAACCTGGTCGGCAATGCTATGGAGGCCCTGAATGGCCCCGGGACCGTTTCCATCCGTACCTACAACCATGCGGGCCGGCCACCGCAGGCCGACGAGGAGATCACCGCCGACGAGTTTGTGGTTCTTGAGATCCGGGATACCGGCCCGGGCATCAGGCCGGAGCATCTACCGCATATCTTTGAGCCGTTCTATTCGACCAAGGAACTGGGGCATTCCGGCACCGGACTGGGATTGTCCATTGTCTGGAACACGGTCCAGGAGCATGGTGGTCTGCTCACCGTGAACAGCGACCGGAAGGGGACGGTTTTCACCATCTACCTCCCGGCGCACCGGGAGGAGGCTGACCGACCCGCTGGCACGGAGAGACCAGATTCTCTGGAAAACATCCGGGGCAGCGGAACGGTACTGGTGGTGGATGACGACGAGGAACAGCGGATCATGGTCCGAAAAATGCTCTCCGTACTGGGGTACACCGTCCATACGGCTTCTTCCGGAGAAGAGGCCATTGCCTGGATACAGGACCATCCGGTCGATGTCCTGCTGCTTGACATGATGATGTCCCGGGCATGAACGGTCGGCAGACCTATGAAAAGGTACGGGAACTCTATCCGGAACAGAAAGCCCTGATCGCCAGTGGCCTGGCTGAAGACAGTGAAGTAACCAGGGCTCTCGAGCTCGGCGTGTGCGAATTTATTGCCAAGCCCTATACCCTGGAGGAGCTGGGCAGGGCAATGCGTCGGGTCCTGGCCCGCTGACCCGGGTGGCCCTGGATACCCCTGCTCCGGGCCTGACTGCCGGCTGTGGACGCCAGATCATCCGTTCGTCCCTGGTTTCAGGAATAGTTCTTGACTTCTTATTCCTGTTGGGCTTATTTTGTACCAAACGGTTGGTAAAAAAATGAATGAGAAACGAAAAGGCGAGGTCACTCGCGAACATATCATCAGGCAGAGTCGGAGACTCTTCACCCTCCACGGTTTCCAGAACACCAGCATCAATGCCATCATCGAGGCCACGGGGGTCAAGAAAGGGAACCTCTATTACCACTTTCCCAGCAAGGAGGCCCTGGGTCTGGCGGTGCTCCTTGATGCCCGGGACGAGTTTTTCCAGATTCTGGAAGAATCCCTCCAGGGCGAAGATCCCCTGTCCCGGGTGGTCAACTCCTGCAGGGTGATCATGGATCTGATGCAGGAGGCGAATTTCGTCGGTGGCTGCCTGTTTGGCAATACGGCCCTGGAGATGACGGACACGAACTCCCGCTTTGCCGGGATAATCCGCGAGGTGTTTTCCTCCTGGAGCGATCTGCTGGAAAAGAATCTCCGGCAGGCCTGCGAGGACGGTCTCCTTGCCAGTCGCATACCTCCCCCGGCCCTGGCCACCGCCGTGGTGGCCATCATGGAGGGTGGTATCATGATTTCCCGGGTCTACAAGAACCGGTCCGGACTGGAAGACTGTATCCTGGCGGTTCGGGCCCTGCTGGGGCTTGAAAGATAGACTGCCGCTGCCCGGTCAGGGCTCCGGTACAACAGGGATCCTTGACCCGGGGTTCCGCAACGCACTTCCTGGGAGATGTTTTTATGAAACTGTACACGATCCTGGCCGGACTGGTACTCTCGTTCGCTCTGGCTGGCTGCAGCGCACCTTCGTCGCCGCAGGTGACCGGCTTGTCCCTGCCCTCGGGGCAGCGTCTCAAAGATTTGGGCAATGGCGCCTGCGTCGATATCCGGAGCGGAAAAATGTGGCAGGTCGAGGCAAGTAAGACCTTCAGGTCTCTGGAACAGGCCCAGGCCCATGTCGCCGGCCTCATGACTGCGGGCTACTCCGACTGGCGCCTGCCCACGGTGACAGAGCTCTACGAACTTTACATGATTTTTGACCTTCACCAGAACGGTGACTGTGATTTCCAGGTTGACGGCACTTACTGGTCCGATGAGCCGGATCAGGACGGCCGGGTTGGAACCTGGGAGCTGGATGATAACTGCGATCCGGAGCGACGCTATATCCCGAAGAAAAAGGGCCGGGTCCGGGCAATCAGGCCCTGAACGGTCCGGCCACGGATCGGTGGCGCACCTGAAGATGCGATTGCCCCGGGGGCAGGAAGTGTGATACACTCAGAAGGTCTGTCGTCTGTCTATCTTCCTGCCTCTATATGCACGCTCAGGTGACACATGAATACACCGCTTGTCCCCGACCCCATAGAATCCGATGCCCTGAAGGCCAACCTGGCCGAGACCGCCGGCGAGGTGACCATCAGGCCGGAATACCAGGTCCTGCTCGACATTGTCCGCAGGTACCATGGGATATCGGGTAAACTGGAAAATCTGCTCTACGAGATCAGCCATCCCTACCGCAACTGGACCCTGATCATCCCGGAGCTGCGTGCCTTTGTGCTCAAGAATCTGGTCCATTACCAGAAACACGGGCAGGGACCGCAGGCCTTTGCTCTCTTCACCTCCATCTTTCTCGAGGCCCTGGCCGACAGTCGCCGCTACGGCAAGCTGGCCGGGCAGATCATGGAGGCAATGCTCGCCTATACCGACAAGCTGCTCACCGCCATGGACCCGCCGGGCCTGGCTCGCTACCAGGAGGTGCTCAACAGCTATTTCAAGAAGCTGGAACAACTGGACCAGATCCTGAGCCCCGAGGTGATGATGTACATGGTCCAGGGACATCATCCGATGAAAAAGATGGCCCTGCGCCTGGTCTCGTTCGCCGGCCAGGGGGGCGTGGATTTCGACTATGCGCCCATGGCCCGGCTGATGAAAAAGGTGCTGCAGCTCAACTACCGCTACTGGCTCAGCGAAGAGGATCCGCAGCCGTGGTTCATCAATCAGTGCGGCAGCTTCTGCGACAACTGGGAGGCGGGCTCGCTGCTGGAGGCCATATCCCACGATACCATGCGCCGCCACCTGGCCACTCTGGAGGCGATCGATATCGACCCGGATCCCCTGGCGGCCCTGCGGGCCATCCTCGAACTGCCCAATCATATGGATATCGTCCGGCTTTACCGGGCCATTCCCGGGCGTCTGGCCCGCGAACTGCCCGGGGATGAGCAGGGACGCGCCTTTATCGAGAACCGGAAACTGGTCTTTCTCTTTCGGATCATGGATACCGCCGGACTCTACCTGATCCACGAGGAGACCCTGCGCGAGATAAACCGCTCTCTGGTTCAGCTCATCCGGAAGCAGTCGTTTGAGGAAATAGAGCAGTTTTTTGTCACCACCTTTCAACTGCTCAAGGCCAATGTCCGCAAGTACCCGCACACTTCGCTCCAGTGTATCCAGGTTATCGGCGGCGAGGTGTTCAAACGCGGCAACTCGCGCCTGGTGGAGGCGTTTTTGTGGGAAGCGGTCCGTTTCGGGTTCCAGTATGCCAATGTCCGGGGGGTGGACGAGGACTGGCAGCCGATCACCAACCCGGCCCACCTGGCCAATATCCGGGTCTGGCTGAACCTGATCATGCAGGAGCCCAAGTGGTGCTCCACCCTGTTTTCCGCCCTGATCATCAATATCAAGCTCTCCGGAACCTGCGTCAAGGATACCGACCTCTTCCAGCGCGATATCACCGAGCTGCTCAACCACCCCATCTCCCCGATCTACAACCTGGCCAAGCAGTTCACCAAGCTGATGCCGGTCTTTTTCAACGAGATCGGGGCCGAGGGCGAGCTGCGCGAGGTCTCCACCGAGCTCGACGAGGTCCACAAGCGGCGCGACCGGCTGATTCATTTTCTCCGCAAGCAGAGCCATGTGGAGTCCTCCAACCTCATCGTCGACTTCATCAAGGCCATCTTCACCTTCTGGTCCACCCTGGACAAAAAGGTCCTGCGGCCGTTTCTGCCCGACGAGGTGCTCAGCCAGGTGGAAACCAGCGGCCCCTTTGTCGATGACATGCACCGGCTGACCCTGCGAATCCGCCGGGAGCTGCGTTTTGACTCCATGCAGGATCTCCTCCAGTGGCAGGATCAGAAGCGGTGGTCCTGGCTGGAACAGCAGCAGGATATCGGAGCGGTGGAGCGGCGCCGGTTTGAACTCCTGGTCCGGATGTTCAAGCTCCTGCACCAGAAGTACAATCTGGGCATGCAGGAACTGCGGAACCAGCTGCGCCATGCGGCCCGGTCAGGTTTTCCCGAGATGGAGGACCTGCTGGAGATCCTGGACAACTGCGACGCCTACCACTGTCTCGATGCCCTGCTCACCCATCTGGAGCGTCTCAAGGAGATCATCCTCAGTCCGGAGCGGTTCGAGCCGCGCGAGGAGATATACTACAAGCGCCATATCGCCGTGGACATCCCGTCGGTGTACGGCCGCTATTCCGAGCGCAAGTTCGATGCCCTGGGGTTGACCTTCCGGCTGGAGAACCTGGCCAACATCTACCTGGAAAAACTCTCCCAGACCATCAACCTGGAATTCATCACCCAGGCCACCTTTTTCCGTATCGTTCGCTGCCTTCGCCTCTACCTGCGGGCCCTCAAGGTGGACGGCATCACCAGCCGGAGGCTCGACACCTACGCAAGCCTCCTCTCCTCCTCCATCGGTATCAAGCGGTTCACCTACACCCAGCACCTGGACATTGTCCGCGGTCTGTCCGAGGGGGTCAAGGACATCATCTACGCCTACTACACCAATGTACACCAGAACAACCTCTCGATCATCATCCCGCAGATAGGCAAGGAAAACCTCCTGACCCGCTACCGTTCTCTGTGGGACGACGAAGACCTGGTCGCAAGCGTTCACCGGCTGTCCGAGTCCTTTTTCCGTGACCTGATCGCTTCCACCTTCGGGCTCCAGCACCTGGACAACTTCATTCTCCGGATCATCCAGACCATGGAGGCCCAGAAGGATATCCTCGACGAGCAGTCCCTGGATCTGCTCATGACTTATAACCCGGAAAAAACCATCAGCTCGCTCTACAACGAGAACCTGCGGACCCATAACCTGATCCATCTCGGCAACAAGGGGTTTAACCTGATGGTACTGGCCAATGATCACAAGCCGGTGCCGCCCGCCTTTATCATCACCACCGAGATCTTCCGCTGCTGGCCCGCGGTTCAGCGGTTTGGCCGGGCCCGGGACGAATTCATGCGGAGGGTGCGCGACTCCATCAATGAGCTCGAGGAGCGCACCGGTAGAACCTTCGGTGATCCGGATCAGCCGCTGCTGCTCTCGGTCCGTTCCGGTTCTGCCATGTCCATGCCCGGGATGATGACCACCATCCATAACGTGGGCCTCAACGAGGACATGGTGGAGGAGTTTGTCAGCCTCCATCCCGACCAGGCCTATTTCATCTGGGATAATTTCCGCCGCTTTCTCCAGTCCTGGGCCATGGCCCAGGGCATGGGCCGGGATGTGTTCCAGGAGATTATGAACGGTCACAAGGAAAAATACGGCGTCCACCTCAAACGGGAGTTCTCGGACGACCAGATGCGGGAGCTGGCTCTTTGCTACCGCGACCGGGTGATCAGGAGCGGCTTCAAGGTGCCCGATGATCCCTGGCTGCAGCTTATCGAGGCGGTGGAGATGGTCCTGGCGTCCTGGAATACGGAAAAGGCCCGGGACTACCGCCGGATCATGGATGTGTCCGACGACTGGGGCACGGCGGTGATCGTCCAGGCCATGGTCTACGGTAATCTGGGGCCCCAGGCGGGCTCGGGGGTTCTCTTTACCGCCCATCCCTATCGCAAGGTGCGGCGGGTGGCCCTGTGGGGCGACTATGCGCCCGGCGACCAGGGCGAGGACATCGTCTCCGGCCTGGTCACGAGCTACCCGGTGTCGGTGGAACAGGCCAAGCTGGACGGCCGGTCGGTGGAAAATTCCCTGGAGCGGCGGTTCCCCGAGATTTACGCCCGGCTGCTGGAGATCGCCAGGGACCTGGTCTACACCAAGGAGTGGAACCCCCAGGAGATCGAATTCACCTTTGAAAGTCCCTCCCCCGATGATCTCTACATCCTCCAGACCCGGGACATGATAACCATCAAGAAAAAGGAACGGTTCAAGGTCTTCGAGGAGACGGAATCGCTGAAAAAGGCCTTGCTGGGCAAGGGTATCGGGGTTTCGGGATCAGCTCTCTCGGGGCGGGCGGTTTTTACCGAGGACAACATCCGGCAGCTTCGGGCCCGGGACCCGGAAACCCCGCTCATCCTCATCCGCCAGGATACGGTGCCCGAGGATATCCGGGAGATCTCCCTGGCCGACGGGCTGCTCACCTCACGCGGCGGCCAGACCTCTCACGCCTCGGTGGTGGCCACCCGGCTGGAAAAGACCTGCGTGGTCGGCTGCCGGGACCTCCAGGTCTATGAGTCCAGGGAGTACTGCGAGATCGGTAACCACCGGATCAGTTTCGGCGATCCCATTTCCATTGACGGTCGCCAGGGACTGGTGATCGACGGAATGCATCCGGTGCGGGAAGAGGTCCATATCCTGCCGATTTAGGAAAATATCCTGAGTCCGTGAAGCTGGAATTTCGCCGTATACGTATACGCAAGGAAGAGGCCTATTGATTAGAGTGACGCTCTATCAAGGGGTTGATGACGCAGCGGATGCGGCGAAAGTACAGCTCCCGAAGGGCGGCTCCATTGTTATGGGTGAAAAGGAACACCTCTGATTATTTTTATTTTTAATAGTGACTCAAGATAGATAGCAGGGAAATGATAATTTTCCGTCACGGATTCGGGGAAAAACCATGGTAGAAAGCCAGGAGACCACGGAGATTATGGAAAAGACCAGGGAACCCGACATGCACCTGTTTTCGGTGGCAGGCATGAGTTGCAGCCACTGCCGGCAGAGCGTGGAAACAGCGGCAAAGAGCGTGCCCGGCGTCCGTCGGGCCGAGGTCGATCTGGAAAAAGGCTCCCTGCTGGTCCTGGGCGGTGATCCCGGTGAGGTGGCCCGGACAGTCAGCGCGGCCGGCTACGAGGCCCATCCCCTGAAGGAAATGGGGGAACCGGCGTCTGGACCGTCTTCTCTTTCCGGTAACGGTTCTGCCCGGTCTGCGGCGCGGGAATACGAGATTCTTGTCTCGGATATGGCCTGTGCCGCCTGCGTGGCCAAGGTGGAGCAGGCGGTCCGCTCGGTCCCCGGAGTCCGGGAGGTGGCGGTCAATCTGGTGGAGAAAAAGGTTTTTGTTCAAGGCGGTAACCTCGATGAGGTGCTCCAGGTCATCCGTGAACACGGCTACGCGGCCGAACCGGCCGGGGGGGATGCCATCCTGGCCACCGGTACCGGGAAGGCAGACGATGATGGGAGCTATGAAATAGAGGTTCGGGATATAACCTGCGCCGCCTGTGTGGCCAAAGTGGAGGCGGCGGCCCGTTCGGTCCCGGGTGTGAGCGGGGTGAGCGTCAACCTGGTGGAAAAGCGGGCCCGGGTAACCGGTGGTGATCCCGGCGCCGTGGTCCAGGCAATCCGGGACCAGGGATATGAGGCGGCCCTGGCTGCCAGGTCTGGCCCAGACACTTTTTTTCTTCTTCCGGCCGATCCCGCCCGCCGGGATGCGGCCCGGCAACTGGTCCTGGACCGGGATCCCGGGGCCGAAGTGGAGGTCGGCGAACAGGGTCTCCGGATCCGTACCACCCTCCACCCGGCCGATCTCCTGATTCTGCTGGAGGATAATGGAATCCAGGCCCGGATCGAGGAGGAACTGGAAGACCCCTATGCCCGGGAGGCCCGGGAGACCCGGCGCGAGATCAGCCGCTCATGGCAGCGGGCCCTGGTGGCGGCCCTGGTGGGCTTTGGTCTCATGGCCGGCAAGATGAGCGGGCTTTTCCCCCCTGTCCGCGATAACCAGTTGTTCTGGGGTGGAATGGCCCTGGTCTGCCTGGCCACCATGTATTTCAGTGGCCGCCGGTACTATGTTTCGGCCTGGAAGCAGGCCCGCCACCGGAGCGCCAACATGGATACCCTGGTGGCCCTGGGTACGGCGGCCGCCTGGATTGCCTCGGTGATTATCATCATCAATCCGGATTTCATCCCCGGCCGCGAGAGTCATCTCTACCTGGACGCATCGGTGATGATACTCGCCTTTCTCCAGTTCGGCCATGCCCTGGAGATCCGGGCCAAGCGCACCACCAGCGAGACGATCCGTTCGCTGGTCGGGCTGCGGGCGAAAGATGCGGCCGTGGTGCGGGGTGAACGGGAAAAGATCGTGCCCGTATCCCTGCTTGGTCCCGGAGATCTGATCCGGGTGCGGCCCGGTGAAAAGATACCCATTGACGGCGAGCTGGTGGAGGGGCGGTCCACGGTGGACGAGTCCATGCTTACCGGTGAGCCGTTGCCGGTCCAGAAAGGGGTCGGCGATCCGGTGACCGGCGGGACCATGAACAGGTCCGGTTCCTTTGTCCTGCGGGTCACCCGACCGGGAGATGAGACCACACTGGCCCATATCATCACCATGGTCCGGCGGGCGCAGATGTCCAAACCGCCCATCGGCCGGCTGGCGGACCGGGTGTCATCGGTGTTCGTGCCGGTGGTGATCGTTCTTGCCATCCTCACCTTCCTGGTCTGGCTGGCCGTGGCTCCCGATCCCAGGCTGGCCTATGCCCTGACCACCGGTATCGCCGTCCTGGTCATTGCCTGTCCCTGTGCACTCGGTCTGGCCACGCCCATTGCCATCATGGTGGGAACCAGCCGGGCCGCCGAGCTGGGCGTACTTATCCGCAACTCCGACGGGTTGCAGAGCGCGGCCACGCTGACGCATCTGGTGGTGGACAAGACCGGGACCCTGACCCTGGGACGGCCCGAGGTCACCGATGTCTTCCCCGTGCCGGGGGTAGCCAGGGAAACCATTCTTTCCTTGGCCGCCAGCCTGGAAAAGGGATCCGAACATCCCCTGGCCGAGGCGATTATCCGGGCCGGAGAAGGGGAGGAGAACCAGAATGCGCCGGTTACGAACTTTTCAGCCGTTGCCGGTCGGGGAGTGCAGGGTGAGATCCAGGGAAGGACCTGTCTGCTCGGCAGCCACCTCTTCATGCGCGATCAGGACCTTCCCCTGCCTGGAGACCTGGAGGAAACAGCCCGCCGGGAGGCAGCGGCCGGGGGGACCCCCATATGGCTGGCCGAAAGCCGGCGGGTTCTCGGCCTGCTGATCCTGCGCGATCCTGTGCGGGAGGATTCCCGGGGCGCCGTCCAGGCGTTGCAGAAAAAGGGGGTTACGGTGGTGATGTGTACCGGCGATAACCGGGTCACCGCCGAGGCCGTGGCCCGGGAATTGGGTATCTCCGAGGTCCACAGCGAGGTGATGCCGGCCGATAAGCTGGCCGTGGTCGAGGCGCTCCAGGAGCAGGGCTACCGGGTGGGCATGGTTGGGGACGGGGTCAATGACGCCCCGGCACTGGCCCGGGCCGATACCGGGTTCGCCATCGGTTCGGGCACGGATGTGGCCATCGACAATGCCGATATCACCCTGGCTCGGGATTCCCTGGCCCAGGTCTGGATCGCCATCTCCATCTCCCGCGCCACCATCCGCAATATAAAGCAGAACCTCTTTGGCGCCTTTATCTATAATGTCGTGGGCATTCCGCTGGCTGCCGGAGTCTTCTATCCCTTCACCGGCTGGCTGCTCCAGCCCATGTTCGCCTCGGCCGCCATGGCCCTTTCCTCGGTGACCGTGGTCACCAATGCCAACCGGCTGCGTTTTTTCAGGCCAGATAGGTAACAGATACCGTCCGCTTTCCGGTCGGGATCCGGTGACCGGTGGTGCCGGGCGGTCACCGGGGCCTATCCTCTGGAAACCACACCGAAGAGCAGGTCGTCGATCTGGTCCTGGTCGTACCCGAGATCGCGCAGGGTCTGGCGGTAGTCAATGAGCAGTTCCTTGGCTTTGAGCATTTCATTGTTGCGGATATAGAGCCCGTAGAGCAGGGCGATGAGCCGGTCATCCATGGGGTCGTGGGCCAGGATCCTGGTCAGGACTGAGATGGCGTCCTGGCTGCGATGCATGGTGTCGAGCGAGCTGGCCCAGGTCCGGCCGATCCGGGTCAGCAGGTTGACCAGGCCGTCGTGGTAGCTGCCCGGCATGGTGGCGGCGAAACAGTCCGTGGTGGTCGGCCAGTGGCCAAGCGCCTGCTCAAAGGCATTGCCGGCCTGCCACCAGCTTTCCGTGGAGACAAGACTCAGGCCGGTGGAGGCCTGCTGCATGAACTCCTCGGCGTCCACCCGGCAGTTTTCCAGGCTGAGAATACCTTTTTGCATACTCAGGTAATGTTTCACCGGTACGGTGAGGCGAGAGCCCAGGGCCCGGCGTAGCCGCATGAGCAGGGTATCGAACTTGGATCTGGCCTTGTCCGGCGGGCTGTCGGGCCACAGGGCGAGCTGGATGTGTTCCTGGCCAAGCTGGCGGTGCGGGCTGGCCAGCAGCATGCCCAGCAGGGTGCGCTGGGCCGGGGTGAAGGACTGGGCCGTATAGAGTTCACGGCCCTGCTGGCGGATGGTCAGGGCGGTAAGTATGGAAAAATGGAGCAGGGGGATGGTGTTGCCCCGACTGTCAAAGGCGATGTCGAGCCGCTCGCGGGCCAGGTGGCCGGCGAACTCCGCTTCCAGGTCATGGCGGACCGCGAACTGCAGCAGTTCCCTCATGGCCCTGGGTTCCCAGGTCCAGAAACAGGTGTAGCCGTGGCGGTGCATGAGTTCCAGGGCCTCCTGCAGCAGTGTTGCCGCGCTGTCTTCCTGCTCTTCCTGGAGATGGATCCAGGCGTGGTGCATGAGCGAGACGGCCCGCAGGTAGGGCGAGGGAATGGTGGTGGCCAGGCGTCGGCCCTTTTCAAGCAGCTCTTTTGCCTCGCCAAACATCTCCAGCCGGGCATGGGCGGCCCCGAGGACAATGTGGTTGAGGGCCTCGTAGAAGGGTCCCCCTGCTGTCCGGCGCAGCTCCATGGATTCCAGGGCACATTTACAGGACTCTGCCCGGTTGCCGAGCAGGGCATGGAGATAGGCCAGCCACTGGAGAAACTGGCTGCGCATGTGGGGGATCTGGGCTGCGTTGGAGGAATCGAACCCGGAGAGCAGCAGTTCCAGGGCCCGGTCGTTCTTTCCCTGGGCAATGAAATTGGCCGCGCCCCAGACGTAGAAATAAGGGCCGGTCACTGTCTGCTCGACAATGCCCGCATCCACGTCCTGGCGGATACGCTGCTGCAGGCTGCAAAAGCTGGTGAAATGGCCGTACTTGGTGAGAAAGTTGAGCTGCAGGACCAGCAGGGTCAGCTTGTTGGATCGACCCACCAGGGGATCGTAGAGCATGGGAAAGGTGAGTTCGATCTCCCGGAGCTGCTGGTTCATGTTGCCGGTGAGGGACTCGGTATAGCCGCAGACAAAACGAGTGGAGACGATACAGTTGCGGATGTCGTGACGGATGGCCAGGTTCCGGGCCATGATCGCGTATTCCCTGGCCTTTTCCGTCTCAGAGTTGAAAAAAGAGTAGCCTGCGGCGATGTTCCGGGCCACCATGATCCGGGCATGGACAGGAAGATGGTCCTGGTGGCGTATGAAAAGCCTGGCTGTGCGCTCCAGGAGATCGGAGCCGGTGCGGTAGAGTCCGGAGACCACGAAATGATAGTAGAGCAGATGGGAAAGGGTCAGCAGTTCGCCGATCTCGTCCTCCTGGCTGGTAAAACGGTCCCGGGCCGCCTTCAGCAGGGGTAGAATTTTCCTGGGATGAAAGTCGGCAAAGACCAGGCTGCCCAGCAAGGTAAGCCAGCCGTACTCAAACAGGTGTTTTTCGGGGATGGACTTGATCAGGGTCAGCAGGGTGACGGTGCGGTTTCTTGCCAGCAGGTGCAATCCCTCCAGTTTGATGATCTCCTCCATGGCCTGATAGTCGCCGGCCCGCAGGTAGCAGCTCAGGGCTTTTTCTACCTGGTTCTGAACCAGGTAGAAGTTGGCAGCCTCGTGGTAGGTCCTGTTGATCTCCTCCTGGCCGAGGATCTTGCGGGCCTGGTGCTGGAGAAATTCCTGGAAGAGGTGGTGCAGGCGGAAGACCTGGCGGGTGTCGTCCAGGGGCAGGACAAAGAAATTGTCGTGCATCATCCGGGTCAGGATATCGCCTATATCGTGGTTGCCGGTGATCCGGGCGGCCAGCACCACCGGGATTTCTTCGAGAAAGGCGAGCTTGAGCAGGGGCAGGTGGATGTCTTCGGGGATGTTGGCCAGGATCTCGTCACGGAAGTAATGGATCATCTGCTCGCTGGTCATGCCGGCGGAGGGATTTTTCGGTTTGTCGCTCCGGTTTCGGATACTGGAAAGACCATGCCTGGGATGGGCGGCCAGCAGAATGCCCATGATCCAGCCGCCGGTGAAATTATGGATCTGGAGGGCTTTCTGGCGGGAAATCTCCTTTTTCAGGACACTGGTTATCAGTTGTTCCACCTCGGCTGGAGAGAGACTGAGGTCTTCGTTTCGCAGGTAAAAGACATCGGTCCCGTAGCGGAGGATCTTGGATGACAGCACCGGTGGTCGGCGGCTCATGAGGATGAAGTGGAGATGGGGTGGCGAGGTGTCGATGAGATGATCGAGCAGGGTGCTGGACAGGGGTGAGTTTTCGATCAGGTGCAGGTCATCGAACACCAGGTAGAATTCCCCGGCCAGGTATCGGTCCAGGTCGGCAAGCAGGATATTGACACAGCTTTTTATGTCCAGGGGGCCGATTTCGCCCTGGCGGATGATCTTCATCAGCTGGGGGGATTTGAAGCCTGGCAGGTGCCAGCTGATGTCGGCAATCAGCGCGGTCAGCAGGAGAACAGGGTCTGAATCCTCGGGACCGAGCTGGTACCAGGCAAAGGGCAGGTCGGCATGCTGGAGAAACTGGGCCACCAGGGTGGATTTGCCCTGTCCGGCCTGGGCCTCGATGAAGAGAACTTTTTTAAAATGTCCCTGCTGCTCGACGATGTCCTGGATCAGCTGGTCACGGAACAGGTTGTTGGCCGCATCGAGGCGGGGAGGATAGAACTTGTTGGATGGTATTGCCTGCCGCAGGCCAATGAGTGGTTGCATAACGCCTAAGCGAGCTGATGGTTACGGCCCGGCCATGCGGAAATCAAGGGAGGATTATCGGATAAGGCACGGGGGACCAAAACTCGAAACATAGCGGTACAGGCGGGAAATGTCAAAGAAAAACCCCGGAAACCCAGCGGTTTCCGGGGAAAGAGAGAGGAAGAGAAAAGCCGGAACTAGCAGTTTCGGCTTTCCGGAATGCCGAGTTTTTTAAGAATAATTGCCAGAGGACAGAACTTGGTGAAGCCGTACTGGAAGAGGTTGGCGCCTACAAAAGCGGTGAACCAGAGCCAGTACTTGCTCACAAAGAGCGGGCTTGCATCGACACCCAGCGCCAGGCTGAGGAGGATGAAAAAACCGGCGAATACGTGAACCCAGTCGTTGACTACCATGATGTATCTCCTTGAAGTTATATTTAAAAGTTTTAAAAGTTAAAGGTTGCAAGTTGCAGATCGTTGGTCAGAAACTGTACCGTACCCTGGCGTAAATATTGGAGTTGTCACGAAACTGGCCCCAGAACGTGTAGTCATGCTCGCCCCAGAAAAGGTTCAGTCCCCCTTCCACCAGCCACTGGTCGGTGAGTTTGTAGGTGGCCTTTGGCCGGGCATAGCCGTCGTTGTCCGAGGGCGAGTAGTAGACAAAGAGGGATAGTATCAGGTTCTGGTCCATGAGCAGCCGGGTCAGGCGCATGGTCAGCAGGTGGCGGAGCTCGTCACGGGCCTGCGCTCCGGCCGGCAGGCTTTCGGTGTAGTTGTCGTATCCGTCGATAACCTCCAGGTAATACTGGAAGCCGCCGGTCAGCTCGTGCGCCAGTTCCCGCTCAAACCCGGCCAGGAAGCGGTACTCCGAGGGCCGGACCAGGGGATTGCGGCCGCCCTGGTCATGGACCGAGTCGTAGTAGCCCGCCTCCAGGTTGCCGATGCCGCCAAAAATCGTCCCTCGCACCGAGCCGCCCCAGACGTTGAGACGCGGATAGATGGCCTCGCCTCTGGCCGGGTCGAAACCTTCCGGCTCCTGCCAGAAACCCGAATAGCCATACAGGGCCAGCTCGACGCCGGATACGTGTTTCGACAGCCTGGCGGCGATTTCCCCCTGGCTGAACCAGCTCTCCGGTTCGTCCACTGCCATGACCATGTCCCGGCCGACAACCCGTCCGGCCAGCGGGTTGTAGTAGGAGAGCCGCTGGCCGGAGATGAACTCCGAGCCTTCCAGGAGCGGGGTGAGCACCAGGTCCAGGTTGAAGGCTTCGAAAAAGAAGCTGGTCTTCAGGGCATTGGACGGCTTTTTGAGGTATTCGTCGTCGCGGCCGATGAAAAAGGACTGCCAGTCCTTGGGGAACATGTCGTTTATGAAGATCAGATCCCCGGTACCCCAGGTTAGCACCTGGCGGCCCACCTTGACATCCATGATGTCCGCAGGGGAGAAGAGCATGTTGGCCTCGCGCAGCTGCAGGGATATTTCCTCGCTGACCGCGTCGCCTGCCAGGTCACCCTTGACGGTGAAAAGGGTTTGTCCCATCTCCCCGCTCAGCTCGAGCTGCATCCGCACCTCGCCGGCAGAGCCGTCTTTCTCGTCGGCCCCGTTGTCTGTACGCAGGCCGCCCAGGGCCTCCAGGTAGCCCCTGGTCTCGATACCGAAACGGTCGTAGAACCTCTCGGCCAGGCCGGCTGTCTCGGCGGCCGTACAGTTTTTAGCTCCACCGGCCAGCAGGACCAGGGAGAACAGCAGAATCGGGATCTTGTACTTCATGGTCTGTCAGCGTACCTCCCGTGGCGGACGGCGCAGGTAGCGCTCGGTGAAGATCCGGTCCTTGAGGCCGATGTTGTATTTAATCCTGCCAAACTCGGCCACGGTTTCGCTGCCATTGACCAGGTCGGCGGCCCGTGAACGTATCACTGTGGGATAGCCCTGGATGTCGCGGAGTTCCAGGGCCTCCACCACCCGGTACTTCTGTCCGTTTTTATCCAGATATTCGCTTTTCACCGGCATGAAGGTCTGCTTATCGATCCAGACCGTGTACTCGGAAAACTCCACGCTGTCCGGATCTTTCGGGGTGTTTTTTACCAGGTAGAACCTGTCTGTTGTTTCAACCAGCTCGTGGACGTCCTCCTCCAGTCCCCGGCCCGAGACATCCTCGTAGAGGAAGTTGGAACCGACAAAGGAGGTCCGCTTGTCCGAGGCGGCAATCCGCTTGACCAGGTCCAGGGCCGGCAGGTAGAGCCAGCGGTCATCATCGCGGCCGATGTGCTTGTGGACCATGAAGACCATCTTGCGCACATCGCTTGGCTTTTTGAAGTAGACGTAAAAAAACTGTTCTCCACCGTCCTGCTTGTCTTTACGCAGGATGACAAATTGCCGCTTGCGCACCCGGCCCTGGGAATCGGTGATGGTCATGGTCACCTCGGCCCGGCCGTCGTCGCCGGCATAATAGGCCGCCAGGTTAGCCCGGTTGACGATTTCCTCCACATCGGTCAGGTCGCCAGCCCGTACCCCGGCAGGGGGTAGCAGCAGGCTGAAGGCGGTGAGCAGCATGAGAGCGTATTGCATGGCGTAATCCTCTTGGTATCAGTTGTTTTTCAGGAGTTTTTGAGTTCCTTGCGGAAAATCCATCCCTGCAGCACGGTGAGCAGGGCCGGCAGCATCCACATGGTGGCCAGGCCGGAATAGAACATGATGGAGGCCAGGAAGATGCCCACTGTCTGGTACGGGACCAGGGGCGCGAACAGCAGCGGCGTGAAGCCCACGGAAATGACGATGGTGTTCCGGGTGATGGCCCGGGCCGGTTCCTCGAACATCTCCTGAACCGTCTTCTTCCAGTCATGCAGCCGCGCCATGGTCATCCTGGACCGCTGGAGGAAGTGAATGGCGAAGTCCACCGCCAGTCCCAGGGTCAGGGACGAAAGCACCGCCACCGGCATGTCATAATCCTTGCCGATAAGGCCGATGACCCCGTAGATGACCCCGATGGTAAAGGTCAGGGGAATCATGGCCAAAAGCCCCCAGGCCGCGGAACGGAACAGGATGGTCATCATGATGAAGACCACGGCGAAACTCGACAGGAACGACTTGAGCATGCCGGTGACCATCTTGTCCTGCCAGACCACGTTGATATAGGTCAGACCGGCCCAGTTATGTTCCAGTTCCAGGGGCGGGGGATTGGTTTTGAAGTAGTCCTCCACGTCCACCAGCACCTTTTCCATGTCCTTGTTGTCTCCGGAACGGAGCTGGATCCAGATGTTGGCCCGTTTGTAGTCCGGGGTCACCAGGTGCCAGAGATCATCGGGCTTGTGACTGTTCTGGAACGAGATCAGGGCCTGGGCCACGCCGTTGACCGTGTCGGGAACAGTGTAATGGCCCGGATCCCCCTCGAAGAGCTCCTTGTGGACCTTTTTGACTACATCGGTCACGGAATTGGATTTGCCTACATTGCCCTGGTCCACCAGGTACTGCTGGAGTGCTGCAATATAGTTGAGCACATCCGGACGTTTGAATATCTGGTCCCGGTTGCGCAGGGCGTCCAGGCTGTCCAGGGCGGCGGACCATGCGTCATAGCCCGCGTCGTCGTCCGCAGCCACCCGGTCCAGTTCATCCTCCCACAGGTCGCTGAGGCGGTCGGCCAGTTCGGCGGCGGTCTGTACCTCTTCCGCGCTCCGGGCTATCTGCTCCAGGGCCCGGCCCTCGACGTCCGGAATCCCGGCAAGTTTAGGCCGGAGGTGGGTGGTGAGCCAGGAGGCCGCGTCGGCCACAGAGAGTTCCCGGTCCTTGCCGGAGAGCACCAGGTAGGCTTCGTAGGTGCCGGCGAAATGGGAGTTCAGCACCTTGTCGGCCACCCGGATGTCGTGGGTCTTCTTGAACCATTTGACCGGGTTGTCGTTGACCTGGATCATGGTGATGCCGATCACGCCCACCAGCATGACCGCGATATTGAAGCCGATGACCAGCCAGGGTTTGCCCGAGGCCATCCGACCGATCCAGCGCAGGTGACGGTTGATGAGCGACCGGTCGCTGGCCGGGTCCACCGGTTCGGTGACCCCGAAGTTCTCCAGGCTCTCCTCCTTCATCATCATCACATAGGCCGGGATGAAGAGGATGGTCAGGAGCCAGGCCAGCATGATGCCGATGGCGACGAAGATGCCGAAGGCCTGGACCGGCGGTATGGGGGTGAAGGCCAGGGAGGCGAAACCTGCGGCCGAGGTCAGCGAAGTGTAGAGCATGGGCGAGAACAGGTGGTCCATCACGTGTTCGATGGTCCTGCGCCGGTCCTTCTGGTTCTGGTATTCGTCGAAGAACTCAGAAAGGATATGGATGGAATCAACCACCGCAATGGGCATGATGAAGATCGGGATCATCGAGCTCATGATGTGCAGGGTGTTACCGGTGCCGATCAGGAGCCCCATGGTGGAAATCACCGTGCACATGGCGATGATCATGGGCGAGACGATGAGCTGCAGCTTGCGGAAGAAGACAAACATGAGCAGGAAGATCATCACCATGGCCAGCGGCGCGGAAATGGCCATCTGGATAAACATTTCCTTGCCAAAGGTGTCCTCGGCCACCGGCAACCCGGTGATGTAGAACCGGTCGTCCCCCTGGTCAAACGCAGCGATTTTTTTCAGCAGCTCCTTGCGGACCTTGTGGGCGAAATCTTTCTGGGTGATGGGCAGGTAGATGGCGATGGCCTTGCCGTCTTCTGAAACCAGGGTTCCCCTGAGGAGCGGGTTGTCCAGGGCGGCGTCGCGGATTTTGCGGGCCTCTTCCCGGGTGGCCGGCGGCTGGGGCATCAGCCATTCGAAGCGAACTTGGCCAAGGCCTGCCTGGACGATGTTGTCCACGTTGTCCGGGGCAATGATGTCCCGGGCCACGACCCGGCGCTGGGAATTTTTCGGATCGGCCAGGGTCGCGGCAAACTTGCTCAGGGTATAGATCTTATTCAGGCTGTCGGGATTGAAGACGCCGTCCGGATCCTTTTCATTGACCATGCCGAGCACGACCACGTCATAGAGGTTGAACTCCTTTTTGGTACGGTCATGGAAAACACGGACAAACTCGTCCTTGGAGAGCATGTTCTCCGGATCCGTGTCCACATGAACGCGGACAATGAGGGCGCCGAGTACCAGGGTCATGAGCACCATGATGGCGGTTACCACCCGGGGTCTGTCCAGGGAAAACTGTATCATCCGTTTGCCGATATGCATGAATCGCTACTGCCTCTTGTTTGTTATTTATATGTTTGTTGTTTAAATGAAAACCGCCCCAGAGCGTGGTGTTGCCAGGGTGATTTTCATGGTTCGAAGTCTTCGCTATCTGTTGTGGCTGGACAGTGCCGAAATATGCTCCAGCCATGCTGGTTATTCTTTTGATTTCTGGCTGGAGCCTGCCTGCCGGACGCATGGAGTGTTGCCGCTCCTGCCGGGCTTGGTCTCGATTCTCCGTAATTCTTCTCCTGCCTCAGGTTTCCTTGTCCTGGCTGTCACAGAACAGTTGCTGCAGGGTCTTGATCAGTTCGGTGATCCGCTCGTCCGAAATCTTGTTGTAGATGAAATTGGCGTCCTTGCGGTACGAGATCACGCCCTGGTTACGCAGTATATTGAGATGCTGGGTTATGTTGGCCCCTGTGGTTTCCACCGCCTCCCGGATCTCGCTCACGGTCAGTTCCCGGTCCTGGAGCAGGCACAGGATCTTGAGCCGGATGGGATGGGATATGGATTTGAGAAGACGGGAAAGGTCTTCCACCTGACCATAAACCATAATACCTCCTGAGTTGGCTGCTACTTTAGTATTAAAGAATTTAATTAAACTCTTAACGATCTGTTGTCAAGAGTTTCGGCCGATTTTGTTCCTTGCCGAAAGGTCGGGTCGGCGGCATCGGACGCAGATTCTTCCCTGGACGACGGGAGCCAAGAGATGGGGTCGGGCAACGACCGACCCGGGAGCGGTAGGTTTTATATGAAAGTCTCGTCCCGCCTTCCAGAGGGACAACAGCTTTCATGTTTCGTTGTGTCGGCTGAGGGAGTCCGCATGGGTGTTATTCACCGGATGGCTGAAGCCTGTCTCCGGCTGGAAACATCTTCCAGAGGAGAAAGAGCGACAGGGCTATGATGGCCAGGTAGAGGTAGAGGTCCGGGAAAATACGGTTTTCGCCTCGCAGCAGGGCCAGGGCACCGAGTACGGTCATGAACTGGTACCCCTGGCGGTGGAAACGGAGCAGTTCGCGCATAACGTAGAAGTTGATGGCCGGGACGATGAGGTCGAGGAGGAGCAGGGGAGTGAACTGGTTGAGTTTAACCGCGGCCAGGAGCAACACGGCGATCAGGTAGATCTTTTTCGCGGTCACGGTCAGGACCAGGATCACCAGCAGGTAGTTGAGCCATCGTCCCTGGAGTCGTCTGGATTCCAGGGGCAGGTTGTTGAGGATGTAGATCAGATTATCCCGGTTTTCCGGAGTGGCCAGGCGGGCGAGGATGGTTTCCTTTTTCTGTCCCTTTCTCAGTTCCTCTCGCACCTGCTCTTCAAGTAACTCTGCCATAATTCATTCCTTTTTTTCTTGAATGGTCGCCGGCACCCGATCTTTTTCCAGTCCCGGACCTCTTCCATACCGCATGGGGAACCGCTCTGCAATCATTTCGTGCCTGTCGCTTCAATGCGACTATGACCACTTAGCGCTTGACAAATTGGTAGGATAATATTACGGCGAATGGTAATGAAATTATCGCATTGGGGCAAAAGGTTATCAGTCCTACAACGTGGAACAAGCATACAAGGAGAGCGTTATGAGTGGTAGTGAAGACAAGATCACCAGCTTGCTCAGCGAAGGCCGGGTGTTTGATCCCCCGGAAGAAGGTCGGGATCAGGCGTGGATTAAATCCATGGATCAGTATCGGGAACTCTATCAGCGGTCCATGGATGATCCGGAAGGATTCTGGGCCGAGCGCGCCGAAGAGCTGGTAACCTGGGACAGAAAATGGGACAAGGTTCTGGAGTGGGATTTCACCAAACCGGAAATCAAGTGGTTTGAAGGCGGCAAACTCAATGTCTCCTACAACTGCCTCGACCGTCACCTCACCGACGGGCGTCGTAACAAGGCCGCCATCATCTGGCAGGGTGAGCCCGAGGAAGATGTCAAGGTCTACACCTATCAGATGCTGCACACCGAGGTCTGCCGCTTTGCCAATGTCCTCAAGAAAAAAGGCGTCAAGAAAGGGGACCGGGTCTCCATCTACCTGCCCATGATTCCGGAACTGGCCATCGCTCTTCTGGCCTGCGCCCGTATCGGGGCCATGCATTCGGTGGTGTTTGCCGGTTTTTCCGCCGTGGCACTCCAGAGCCGTATCCAGGACTGCCAGGCCAAGGTCCTAATCACCGCTGATGCTGTGCTCAGGGCCGGCAAGACCATTCCGCTCAAGCCCAATGCCGACCAGGCCCTTGAGGATGCACCGTCGGTGGAGAGCTGTATCGTGGTCCAGCGGGCCGGCAACGAGGTTTCCATGCAGGAAGGCCGGGACAGCTGGTGGCACGAGGAGATCGCTGCCGATGATATCACCTCTGAATGCGAGCCCGAGATCATGGATGCCGAGGACACCCTGTTCATCCTCTACACCTCCGGTTCCACCGGTAAGCCCAAGGGTGTTGTCCACACCACCGGCGGCTATCTGACCTACGCCATGCACACCTGCCAGTGGGTCTTTGATCTCAAGGACAACGATGTCTACTGGTGTACGGCCGATATCGGCTGGATCACCGGTCATTCCTATATTCTCTACGGACCGCTCGGCCTGGGTGCCACCTCGCTCATGTTCGAGGGTGTGCCCTCCTATCCCGGTCCGGACCGGTTCTGGAAAATCGTGGAGAAGTTCCGGGTCAACATCTTCTACACCGCGCCCACGGTTATCCGGGCACTGATGCGGGAAGGCGAGGAGCCCATCAAGCGCTGGGATCTCTCCAGCCTGCGGATCCTCGGCTCGGTGGGTGAGCCCATCAATCCCGAGGCCTGGATGTGGTACTATGTCAATATCGGCAAGTCGAAACTGCCCATCGTTGATACCTGGTGGCAGACTGAAACCGGCGGAATCCTGATCTCGCCGCTGCCGTACGCCACCCCGCTCAAGCCCGGTTCGGCCACCTTCCCTCTGCCCGGTGTGGATGCCGCCATTTACACCGAGGAAGGTAAGGAAGCGGCTCCCAATGAGGGCGGCCATCTGGTTATCCGCAAGCCCTGGCCCGGAATGCTGCGCGGCGTGTTCGGTGATCCTGAGCGGTTCAAGAAGACCTATTTCAGCCGTTTCGAGAATATTTACGATCCCGAAGACGGTGCCCGCAAGGACGAGGAAGGCTATTTCTGGATAATGGGTCGACTCGATGACGTCATCAATGTTTCCGGTCACCGACTGGGAACCGCGGAGATCGAATCCGCCCTGGTCTCCCATCCGGCCGTGGCCGAGGCAGCCGTTGTCGGTATGCCCCACCCGGTCAAGGGCCAGGCCATCTACGCCTATGTGACCCTGACCGCGGCGGCCCAGGAGAGCGACGAACTGCTGGCCGAACTCCGGCAGCATGTGCGCAAGGAGATCGGTCCTATCGCCACTCCCGAGGTCATCCAGTGGGCGCCCGGCCTGCCCAAGACCCGGTCAGGCAAGATCATGCGCCGGATCCTGCGCAAGATTGCGGCCAACGATTTTGGCGACTTCGGTGACACCTCCACCCTGGCCGACCCATCGGTTGTCGACCATCTGGTGGAAGGAAAGAAAAAGCTTGGTTGAGCCGATGACGCTCCACCACCGAAACGTTCCGGGGGGCATGCCCCCCTGCACAGGGCTTAACGACACAGGCAGGGGCTGTCCCCTGCCTGTTCTGTTTTCAGGAGAGGTTCATGGCTCCAGTTTCCAGTGATGTCCACGCGGTGGCACCGGACGTGGTGGTTGAGTTTTTTCAGAAGATCATGCCCTTCAAGGAGCTTGACGAGGCTACGCAGCGCGATATTGCCCGTCATGTCCGGGTGGACTTCTATCCCAAGGGAACCCGGCTGCTTACGGCCGGGGAAACCGAAATTACCCATCTCTATCTCATCCAGAAGGGCGGGGTGAAGGCCTTTATCACCGATGACGAAGGGGAGGTCACCCTCAAGGATTACCGGGGCGAGGGTTCCTACATCGGTGCCCTGGGCATCATCCGTGGCACCCGGGCCAACCTCCATATCGAAACCGTGGAAGACACCTTCTGCTTCCTTTTGCCCCGGGAGGTGTTTCTCGAGCTTCTCCACAGTCAGCCCGGGTTTGCCCAGTATTATCTCAAGAGCTTTTCCGAAAAAGTCGTCCACACCGCCTATTCTGAGCTTCGGCGTCACAAGATGACCCGTCGGGGGAGGAAGATCTGTATCTTTTCTCCATCCAGGTTGGGGATATCGTCAAGCAGGATCCCCGCAAGGTGGCTGTCGGCACCTCGGTGCAGGATGCGGCCCGGGCCATGGCCGACTACCGTATCGGCTCGCTCCTGGTCCATGCCGCTGAAAATGAAGATGAGATTGTCGGTATCGTCACTGACCGGGATCTGCGCAACAAGGTGATCGCCGCCGGGCTGGATTTCCGGGTGCCGGTGGAAAAGATCATGTCCTCTCCCGTGGTCACGGTGCTGTCCCAGTCCATCTGCTTTGATGCCCTGATGAAGATGATGTCCACCGGAGTGCATCACCTGGCCGTGGAACGCAAGGGACGCATCATCGGGGTGGTGACCTCCCACGATATCCTGCTTCTCCAGGGCAATTCACCCTACGCGCTTTTCAAGGAGGTCCGCAAGCAGCAGGAGATCCAGGGCCTCTACCCCCTGTCCCAGAAGATTCCCGATGTGATCCGCAACCTCATCAAGGAAGGGGCCAAGGCCGGCAATATCACCCGGATGATCTCCATTCTAAACGATCAGATCCTCGAGCGGCTGCTCACCCTGCTGGAAGACGAGCTCGGGCCGCCGCCGGTGGAGTACTGCTGGCTGCTCATGGGTAGCGAGGGACGCCGGGAGCAGACCTTCCGTACCGATCAGGATAACGCCATCGTCTATGCCGACCCGAACAATGATAAACAGCGTCAGGAGGCACAGGATTATTTCACCCGTTTTGCCGCAAAAGCCATTGATCACCTGGTCAACTGCGGCTATCCCCTCTGTCCCGGCGATATCATGGCCACCAATCCAAGGTGGTGTCAGCCACTGTCGGTCTGGAAGGAATATTTCAGCCACTGGGTGGCGGCACCAGAGCCAGAGGAACTCCTCAATGTGACCATTTTCTTCGATTTCCGGGCCGGATACGGGGCCGCGGCTCTGGCCGAGGACCTGCGGCAGTATCTCGGCGAGATCACCCGCCGTCAGGAGATCTACCTGCTGCACCTGGCAAGGGAATGCCTGGCTGCCCGGGCCCCGCTTTCTTTTTTCAAGAATTTCATTGTCGAGAAAAACGGCGAGCATAAGAACAAGCTTGATATCAAGCGCAGCGGCCTGACCCCGTTTGTCAACTTTGCCCGGGTCATGGCTCTCAAGTATGGGGTGCGGGAAACAAATACCCTGGCCCGGCTCCATGTCCTGGCCGACGAAGGCCATATCTCCCGGGACCTGTGGGCCGAGGCCAGCGAAGCCTACGAGATCCAGATGCACCTGCGTCTCATTCACCAGCTCCATCAGATAGAAGACGGGGTGCTGCCGGATAACCATATCGATCCAGCCCAACTGTCGGATCTGGAGAAACGGATGCTGAAAAACGCCTTTCAGGTTATCGACCAGCTCCACTCCGTCCTGAAAAATATCTTCCCGGTCAGCTGACGGTGATGCAAGCAGCAAACAGTCAAGCCGCGGGTACCTGAATCAGGACGGGGAGAGTTCTGCGATTAGATGAAGCTCTTTGAAAAAATCCCATGGCTGCGCAAACCCCATCCTGTCATCCAGCGCAACCGGGAGCTCTTTGCCGAGTTCAGCCAGGCCCGGCCGCTTGGAGAGTATACCTTTGTGGTCTGTGATACCGAGCTGACCGGACTGAACCGGCGTCGCGACGAGATCATCTCCATCGGCGCGGTACGGATCGTCAACCTGCAGATCGAGCTGAGCCAGACCTTTCATGAGTACATAAGGCCTGAAAACATTGATCCCAACGAGGCCACCCTGGTGCACCGGATAACGCCCCAGCAGCTTGTCGCGGCGCCACCCATGGAAGAAGTGCTGCCCAGGTTTGTGGAGTTTCTCGGTGATGCCCTTCTGGTGGGTCATTTTGTCGGCATTGACATGCATTTTCTGAACAAGGCCTGCCGTCGGACCCTGGGCGGTACCCTGTCCAACCCCAGCGTGGATACCATGCGCCTGGCGCGGGGCTACAAGGAGGCCTGCTGCAGAGATTTTTATGGCCGATGCGATACGTCCACTTCATATAACCTGGATGATTTGAGCCGGGAGTTCAACCTGCCCCGTTTCAAACCCCATGATGCCCTGGAAGATGCCTTGCAGACGGCCTATCTTTTTCTTTTTCTGGTGAAAAAGCTTAAAGATGGCGGCATACGTACCCTGAAGGATCTCTACCGCTCCGGACGCACCCTGGGGCTGGTATCGTGAAGCGACACCGGTTGGCTGTCGGGCCGGGGTGGCAGAAGATTTCTGTTTGATGAAATCCGGCCAGCAGTCAGGGTTCTGGACGTATAATGGCCTATTTTCTTGACAGGTAAGATGAAAAAAGGATACATTCCAGTTTCCCGGATTATCAGCCAGAAGGTGTTGCCGCAGAACAGACAGTGCGCAAACAGCCAATCAGGTTTCTCGTCCGGGAGTCGCGCTGCGGTCGGGGAGTCCGCAGTCGATAGTCGGGCCACTGCTCAGTGGTTCGGTTTCAAGACAGGGGAAATTCCATTGCCCGTTTATCTCATAACAAAGAAAAGGAGGAGAAAGTATGCGTACAGATGACTCTATCGCCTACTGGAAGGCGAATATCCGACTCGTCATCGGATGTCTCATCGTCTGGTTTATCGTGTCCTACGGATGCGGTATACTGCTGGCCGGGCCGCTCAATGCGATTCGGCTCGGCGGATATCAGCTCGGGTTCTGGTTTGCTCAGCAGGGCTCAATCTACACCTTTGTTGCCCTCATCTTTTTCTACGCCTGGCGTATGAATCAGCTTGACCGCAAATTTAACGTCCATGAAGATTGAGGAGGGGAGTAAATCATGAGCCTGCAATTAATGACCTATCTTGTTGTCGGGGCGACTTTTGCCCTTTATGTCTTCATCGCGATCAAGGCCCGGGCCTCCACCACCGGTGAGTTCTACGTCGCCGGTAAGGGTGTCCATCCGGTGCTCAACGGCATGGCCACCGGTGCAGACTGGATGTCCGCGGCCTCCTTTATCTCCATGGCCGGTCTCATTGCCTTCAAGGGCTTTGACGCCTCTGTCTATCTCATGGGCTGGACCGGCGGCTACTGCCTGCTTGCCATGCTGCTGGCCCCCTATCTTCGCAAGTATGGAAAATTCACCGTGCCCGAGTTCATCGGTGACCGCTACTACTCCAATACGGCCCGGATCGTGGCGGTTATCTGTCTTATCACCGCTTCGCTGACCTATGTTATCGGCCAGATGAAGGGTATCGGCGTGGCCTTTTCCCGTTTTCTTGAGGTTCCGTTTGCCACCGGCCTGCTGGTGGGTATGGCCATTGTTTTTGTCTATGCGGTTCTCGGTGGCATGAAGGGTATCACCTACACCCAGATCGCCCAGTACTGCGTACTCATCTTTGCCTATACCGTGCCGGCCATCTTTATTTCCCTCCAGCTCACCGGAAATCCGGTCCCGCAGATCGGCCTGGGTTCCACCATGGCCGACGGTTCCGGAGTCTATCTGCTTGATAAGCTCGATCAGGTGCTCGTTGATCTCGGGTTCAAGGCCTATACGATCCAGAAGGGGACAACCATCAACATGTTTCTCCTGACCCTGTCCCTGATGATCGGTACCGCCGGCCTGCCCCATGTCATCACCCGGTTCTTCACCGTGCCCCGGGTTAGGGATGCCCGTTCCTCCGCCGGCTGGGCACTGGTCTTCATCGCCATTCTCTACACCACGGCTCCGGCTGTCGGTGCCATGGCCCGGCTGAACCTGATGAACACCATCCAGATCGGTGAAGTCGGCTCCCCGGACGGCAATCTGAAGATCTCCGATGTCCCTTCCTGGTTTGTCAACTGGGAAAAGACCGGCCTGCTCAAGCATGAGGACAAAAACAACGACGGCCGCATTCAGTACTACAACGACAAGAACAAGGAATTTGCAGCCAAGGCCGAAGCCTGGGGCTGGAAGGGCAACGAGATGACCAAGGTGGACCGGGATATCATGGTTCTGGCCAATCCGGAAATCGCCAACCTGCCCAACTGGGTTATCGCCCTGGTTGCCGCCGGTGGTATCGCCGCAGCTCTGTCAACGGCTGCCGGGCTGCTGCTGGCGATCTCCTCGTCCGTTTCCCACGACCTGCTCAAGGGTGTCTTTGTTCCTGACATGACGGAGAAGAATGAGTTGCTGGCCTCCCGTATCTCCATGGCTGGTGCCATCCTGGTTGCCGGGTACCTGGGACTCAATCCTCCCGGGTTTGCGGCCCAGGTTGTGGCCCTGGCCTTTGGTCTGGCCGCCTCCTCGATTTTCCCGGCCATCATGATGGGTATTTTCTCCAAGCGGGTCAATAACACCGGTGCGGTTCTGGGGATGCTCTCCGGACTTGGTGTGACCCTGGTCTACATCTTCTGGTTCAAGGGCTGGTTCTTCATCAAGGGAACCGCCATGCTGCCCAACACTCCGGATAACTGGCTGTTCGGAATCTCTCCCGAGGCCTTCGGTGCCGTTGGTGCCCTGATCAACTTTGTTGTCGCCCTGGTGGTCTCCAACATGACCAAGGAGCCGCCCGAGCATATTCAGGCCCTGATCGAGGATATCCGCGTACCTGGATCTTTTTCCAAGTAAAAGGCGTTCTTTCAGGGGTTCCGGCCCCTGAAGACAACCGGTGGATCATAGCGCCCCGGCTCTTCGGAGCCGGGGCGCTTGTTGTGTTTGCCCGGCATGGCGGGCAAACCCAGCCTGCGGAACGCAGGCGTCACCCCGACCAGGGGGAAGACAATCCGAATCGCAAGGGCGTTGCTGGCAACGGCAGGGTCTGAAGGAAGCGATAGGAAGTGAGCGGTACATAGCGTAAGTGAACCTGATTCGGCGTCATAGGTGGGTAAGCGTGCACAATAGCGTGAAGCCCGATACCTGGTCAGACCTTTGGCGTGATTGAGGATGGGATTGCTCACCGGGAGTTCGCCTTAACCGGGGAAGCCTCCTAGCGTACTTGCAGTACGAGAGTTAAGGAAGGTTCAAGGAGAGATCCAAGGCCTACCGAAGCGGTGGGAGGTGGCAGATGATTCCGTAGTAGTGATGAAATCCCGGCCGGAGAAGCCTGGTAACAGCGTGGAGGATAAAACCGGGATGACCTGTCAGCGTTGTTTGACAGGGGCTGGTATTTGCCAAAAGCGGTATCAGTTGCGAAGGGATGAAGTTTATTTGAAGGTTCCCTGAAGATCATGGAGGTCTGGAGTCAGAACACAAGCTGCCCGACGGGGCGGGGCACATTTTCGGCGGTATGCTGTGAGAGGCCGTCTGCTGATTTTGGCCGTTCATCGGAGTAACCTGAACAGTTGAGCGTACATTGCCCATTGGGATAGAAGGCGCTCTCATTTGGGTGAAGACCCGGGGATTCCAGGCAGAAGTGGAGGGATGGGGACGCAGGACAGGAGCATGGTTGACGTTTGGTACAGTCTGTATGACCGGATGCTGAGCAGGGACGCTCTGCACAAGGCGTTTGGGAAGGTGAGGTCTGCGAAGGGAGCTGCCGGAATAGACGGCCAGTCCATCAAGGACTTTGCCGCATCAGCCGAAGCCAACATCGACTGTCTCCTGAAGGAACTGTGGGAAAAGAGTTACCAGCCACTGGCCGTGCGCCGGGTAGAGATACCCAAGCCAACCGGAGGAGTTCGGTTGCTCGGTATTCCAGCAGTCCGTGACCGTGTAGTGCAGCAGGCACTGCTCGACATTCTCCTGCCGATATTCGATCGGGATTTCCACCCGTCGAGCTATGGCTATCGCCCAGGCCGCAGTTGTCATCAGGCGATATCCAAGGCGACGATGTTTATCCGTGACTACGATCGAAAGTGGGTAGTTGATATGGATCTGTCCAAATGCTTTGACACCTTGGACCATGATCTCATCCTCAGCGCCTTTCGTCGCCGGATCAGGGACGGGAGTATCCTCGGTCTCCTGGAGAAGTTTCTGAAGAGCGGTGTAATGACGGATTCGGGATTTACGGCTAGCGAGATCGGCAGTCCACAGGGCGGCGTGATCAGCCCTCTGATAGCCAATGTGTATCTCGATTCTTTTGATCAATTCATGAAGAATCGTGGCCACCGAATAGTCCGCTATGCGGACGATATCCTGATTCTGTGCCAATCAAAGAAAGCGGCCGAGAATGCTCTTGAGCAGGCACGGCACTATCTTGAAGGAGAATTGCTGCTGACTGTCAACCGTGAAAAGACCCATATCTGCCACAGCAGTCGGGGCGTAAACTTTCTGGGAGTATCCGTATGCTCTCAGTATACGCAAATCCAGCGAGGCAAGATTAAGTCTTTCAAGGCAAAGGTCAAGGCAATGACCCGGCGTAATTCCCCGGTGAATCTTGAGAAAGTGATTGCAGATCTCAATCCGCTCTTGAGGGGATTTGCCAACTACTTCCGGATAGCGAACTGCACAGGAGAATTTTCAAGGCTGATGAGATGGATTCGGAGAAGACTGCGAGCCATCCAGCTGAAATTGTGGAAGAAGCCCAATCGGCTTCACCGCAGGCTGAGGCAGCTTGGATACAGGGGGAAGTTTGATGCGATCAAAATGAACTCCTGGGCCAATGCGGCAAGTCCTTTGAGCCATTATGCCCTGCCCAACGGATATTTACACCGGGGCTTGGGTCTCTTTGATCTTGGTGCTGTATCTACTGGAATCTCTGTTTCAATATGAAGGAAAATAAACAGGAGCCGTATACGAGACCCGTACGTACGGTTCTGTGAGAGGGATGAGGCAAGCGTAATTAACTTGCCTCACCCTACTCGATTTGGGCCTGCCATCCGTTCCCCGGTGGCTGCCCGGGATCGGGGCTGCCAAGAGGATCGCGGCTGGAAAAATTATCCCTTAATCGTATATTCTCCTGTTTTTCTGTTGCAAATTCCTGGCACTGCCACTAAAAAAGCCGGTATTCTACGCGATCCGTAGTTTGAACAATAAATCCAGTATGCAGGTTACGTCCGTTGGTATGCTATGAAACCGGTGTTTTTACGTCCAGAACAGTGCTGCCTGTACGTGGTTGATCCCCAGGAACGGCTGATGGCCCATATCCACGGGGCCGACCGGGTGGTGAAAAATATTGGCCTCATGATCCATCTGGCCCGGGTGCTCGAAATACCCATTGTCGCCAACACCCAGTACCGGAAGGGGATCGGTCCCATTGTCCCGGAACTTGCCGAGCTGTTGCAGGATGTGCCATGCCCGGATAAGGTGGAGTTCAACGGGTTGGCCAATCCCGATGTCGGCCAGATCCTGGCCGGGCTGGAGCCCGAAGTGGATACGCTGCTGCTCTGTGGAGTGGAAACCCATATCTGTATCTACCAGACCACCATCGGCGCGCTGCAGGCCGGGTATCAGGTCCGGGTCGTGGCCGATGGCATCTCTTCGCGCACACCGGCAAACGATCATCTGGGACAGCAACGGCTCCGGGAACTGGGAGCGGTGCTGGCACCGGCGGAAATGATCATTTACGAGTTACTGCGCAAGGCCGGGACTCCGGAGTTCAAGGCCATGCTGCCCTATTTGAAGTAAGGGGCCTGGTAAGGGTGTCATGGCGCCCGGCGGCAAGACAGGCCCAGGTGGGGTTGGCCGACGGAAAAACAGCATCGCCCGGGACACGAAATTTTCCCCCTTTTAAGTTAGTCGTGCTCTTCGCGTATTATAAATAATATGGCTCTTAACCAAATTCAGCTTTAGTCACCGGAACATGGGCCAAGCAAGCGTTGAGCAAACGCATGGGCAATTCCGGCTCCCAGAATCTTCGATTGAATCGGTAACAGAATTCGTCCAGATATTCTTGCAGATACTTGAGGCTTACCCCATGAAAGGTGCCCGTAAGAAAGGCTTTCATATTACCGATGATCACATGGACCATAGGCAACCATTTGGCGGCTTCCTCTGGTGGTGTAATCTTTTTCTCATGCTGCTGGCTCGTTCCAACCACAGTCAGAGCCGGCAAAGCATCGGTTTTAACCTTTTGCCCGGTAAGCAGCTTTCTGGTAAGGAAAGACTGCACCGTATCATGGGAAATTGTCTCCACAGCCTTCATAGCCGTAAAGCCGGCACCTTTATCCGGGTGCATTTCAACCGCCACCAGTACAGGCTTTTTACCTTCTGCACCTCGCCCTCGCTTGCCGGATCGTTTGCCACCTACATAAGTATCATCGAGTTCAATAAACCCTTTAAGGCGGTATATGGAATCGCGATGAGCCATGGCCATCCGGATTTTTCGCAACATTCGGTATGCGGTCAGCCAGGAAACACCCAGGTGCTTGGCAAGACGCAGAGCAGAAATGCCACCCTTATCGGAGGCGGTGAGATAAATTGCCCAGAACCATTTGACGAGTGAAATTTTTGTGGCATGAAAAATTGTACCAGCGGTGATGGACACTTGGTGGCGACACTTGGAGCATTGGTAGAGATGTCTGGTGGAAATATAGCTTGCTTTTCGGCTGCCGCATCTTGGGCAGAAAAAGCCATCCGGCCATCGCACTTTTGCCAACTCGGCCGCACACGCTTCTTCACTGCCAAATTTTTTCTGCCACTCCAACAAGGAGACTGCTGGCATCTTCATAACAAGACCTCCTTCAAGCCGGTATCTGCTTGATCTTGTTATAAATATAAGCATTAGCTGAAAAATGTTAAGAGCCATAATAAATAATAAATATGCTGATGTAACTTCATGAATTGACTCATAACTCAACTCACAACTCACTTCCAAGAACTCACAACTCAAATATGACTGGTAACGAAATACGTACACGGTTCCTCGAGTACTTTAAACAAAAGGGCCATACCATTGTGGAAAGTTCCTCCCTGGTTCCCCATGACGATCCGACCCTGCTGTTCACCAATGCCGGCATGGTCCAGTTCAAGCGGGTGTTCATGGGTGAGGAGCAGCGAGACTATGTGCGGGCCACCACCTGCCAGCGGTGTGTCCGGGCCGGTGGTAAGCATAATGACCTGGAGAATGTCGGTCATACGGCTCGGCACCATACCTTTTTCGAAATGCTGGGCAATTTTTCCTTTGGCGACTATTTCAAGAAGGAAGCCATTGAGTATGCCTGGGAGTTTCTGACCCGGGAGCTGGGTCTGGATCCTGAGCAGCTCTGGGTTTCGGTGTTCCGGGACGATGACGAGGCCTATGAACTCTGGGAACAGATCGAGGATCTCCCCAAGGGAAGGATCGTTCGGCTCGGTGAAGCCGATAATTTCTGGGCCATGGGTGATACCGGTCCCTGCGGGCCCTGTTCGGAGATCCACATCGATCAGGGTGTGGAGGCAGGCTGTGGCAGGCCGGAATGCGCGGTGGGCTGCGACTGTGACCGGTTTCTCGAGCTGTGGAATCTGGTTTTCATGCAGTACTATCGGGATGAATCCGGCAAGATGACCCCCCTGCCCAAGCCGTCCATAGATACCGGTATGGGGCTTGAACGGGTGGCAGCAGTCCTCCAGGGTAAATTGAACAATTTCGATTCCGACCTGTTCACGCCCATCATCGACCATATTGAAAAGATTTCCGGCCGCAGGTACAAGGCGGACAGCAACGACAACGTCTCCATGCGGGTTATTGCCGATCACGCCCGGGCCACAACCTTCCTGGTCTCCGACGGGGTACTGCCCTCCAACGAGGGGCGTGGTTATGTCCTGCGCCGGATCATGCGCCGGGCCATCCGCTTTGGCCGGGCCCTGGGACTGTCCGGGCCATTCTTTGCCGGGGTCTGCGCCCTGGTGGCGGACTTGATGGAAGAGGCCTATCCCCATCTGCGGGATGCCCGCCAGCTGCTGGACAAGGTGGTCAACAACGAGGAAAACCGTTTCGGTGAGACCCTGGACAAGGGGCTGGCCATGCTGGCTTCGGAGATAGAGCGGCTGCAGAAAGAACAGGGTGACAGGGCCTGCATCGATGGGCAGTTTATCTTCAAACTCTACGACACGTACGGTTTTCCAGTGGACATTGTCCGGGACGTGGCCCTGGAAAAGGGTATTGCCTTTGACGAGGCCGGGTTCAACGCGGCCATGGAGCAGCAGCGGGAACAGTCGCGTAAATCGTGGAAGGGCACTGATGTGGATCACCTTGACCAGGGTGTGCTGGAGCTTCTGGAACAGGGGAGACAGAGTCAGTTTGTCGGCTACTCCAATCGGGAGATTCACTGTACCGTCGAGGGTATTATCAATGAGCGCGGTGAACTGGTGGAGCGGGCCGGAGAAGGGGAGCGGGTTCAGGTTTTCAGCCCCCGTACCCCCTTTTACGCTGAATCCGGTGGCCAAGCCGGCGACCGGGGAGCGATCATCTGGGACGGCGGCGAGATGGAAGTGGAGACTACCCGGTCCCCGGTGGAAGGAATAACCCTGCACGAAGGGGTTATCACCAAGGGTGAGCTCCAGAGCGGGCAGGCCGTGACCTTGGCCGTTGCCGGGGACAGGCGGGTGGCCACTGCCTGCAACCACAGTGCGACCCATCTCCTCCACGCCGCTATGAAACGGGTGCTGGGCGACCATGTCAAACAGGCCGGCTCCCTGGTCGAACACGATCGGCTCAGGTTCGATTTCACCCATTTCTCTCCGGTTACCCCGGAGGAGATCCAGGCCATTGAGCAGCTGGTAAATAGTCAGATCCGGCAAAATATCCCGGTGCAGACCTCACTGCTCAAGCGCGATGAAGCCATAAAGGAAGGGGCTACTGCCCTGTTCGGCGAGAAGTATGGTGACGAGGTGCGGGTGGTTTCCATGGGTGATTTCAGCAAGGAGCTGTGCGGTGGGACCCATGTGCAGGCCACCGGTGACATAGGATTTTTCAAGATCATCAGTGAAACCGGGATCGCGGCCGGCATTCGGCGTATCGAGGCAGTGACCGGCGACCGGGCCCTGGCCTGGGTTCAGGACCTGGCCAGCCAGGCCGCGGCCATCTCCGCGCTGGTTTCCGGGCCCCTGGATCAGGCGGCGGAAAAGATCGAATCTCTGCTGAAGCGCCAAAAGGAGCTGGAAAAGGAGGTCGCGCAACTGACCGCCCGGCTCGCCCTTTCCGATCTCGATTCCCTGCTGAACTCGGCTGTCGAGGTCGACGGCATCAGGGTGATCGGCGGTCAGGTCAAGCTGGATTCGCCGAAAACCCTGCGGGAAATCGGCGATAAGCTGCGCGAAAAAATGGGGTCCGGTGTGGCTGTCCTCGGTGGGGAATTCGGCGGCAAGGCCGCTCTGCTGGCCCTGGTCAGTAAGGATCTCACCGGCCGGATCAGGGCCGGGGACCTGGTCCGCGAGGTTGCCGCTATCGTCGGCGGTAAGGGAGGCGGCCGGCCGGACATGGCCCAGGCCGGAGGACCCATGCCCGATAAGCTGCCCGAGGCCATGAAGGCGGTGCCAGACATTGTTGCCAGGTTGCTGGGTGAAGAAAAATGACGGATCTTCAGGACGCGCAACGGATAGTTATCACCGGTGTCGGGCTGACCGCACCGGGCGGGGCCAATGATCTATCGGAGTTCCGCCGCCGACTGCTGGCCGGTGAGAGTGGGATTTCGACCATCGATCTGCGCTACATGGACCGGGCTCCGGCCGGTCTCTGCACTTTCCCCGAGACCCGCTATCGCAAGAAGAAGGAGAACAAGCGCGGCACCCGTGCCGGCTGTATCGGGGTGTTCTGCGCCGGTGAGGCCCTTGCTGATGCCGGGATCGATTTCTCTGTATACGACAAGGCCAGGACCGGCGTCTACATCGGGCTGACCGAGCATGGGACGGTGGAGACGGAAAACGAAGTCTACAACATCTCCCGCTTTGACTACAATGTGGACTACTGGACCCATCATCATAATCCGCGCACGGTCCTCAATAATCCAGCCGGTGAGATCACCATGAACCTCGGGATCACCGGGCCCCACTACTCCGTCGGTGCCGCCTGCGCCGCCGGTAACGCCGCCCTGATCCAGGGCACGCAGATGCTGCGGTTGGGCGAGGTGGATATGGCCCTTTGCGGCGGTATTTCCGAGTGTACCGGTTCGTTTGGCATCTTTGCCAGTTTTCGGGCCCAGGGAGCACTGGCAGAACACGAAGATCCGCAAAAGGCCTCCCGGCCCTTTGACCAGGATCGCAACGGCATTGTCATATCCGAGGGGGGTGTATCTTTGTCCTGGAGCGGCTGGACCGGGCACTGGCCCGGGGCGCACGGATTTACGGGGAAATTGCCGGTTATGCCATGAATTCAGATGCCCGTGATTTTGTGCTCCCCTATGGTGAGCGCCAGGCCCAGTGCATGGAACTGGCCCTGCAGCGGGCCGGGCTCGTGCCTGAGGATATTACCATCATAAATACCCATGCCACCGGCACCAGACAGGGTGATATCGAGGAATGTAAGGCGATCCGCGCACTGTTTGGCGACCTTGAGACCACCTGGATCAACAATACCAAGTCGCTCATCGGGCACGCCATGGGTGCGGCCGGGGTGCTGGAGCTGGCCGGTAACCTGCCTGCCTTTTCCGATCACATGGTGCACCCGACCATCAACCTGGACCGTCTTGATCCGGAGTGCGACCTGCCCACCATTGTTACGGGGAAGCCGAAACAGCTTGACAAGGTGGAGACAATTTTGAATAACTCCTTCGGCATGGTGGGAATCAACTCGGTGGTCATTGTCCGCCGGTTTGATCCCTGACCGGGGTCCAGACCCTGTGTCAGCCCGAAAGCAGAGAAAATGGATTTTTTTTGAGATATAACGTTAGAGGACTGGTATGACCCGTGATGAAATTAAGGATATGATCCTGGAGATCATTGAAGATATTGATGAAGATGCCGAGTTCGATGATCTTGATCCGGACAAACCGCTCCGGGACCAGCTGGATCTGGACTCCATGGATTTTCTCGATATTGTGATGGAACTCCGCAAACGATACCAGCTGCAGATTCCAGAGGAAGAATATCCTGAACTCAATACATTAAACAGCTGTGTCAACTACCTTGAACCGAAACTGAAAGACGCCTGAGCCTGGTGGCTGACCTTCAGACAAACCACCAGGTCGACGGTGCGGGCATGGATCTGCCGGCGTCGACCAGAAAAGGCACCACCACATCGTATCAGCTTGTCATTATCGGCGGCGGCCTGTCCGGGCTCGCCGCCGGAATTCGTTTTGCCCGTTTCGGTGGCCGGGTTCTGATCGTTGAGCAGCACGCCATCCCCGGCGGGCTCAACTCCTATTATTTCCGCAATGGTGTGCTCCTGGAGACAGGTCTGCATGCCATGACCAATTTTGCCCGGCCCGGAAACAAACAGGCCCCCCTCAACCGCCTCCTCCGCCAGCTCAAACTCTCCCGGAAAAAATTTGTCACCAGGGAACAGCTGGGTTCCGAGATCGTTTTTCCCGGGGTAACGCTGTGCTTTTCCAATGATCTTTCTCTGCTTGCCGGAGAAATCGAGCGCGTCTTTCCCGAGGCAAGAGACAGATTTTTCGATCTTGTCCGCTGGGTGGAGAGCTTTGATCCCTTTGCACCGGCGCCCTGGCGCTCGACCCGCGCCTTTCTCAGGGAGAAACTGAACCATCCCCTGCTCGAAGACATGCTCCTGCTGCCGCTCATGGTCTACGGCAATGCCGAGGAGCAGGACATGGACCTGGCCCAGTTCGCCATCATGTTCCGGGCCCTGTTTCTCGAGGGTTTTTTCCGGCCCGAGCATACCATCCGGGAATTCCTGCACAGCCTGCTGGCACAGTACCGACGGTTCGGCGGCGAAATCCGTTTCCGGACCAGGGTACAGAAACTGATCCGCAAAGGAGGAACCATACGTGCTGTGGTGCTGGAAGACGGGGAGGAACTGGCCTGCGAGGCGGTCCTGTCCACGGTGGGTATTCCCGGGACGGCAAAAATTTCCGGTTGGGACCTGGAGCGATCCAGGTACATCGGCCGGATGTCCTTCATGGAGACTATTTCCCTGCTGCCCGCGGCCGCGCGCGGTTCTCTTAAAAGCGACCGGACCATTATCTTCTACAATATGGAGGATACCCTGAACTACCGCAGGCCCGGGGCGCCCCTGGATCCCTCCTGGGGCGTGATCTGTTTCCCGGAGAATTTTCAGGGGTTGGAACCGGGTGAGCTGTTTCAGATCCGGGTGACCAATGCGGCCAATTTCGATCTCTGGAAAGAGGCGGACCGGGAAAGCTACCTGCAGATGAAGGAAAAATGGGCCCGGGAATCGGCGGTATCGGTCCGGAAAATCATTGGGAATTACACGCAGGACGTTGTATATCAGGATAGCTTCACGCCGGTGACCATCGAGCGGTTCACCGGAAAGGCCGCCGGCGCAGTCTATGGCAGCCCTGTCAAGATCAAGGACGGGCGGACGCCCTTTGCCAATCTGTTCCTGGCCGGCACCGACCAGGGCTACCTTGGTATTGTGGGCTCCATGCTCTCCGGCGTGAGTATCGTCAATCAGCATCTGCTGCGCCGATGATAGCCGTTGCCTGGAATTTTCAGGCCGGAGATGGTACAGGACATCGGCCCGGTCGGACGGCACGTGCAGAACCTCTACTTCACTGACAGAAAGTTTCATGCAGTTTACTCCCCTTGACAAGATCAAAGACTCCTATGACGTTGTGGTGGTCGGCTCCGGGCTCGGCGGCCTGACCAGCGCCAACCGGCTGGCCAGGGCCGGTCACCGGGTGCTGCTCCTGGAGCATCACCACCAGCTCGGCGGGCTGGCCGCCTGGTTCAAACGGGGCGGTCACATCTTTGATGTCTCCCTGCACGGATTCCCCTACGGCATGGTCAAGACCTGCCGCAAGTACTGGAACCGGGCGATCATGGACTCCATTGTCCAGTTGAAGAACATCGTTTTCGACAATCCCCAGTTCTCCCTGACCACCACCTTTGACCGCCGGGATTTCACTAATATCCTGGAGACGAAGTTCCGGATCCCGAGGACGGTGATAGAGGATTTTTTCACCACCGTGGGAAAGATGAACTTCTACGATGACCGGTCCATGACCACGAGGGAACTCTTTGAGAAGTTCTTCCCCGGCCGCAGCGATGTCCACCGGCTGCTCATGGAGCCGATCACCTATGCCAACGGTTCGACTCTGGATGAGCCGGCCATCACCTATGGCATCGTGTTTTCCAATTTCATGAACAAAGGGGTCTTCACCTTTGAGGGCGGGACCGACCGGCTGATCGGGATGATGGCTTCGGAACTGGTGAAAAACGGGGTGACCATCTGCACCCGGGCCAGGGTGGACAGGATCGTCCTCGATGGCGGTCGGGTACGCGGTGTGGAGGTGGGCGACCGGGTGATCGGCGCCGGTTGCGTGGTCTCCAACGCTGGGATCACCAACACCATCGATGAGCTGCTTGGCCCCGACCAGCTGCCCGGTGCTTTCCGGGACCAGTTCCGGCAGGTGCGGGTCAATAACTCCAGCTGCCAGGTCTATTTCGGGGTCCGCAAGGGCGAATCGTTTCCCGATGTGGGTGACCTGCTCTTCACCTCCACCGCGCCTGAGTTTTCTTCCGAGGAGATGCGGCGCCTGGATACCAGGAGCCGGACCTTTTCGGTCTACTATCCCAAGACCCGGCCCCAGCGACCCGATTACACGGTGGTCGCCTCCATGAATGCCAACTACGATGACTGGGCCGGTTTGGAGGGGGACAGGTATCGGAAGGCCAAGGAGGAGATGGCAGAGCGGTGCCTGAAGGATCTGGAGCGCTATATACCCGGAATTAGGGAAAAAATAGATACGGTGGAGACCGCCACCCCGAAGACCTTTCATCGCTACACCCTGCATACCCGGGGAACATCCTTCGGGACCAAGTTTGAGGGACTCGATATCTCCCGCTCCATCTTCAAGGTCGTGCCGGGGCTGTTCCATGTCGGTTCGGTGGGGATTATCATGTCCGGCTGGCTGGGGGCGATCAACTACGGGGTGATCGTGGCCAACGATGTGGATGCGTATCTGCGCAGTTAATACAGTACAGATGGCATCGCAAAAAGTTCGACCTGCAGCGTGGTAGCAGGTGCGGCCAATGCAGGGTGTGCCACATGTACGCCTCCACTTGGCCGACACCGCTACGCCTCGGAGTCTCACTCTGCTTGCTTGCCTGTATATCGAACTTTCGAAGGTCTCGCTTCGCTCGCTATCTGTGCTTAGCCATTTTTAAAGTGTGATGGATTTTTTATGGGGCCATCATTACAAAGAAGGTGTGAACGAGATGGATTTTACCGGGCAGAAGGCCATTGTAACTGGGGCTACCCGTGGCATAGGTCGGGCCATTGCCGAGGCCCTGCTGGCCAGGGGCGCCGTGGTTATCGGTGTGTACGGGGGCAACGATGAGGCTGCGGAGAGATTCAGGCAGGAATGCGGCCAGGGAGTTGACCGGCTGTTCCTCCACAAGGTGGATGTCAGCGATTACCAGGCGGCGCAGTCCTTTTATGCGGTCATGGAAGAACAGTTCGACACCATCGATATCCTGGTCAACAATGCCGGTATCCGCCGTGATGCGGTGGTGGCCATGATGAAGGAGGAGAACTGGCGCCGGGTCCTGGACATCAACCTGACCGGTGGCTTCAACATGTCCCGGTTCGTGATTCCGCTTATGATGAAGCAGAAATATGGCCGGATCCTGTTCATCACCTCGCCCATGGCCCATCTGGGCTTCCCGGGCCAGGCCAATTACGCTGCCTCCAAGGCTGGTCAGGTCGGCCTGATGAAGTCTCTTTCCAAGGAGGTGGCCAAACGGGGAATCACTGTCAACTGCGTGTCGCCCGGCTTTATAGCCACGGAGCTCATCGAGGACCTCACGGTGGACCAGATCAAGCAGTATAAAAGAATGGTTCCGGTGCGCCGCTTCGGCCGGCCGGAAGAGGTGGCCGAAGCGGTCCTGTTCCTGGCCGGCAGGAAGGCGGCCTATATCACCGGCTCGGTTCTCGACATCACCGGCGGACTGTAAAGGGGGCCGGCCGGAGTGCCGGTAAGGACACACCACGTCAGCAGGAGGTTGTACGCGCAATCATGATTATCTGGAAGGGCTGGGGCATACTGGCCATTGTCATTCCGCTGCTCTGCTCCCTGGGAGCGCAATTCATCATCGATGCCATCATGGGGGCCGGGTGGTACATGGAAGCCAGCTGGCCGATGCCCCTGGCGCTGGCATTGTCGGCGGTTTTCGTGTTCGTGACGGGAAAAAGGCTCAACAACAGGCCGGGCAAGGTCTTCATTGATCCGGAAAGCAACGAAAAGGTTGAACTGCGCAAGAGCCATTCCCTGTTCTGGATTCCCCTGCAGTACTGGAGTCCGGTTATCATTATCCTGGCAGGGTGGCTGTTTGCGGTCAAGGCCGGGTTGATTCCAAGCTGAAGGCTGCGCGGATAAGAAAACAGGCCGCGAAACCGGCCAGGGACAGATGAGATGGTACCCTCGAGACCAGGCAAGCTGATGCACGACAGGCGATACATACTGGAACGGATTCCCCACCGGCCACCCTTTCTCTGGCTTGACCGGGTGGTGGAGCTTGGCGCACATGATATTGTGGCGGAAAAGGATATACCCGCGGATCTGGATCTGTTCCGAGGCCACTATCCGGACCATCCGCTCATGCCCGGGGTTCTGCTCTGCGAGGCCGTGTTCCAGGCCGGGGCCCTGCTCGTAGGGATCCTGCTGGAAAAGGAAGGAAAAAAGGTGGATGGGGTGCCGGTGCTGACCAGGATTCAGGGCGCCAGGTTCAAGCGCGAGGTACGGCCGGGGGACACTATTTCAATCCGTGCCACCCTGGTGGAGCAGGTGGGCCAGGCCTGGTTTCTGAAAGGATCGGTCAGGGTGGGCGGCAAGGTGGCGGTGCAGGTACGTTTTTCCTGCGCCCTCAAGGAATAACAGGCGTGGATTTTTTACAGCTTCAGAATAAGAACATTGTCCTCTTCGGTCTGGCCAACAGGAAATCCCTGGCCTGCGCTATTGCCGGGGTGCTGGTTGAAAACGGTGCCCGGGTGATCCATGTGGTGCGCAGTGAAGAGCGGGCCCGGACCGCGCGCAGGCTCTTTCCCGATTGCCCGGTTTTCTGCTGTGACGTGGAGGAGGAGGCCAATATCATCCGGGTTCGCGACGAGATCGCGGCCATGGTCGACGGGCCGCTGGCCGGAATCGTGCACTCCATTGCCTTTGCCAACTACTCGGAGGGACTCAAGCCCTTTCACGAGACCCTGAAGAGGGATTTCCTCCAGGCCATGGATATTTCCTGTTTTTCCCTTATCAGCATTGCCAACCATTTCAGGGAGCTGCTGGACAGGGACGGCTCGGTGGTCACCATTTCCATATCCACTACCAGGATGGCGGCTGAGAATTACGGCTACATGGCCCCGGTCAAGGCCGCCCTGGAGTCATCGCTCTGTTTCCTGGCCAAATCCTTTTCCGCCTTCTCCCGGGTCCGGTTCAACGCCGTCTGCCCGAGCCTGCTCAAAACCTCGGCTTCGGCCGGCATTCCGGGCTATATCGACAGTTATCTCTTTGCCGAAAAGGTCATTCCCCGCAAGCAGGCGCTCAAGACCAGCGAGGCCGCCAATGTGGCGGCGTTTCTTCTCTCACCCCGTTCTTCAGGAATCAACGGCCAGTGCCTGGTGGTGGATGCCGGTATGGGGATGAACTATTTTGACCGGGAAATTGTTTCCAAAACAGTGGGCTGAGGGCGAACCATGTTGACCACACTGTCCAGGATCCTGGAAATGACCCGCCACGCGGTGGCCGTGTTCCGGGCTCCTGAGACGCCGCTGCCGGTCAAACTGCTGCTGGCCAGTGGGCTTGTCTATGTTATCTCGCCCTGGGACCTCATACCAGAGTGGGTGCCGGTGTTCGGTATGCTCGACGACCTTGCCCTGATGGCCCTTTTGATCACCTGGGCTTCCAGCTTTCGCATTGATTCAAAGTAACACCTGACATACAGTGGCTGACAACAGAGAGTGAACTGTACAATATCCTATAACAATGTCTGCCTGCACGACTTCGGCTACGCCCTGCCGCCAAACGTTGTGACTTCGGCCGCCCTGGAAGAGCGGCTTGGCCCGGTGTACCGGCGGCTTAAGCTGCCTGCGGGACGACTTGAACTGATGAGCGGGATCCGCAGCCGCCGGTTCTGGAATCCCGGTACCCGCCCCAGCCAGGGCGCTGCTCTGGCCGGAGAAAAAGCCCTGGCTGCGGCCGCTGTGGAGCGGCAGGAGATAGGCTGCCTGGTCTTCACCTCGGTGAGCCGGGACATGATGGAGCCGGCCACCGCCTCTTTCGTCCACCGGAGCCTCGCGCTACCCTCCTCCTGCCAGCTCTTTGATCTCAGCAACGCCTGCCTTGGTTTCCTCAATGGCATGGTCATGGTGGCCAACATGATAGAGCTGGGCCAGATCCGGGCCGGGCTGGTGGTGGCCAGCGAGACCGCCGAGGACCTGGTGGAGTCCACCATCAATCATCTGCTCAGCGATCAGGACTTGACCCGCCGTTCCATCAAGCCGGCCTTTGCCTCCCTGACCATCGGTTCCGGAGCCGTGGCCATGGTCCTTGGTGACCGGCGTCTTGTCGATACAGGCCACTACCTGGTCGGCGGAGCGATTCGGGCCAACACCGACCATAACGATCTCTGCCAGGGCGGCCAGAACAGCGAGCAGGGGGTGCTCATGTCCACGAATTCCGAACTGCTGCTGGAAAAGGGCGTGGAAACCGCCGCCGGCTGCTGGGAGGATTTTCTCGCCCAGCTGGAGTGGGAACCGGACACCATCGACCGGTTTTTCTGTCATCAGGTGGGCCGGGCCCATGCCCAGCTGCTGTTTGGCCGTCTGGGGCTGGATCCGGCAAAGAATTTTGAGACCCTGCCGGTCCTTGGCAACGTGGGCTCGGTTTCGGCCCCGATCACCATGGCCAGGGGGGTGGAAGAGGGTATTCTCTCGGCCGGGCAGCGGGCCGCCCTGCTGGGGATCGGTTCCGGGATCAACTCGCTCATGCTGGGGGTGCAATGGTAGCAACGCTGGAACTGGCCGGGTATCCTTTTCGGCCGAAAAGATATCAGCTCCGGGATGGCGCTGCCATGTCCTACGTGGACGAGGGACAGGGAGAGGTTGTGGTCATGGTCCATGGCAATCCTTCCTGGTCGTATCTCTACCGGGATCTGATCTCTGCCCTGGCGCCGCAGTACCGCTGTATCGCCCCGGATCATATCGGTTGTGGTCTGTCCGACAAGCCCCAGAATTACCCATACCGGCTCAGCCAGCACATCGACAACCTGGAAGCCCTGCTCGATCACCTGGATGTCCGGAGCTGCGTGCTGGTGGTGCATGACTGGGGTGGGGCCATCGGCCTGGGCTGGGCCGGGCGTCATGCGGACCGGGTGAAGGGGGTGGTGGTCCTCAATACGGCAGCCTTTCTCGCCAGGCGTATCCCCCTGCGGATCAGTCTTTGCCGCATGCCGCTGCTGGGACCGCTCATTGTCCGCGGCCTGAACGGCTTTGCCTGGCCGGCCACCTTCATGGCGGTTCGCCGGAAGATGCAGCCGGCGGTGCAAAAGGGTTTTCTCTATCCCTATGACAACTGGCAGAGCCGGGTGGCAATACTTCGCTTTGTCCAGGATATCCCCATGCATCCCCGCCACCCATCCTGGGAGACCCTGGTGGCCGTGGAGCAGGGGTTGTTCAGGCTGGTCGACAAACCCATGCAGATATGCTGGGGTGGGCGGGATTTCTGTTTCAACCGCTTTTTTTACAAGGAGTGGTGTCGCCGCTTTCCCGCCGCCCGGGCCCGTTATTTTCCCGAGGCGGGTCATTACGTGCTTGAAGATGCCGGGGAAGAGATCATTCCCCTGGTCCAATACTTTCTGATGTCCTGTCATGACTGAGTACAACATAGCCGGTGCCCTGGTCCGGGTCGCGGCGGACCGGGGAGACGAGATCGGCCTTGTGGTCCCGCAGGGGAACGGTTCGTACCGGAGCTGGAGTTTCGGTGAGTTGGAGCAGACCGCCCGTCGGTTTGCTGCCGGACTCAGAGATGTCGGGGTGGGGCAGGGTGACCGGGTCATGCTCATGGTTCGGCCGTCCATGGAGTTTGTCTGCCTCACCTTTGCCCTCTTTCGCCTGGGTGCGGTGGTGATTCTCATTGATCCGGGTATGGGCTGGAAGAACCTGCTTCGCTGCATCGGTTCGGTCCGGCCGGCGGTTCTTGTCGGCATCCCCCGGGCTCAGCTGCTGGCCCGGCTCTTTCCCGGCCCCTTTGTCACCGTGCGTTCACGCATCTGCGTCGGGTCGTCTCCTCTGCACATATTTGGTCACAGTCTGGCTGCCATCACCCCTGGTGCTCCAGCCGGGGATATCTTTGTTCACGCCGCCAGCGAGGATTCGGCCGCCATCATCTTCACCACTGGTTCCACCGGGCCGCCCAAGGGGGTTCGATACAGCCACGGGGTTTTCCACGCCCAGCTTCGCCTCATCCGCGATTACTACGGTATCCGGCCGGGGGATGTGGATCAGCCGGGATTTCCGCTTTTCGGACTGTTTTCCGTTGCCCTGGGGGCCCGGGCGGTGATTCCCGACATGGACCCCACCCGGCCGGCCCGGGTGGATCCGGCCCGGTTTATCCGCTCCATCCTGGATCAGGGGGTCACCTATTCCTTTGGCTCGCCGGCCATCTGGAACGTGGTCAGCCGGTATTGCCTGGAGCGGGGAATTCGCCTGCCGGTGCAAAAGATACTCATGGCCGGAGCACCGGTTTCCGGGGAGCTCATTGCCCGGGTGGCGAAGATCATGGCGCCGGGAGGGGAGATCCATACCCCCTACGGGGCCACCGAGAGTCTGCCCGTGGCCTCGATCACCGGCCGGGAAATACTTGCCGAGACCTGGCCGCAGACCCGAAAGGGCAAGGGCACCTGCGTGGGACGGCCCCTGCCCGGTATTGATATCCGGATCATGGAACCCGTGGATGGGCCTGTCGGTGATTTCAGGGTTGTACGGGAGATGGCGCCGGGGAAGATCGGCGAGATCATGGTCCGCGGGCCGGTGGTCACCCGGGCCTATGACGGCAACGAAGAGGAGAACAGGCAGGCCAAGATCCCGGACCGGGACGGTTTCTGGCACCGGATGGGGGATATGGGCTACCTGGACGACCAGGGGCGACTCTGGTTTTGCGGTCGCAAGGCCCATCGGGTCCTGACAGAGCAGGGGGTGCTCTACTCGGTCTGTTGCGAGGCCATCTTCAATGAGCATCCGTCGGTGTTCCGTTCCGCGCTGGTGGGGGTGGGCGAACCAGGAAAGCAGCGCCCGGTGCTGGTGGTTGAGCTGAAGGATAAAAAGATCGACAGGAAGGAGCTTGTGGGCGAGCTCCGGGCCCTGGCAGGGGCCAATGATCTGACCCGTGAGATAGAGACCTTTCTCGTTCATCCGGAATTTCCAGTGGATATACGTCACAATGCCAAAATATTTCGGGAACGGCTGGCCGAGTGGGCCGGGAGGAAGCTCCAGTCCGGTCCGTGTAGCCGGCGGGACGGACTCTGATAGGAGAGAGGCTCATGGGGACCATGAACATGAAAAGCGCCCTGGTCACCGGCGGGGGTGGGTTTGTCGGGCTGGCTCTGACCAGAGCCCTGCTCCAGGCCGGGGTCAGGGTCACGGTACTGGGACGGCATGCCTATCCGGAAGTACTGGCCCTGGGCGCGAAGTCCCTGGTCGGTGATATCCGCGACCTCGATTTTGTGAACCGGGCCATGTGCGGCCAGGAGGTGGTCTTCCATGTCGCGGCCCTGGCCGGGGTCTGGGGCCCTTTCCACGAGTACTATTCCATTAACGTCACCGGGACCCTCAATGTGCTGGCGGCCTGCCTCCGGAACCGGGTCCGCCAACTGGTCTACACTTCCACTCCGTCGGTGGTGTTTGACGGCCATGATCTGCGAGGCGCCGACGAATCACTGCCCTATGCCTCCAGACCCCTGTGCGCCTATGCGACCACCAAGATCATTGCCGAACGGGAAGTGCTGGCCATGAACAACAGGGGGCTGCGAACCATCGCTATCCGGCCACATCTGGTTTACGGCCCCGGCGACACCAACCTGATCCCGAGACTGCTGGCCCGGGGCCGGGAAGGGAGCCTGAAGATTGTCGGTTCCGGAGAAAACCGGGTGGACCTTACTTATATAGACAATGTGGTACAGGCTCACCTGCTGGCGGCCAGGGACCTGATGGGGCCCGGCAGGGGGCTGGCCGATCGTTTTTTGTCTCGGACGGTACCCCGGTCCGGCTCTGGCCCTGGATAAACGACGTTTTTTCCGCCTGCGGCATCAGGCCGGTGACGGCCAGGGTGCCCTTCAGGCTGGCCTGGATTGCCGGTTCGCTGTTGGAAACGGTCCATGCGCTCGCCGGTCTTGAGCGGGAGCCGAAAATGACCAGGTTTGTGGCTGAGCAGCTGGCCAGGGACCACTGGTTCAGTATTGATTCGGCTAGAGAGTTGCTGGGGTATGAACCGGAACATACCACCAAAGGTGGTACCGCAAACCTGTTGGCCTGGCTTGGGAAAACCACAGGCAAAAGCAGCGCTGCCGTGGTCTGCTGAAGGCTTCCATAAATGGTAATGATCAAAAAGTGCAACAAAAAAAGATTTGACAGCTAAAGGTTTTTTCAGTACTTATCTCATCAGTGAGCTGAACCACCATTCACTTCGCAGGGGTCAAAACATTATTTTTTTGAACAATCAGGAGCGGTTGGAATGATCACAATTGACATTACCCTGGTAATTCACATCATCAACATGATTGTGTTGATGGTCGTCCTGAACGCCATTCTCTACAAGCCTGTCCTGGGTATCCTGGCCAAGCGTGAAGAGACCATGGAGTCCCTTGGTAAGGATGTCGAGCAGTTCGAGCAGAACGCCCGGCGCAGGCAGGCCGAGGTGGACAAGAAGATGCGTGAGGCCAGCAGCCGGGCCAAGAAGGCGCTGGACAGTGCCAGGGCGGAGGCCCAGGCCGCCGGGGCTGAAAAGCTCGCCGCGATTCGGCAGGAAGCGGATACTGCGAAGGAAAAACAGCTCGCCGAGATCCGCGCTCAGATCGAGTCGGCCCGGAAGACGCTGCAGGAGAAGACGTCGGAATTTGCCACAGAAATGGCTGGGAAGATACTTGGAAGGAGTCTGGAAGCATGAGATCGCGAATGACAAAATGTGTACTTCCGGTGCTTTTTGCGCTCTGCTTGAGCCTGGCATCGGTGGCGCTGGCATCGTCGGCGCATGAGGCGGAACCTGCTGCAGCCGGGATCCATGAGGCAACAGTGAGCCATGCGGCGCCGGAGGCCACTGGAGCCACCCACGTTGCCGCCACCGGCCATGAGGCTGCTGCTGGTCACGAGGCCGTGGACGGACATGGGGGCGGTGGAGGTCATGCGGCACCCATGTTTACCCCCGAGAAGCTCAAGGATCTCTTCTGGCGGACGGTGAACTTTATCGCCCTGGTTATCATTCTGGTCAAGTTTCTCGCCAAGCCTATCGGTTCGGGTCTTGCCGGACGTCGGCAGCAGATTAAGGAAGAGCTTGAAGAGCTGCAGACCAGGCGCGACGAGGCCGAGCGTTCCTACAAGGAATTCGAGGCCCGGCTGGCCGGCATGGAAAAAGAAATGGAGATTGTTGTCGAGCGAGCCGTGAAGCAGGCCGAGGCGGAGAAGGAGAAGATCCTTGCCGATGCCGAGCGCCAGGCTGAAGATATCAAGCGTCAGGCCGAGGCCGCCATCCAGGCCGAGATCGTCAAGGCCCGGCGCGAGTTGCAGGACGAAGTGGCAGAAAAGGCCACGGCCATGGCAGAGGAATTGATCGTGAAGAATCTGACCCCCGAGGATCAGGTCCGGATTACCGAGCAGTATCTTGACAGGGTAGGTGCGGTACAGTGAAACAGACAATCTTAGCACGACGGTATACCAAGGCGCTTTTTTCTTTGGGAAAAGAGCAGGGGAAGGCTGAGGAGTACGCGGAAAAGCTCAGCGAGATTGCCGCGTTGTTCGAAGAGGCGGAAGGGGTTGCCGATGCGTTGACCAACCCTCTCTACCCCCTCGAGGCCCGGCAGAAAGTCATGGCCAAGATAGCGGAGAGCGCAGGTGCCGATGCTATTTTGACCCGGTTTCTCGACCTTCTGGTTGAGAAGAAAAGAGCTGGTATCCTTCCTGACATCGCGCTCGAGATGAAGGCAATGGTCGACCGGGAGCAGGGCATCAGCCACGGTTCACTGATCTCCGCCATCCAGCTGGATGCATCGCTCCTGGAGAAGATTCAGGCCACGCTTGAGAAGATAACAGGAACCAAGGTGATTCTCGAAACCCAGGTTGATCCATCGATTATCGGCGGAATAATTGCCAAGGTTGGCGATCTGGTGTTGGACGGAAGTATAAAGACGCAACTTAATGGATTAAAAGAATCTATCAAGGGGAGAGAATAGTCAAATGCAGATCAAAGCCGAAGAAATCAGTCAGATCATAAAGGATCAAATCGCTGGCTACGAGAGCGATGTCGACCTGAAGGAAACAGGAACCGTCCTCTCTGTCGGTGACGGTATTGCCCGTGTCTATGGCGTTGAGAACTGCCAGGCCATGGAGCTGCTCGAGTTCCCCGGCGGAATTTACGGTCTTGCCCTCAACCTTGAAGAGGATAACGTAGGTTGCGCTGTTCTTGGTGACGTCCGCCATATCAAGGAAGGTGATATCGTCAAGCGGACCGGGAGAATCGCCGAGGTGCCGGTTGGCCCGGAAATGGAAGGCCGTGTAGTCGACGGTATCGGCCAGCCCATCGATGGCAAGGGGCCGATCAATGCCAAGGAGACCCGCAAGATCGAGGTTCTGGCCCCTGGTGTTATCGAGCGTAAGTCGGTGCACGAGCCCTGCTACACGGGTGCCAAGGCCGTTGACGCCATGACTCCGGTTGGGCGCGGACAGCGTGAGCTGGTCATCGGTGACCGCCAGATCGGCAAGACCGCCCTCTGCGTCGATGCCATCATTGCCCAGAAAGACACCGATGTCCACTGCATCTACGTGGCCATCGGCCAGAAAAAGTCCACGGTCGCCCTGGTGGTAGAGGCACTGCGCAAACACGGCGCCATGGAGTATACCACGGTTGTCGCCGCCTGCGCCTCGGACCCGGCGCCGATGCAGTATGTATCCGCCTTCGCCGGCTGCGCCATGGGCGAGTACTTCCGCGACAATGGCCAGCATGCGCTGATCATCTACGATGACCTTTCCAAACAGGCCGTTGCCTATCGTGAGCTTTCCCTGCTGTTGCGGCGTCCGCCAGGACGTGAGGCATATCCCGGTGATATTTTCTTCAACCACTCCCGTCTGCTCGAGCGGGCCGCCAAGGTTTCCGACGAGCTGGGAGCCGGGTCGCTGACTGCTCTGCCGATCATCGAGACCCAGGCCGGTGACGTTTCCGCCTACATTCCGACCAACGTTATCTCCATTACCGACGGCCAGGTGTACCTGGAGCCGAACCTGTTCTTTGCCGGTGTCCGTCCTGCCATTAACGTTGGTCTGTCGGTATCCCGTGTTGGTGGTGCTGCCCAGGTAAAGGCCATGAAACAGGTCGCCGGTACCCTGCGTCTGGATCTGGCCCAGTATCGTGAGCTGGCTGCCTTTGCATCGTTTGGTTCCGATCTTGACGCTGCAACTCAGGCCCAGCTGACCCGTGGAGAGCGTCTGGTTGAAATTCTCAAGCAGCCACAGTATCAGCCGCTGCCCATGGAGAAGCAGGTCACCATTCTTTTCGCCGGTGCCAATGGCTTCCTCGATGAGCTGCCGGTCAATACCCTGGCCGACTACGAACAGGAACTCTACACCTATATCGAGACGAACGAGCCCTCAATCTTTTCCGACCTCCGGGAGAAGCAGGAGATCGATGCTGCCCTGGAAGAGAAGATGAAGAAGACGTTGACAGCCTTCGGTGAGACCTTCAAGGCAACAAAGGGCCTGAACTAAGAGAAGAGGGGAAACAATCCCATGCCTGGATTAAAGGATGTCAAAACAAAGATAGAGGGTGTTACCAAAACCTCGCAGATCACCAAGGCGATGAACATGGTCGCCTCTGCCAAATTGCGGGGCGCCCAGGAGAAGATGGAATCTTTTCGGCCCTATGCCGGGAAGTTTGCCCAGGCCATGCAGAATCTGTCTTCCGGGATGGAAGCCAGCAGTCAACCGCTGATGGAGGTACGTGACGTCAAGTCAGTGGAGCTTGTCGTTGTAACTTCCGATAGAGGCCTCTGTGGATCCTTCAACTCGAATATTCTCACCGCAGCTGAGAAACTGGCACACCATTATGAAAGCGAAGGAAAGAAAGTAAGCTTCATATGTGTGGGTAACAAGGCCTGCCAGTACTTCAGGAAAACAGGTAAGGTTCGGGTTGAGTACAAGGACATCATGGGCACCTTTCAGATGTTCAATGCCCGTGAAATTTCCCAGACCATCGCCGATGCTTTTATCTCCGGTGAGAGTGACGAGGTAAAGATAGTTTACGGCAAGTTTCACTCAGTGGCAGTACAGAAACCTGAGACAGAGTTGCTTCTGCCGATCAAGCCGGTTGAGCAGGAAGAAGGCGGGGACGCATCCGGCGGCACGAGCGGTGCCTATATCTTTGAGCCGGAGCCGGGCGAGATCATGGAAGTGCTGCTGCCCATGTATCTTAATGTCCAGGTGTACCATGCCATGCTCGAGGTTGGCGCCAGTGAACATGCCGCCCGGATGACTGCCATGGATAATGCTACCAACGCCTGTAAAGATATTGTTAACGAACTTACGCTGCTTTACAACAAGGCTCGTCAGGCTGCTATTACTGGCGAACTCATGGATATCGTCGGCGGAGCCGAGGCGTTGAAGGGATAATTCCATACGGAAGAGTATTTTTGATTATTAGAGGAGGCCATTTCAAATGGGTGATTCACGAGTTGGTAAGATTATACAGGTTATTGGCCCGGTTGTTGACGTCGAGTTTGCCGACGGAGAGCTGCCGGAAATTCTGAATGCATTGATGGTGACCAATCCGGCTATTAGTGACGAGCCCGAGAACCTGGTTATTGAGGTTGCTCAGCATCTTGGTGACAATGTTGTCCGTTGTGTAGCCATGGACCAGACCGATGGTCTTGTTCGCGGCATGGAATGCCGGGACACTGGTGCTCCCATCGAGATCCCGGTCGGTGAGCCGGCCCTTGGCCGGATCATGAACGTTGTCGGCCGTCCGGTTGATGGTAAGGGTCCGATCAACTCGGACAAGAAAATGCCTATCCATCGTCCCGCTCCGGCATTCACCGAGCAGGACACCGAGGTAAACGTGCTCGAGACCGGCATCAAGGTTATCGATCTGCTGGTACCGTTTCCCCGTGGTGGTAAGATGGGGCTGTTCGGCGGTGCCGGTTGCGGCAAGACGGTTATCATGATGGAGATGGTCAACAACATCGCCATGCAGCATGGTGGTATTTCCGTATTCTGCGGCGTCGGCGAGCGGACCCGTGAAGGAAACGACCTCTACATGGAGATGAAGGAATCCGGCGTACTGCCCAAGGCCGCCCTGGTGTACGGGCAGATGACTGAGCCTCCGGGAGCCCGTTCCCGGGTGGCCCTGACCGGTCTGACCGCTGCCGAGTATTTCCGTGATGAGGAAGGTCAGGACGTACTCTTCTTCGTAGATAATATCTTCCGGTTCACCCAGGCCGGTTCCGAGGTTTCCGCCCTTCTTGGTCGTATCCCCTCGGCGGTTGGTTACCAGCCGACCCTGGCCACCGACCTCGGTGCCCTGCAGGAGCGTATTACCTCAACCACCAAGGGTTCCATCACCGCGGTACAGTGTGTATACGTACCTGCCGATGACCTGACTGACCCTGCTCCGGCAACAACCTTTGCCCATCTCGACGGTACGGTTGTTCTTTCCCGGCAGATCGCCGAGCTCGGTATCTACCCGGCCGTTGACCCGCTGGACTCCACCTCCCGTATCCTCGATCCCAACGTTGTTGGCGAAGAGCATTACAAGGTTGCCCGGGGCGTCCAGGTTTCACTGCAGAAATACAAGGATCTGCAGGATATCATCGCCATCCTCGGTATGGACGAGCTTTCCGAGGAAGATCAGCTCACCGTACAGCGTGCCCGTAAGATCCAGCGTTTCCTGTCCCAGCCCTTCCATGTAGCCGAGGTATTCACCGGTATGGACGGCAAGTATGTCAAGGTTGAGGACACGGTCCGGGGCTTCAAGGAGATCCTGGAAGGAAAGCATGATGATCTGCCGGAAACCGCTTTCTACATGGTCGGTACCATTGATGAAGCTGTCGAGAAGGCAGCCGGTGAAAAGGCAGAGGCTTAATCGTCCGCAGGACGCGCAGAGGTATAACCGATGGCACAGATTCATCTCGAAGTAGTGACCCCCACGGGACCGGTAATCAGCGATGATGTGGATATCGTTACCGCTCCCGGTTATGGTGGAGAGTTCGGTGTGCTGGCAAACCATGCACCCTTTCTCAGCACCATAAAAATCGGAACGCTCAGCTATAAAAAGGACAAGCAGACCAGCTACCTGATGGTCAGCGGCGGCTTTGCCGAAGTGTCCAACAACAAGATCACTTTCCTTGTTGAAAGTGCTGAGTATGGATACGACATAGATGTGGAACGCGCCATGCGCGCCAAGGAACGTGCTGAAAAGCGTCTTGCCCAGGCCCAGTCTCAGTCTGAAAAAATCAACCGGGCCCGTGCCGAAGCTGCGTTGCGCCGTGCCCTTGCCCGGCTGAGAACCGCCGAAATGGCCAAGCAGTAAGTACCACATCGTCTCTCTAAGAAAAGCCGTCCATTCCGGACGGCTTTTTTTTTGCCCGAAATTCCTGCCACTTGCTCGTGTTCCTTGCCAAAATGCCAATATTCTGATACTTTTTGCTGCTAATATTTTTATAGAAGCTTGATGAACAGGAGGTAGGATGAAAGTAAAAGAACGTATGGCCATCCCGCGCCAGAAACCCAGGGAACTCGACCCGAAAGAACGGATCACCAGTTTTGACGAGGTGACCTTTGGTTATGATGAAGAAACCGCCATCCTGGAGGCCAACCGGTGCCTGCAGTGCAAGAAGCCCGGCTGCGTGGATGGCTGTCCCATCCGTAACGACATTCCAGCCTTCATAGGCCTGCTCAGGGAAAAGAAGTTTGAAGAGGCCTACTGGAAGGTCCGGGAGACATCCACCATGCCGGCGGTCTGTTCCCGGGTGTGTCCCCACGAGTTTCAGTGTGAGGGCCATTGTGTTCGGGGCAAGAAAGGGGAACCGGTGGCCATCGGGATGCTGGAACGCTATCTGACCGACTGGATGGTGGCCAACAACAAAAACCTGTTCCAGGAATGCGCCATGGCCAATGGCAAAAAGGTTGCCATTGTCGGCTCCGGACCGGCCGGCATGTCGGTGGCCTATTATCTGGCCCATATGGGCTATGATTGTACCATATTCGAGGCATTGCCGGTTTTCGGTGGTATGCTGGCTGTCGGAATCCCGCCCTACAGGCTGCCAAGAGACATTATCGGCGCTGAACTCTATGCCCTTAAGCATTGCGGAGTGACCATCGAGTTCGGGGTCACCATCGGACGTAACCGCTCCCTGCAGGACCTAAGGGACGAGGGCTTTGACGCCGTCTTTCTCGGGGTTGGGGCCCACGAGTCGAGAAAGCTCGGTATCGAGGGCGAGGACTCCACCGAAGGCGTGCTCCACGGGGTGGATTACCTGCGCAAGGTGCTCACCGGCGAGGATATCGATATCGGCAAGAAGGTCGTGGTGGTTGGCGGCGGCAACGTGGCCATCGACGTGGCCCGTACCGCCCTGCGTACCGGTTCCGAGGACGTCTTTATCCTCTATCGCCGGACCAAGGAGGAGATGCCAGCTTCCAGGGCCGAGATCCATCACCTGGAAGAAGAGGGTGTGCGGGTGGAAATCCTGGCCGCGCCGGTGAAGATTCATGCTGAGAACGGACGGCTGACCGGGGTGGAATGTATCCGCATGGAACTGGGTGAGCCGGACGAGTCCGGCCGTCGGCGCCCGGTCCCCATCGAGGGCTCCAACTTTATCATCGAGGCCGATTCCATTATTCCGGCCATCAGCCAGAAGGTGGATCACACAGCGGACTCCGGAGTCGATCTTAAACTGAGTCGCTGGGGAACCTATGAGGTTGATCCGCAGACCCTGCAGACCAATATTGAATGGATCTTCGCCGGTGGCGATGATGTGCTTGGCCCCCAGACCGTGGCCAAGGCCGTCTTCCAGGGCAAGGTTGCAGCCGAATCCATGGACCGGTACATGCAGGGCAAGGACCTCTATGAAGGACGGAAGTTTGTCAACTATCTGAGCTGACAGGTGGTTCTGGGAGCCGCAAGGTCGGTTCCGGCTGAAAAAGTAAAAAGGCGCCCGAATTCCGCTTCCGGATTCGAGCGCCTTTTTTTGTTGATGGGCAAGCTTCAGTTCACAGCTGGAGGGCTGCGGTGGTGTGGTGATCCACGTACCGGGCCACGCCGGCGGCAATCTGGCGGGCTATCTCTTCCAGGTAGTTGTCCTGCTTAAGTAATCGGGCCTCCTGCGGATTGGTGATAAAGGAAATCTCCGCCAGGATGGCCGGCATCTCGGCCCCGATCAGGACATAGAACGGGGCCTGTTTCACCCCAAGGTTCTTTACCTTGTGCTGCTGTTTATTCAGACCATTGACCAGGCTGTTCTGGACGTATCTTGCCAGCCGTGAGGACTCTTCGATCTTTGAGTTTTTCATCAGGTCCGACAAAATATCCTGCAGATCCGAGATGTTATGGGTCGAGGTAGCATTCTCCAGCGCCGCCACCCGCATGGCTTCGGTGTTGGTCGCCAGGTTGAGGTAAAAGGTCTCGATGCCCCTGGCCGATTTTTTGGGATGGGCATTGACATGGATGGAGAGGAAGAGGTCTCCATTGCTGGTGTTGGCGATGGCGGTCCGTTCCTCCAGGGGCAGGAATATGTCGCGGTCGCGGGTCAGGAGTACCTCGTAGCCATACTTTTCCCTGAGGATCTCCCTCACCTTGCGGGCCACCTTGAGGACGATGTCCTTTTCCTTGAGACCATGGGCCATGGCGCCAGGATCCTTGCCCCCGTGTCCGGGATCGATGACGATCCGCCGAACCCCCAGACCCAGCTGCTGGGCCAGGGAGAGGCTGGAGAAAGAGGTGTCCTGTCGCCTGGCCGGCGGCTTTTTCTTCTTGCTATCCGTCAGGGTGATGATGGAGGATAACCGTGATGGTGAAGAAGGGGATGGTTGTTTGATTCCACTGTCCACCTCCTTCGGATCGGTTGCCGGTTTGGAGGTTTCTCTATCCCTCGGCTTCGGCTCTGTTGCATTATCGGCGGCGGCCTCTGCGGCACGGTTTTCGTTCTGGCCATGGACGTCGACAATCACCCGGAAAGGGTCGTTGAGGCTGAATATCTTATAGTCGGAAATCGACTCGATATCGAGAACCACCCGGACCGTGGTGGGATCGAACTGGCCGGTGCGCACCTGCTTGAGCAGCCCGTCCTGGATAGGGATGGGAGAGCGAAATCGGGGCGGGATATAACTCTGGCTGAAATCAATGTAGAGCCGCCTGGGCTTGTCACCGTCCTTTTCAAGCAGCCTGGCCGTATAGTGGACCGGTTTGTTGGCCCGGATGACGATGCGGGTATAGTCGCTGGAGGACCAGTACTTGACCGGCAGGACATGAACCAGGTTCTGCAGGTTGGTGCGGCTCAGTCGCTCTGGCACCTGGATGTTATATTTTTCCGAGAGTTCCTGCAGTCGACTGAGTGCCGGGGCGTACTTGTCGCCTTCTGCAAACTGCTTGACGAGCTTTTCGTAGAGGCGGACCGCCTGCTGCGGATTTTTCCTGTCCCGGCGCTGGATTTCGGCCATGGCGAACAGGGCGTCATCGGCCAGCCGGTTGTCAGGGAAAATGGTGACCACGTCGTTGTAGTAGGAAATCGCATCGTCGAGATCGCTGTTCTTCTGGAACCGATGGTACATGCGCAGGTGCATGCGGGCCATCATATACAGGCAGGAAGGGGCCAGCGGTCCCTTGGGCGCGGCCAGGTAGATGCGGCGAAAATTTCGTACCCCGGTGAGCCAGTTATCACGCTCCCGGCCGATTCCAGGATCCCGCTCGAGGCGTAAATAGTGGTCCTTGGCTTTCTTGTACTGCCTCTCCAGGGAGTTCTGTTTGGTGGCCGTGGCCTCCTGGCCGGTGGCCTGTCCACCATGGAGCCAGGTGGGCAGCACCAGGAGGATGAGCAGGTAGAGCAGCAGTCTCTTCCCGGCATCAATGCAGGGGTATGACAGGGTATCGGGGCGAAATGGCATCAGATGCGCAGTGGCTCGGAACCAGGGAGCGGTAATTGCTGTATCTGCCCGGCACGATTCAACCTATCCGGAAAACAGGCTACAGGCCACAACCAGAGACAATACCTGGCTGGACCGCTGTTCGTTACCGGTATGGCTCGTGGCAGGCATCCTGCCGGGAAGTATACTGCATTGCAGGGTAGAGGTAAAATACTTTGTCCCGGCCCGGGTTCAGTTGCGCCCTCTTTCACTCAAAAGCTTTCTGGCCTCATAAAGGAGGTTCAGGGCCTCCCTGGGAGTGAGTTCGTCCGGATCGATCTCTTTCAGGAACCGGTGCAGTTTATCCTCTCCGGGAGCGAACAGTGGGAGCTGGCAGGGTTGGGAAGTGGTGGAGTTTTCTTTTTCCGCCGGCTGTTTTTTCCGGTCCCGCACCTTCTGCCGGCTCTTTTGCCACTCGCCTTCTTCAATGTCTTTGAGTATCTCGTGAGCCCGTTTGACCACGTGGGCTGGAACGCCGGCCAGTCCCGCCACCTGGATGCCGTAACTGCGGTTGGTCGCCCCCTTGACCAGTTTGTGAAGAAAGATGATGGAATCGTTCCACTCCCGTACAGCTATGGAATAGTTCTGGATTCGCGTATGGGTGCGGGCCAGCTCGGTGAGTTCGTGGTAATGGGTGGCAAAAAGGGTCTTGACCCCGCGGCCATTCTTGTCGGCCAGTTCTTCGGCCACAGCCCAGGCTATGGCCAGGCCGTCATAGGTCGAGGTCCCGCGGCCGATCTCATCCAGAATCACCAGGCTGCGGTCCGTGGCATTGTTGAGAATATTGGCTGTTTCGTTCATCTCGACCATGAAGGTGGACTGGCCGCGGCGCAGGTCATCCATGGCTCCCACCCGGGTGAAGATACGATCCACCAGGCAGATCTCGGCCCGGTCGGCGGGCACGAAACAGCCGATATGGGCCATGAGCACCAGGAGCGCGGTTTGCCGCAGGACCGTGGACTTACCTGCCATATTGGGGCCGGTGATGATCAGCAGTTCGTTTGTCTCCTGGTCGAGATGGACATCGTTTGGCACAAAGCGGCCCGGTTCCAGGCTTCGCTCGATGACCGGATGGCGCCCCTCGATGATGGTGATGGCGCTGCCGGCGGTAAGTTTTGGCTTGATCCAGTGGTACCGGTGGCTGGCCTCGGCCAGGCTGCACAGGACGTCCACCCGGGCAATCCCCGAGGCAGTGGCCAGCAGCCGACCCGAGTGGCTGGCTATCTGGCGGCGTATCTCAAGGAAGAGCTCGTATTCCAGTTCCAGGCGCCGTTCCTGGGCCGTGCTGATCCTGTTTTCCAGTTCCTTGAGATCCGGGGTGATGAAGCGCTCGGCATTGACCAGGGTCTGTTTGCGGATAAAGTCCTCCGGGACCTTGTCGGCATGGATTTTCGAGATCTCGAAAAAATAGCCAAAGACTTTGTTGTAGCCCACTTTCAGCTTGGGGATCCCGGTCCGCTGCCGTTCTTTCTCTTCCAGGGCAAGGATCAGCTGTTTGCCGTCGCGCACCAGGACCAGGAGTTCGTCGAGTTCGTCGTGGTATCCTTCCCGGATCAGGTTGCCCTCGCGCAGGCTCACCGGGGCGTCCTCACGGATGGCCCGGTGGATGAGCTCGTACAGGTCGGTGAGCAGGTCCAGTTCGGTGCCGATAGCAAAGAGCAGCCCGGAACCAAGTTCCAGGAGAATTTCTTTCATCTCCGGCAGCCTGGCAAGGGATATCTTCAGGCTGGTCATATCCCGGGCGTTGCCCTGGCCAAGACTCAGACGGCTGCAGAGCCGTTCCAGGTCATAGATGGAATCGAGAATTTCGCGCAGTCTCCTGCGGATGCCGGGATCGACCAGGAGTTGCTGGATGGCGTCCAGTCGAGCCTGGATTCGGCTGCGGTCCTGGAGGGGAAAGAGAAGCCGCTGGCGCAGGAGGCGGGCACCCATGGGGGTACGGGTCAGGTCCAGTACCGACAGCAGGCTCCCTTCTCTCTTGCCACCGATGATGGTCTCTGTCAGCTCCAGGTTCCGGCGGGAGGCATCGTCGATGATCAGGTGTTCCCCACGGCTGAGGGAGGCGATACGGCGAATATGGGAGAGGTCGGTCTTCTGGGTTTCCTGGATATAGAGCAGCAATCCACCGGCGGCCCGGATACCGGTGTGCAGGTCGCTGCAGCCAAACCCCTCCAGGCCACTGGTCTTGAAATGTTCGGTCAGGCAGGTGTGGGCGGTGTCGCGGTCGAACTGCAGATCCGCCCGCCAGGTGATGCAGAGTCCGGGCAGCAGAGTCGTCAGGGTGTCCAGCAGCGGTGCCAGCGGTTCTTCCAGTGATTCCGGCAGGAGAAGCTCGGCTGGCATCATCCGGGTCAGTTCGTCGGTGACCTGGCTGTATTCCTGGTCCACCTGGTGTTCGCAGACAAGAAACTCCCCGGTGGAGACGTCGAGAAAGCTCAGACCGGCGACCTTTGACTTCTTCTGTTTGTCAAGGACAAGTCCGCAGACATAACAGTTGCTCTTTTCATCGAGAATCTGCTCTTCGGTGGTTACTCCCGGGGTAACCACCCGAACCACCTCCCGCTTGACAATGCCCCTGGCCTGCCTGGGGTCTTCTGTCTGTTCGCAGATGGCGACCCGGTATCCGGCCCGGACCATTTTGCCAAGATAGGAGGAAACCGCATGGTAGGGTACTCCGCACATAGGCACCTTGTTGGTGTCATCCTTTGCGCTGCGGGAGGTCAGGGTGATCCCCAGGACCCGAGATGCGGTGATGGCATCGTCAAAAAACATCTCGTAGAAATCACCCATGCGATAGAAGAGAATGGTGTCCTTGTACTGCTCCTTTATTTCCAGGTACTGGCGGAGCATGGGGGTCATTTTAACGGGTTTTGTCATGACATCCGGGTAGAGAGCAGGTTTTGAAAATCAGGTACCAGGAGATCAAAGGTCTGATCGATATGCTGGGGGATGGTGCGGATTTCGGCGGTCACTGTGAGAAAGTTATGGTCCCCCTCCCAGCGGGGAATGATGTGGAAATGGAGATGGTCGGCAATGCCGGCTCCAGCGGCCTGGCCAAGGTTGCAGCCGATATTGAGTCCGTCGGGCCGCAGGTGGTTTCTCAGGATGAGGCAGCAGTCCTGGAGCATTTCCATCAGCGCGCTGTTTTCCTCCCGGTCCAGGTCGGTGATGTCGGCCACGTGGCGCCGGGGGGCCAGCAGCAGGTGGCCGTTGGCATAGGGGAAGCGGTTGAGCAGGACAACCACGTTCCGGTCCCGGTAGAGCAGCAGGTGGGCCCGGTCCCGGGAACTGTCCCCGGGCGGTTCGAAGAGGCAGCCCTGAACTTTCGGAGCCCTGCCCAGAACATGTTCCATGCGCCAGGGTGTCCACAGGGTCTTCATCGGGGCGCCACCTCGTGGATGGCGACCTCCAGGGTCTCGCCAATGGACAGCAGAGCGTATGTACCCGGGGCGCCGTAGTGGCCGGTGGAGCGGAAACTGCCTGGATTTATGAACAGTTTGTCGCTCTGCCGGTGGCAGGCGGCCTGGTGGGTATGGCCGTAGATTACGCAATCGGCCTCGGGAAAGATATCCCAGAGAGCGGATTCGATATCAAAACCAAGGCCGGCGCCGTGGATCAGGCCAAAGGAAAAGTTTCCCACTTCAAAACGCAGCTGGCTCGGAAGACGCTCCCGGGTGACGCGGCTGCACATGTTGCCATGCACCGCATAGATCTTTTTGTCCCGGAAGATATCCAGGACGCCGATTTCGGTCAGGTCTCCGGCGTGGATGATTATTTCGCAGTCTCCAAAGGCCCGGGCAGCCTGGCTGGCAAAGGTCCTGTCCGGGGCAAAGAGATGGGTGTCGGAAAGAATGCCTGCCTTGATCATGCTCTTTGTACCTGTCTGCGTCGGGGTGTTGTCCTGTGGGTACGGTGTTGCTCAGGTATGGAGACAGTGTTGCCGTTGCCGGCAGGTGCACAGCCTCAACAGTGTAAAAGAGAAAGAGGTTGAAAACAAGAAAAGAAGAGGAAGCGGTTGCAAAAAAGGTGTCTATCCCGTAACATGCACGACGAAAAAATCAATCTAACAACAAGCATGGGAATGAACAATGTATAGTGCCTCTGATCTTAGAAAAGGATTGAAGATTCAGATAGATGGTGAGCCATATATCATTACGGATTTTGAGTTCTCAAAGCCTGGCAAGGGCCAGGCCCTCTACCGGACCAAGATGCGTAACATGATCACCGGCAACCAGTTTACCCAGACCTACCGCTCCAACGACAAGTTTGAAAAACCGGATCTCGAGGAGCGGAAAATGCAGTTTCTCTATTCCCAGGGCGACGAATACCATTTCATGGATCTCAACTCCTATGAACAGTATGTTCTCAGTCGTGACCAGATCGGGGATAATATCAATTTTCTGGTCGACAACATGGAGGTCCATGTCCTTTTCTTCGGCGACCGACCCATTGATCTCAACCTGCCGATCTTCGTCAACCTGGAGGTGGTCAAGGCGGATCCCTGGGTCAAGGGAGACACCTCTGGTTCTGATTCCAAGCCGGTGACCGTAGAAACCGGATACGTTTTGCAGGTGCCGCCCTTTGTGGAAAAGGGCGATAAAATTCAGATAGACACCCGCAGTGGCGAGTATATCACCCGCGTGAAAGAATAACCATGAACGTCCCTTCCGGATGCCTGCAGCTGCGATCCAGGCTGCTGCAGGCGGTCCGTGGTTTTTTTCTCACCCGCGACTATATCGAGGTCGACACTCCTGTACGCCTTCCCACCCTCATCCCCGAGTCCCAGATAGAGCCCGTCGCCTCCGATGGCTGGCTGCTGCAGACCTCGCCTGAACTGTGCATGAAGCGGCTTCTGGCCCGGGGTTGGCCAAGGATCTTTCAGATTTGTCACTGTTTTCGCAGCGGTGAGTCTGGCCGTCTGCATCTGCCCGAGTTCACCATGCTGGAGTGGTACCAGCTGGGCTGGGATTACAATGATCTGATGGCTGAGTGCGAAAGTTTCATCCGGGCGGTGGCCCGGGAATGCAGTGATTTTCCCGGACTTGTCCGGCCTGGAGTACTGGCATGCCAGGGCCGCCACATCGACCTGGAATCGACGTTTGATCGCCTGACCGTGGCCGAGGCCTTTTATCGCTATGGGGGGATGAGCGCGGCGGAAGCGGTGGCATCGGACCGGTTTGACGAGATCCTGGTAACCCGGGTCGAGCCCCATCTCGGGTGGCCCCGACCGGTCTTTCTCCATGACTACCCTCTGGAGCTGGCCTCCCTGGCCAGGAAAAAACCCGGGGCCCAGGTTGCCGAGCGTTTTGAGCTCTACATTGGCGGAATCGAGCTGGCCAACGGTTTTTCAGAACTGGTGGATGGCCGGGAGCAGCGGCAGCGGTTTGCCAAAGAGATTGCCCGGGCCGCGGCCGTCGGGCTCCAGCTCACCATGCCGGAACAGTTTCTTGCCGACCTGGATACCCTGGACGCGGCCGCCGGTATTGCCCTTGGGTTTGACCGACTGCTCATGCTGTTTGCCGGGGTGGAAGAAATTTCTCAGGTGGTCGCTTTTTCCCCACAAAATATGTAACCCCTTGTTTGTAATTTATAATCAGATGATATACGATGTTACAATGAGGTCGGAAAGGGATGGGTTGTTTCCCCGGGAACACTGATAAATTCCCGTTCCGGCAGTAGCAGGGCCGTGAGTCGGCCGCCGTAGACCGCGCCGGTATCGATGCCGATTTTGTTGGGCTCCACCAGTGGTTTTTTGAATACGGTGTGGCCGAAAATAACCGGTTTGCCGAAATCAAAGCTGGAGTGAATAAACTTATCCCGAACCCAGAGACACCAGTCCGGTGTCTGCCAGCTCAGGTGGCACCCCGGTTCCAGACCGGCATGGACATAGATCCCATGGTTGTCTTCCCAGAAGAGCGGCAGACTGGTGAAAAAGGCCAGGTGTTCCTCGGGAAGGGACTCTTTGGTCACGGGTTCTCTGGTCGGATCCAGACCATAGCTTCGCAGGGTCTGCAGGCCGCCAACCCGGAGAAAGACGGTCTGGTCCAGGCCTTCCAGGTAGTTGAGCAGCATCAGCTCATGGTTGCCCTGGAGGGTGATGACCTGGGGATGTTCTTTCTTCAATTCCAGGATGCGGTCGACCACCTGGCGTGAGGCAGGACCCCGGTCGATATAATCTCCGAGCAGAACAATGGTATCAGCTCTGTCCCTGACCTGTTCCAGCAGCATGGAAAAAGAGTGGATACAGCCGTGGATATCACCGATGACACAGGTACGGAGCATATGGAAACCCGTCGGGTCGTTGGAGAGATAAAGCTTAGCCTTTGAATGTCACAAAGTAAATCATGGAAAACCAGCAGCGTCAACAGGTAAAGAAATATGTGGATCTTCTGGTCTTTCGCTGGAAGATGATCACCGTGTTCACCCTGATTGCCCTGACCCTGGGGCTGGGGATGTATATGCGGATGCCCAAGCTCTACCAGGCCTCGGCGCTGCTCAGCTACGAACAGCAGCGTATCAATCCGGCCAGGATGGCGCCCGAGGCCACCCGGCGGCTCCGGGACACCGTGAGCACCCTGACCGATATCGTCACCAGCCGTAACAACCTGGAACAGGTGATCAAGCAGTTCAATCTCTATCCCGAGGCCCGCCAGCAGCTGCCCATCGAGGATGTGATCGAGCTGATGAGGAAAAATATTAAAATATCACCATCATCCCGTGGGGATACTTTTACGGTCACTTTTCAGGGTCGGTATCCGGACAAGGTGATGAAGGTGACCAATGCCCTGGCGGCCAAATTCATCGAAGAGAACCTGAAGTACCGCGAAGAGCGGGCCACCGAGACCTCCAGGTACACTCAGGATGAGCTCAACATGGCCAAGGAAGTCCTGGATCGCAAGGAACAGGCCATGCGCGATTACAAGCTCAAATACTATAACGAAATGCCGGATCAGCGGCAGGGCAACATGCAGCGTCTGACCGCTCTCCAGGAGCAGTATCAGAATATTCAGGATTCGATCCAGGACCTGGAGCGGACCAAGGTCATGGTCCAGGAGCAGATTGCCCTGAGAAAACAGCTGGCCGCCGGAGCATCTACGCTCGGCCCTGTGGGCCAGGCCCCTGCTGCGCCCCCGGGCCCGGCAACCCCTTTTGAGCGACTGCAGGAACTGCGCAGCCGGCTGGATACTCTGCTGCTCAAGTACACGGACAAACATCCGGAAGTCCGGCGCATAAAGCAGCTGATCGCCAAGCTGGAAAAAGATCTCGAACAGCCGGACCAGGCAGCCCCGGATAAGGAGAGTACGGGGCAAAGTGATCTCGCCGCCAGGATGCAGGATCCGCAGCTGCTGCAGTTAAAGCTGCAGCTCAGGGAAATCAACCTCAATATCAAGAAATTACGGGAAGACCAGGTCAAGATCCGGGCGGAAATCGAAAAGTACAAGAAATGGATCGCCGCCGCTCCCATACGGGAAGCGGAGTGGGCCGCCCTCACTCGGGACTACAACGAGCTGCGTCGTCACTACGACTACCTGGTGGCCCAGAACCTGCAGGCGGCCTCGGTGGAGCATCTGGAGCGGAAGCAGAAGGGCAGTAAATTCAAGATTGTCGATCCGGCCCGCTATCCGGAAAAACCATTCAAGCCTGATTTCAAGAAGCTGATCCTTATGGCCCTGGCTGGTGGGCTTGGCCTGGGCGTGGGGCTGGCTTTCGGGCTGGATTTTATCGATACCTCGTTCAAGGACGTGGAAGACCTGGAAAACACCCTGGGGGTCACAGTCTCCTGTACCGTGCCCTATCTTCCCACCCGGGCAGAGATCCGCCGGCAGCGGCTGGTCTCCACCTTGTGGGGCATATTGCTCTTTTCCTACACCGCTGCTCTGCTCGGGGCCATGGTCTATTTCTGGAAAAAGGGCATGATAATCATCTGATTCGGCCAGGGGACCGGGGCGCCGAACCTGAGCTGGCAACTGTTTCCATGTATCGACAATATTACGGATTATCCAGAAAACCCTTTGAACTTTCACCGGATCCCGAGGTGGTCTACATGAGCGAGACCCATCAGGAGGCTCTGGCCATCCTGCGATACGGGGTGATGTCCGGCAAGGGGTTCCTGGTCCTGACAGGTGATGTGGGAACCGGCAAGACCACCCTGCTCCAGGCCTTGGTGGCTTCGCTGGACAACCGGGTCCATCTCTGCCTGCTCAACAACCCGGTTCTGGAGCGGGAGGAGTTTTTCACCTATATCGGCCACTATTTCGGCCTGACCTTTCAGGGTAACAAAGCCGCCTTTCTTCTCGCTTTTGCCGATTTTCTCAAGGGGTGCCAGGAACGGGAGGAAAAGGTCTTGTTGATCGTGGACGAGGCCCACGTCCTGCCGGTGGAACTTCTGGAAGAGATCCGGTTGTTGTCCAATCAGGACCGGCAGGGACAGGAGGTCCTGTCGGTTTTTCTGGTTGGCCAGCCGGAACTGAATGTTCGGATGTCCGATGACCGGCTGCTGCCCCTGCGTCAGCGAATCGGGATGCGATTTCATCTCCAGCCGTTCAACTCCGAGGAGGCTCGGCAGTATATTCTCTTTCGTCTGCGCCGGGCCGGTGGCCAGCATCTTGATCTGTTCACCGGCGAGGCCATGGATCTGATCTACCAGGCGAGCAAGGGTACCCCGCGGTTGATCAATATCCTCTGTGATCATGCCCTGCTCACCGGGTTTGCCATGGAAAAACCGGTCATAGATGGATCCATTATCCGGGAGTGTATTGGTGAGCTGCATTTTCCCGGTGAAGAAACTCCCCTGCCCCTGCCGGTTCAGAAAAAAAAAGATTCAGGGAACAGGGGGCTCGTCGGCCGTGGTCTGACAGTGCTTCTTCTTCTGCTGCTCGGGTTTGCGGTGGTGGAAGCTGTTCCTCCGCTCAGGCCCTATTCGCCGCTGCAGTTCATCCTGCCGCCCCAGTGGCGGGATACTATCCATTTATTTTTAGACCGTTTAGCTGGAGGCTTGCATGGGAAAGGTTTTTGATGCACTGGAAAAGGCCGGATCGGCGGAAGAATTGTCCCGCTCAAGGCCCACTCCTTCAGCCCCGAGGGACCGAAATCCGGTAGAAAAAGAAAAAAACAGGCAAAACGACCGGCCAGGGAGGTGCCCAGGCCTGTGGCCGGGAACTGGGACGAGCGGCTGGTCAACGCCTCCATAACCAATGCCCCGGTGGCGGAAAGTTTTCGTACCCTGCGGACCAGGATCCTCCATCCTTTCGAGGGGGATCCGCCGCGCAGCCTTCTGATCACCAGTGCCTCCCCGGGTGAAGGAAAGAGCTTTGTCTGTGCCAACCTCGGAGTGGTTCTAGCCCAGGGAGTGGATCAGTATGCCCTGATGGTGGACTGTGATCTACGCAAGCCCACTCTCCACAGCCTGTTCGGACTTCCCAATGACCGGGGGCTGGTCAATTTTCTCCGTGACCGGGACGATGTGGGCGAGACCATTCTCAAGGCCGGGGTGGACAAACTCTCACTCATCCCTGCCGGGCCTCCGCCGCTCAATCCATCGGAACTGCTCGGCTCCGTAACCATGGGCCGGCTGGTCGATGAACTGGTTTCCCGCTATGACGACCGGATAATCCTCTTTGACAGTCCGCCCATGCGGGCTGCCTCAGAAACCGCCATCCTGGCCCAGCATGTGGACGGTGTGATTCTGGTGGTCCGCTGGGGCGGGAGCCGGAGGGAATATGTCCAGGACTTGGTGGATCTCATCGGCCGGGACAAGATTGTCGGGCTGGTCTTCAATGCCTACAAGACCAATGCCCTGGAAGCCAAGATGTTTGGTTCCTATGAGTACCAGCAGAAATACTATTATGCCCACGGGCGGTGACCTGCTCTTCTGATGCATAAGATGCATAAAAAAAAGCGGGCTGTCGGGCCCGCTTTTTTTTATGTGCTGAAGTCCGGTCTGCCGGATCAGGTCGTCCGGGGCACGTAGTGGGTCAGGGGGCAGTCCTTGCACGCGTCTTCGTCCACTCCCATCTCGGTATGGACTTTGTCGATGAGGTCGGAAACAGCGCTCTCCGTATCCGGATAGAGATTTTCCCGCCCGATCTTGCCCAGCAGACCGGTCCGTTCCATGACCGCCATAACCTGGCCCTTGACCCCGGACATGGCAAACCCGAGACCGGCGGCGCGGATCCGTTCCACCAGCAGGGCCAGAGCCTCTTCACCCGAGGCATCCATGTCGTTTATCCCTCTGGCATCCAGCAGAATGTAGCGCAGATCCGGGTGCTCGGTCCGGAACTTGGCCACCTGCTCGTCCAGGTAGCTGGCATTGGCAAAGAATAGCGCGCCGTCGAAGCGGACGACCGATATGTGGCGACAGCCCTTGAGCCGGTAATGCTCCGCACTCTTGAGAACCTTGTCCTCATGCATGGACAGCTCTGCCACCACCGGACGCATGGACTTGTAGAGAAAAACAGCCATGGACAGGGCCACCCCGACCATGATGCCCTTGTCCAGGTGCGGGGCATAGACCAGGGTGACGATGAAGGTGATGATAGAGATGGCGCCGTCATACCACTGGGCCTTCCAGGCATGGACAAAGCCCTTGGTGTTGACCAGGCCGATGACCGCCATCATGATAACCGCAGCCAGTACCGCCTGGGGCAGGTGGTAGAGCAGTGGAGTCAGGAACAGCAGGGTGATGACCACCATCAGGGAGGTGACAACGGAAGAGATGCCGGAAACAGCTCCGGCCTGCAGGTTGACAGCCGAGCGGGAAAAGGAGCCGGAAACCGCGTAACTCTGACCCATGGAGCCGACTATGTTGGCCAACCCCTGGCCTATGAGTTCCTGGTTCGGGTCCAGTTTCTGACCGGTTTTGGCGGCCATGGCCTTGGCAATGGCAATGGCCTCCATGAAGCCCAGCAGGGAGATGATGACCGCCGTGGGCAGCAGCTTGAAAAATGTTTTCACGGTCAGGTCGGGAACGGCAAAGGTGGGCAGACCTTCGGGGATCTTGCCGACCACGGCCCCGCCGCCCATCATGGTCAGCCTGGTCAGATCCAGGGGGTTGTTCTTGATCTTGATCCGCCAGGTCCGGCCGTCGGCGGTCATCCCGGGCGGTACCTTGTCCTTGGGGTAGAAGACCAGCCGGTCTCCTTCCTGGACCCCGGCGAATTTCAGGTGCCGCAGGTGATAGCGCAGTTCATGGGCATGCTGCTTGGCCTCTTCCATCATGGCGGTGAGAATTTCTATTTCACTCTCCAGCTTGATGAGTTCAATGGGAGTTCCGTGTCCTCCTGAATCCTTTAGTTCCTTTTTCAGTTCGTCGAGCTTGAGCCCCAGAGCCGCCCGTTCGTTGCCAATGGCCTTGATCTCCTCCGCCGTCTGGTTGAATTTCAGGATAATTTCTTTGATTTCAGGGTGCCGGATTGTCGATACGTCGACCACTGCATCATGATTGAAACCGGTGAAGTAGGAGATAACGGTGGTGATCAGGACCGCCACCAGCACATTGGGAATGCGGGGATTGATTTTTTTCAGCACCACCATGATGACCACCGCACTGATACCGTAGAGCAGGGTGGGGATGTGGGTGTAGTCCATGGCCGCCTTGGCCACCCGGATCATGGTGTCATAATGATGCGGTGCCTTGTCGACATAGACGCCGAAAAACTTGGAAAACTGGGACGAGGCAATGATGATCGCGGCCGCATTGGAGAAGCCGTTGACAACGGGATGGGAGAGGAAGTTGACCACCAGGCCCAGCCGCAGGACGCCCAGGGAAAACTGGAAGATACCAACCACCAGGGCAAGCACCACCGAATAGGCGATAAATTCCGGAGACCCTGCGGTGGCCAGGGGCTCCAGGGAGGCCGCGGACATCAGTGATACCACGGCCACCGGTCCGGTGGCCAGCTGTCGGCTGGACCCGAACAGGGCGGCGACCATGGGTGGCAGAAAGGCGGCGTACAGGCCGTAGTAGGCCGGCAGCCCGGCAAGCTGGGCATAGGCCATGGACTGGGGAATGAGCACCAGCGCTACCGTGACACCGGCCACCAGGTCCAGTTTGAAGTCGCTGGGTTTGTAACCCTTGAACCAGAGAAGAAACGGGAAAATCTTAAATATCATTGGCTGTCTTCCTTACCGTTTAATATTGGATGCATGTGGGATGTTTTTGTTTCAGCCCGTCCTGCACCGTCGTCCGGTGCGCCCCCGCGGCTATGGCAGGACTTTCTGCAACAGGTTCTCGCAGGTTTATCCGAAAATCACCGCAAGTTTTGATAATTCCATCGTGATTTTCATAGGTTGTTGTGGCTGGGACGTATCGAAATATGGTCCAGCCATGCTGGTTTATCCGAAAATCGCCCCTGGGCCTGGTGTTGCCAGGGTGATTTTCATGGTCTGTTGTGGCTGGGCAGTGCTGAAATATGGTCCGGCCATGCCGGTTAGAGCAGGTTGAGTTCGCCCGATTCCAACTCGTAAAAAGCCGGCACGACCTTGATCTTGCCGTCGGCCGCCAGCTTTTTAAGAACCGGCTCCGAGTTTTTGAGCTTTTCCGCTGTCATACGGGCCACTTCCCTGGCCGCATTGTCTGTGAGGTCGCCGGGCTGTCCCTTGACCCGCTCCACGGCCGGCTGAATTTCCGGGGCCAGACTGGCGATGTGGCCCTCCAGTTCTGCTTCGCTGGCAACTGCGCCGATAGCCCCGCAGCGCGAGTGGGCCATGACCATGATCAGGGAGGTGGCCAGATGACCGCAGGCATATTCCAGGCTGCCCAGTATCTGATCGTTGACAATGTTGCCGGCTACCCGGACCACGAAAAGATCTCCCAGGCCCTGGTCGAATACTACCTCGGGCGGAACCCGGGAATCGGCACAGGCCAGCACGGCGGCAAACGGAGCCTGCCCCTGGTTCAGGGCAATGCGACAGGTTGGATCCTGGTGTGGGTGGGTAAGCTCAGCAGTCACAAAGCGGCGGTTTCCCTCCAGCAGCCGTTCAATCGCTTCGTCAGCACTGATGTTTTGTTGAATCTCCATGTATTTCTCCTCCTTGATGAAATAGAACAGGGACCTCAAAGATACCACTATGCAACCCATGCCCGCCGGGCGGACAGTATAGACCTGGACCGGATCCTTAAAAGGTTCTTGAGCCCATGGGCAGCCAGTTGATACAGGTATGGCGAGAAATCGTACCTAAGCGGACCTCGATCCCGGGTCTTGGCTCTGGGTTTCAAAGAAGAGAATGGCTGGCGGGCAAACGAGTCCAGGAGACTCAGAGGGTTTTCGAACCGGGAACGCAGTGGCACCCACGCTCCATCGCTGGTTCAGCCGCATTCTACATTCTGATTTCCGCTACCGTATACCGCTTGGTTGCACACAGGGCACAGGTATACACTGCCGCTCACACTGCCGCAGGAAGGACAATGGACCGGAGAACGTTGTTGTACTGTTGTATCGTTGAGGGAGAAATTTAAAAAACCTTGCAAACCGCCTTAAGTCATAGCATTGTTGCCGACAAAGTCAAGGGGAAACGGACGAAAAATGAATGGATCCTCAGTAATCTGGTTCTCAAGAGCGGTCCGAGACCCGGTGGCTTGCAGAGAAAGATGGTTGTTGCAGGACGAGGGCTCTGGTAAAATAGGGCGATTTGATTTGTCCAGTCAGCTGCGGATCAAGGCGTGTAACTGGAAGGTTTTGGTAACTACCGGCCCCTTGGAGGACTGATTTTTGACGGAAGGCAGGCGGAGAATGACCTTTCCCATTGACAAGGTTCTCTCTCTTCTTGAAGAGGAGGTCAGGGACTACCAGGTTCCGGTGGTGGACCTTATCGCCGCCCAGACCAGGGATCCGTTCAAGGTCCTGGTGGCGACCATTCTTTCCGCCCGGACCAAGGACGAGGTGACAGCCGCAGCGAGCAGACGGCTTTTTGCCCGGGCCTCGACATCCGGGGAGCTGGCCCGGCTGTCCGTGGAGGATCTGGAGAAGCTCATCTATCCGGTGGGTTTTTTTCGTAACAAGGCGCGGTACCTGCGTGAGCTGCCGTCGGCCCTGGCCACTATGTTCGATGGCCGGATACCCGACCGGGTGGAGGATCTTGTCAGGCTGCCCGGAGTCGGCCGCAAAACCGCCAACCTGGTGGTGGCGGTCGCTTTCGGCAAACCGGCCATCTGTGTGGACACCCATGTGCACCGGATCATGAACATCTGGGGCTATGTTGCCACCTCCACTCCACTGCAGACCGAAATGGCCCTGAGAGAGAAGCTGCCGCCCGAATACTGGCTCAAGGTCAACTCCATCCTGGTGGCTTTTGGCCAGGGAACCTGCAAGCCGAGGTTGCCCCATTGTGATCGATGCGTTGTGGCCCGTTACTGCCCCAGGATCGGCATCACGCCGAGGAACGTGGTGGCGGGCGGGCCACGCAAAAAAGAGGGCAAAAGGGTGGGTAAACGATTTGTTTCCTGGAATGTCAACGGGCTCAGGGCTGCCTACAAAAAAGGTTTTCTGGACAGCTTCCACGAGCTGGATGCAGACATTTTCGCCATCCAGGAGATCAAGGCCATGCCGGAACAGCTCCCGGAAAAGCTGAGAGAAATCAAGGGATACCATTCCTTCTGGTATCCGGCCGAAAAAAAGGGCTATTCCGGCACCGCGATCTACACCCGGAGTGAGCCCCTGGATGTTGTGTACGGACTTGGCCGGGAAGAGTTTGATCACGAGGGCCGGGTACTGACCCTGGAATTTGATTCGTTCTATTTCGTCAATATCTATTTCCCCAATGCCCAGCACGGTCTCAAGCGGCTGGACTACAAGATGGCCTTCAACCGGGCTGTACGACAGCATCTGGACCTGCTCTGCGAGCACAAAAGTGTGGTGGTGGGTGGGGATTTCAACGTTGCCCACCGGGAGATCGACCTGGCCAATCCGGATTCCAACGTGAAAAATCCAGGTTTCACCCCTGAGGAACGGGCCTGGATGGACGAGGTGATCGGCGCCGGCTACGTGGATACCTTTCGCCAGTTCAACCAGGATCCCGGCTGTTATACCTGGTGGAGTTACCGTTTCAATGCCCGGGCAAGGAACATCGGCTGGCGGATCGATTATTTTCTGGTCGATCCCGCCAGCCGGGATCGGATACGGGGGGCAGCGATCCACGACGAGGTGGCCGGCTCGGATCACTGTCCGGTCAGCCTGACGTTTACCTGAAAACCGATGGCTGCATGTATGGAGCTGTCCAGGAAAGAAAATTTCATGGAAAACAAACCGATCTCGAGCTCTCAGTCATGAAATCCTATCGCATCATACTGGCCGACGACCATGGGTTGATCCGACAGGGTATCAAGTCGATCATCATGCAGGAATCCAGCTTCGAGGTCATGGGCGAAGCGGCCGACGGCCACGAGTTGCTCAAACTGCTGGAACAGGACCAGCCGGATATGATCATTCTCGATATCTCCATGCCCAGGCTCAACGGGCTCGAGGTCCTGGGAAAGCTGCGGGAGCTGTATCCTGAAATCAGGATTCTCATCCTGACCATGCATCGCAACAGCCAGTATTTCTATCATACCATCTCGGCAGGGGCCCACGGCTACCTGATGAAGGATGATTCTGATACCGAGCTTTTGAACGCCATCCGCACGGTTCAGGAGGGCAGGATCTATATGTCCCCCCAGCTTGCCCAGGAGGTAACCAACGAGATGATCACCGCCTTCCGGGAAAAAAGGGATGTCCAGCCGGTGCCGCTGACCGACCGGGAAAAACAGGTGCTGCACCTGGTGGTCAAGGGGTATACCTCCAAGAAGATGGCCGAGCTGCTCTGTCTCAGCCCCCGGACCATCGACCATCACCGGGCCAACCTTCTGCGCAAGTTCAAAATGAAAAACACTATCGATCTGGTCAATTACGTGGTCCGTAACTCCATAGTCGTCCCCGACTGATTTTCTGTTTCACATTCCTCCCTATCTCTTCTGCTCCAGTGCTTTATAGGTATATTTACCTAGTGAAGAATGGGTAACTCCCACAATTGTTTTTTTAGCCCGTCGCTGTTTAATTAAATCAACAAAAGGACTGGGCAAGAGTGGATACAGGCATTGCCTGTCAAGAAAACCACGATAGGAGGGACGAGTTATGAACAAGAGTGATCTTATCGAGTCAATAGCCAGTGCAGCCAATATCAGCAAGGTGGCGGCAGAGAGGGGACTTAACGGAATGCTGGCTTCCATGTCAAGGGCCATGGAAGAGGGAGAGAGGGTTACCTTGGTGGGCTTTGGCAGCTTTTCCATCGTCGACCGGGCGCCCCGTATCGGTCGCAATCCTAAAACAGGCGAAGCGGTACGTATACCTCCCCGCCGGGCGGTGAAGTTCCGGCCCGGTAAGGAGCTGGTTCAGAAGATTCAGTAAGCTTCCGGTATCTGCATCAGTACAGATACCTGTTTTCTCCAGAAGAAGCGGCCCGGATATCTGCTCAGGATATCCGGGCCGCTTTTTTTGTTTGTATCCGCACAAGCCAGAGTACGGTACCGCCGATCAGCATGAAGACACTCAGGAGCTGTCCCATGGTCATCCCCAGGGCAACGGTTCCCAGCTGCGGGTCCGGTTCGCGGAATTGTTCGACAAAGATGCGCACGAGCGCATAGAGGATGAGAAAAAGGGCCATCATGGATCCATGGGGCCAGTACGGGGACTGTTCCCGCCATGGTCTGCTCTTCAGGCTCCAGAGAACGAGAAACAGGACCACTCCTTCCAGAAAGGCCTCGTAGAGCTGGGAAGGATGCCTGGGCACCGGGCCGCCGCCGGGGAATACCATGGCCCAGGGCACATCGGTGACCCGGCCAAACAGTTCGCCGTTGAGAAAATTGCCGATCCGGCCGAGGCCGAGGCCGACAGGGACCGTGACCACGTAGAGATCCGCGGTTTTCCAGAAGTCGAGCCGGTGCCGATGACAATAGATCGCCCCGGCGATAATCACTCCGATGCAGCCGCCGTGAAACGACATGCCCCCCTGCCAGGTGGCGAGGATCTGGAGGGGATGGCTCAGGTAGTAGGAGGGGTTGTAGAAGAGCACATAGCCCAGACGGCCGCCCAGGATCACGCCGAGGATGAGGACCAGGTTGAGGTTCTCGAGCCGTTGCTCCAGTTCCCGCCAGTGAAATTTTCTTGTCTGAAAGCCCACCAGTAAATAGGTGGCGATAAAGCCCAGCACGTACATGAGGCCGTACCAGCGGACCTGGAGCGGGCCCAGGTGGATAAGCACCGGATCGATATCTGGATAGGGCAGCATACCGCTCTACAGCCTCCCCATTTTTTTCAGATGGACCTGGAGCACCGAAATGGCCGCCGGCGTAACCCCGGAAATCCGCGAGGCCTGCCCCAGGGAACGGGGCTGGACAGTGGATAGCTTTTCCACCACTTCGTTGGAGAGACCGGGCAGGGTCTCGTAGGGCATGTCTTCCGGCAAGAGGATATGCTCCAGTTTCTTGAACCGTTCCACCTGCTCTTCCTGGCGTCGAATGTAGCCCTCATACTTGGTTTCAATTTCTATTTCATCGCGAAAGGGCAGCTCAGCCAGATCAAAGGGCAGCTCGATTCCCGCCCTTCGGGCCAGGGCCTGGATATGACCCAGGTGGATTTCGGGGCGGCGGAGAAGATCGGCCAGGCTCAGGGGCTGGGTCGTGGGGGCTGAGCCGAGCTGGCCGAGCAGCTCATTGACCGTGGGCAGAGGCGTCAGTCGGGTGCTGCGCAGCAGTCGCGCCGCTTCTTCGATGGAGCGTTTCTTTTCCTGGAACTTGTCCCAGGTCTCCCTATCCACCAGGCCAAGCCGGTAACCGATTTCCCGCAGCCGCAGGTCAGCGTTATCTTCGCGCAGCAGGAGCCGGTATTCCGCCCTGGAGGTGAACAGCCGGTAGGGTTCCCGGGTGCCGAGCGTAATCAGGTCATCGATGAGCACTCCGGTGTAGGCCTGGGACCGGTCCAGAATCACCGGCTTGTCGTCGCGCACGTACTGGACCGCGTTGATGGAGGCCATCAGGCCCTGGGCCGCTGCTTCCTCGTACCCGGAGGTGCCGTTGATCTGTCCGGCAAGAAACAACCCCCGGATCCGCTTGGTTTCCAGGGTGGGGCGAAGCTCCAGGGGATCGATAAAGTCGTATTCGATGGCATAACCGGGCCGGATGATCCGGGCTTTCTCAAGCCCCGGGATGGAGTGGACCATGTCGATCTGGGCCTGGAGCGGCAGGCTGGTGGGGATGCCGTTGGGGTACACTTCCACCGTATCGAGCCCTTCCGGTTCCAGGAAAATCTGGTGGCGTTCCTTGTCCGGAAAGCGCATGACCTTGTCCTCGATGGACGGACAGTAACGGGCCCCGACACCCTCGATGATGCCGGCGTACATGGGGGACTGGTCAATGGATGCCCGGATGATCTCATGGGTGCGGTGGTTGGTGTAGGTGATGTGACAGGGCAGCTGGGGCAGGGGAGGGCTGCCGGTGCTGGAAAAGGAGAACAGGGCCGGCGGATCGTCGGAGTACTGGGGTTCCAGGTTGGCGTAGTCGATGGTGGTGCCGTCCAGCCTGGGAACGGTTCCGGTTTTCATCCGCCCCATGCGGAAACCGACATGGGCAAACCAGCGGGCCAGGCTGGTGGAGGGTACATCTCCCATCCGGCCGGCCGGAAAGTTTTTCAGGCCGATGTGAATGAGACCATTTAAAAAGGTGCCCGTGGCTACCACCACCGCCCGGACCGGGATGATCTCGTCCAGTGAGGTCAGCACCCCGGTGACCTCGTTGTCCCGGAGCAGGATCTCGTCGACGACGGTCTGGCGGATTTCCAGGTTCGCCTGGTTTTCCAGGACGTTTTTCATTCGCAGCCGGTAGAGCAGTCGGTCGGCCTGGGCCCTGGAAGAACGGACCGCCGGTCCTTTCGAGGTATTGAGGCGGCGAAACTGGATACCGGTGGCATCGATGTTTTTTGCCATCTCGCCGCCCAGGGCATCGATTTCCTTGACCAGGTGTCCCTTGGCCAGGCCGCCGATGGCCGGATTGCAGGACATGGCACCGATGGTGTCGGCATTGATGATGCAGACCAGGGTCCGGCAGCCCATGCGGGCAGCGGCCAGGGCTGCCTCGCATCCGGCATGACCGGCGCCGATGACACAGATATCGTACTGGTTGTCAGTGGATGGCATGGAAATTTTCTTGTCTCTCTGGATATGGGAATGGACAGCTCGTTGTTTTTATTTGTGTTCGGTGGTTCGTTTCTGCCAGCGCAGCTTCGGCCGCCGGGTCATCTCCCAGTAACAGGGCGTGAGCAGGATGGCGATGGTGTAGAGTTCCAGGCGGCCGGCCAGCATGCAGAAGATGAGTACCAGCTTGGCCAGGCCCGGCAGGTGGCCGAAATTCTGGGTCGGACCCACCAGGTGTAACCCGGGACCGATATTGTTGAGGGTGGCGATCACCGCGCTTGGCCCGGTGATGATGTCCACCCCGAGAGCGGTGATGATCAGGCTGGCGATGAGAAACACGGCCAGGTAGATGGCAAAGAAGCTTAAAATAGCGATCATCACGTCCTGGGGCACCCGGGTGTTGCCCAGCTTGATGGTTTCCACCTGGCGGGGATGGACCAGCTTATGCAGCTGGGAGCGGGCGTACTTGAAGAAGAGGAGAAAGCGGACCACCTTGATTCCCCCGCCGGTGGAGCCGGCACAGCCGCCGACAAACATCAGGGTGACCAGCATGATACGGGAAAAGGGCGGCCAGGTATCGAAATCAGCGGTGCCAAAGCCGGTGGTGGTCATGATCGAGACCACCTGAAAGAGGACGTCGCGCAGGTTGCGGCCGGCTTCGACGTAGAGGCCGGAGAAGTGATTGACCGTAAAGATCAGCAGGGTGGCGATCAGGATAATCGACAGGTAGAGGCGGAACTCCTCGTTTTTCCAATAAGCTTTGAAATCGCCCCGCAGGACGAGGAAATGGAGGGAAAAGTTGGCCCCGGCCAGGAACATGAACAGGATAATCACCGACTGGATGTAGAGCGACTGGTACTGGGCGATGGAGGCGTTGTGGTTGGAAAAACCACCGGTGGCCAGGGTGGCGAACGAATGGGTCAGGGCGTTGAAAAAGTCCACTCCGCCCAGCATCAGAAGTACGGTCTCCATGACGGTCATCAGCAGATAGACCGACCAGAGGATGCGGGCCGTGTCCTGGATGCGCGGTGCCAGCCGGTCCTTGGTGGGGCCGGGTACTTCGGCCTGGAAGAGCTGCATGCCGCCAATCCCCAGCAGGGGCAGGATGGCCAGGGTCAGGACGATAATACCCATGCCGCCCAGCCAGTGGGTCATGGTGCGCCAGAACAAAAGACTCTTGGGGAGAATTTCGATGTCGCTGAGGATGGTCGAGCCGGTGGTGGTGAAGCCGGACATGGACTCGAAGAAGGCGTCGATAAACGAGCCCACGTGGCCGGAAATATGATAGGGCAGGGCACCGAGCAGGGCCAGGGCCAGCCAGCTGAAGGCGACAATGGCAAAACCGTCCTTGTAGCCCAGCTCCTTTTCCGGCAGGAAGATGGCCACCAGGATGGTGCCGGCCACCAGTCCCAGGCCGGAACAGGCCAGAAAGGTGGCCATCATTCCATCCTGGTAATAGATGGAAAAAGGCACCGGGGTGAGCAGCATCAGCGACAGGATGATGAGCAGCTTGCCCAGGAGATTGAGTACACCACCGATTCGCATAACAGGTACGTCTCAGTTGTCCTTGTGCCTGGAAAGGATCTGGGAGGAAAAGGATGTTTCAGGCATCGGGATTGAAGAATTTCTCCACGTCCCTGGCCGCGTCCTTGGTGAAAAAGATGACCAGGTTGTCCCCGGGCCGGATGATACTGTCACCCGAGGGGATGAAAACCTCCCGGTCCCGGACAATGGCGCCGACCACGGAGCCGCGGGGGCAGCCCAGGTCCTTGAGTGGAACGTTGTCGAACCGCTTGCGGTCCGGCACTGTTACTTCCATGACCTCGGCATCGGTGTCCAGGATAGTGGCCACCGAGATGATATCCGCCCGGCGAACATAGCGCAGGATCATGTCCGCCGCAACCTGGCGCGGGCTGAGGGCCACGTCGATGCCGAGCTTGTCCAGCATGGGGATGAAATCGTGGCGGGTTATCTTGGTGATGCACCGTTTGGTGCCATGGTACTTGGTCAGCAGGGAGGCCAGGATATTGGTGGTGGCCGAATCGGTCACCGCGATGACCAGGTCGGCCCGGTCAATCCCTTCCTCCAGCAGATCGTGGGCCTCGAGCCCGTCCATGTTGAGGACAATGGAGTGGGCCAGGTTCTCGGACAGAAACTCGCATCGTTCCTCGTCAACCTCGACGATCTTGATATCGATATGCAGCTCCTCGAGCTGACGGGCCACCATGTAGCCGATATCGCCGCCACCGATGATAAAGACTCGGCTGGGCAGTCGGCTGGCAAAATGGAACAGCTGTTCCACCCGGGCCATGTCGCGCCGCAGAACCATGAGATAGATCTTATCTCCGGCCTGGATCACGTCCTCGCCCCGGGGAATGATGGTCTCGCCGTCGCGGATGATGGCGGTCATTACATACTGCTGGGTGCCATGCTTGCGGCCGAGCTCGAAAAGGGACAACCCGATGAAGGGATGGTCCTCGTGCACGGTGTAGCCGAGCAGCATGACCTGACCCTCGGCGAACTCGGCGGTGTCAAAGGCCTCGGAAACATGGATGAGCTTGATGATTTCCTCGGCCATGGCCCAGTCCGGACTGATGATCAGATCAATGCCCAGAGCGTCTTCGTTCAGAGCCGAGCCGGGCATGAGCAGGTCTTCACTCTTGACCCGGGCAATCCGGGTGGTCACATCGTACTGGCGGGACATGAAACAGGCCACCAGGTTGACCTCGTCGCTGTCGGTGACCGCAATGAACAGGTCGGTTTTGGAAATACCGGCTTCCGCCAGGACCCGGGCTGAGGCGCCGGAGCCATGCACCACGAGAATATTGAGTTCCCGCTCCAGGCGCTGCAGTTTTTCCTTGTCCCGGTCAATGAGGATAACCTCCTGACCTTCTGAGGAAAACTTTTCGCACAGGTACTGGCCTACCAGGCCGGCACCGACAATCATGATCCGCACGTGGAATTTCTCCTTGAGAGTATCGAATGTCGTACAGGAACCGCCTCTTACGGGGCAGCAGGAGCGTGTTCCCACAGACAGGGGTGGATTATATGCCCAAGTGACAATCTTTGCAAGAAAACCCTCAGTTGCGCTCCTGGCGTGGTTTCCAGCTGATAAAGGCCCAGATGGGCGGGTGCTGGCGCCGGGTGGTGACCGAGCCGTCCCCGTGGAAAGTGGCGATGGAGCGGACGTAGTCCTCCAGTCGCTGCCGCTCCCCGGCGGTCAGGTCCCTGAACATCCAGGTGTAGCTTTCCATGGCCTCGGCAAAGGAGCTGTAGTGGAGTTCTTTTTCCAGCTCGATGAAATTCACCGAGGCGCGATGCCCCAGCTGGTAGAGGAGGTTGATCGTATATATGTAGTCGGGTCCGGATTCAAGCTTGCGCCCTAGGGCGGCGAAGGCATCGGGATCCATGGGACCGTGGGCCACCCGGTCGGTCAAGCAGACCCGCCTGGTGGCAAAGGCGTTGAGTTTTTCCAGGGCCTCGCGCAGGTCAGGGACAGACATGGAGCGGGAGGCGATGGCCAGGTCGTGGGGCTTGAGACCGTGGGAGGCCCAGTCGTCGGTCCAGGAGAGATGGACTGGAGTTATGTTGTCGATACCCTGCCGGACCGCATCCCGTTCAAGGATGTCCAGCATGGCCTGGGAAAAATCCAGGGCCGTGACCCTGAGGACCTTTCTGGCAAGGGGCAGGGTGAGGCTGCCCGGTCCGCAACCCACATCCAGCACAGACCAGCCCGGGTCGGGCTGGAGCAGCTGGAGGAATTTTTCAGTGTAGATGGAGCTGGCCGTACGACGGGCAAAGGAAGGCGCCCTCCTGTCCCAGTCCGCCGCTCCCTTGGAGCGCCATGATTTCTTTTTCCTGGCCAGGTGCCAGAGCGCGTTCCAGTCTATGTCTTCGAAAGAGGTAATGTTCATTGAAACACCGTTTGTGACGGAAATAATTTGACAGAGATGGTCGGCTGTGATTAAAATATAAAATTTTCATAAAGTAAATGGCAAGCTCGCTGTTCGCTCGCCCATTCCGAAAGGCACGGAGATGGCTGCACTCCTGTTGTCACAACGCAACCACATCTCCGGACAGGTCGTCGGCAGATTTCCGGTACTGACATGTGCCGGGAGGCTGGAGAACGCACCATATATTCATCGCGGAATGCACGATAACAGACGGATTAAGGGAGCGGCAACGACCTGCCTGGACCAGAAAAGATCACAAGGAAAAAGTCATGAGCAAGAGAACGTATCAGCCCAGCAATACCAGACGTAAACGTACCCATGGATTTCGTGTCCGGATGCGCACCCGTGCGGGACAGGCGGTGATCAAGAGCCGTCGGGCCAAGGGGCGCAGACGCCTGGCCGTCTGACCCGGGTGGAACGGTTCCGGCTCCCGAAGGCCCATCTTCTGCGGAAGTCACGGGAGTTTGACCGGGTATACCGGCAGGGCAGGAGGATGCGTGGCCACGGGATGCAGATCATCTTCAGGCCCAACGACCTGCCATACAACCGGCTGGGTATCAGCGTGCACAGAAAGACTGGCGGAGCGGTTCGGCGTAACCGCATTAAACGGATTATCAGGGAAAGTTTTCGCTGCAACAGGGATCTCTATCCCCTGAACAGCGATATCGTTGTCACTGTCCGGCCCGACTTCGGTCTTGACAGTGCCCATGATGTCACCTCCACCGTGGCCGCCATGATGGCGTCCGGCAAGGCACGGGAATAGGCACCATGGCTCGTGCAATGCGTTCAAGGCAGGACCGGGAAGGGGCCGGGAAACGGCCCGGAATCGCGGCCCGGTTCTGTATCGGATGCTTCCGTGGATACCAGTATTTCATCTCTCCCCTCTTCCCGCCAAGCTGCAGGTACACCCCGACGTGTTCCGAATATGCCATTGAGGCCGTGCGCCGCCACGGCGTGATCCGGGGATCGATCCTCGCCCTCTGGCGTATTCTGCGCTGCCATCCCTTTGCCCGCGGCGGGTACGACCCGGTGCGATGATCTTGACCCAGGATGGCATACGGGGTGTATATTTCAGAACAGTCGCAGGAGCTGTGTCCGCGGATCTCAGCTGTATCAAGTATGTGGAACACTACCGGTCTGGCCATGTATGGCGACCGGTTTTTTCGTGTTGTAGGTAATAACAAAGGAACATAATTATGGATATGTACAGGGCTTTTCTGGCCATTGTTCTCTCGTTTATCATATTGATCGGCTACCAGTTTTTCTTTGTCAAGCCGGCGCTTCAGCAGCAGGGTGGTCAGCAGCAGACCCAGCAGGCTGAGCAGAACAAAACCGGTACTGGCGCCTCTGCGGTGGAAAAAACCGCTCCCGCCGCCCCGGCGGCGGTTCCGGGCCAGGAGCCTGCGGTCGCAGCCAGGGCGCAAAAGGTGGAGGCCAATCCCAACGCCCGCGATATCGTCATCGACACGCCCCTCTATACCGCGGTCATCAGTGAACAGGGCGGTGGCTTCAAGAGCTTTGAACTTAAGAAATACAAGCGGGACAACAGCCAGAATTCGCCCCTGATGCAGCTGGTGAAGACCCGCAGTCCCCTGGACCTGCCGGTGCTCTTTACCCTGGATAATGGGGCGGCGGAGAATCTGCCCCTGTACCGGGCGGACCGGGATCATATCACCCTGAGCCAGGAGGACCAGGTCACCACCCTGACCATGACCGCCCGGTTGCCCGGCGGTGTGGAGGTGACCCGCACCCTGGTTTTTGACCCGTCCACCTATCTCATCGATACCAGTTACACGGTGAAAAACGGCGACACCCCCTTTCAGGCCGCGCCGGCCATGGTGCTGACCAACAAACCGTTCACCGAGGGAACCGCCGCCAGCCGCTATATGTTTTCCGGCCCGGTGGCGCTGGTCAATGACGAGCTTCACGAGATAAAGGGCAAGAAACTGAGCCAGGGGGTCCAGACGCTCCAGGGAAATGTCACCTGGGCGGCCTACGAGGACAACTATTTCATCTGTGCCCTCATTCCCCAGGAGCCCACCACCCGGATGGTCACCATGGCCGCGTCCGGTGACAAGGTCCACACAATCGTTGCCGAGGGAGTGACCCAGCTGGCACCGGGGGCGGTACAGGAGTTCAAGTACAAGATGTATTTCGGCCCCAAGAAACTGTCCATCCTCAAGGAGACAGGATATGAGCTCTCCCGGGCCATCAACTTCGGCTGGTTTGACATCATCGCCAAACCCATGCTCTGGCTGCTCAATTTCTTCTATGACTATGTGGGCAACTATGGAGTGGCCATTATTCTACTCACCGTGCTGATCAAGGGTATCTTCTGGCCCATTACCTCCAAGGGTATGAAGTCCATGAAGAATATGCAGAAGCTGCAGCCCAAGGTCGCCAAACTCAAGGAAAAATACAAGGATGATCCCCAGCGGATGAACCAGGAAATGATGGCCCTGTACAAGACCTACAAGGTCAACCCCCTGGGCGGTTGTCTGCCCATGTTCCTGCAGATTCCCTTTTTTTTCGCCCTCTACAAGGTGCTCCTGATGTCCATCGAGCTGCGCCATGCGCCGTTCATGCTCTGGATCACCGACCTGTCGGCCCCGGACCGGCTGTGGATCGGGATCGACATCCCGGTGCTGCACGGCATCCCGGTGCTGACCCTGCTCATGGGCGCGTCCATGTATCTGCAGCAGAAGATGACCCCGACCACCGCCGATCCGACCCAGGCAAAAATCATGCAGTGGCTGCCGGTCCTCTTTACCTTCATGTTTATTAATTTTGCCTCCGGGCTGGTGTTGTACTGGTTTGTCAACAACCTGCTTTCCATTCTGCAGCAACAGCTCATCAACCGGCAGACCAGTAAGGCATAAGTTCTGGCACAGGAGGCATACATGGCAAAGGCTAAAGCAAAAGATTTTTACGGATCCGACGTCCCCGAGGCCATAGACAAGGCCTGTCGGGAGCTGGGCGTTTCGCAGGAAGAACTGAATATAGAAATTCTGGAGACCGGTTCGGCAGGAATTTTCGGCCTCTGCAAGAAAAAGGCTCATATCCGTGCCTCCCGGCGGCAAAAGGATGTCCCGGCGGAGGAGAAGAAACCCAAAAAACGGGCCCCCAAGTCTGCCCCTGTCGAGGACAGGGCCAAAGACAGGGAGATGGCGGAAGAGGAAAAAACTGCCCAGTCCTCTGCTGCCCCTGCGGTCAAGGATCGGCCCCGCCAGGATGTTTCATCCGCCAGGGAGAGCGCAGCCGTTCAGGCCGCTCCGTCCCCGGCCGCGGGCGGTCCGGTAGCCGAGAAAGCAGCACCGGTCCAGGAACCGCCTGAGCCTCCGGATGAGGAGATGTTGGCCGCTGTGAAGGCGGATATCGAGCAGATCCTGGTCCTGATGGGATATCCTTCCGAGGTTCGGGTGAGTTTCAGTGAGAATACGGTTCACTGTCATATCTCCGGTGAGCATGAGGAGGCCATCATCGGCCAGGACGGACGGACCCTGGACAGCCTCCAGTATCTGCTCCGCAAGATGATGAGCCAGCGGCTGCCAGACCGGATCATGCTGACCATGGACGTTGGTAACTTCCGTGAGCGGCGAATGCAGGAACTCAGGGAACGGGCTCTGGAACTGGCCGAACAGGTCAAGGAACATGGTAAAACCCAGGCCATACCTGCCCTGAATCCTTCGGAGCGGCGGGTGGTGCACATGGTGCTCCAGGAAGACAAGGAGGTCCGTTCCCGCTCGGTGGGGGAAGGACTGTTCAAGAAGGTACTCATCTACAAGCCGGGCAAGGGCCGCAAGTCCGGCTCCCAGTCACGCCGTCGAGGTCGCTCCGGTGGCCGTTCTTCCAGTAAGTGACACCATTGCCGCCATTGCCACTCCTCCCGGCACCGGCGGCATAGGTATCATCCGTATCAGCGGGCCGCTGGCACCTGCCATCATGCAGAAGCTGTTCAGGCCAGCCCGGCCCCGCTCCACCTTTGAAAGCCACAAGCTCTATTACGGCACCATCACCGACCCGGATGGACGGGTGCTGGATGAGATTCTTGCTGTTCACATGCGGGCCCCGCATACCTATACCAGGGAAGATGTGGTGGAGCTGCACAGTCACGGATCCTACCTGGTTCTCCAGTCGGTTCTGGCCGCGGTCCTTGCGTGTGGTGCCCGGCCGGCCGAGCCCGGCGAGTTCACCAAGCGAGCCTTTCTGGCCGGCCGTATCGATCTCACCCGGGCCGAGGCGGTCATCGACCTGCTCAAGGCCAGGACCAGCGACGGAATCCAGCTTGCTGTCCATCAGCTCCAGGGAGAGCTCTACGCCCGGGTGGAACGGATCAGGCAGGGCCTGGTGGCTATCCTGGCCGTGATCGAGGTGGCGATTGATTTTCCCGATGAGGACGTGGAAATCCTGGATATTCCTCAGTTACGGGAGCAGCTGCACCAGGAGGTGGAGGAACCGCTGGCCCGGCTGCTGGCAGAGGCTGACCGGGGTCGGATCCTGCGGGAAGGGGTGAAGGTGGTCATTGCCGGGCGTCCCAATGTGGGTAAGTCCAGCCTGCTCAACGCGCTCTTGCGCGAAGACCGGGCCTTGGTCACCGCGGTGCCCGGCACCACCCGGGATACCATCGAAGAGGTGGTCTCCATCCATGGAGTTCCGGTGTTTCTGGTCGATACCGCCGGAATCAGGGAACATGCCGACCAGGTGGAAGAGTTGGGGATCGAGCGGGCCAGGAGCAAGTTTAAGGAGGCGGATCTTATCCTCTTCATGGTAGACGCGTCCCGGGGGATGGAGGCTGAGGATCAGGCCCTGTACGAATCCATTGCCGGCAAGGAGCGGATTATTGTCCTCAATAAGATCGACGTGGCTGCCAGGAAGGATGTTGAACTCCTGGAGGAAAGGTTTGCCGGAGAAGAGATCGTTTGGATGTCGGCCCGGGAGGGCCGGGGGCTGGATATCCTGGAGGAGCGGATGTACCGCAGGTTTCTTGGCGGGGATGACCGGCTCCAGGAACAGCTTGCCTGCGCGCCCAACCTGCGCCATCGGTTGATCTTGGAACAGACGGCCCGGGCCTGCACCAGGCTGCGCCAGGCCCTGGAACTGGCTGCGCCACCGGATCTGCTGGCGGTGGAAGTACAGGCGGCCTTGGACTATCTTGGCGATATCGTCGGTATCACCACTCCGGACGATGTGCTGGATACGATCTTTTCCAGCTTCTGTATCGGCAAGTAGAGGTTCTCCTGAATCGGTGACGCAGAGGTTTTGTTTTTTGCTGTCATGCTTGAGCAACCATTAAAAAGGACCGGTACCACTGGTGGTGCAAATCACCTTCCCAATGGGGCCGTCCTTCGGGAGCTGGAATTTTCAACCCATTGATGGAGCATCACTCTGATCAATGGGCCTCTTCCCGGAGTCCTCGCTTACCTGGCGCCTGCGATGAAATTCCAGCTTCACTGGTTCAGGATCCTGGCTCTAACTGCCGGTGTTCTTGCCACTGGAGGGTGGCTTCTCCGGCGCGGAAGAAACAGATGTCGGTCTGTCTCCCGGCGGCTGCTTTCGGATGGCCTTGATCTCGCCCTCCAGGGTGGCGCCGGATTCGACGGTGAGGTTGGCTGATTCCAGGCGGCCGCGAATGATGGCCGTGGTGTGGGCGGTCACCAGTTTGGCTTGAATGTTCCCCTCGACGGTGCCGTGACAGACCAGGGCATCGACCACAAGGTCGCCGTTTACCCGGCCACTTTCACTGAGCACCAGATATTCACCGCTGATGTTCCCGTCCACTGTCCCGTCAATGCGGGCCTTGCCCTTGAACTGGATCTCTCCGGTAATCTGCATTTCCTTGGCAATGATGGAGGAGATGGCCTCTTTTGAGGCGCGTACCGCCTCCTTTTCCAGATCGTCTTTTTTGCTGAACAGTGGCATGGAATCAGTTGTTGGCGTTGAGGTCTATCCCAGCAAGGGTGAAAAACGGCATCGGGTTGATGGCCCGGCCGTTGCGTCGGAGTTCGTAGTGGAGATGGGCCCCGGTGCTGCGACCGGTGTTGCCCACCAGCCCGATCACCTGGCCGCGGGTGATCCTGTCTCCCCGTTTGACCAGTCGTTTACTCAGGTGGGCAAAGACGGTCTCGTAACCGTTGCCATGGTCCAGGATAATATAGTTGCCCAGGCCCTTGTTGCGCGATGAGACCTTGACCACCGCGTCGCCGGTGGCCCGGACCTTGTCGCCGTAATTGCTGCGGAAGTCGATACCGGAGTGAAAGGCCTGCTTCTTGTTCATCGGGTCGGTGCGGCGGCCAAACCGGGAACTGATACTGGCACTGACCGGCCTGCCCAGCGGTACCCGGTTCAGTACTTCCAGGTAATGGTCGGTCCGGCCAAGGAGTTTATCGCCGTATTTGCCATCCATGGCAATAAACAGACCACCGCTGTGGTCCGGGTCGTCTTCCACCTTGAGCTCCACCCCGAGCTTGTCCATGACTGTCTCGATTACGCGGCTGCGCTGGTCCAGCCGGCTGATGGAAGTGGCCAGCAGTTCTTCCTGCTCTTTCTTGAGTGCGGCGATTTTTTCTTCATAGGCTGCAGCCAGCCGGTTTTTTTCCTCTTCAAGCTGCAACTGTTTCTCTGCCGCCTCGGCAAGCTGGTGGTGCAACTCCCGGCGATCCGTATCCAGTGCCGCCAGCTCCCTGTCCCGGTCGGCCAGCTGGGTGTGCAGGGTGGCGATTTTGCTCTGCAGCTGAAGATTTTCCTGAAAGTAGCGCAGCCCCTGCAGGGATGTTGTGCTCAAAAGCAGGGCCAGAAGGAGGATGCCCAGCAGGGAGTTGCGGATCGTTTTTTTTCGGAGGACAAAGGTTCGGCCGCGGCCCTGTTCTCCGGTAACAATGATATGGAGTGTGTTGTCAGCCATGGGTGATCAGAGTTGCTGTTCTCTTTCCGCGCAGGAATGCCGGAAAGATATGATAAGTCTTTGTGTTTCAATGGTTCCAGACGAAGAAAATACCCTTTTCTATACCCCCCATGGGGCTGTAATGCAAGCCCAATGGTGTCAGGGTGCAGGCAAAGGGACGGGGAAACAGCTTGTTAGGGAAGAGCTGGACGGGGTGCCCGGTGGGTGGATGGCTGGAGCGCTGCCGGGCGGATGAAGGACAGGACCGCCCGGCAGTAAAAAAAACGCTATTTCTGGAAACTGTCGGCAAAGAGCTGCTCTATGGCCGCCCGGCCATCGTCGCTCAGGTAGCGGGTGCCCGAACCGACAAAGGTGTCATAGGTGATTTTCGGGGTGTCTTCCTGCCAGGTCCCGTTTTCCCAGGTGAACCATTTTCTGTGGTTCTGGTCATAGACGTGGAGCGGCCGGTTGAACAGCTTGGCCAGTTCCACGGCCCAGCCGGTTCCACCCTTGACCGAATTGTCTTCCAGAATGGTGCCGATGACAAAGATCTGGTGGCCCTTGTTCACCATGTGGAAGATGGTCTGGAGAACCTTGCGGATTTTTTCGGTCTCGTAATAGGTCCGGTTCATCATCCTGGAGGCGATTTCCATGGAGATATCGCCGCGCAGGAGTTCTTCGTCGCTGAGAACTACAGGGTTCTTGTCGCGGTTGAGCCGGTGTCCTTCGAAGGTGAAAATCACTTCCTTGACCCCGTATTTTTCTGCTGTTTCGCCAAAGAGCGATTCCGCGCCCTTGAGGCCGCCGTGGTACAGGGTGCACTCTTCTGGATTCATGACAGTCTTCCTCTTTTTGGGTTAGCGCCCGTCCGGAAAGCGGCTGTCGTCCGGCATGTCTGAAAATGCCTGACGCCTTTCCGGGAGTTAACGACTACTTGTTTTTGGTTGCCTTGAAAAATACCCGCCAGGGTGCAGGATACTTCTCTATAGTAAGCGCCGGATTTTCCTTGTCAATAAAATCTTCGTAGGATTCAAAGACCATCCACTCGGTCCGTCGTTGATCCCTGCTGCTCATGGGGTGGCTGTCAAACATCAGGATATCGGTGAAACCGGTGCGGGCAAGCCAGTTACGCAGGCAGGCACCGGTGGGTACGAACCAGGTGCCCGGTACCTTGGCATAGGTCTTTTCCGGAAAAAGGGCCACCGGTTCCTCACCGGGAATGGCCTGGGACTCGATGATCACTGTGCCGCCGGGCTTGAGCGCCCGGTGCAGGTCGCGCAGGGCCTCTATGGGCGAGGGCCGGTGATAGAGAATGCCCAGGCAGAAGATCACATCAAAGCTGTCGGGAAACAGGGGCAGGTGTTCGATGCCGAAGAGTTCCACGCTGAGATTGTCCTGGCGGGCAAAGGTGTTGAGGGTGTGGAAGGTATAGTAATGCTGGACATAGGGCTCAAAGCCGAGCACAAAGGCGGGCTCGTGCGGGAGCATGCGGAACATGTAGTAACCGTTGTTGCAGCCGATGTCGGCCACCACCTTGCTCCGCAGGTCCGGCAGTTCCGGGAGGATACGCCGCCATTTGCGCTCACTGCGCCATTCGGCGTCGATCTCGATACCGAAAACTTCGAACGGGCCCTTGCGCCAGGGCATGAATTGGCGCAGGGCAGCGTAGAGCCGGGTATGCTGGTCGGCAGAGATGTCGTCGGGCCGGCCGATGACCACGGTGTCGCCTGTGAAGTCACAGCACGAGGCCCGTAGCCCGGAGACCCTCTGCATGGGTTCCCGGTAGCGCAGGAAGCCTTTCTTGGGCTGGTTGACCCACTGGTTCTTTTCCGTCCAGACCTTGAGGATGGCCTGTCTGTCCGCCTGCGGGAAGTGGTGCAGATATCTATCCATCCTGACCTTCCGGAGGTTTGACAGCGATAAAGGATGCGAAATTGCACCACTGGAAAAATGTTTCCACCGAGGTGAAGCCGGCCTGGCGCAGCAGTTCCATGTTCTCCTGGATGGAAAAGGGAATCAGGACGTTTTCCAGGGCCTCGCGTTTGGCGGCGATCTCCAGTTCCGAATAGCCGTGCTGGCGTTTGAACCGGTGGTACATGTTGATGTATTCCCGGTTGAGGCGCGGATCATGGCTGATGATCTTTTCACTGATGATCAGGATGCCGCCAGGGGAGAGGTGGCGGGCCAGCCGGTTGACAAAGTCCTGACGGACCAGGGGACGCACGAACTGCAGGGTATAGTTGCAGATAATGATATCAGCCCCTGACAGGTCCACCGAGGTGATGTCGGCTTCGACAAAGCGGATGTCACCGGTGCGGGAAAACATGGCCGCCTTGCGTCGGGCTTTCTCCAGCATGGCCGGGGCGTTGTCGACCCCGATGAAGCGCATGTCCAGGTCCTCGAGTCTCCGGCTGAGTTCCAGCAGAGTCGAGCCGGTGGAGCAGCCCAGGTCAAAGAGCGTGGCCCCCGGACAGGCCATCTGCCGGAGCAGGCCGGCAATACAGTCGATCACCGCCCCATAGAAGGGCACAGAGCGGCAGACCATGTCATCGAAGACCTCGGCCACCCGTTCGTTGAAGGTGAAGTCCTCCTGGACTGTACCGTTTATGTAGATCTTATCTGCTTCCATGGGATGCCCGGTGGCCTGCCAACCTGCCTGTCCGCAAACACTCCCGGAGCAGTGTGGTGCCGGATGGTAATGGATTGAACTTAAAACTATTTGTAATCATGAGGTTTTTTGTTTTGCGCAGGATGGGTGGTCACCCTGTTCAAACTAAAATAGCCTTGCTATCTTGTCAAAGTGAAAGTATAAACTGCAGGGTAAAATGCACGGTTTGCAAACCGTATTTCCACCGAATCAAGGAGGATACCATGAACAAGCAGTTTTGGGCAAATTTTGCTCTGTGTGTGGCGCTGTTACTTCTGGTGATAACCGGTGTCACCAGGATCGGTTCGGCCCTTACCCCGAAGGGGCTCCTGGTCTCGGAGCCGGAACCGTCCGCGGAGGCAGCCCCGTTCATGGATAAGGTGACGCTTGTCGACTATAACCTTGGTGAGCAGCAGTCAAACATCGTCAGCGCTGAATTTGTGCTCGGCAACGCTAGTGAGCACGATGTGAGAAATATCGAGATCCTCTGCGAGTTCTTCGACAGGAGCGGCCGCTACCTGGACCGGGAGCCGTTTCTCTTGAGCGGTATCCTGCCCGCGGGCAAGACCATGGGGCATGTCTCCATGACTTCGCGTTATGTCAACAGCCGAGCCGAGGCCCTGAGCTGCCGGCTTGTTGATTTCGAGCTGGTGACCGAACCGGTCTTCTCCCTCCACCGGCACGAGGGTGGTCATGGTGAAGCCGCATCCGGCGCGGCTGGACACGGTGGGGAGGAGACAGGACATGAAACCGGTGGTGGCCACTGAAGTCCCGACCCTGTTGACAACTGAAGGGTAGCCTGAAAAATAAGTATGGTAAGTATGGCGGCTTCAGGCCACGACCTGAGGGACTGAAGCCAGAGAAAAACTGCCGGTCCGGCCGGCCAAGAGAGACCAGACAAGACCCGTGTCCCAGCAGGAAATCCATTTTGACGAAATAATCAGCCGCTATCGGTCCGACCCCTACGATTATGTGGACATGGAAGCCATCCACACCGGCAAGGTGCGCTTTCTGGTCGAGGATGGTGCCGAGGTGAAGGGGCCAACCGGTGAGTGGAAACATATTCCCGGCACACCGCTCTATGAGATAACCCGCGAGCGCAATCCCAAGATCGTCTCCGCCCGGACCAACGGTACGGTCTCCATGATCCGCGGCGAGTTGGAAGGGCAGTTTGTCGAGGCCGGCGAAAAATTGCTCACCATCCGCCATCCCCTGAAGAAGAAAGAGATCATCGAGGCGATCCTCCAGGAGGTTCTCTATCTCTTCCCGGCCCCGGAACGGGCCCGCTACTATTTTGCCATGGATATCCAGGCCAGGATCAATCAGAAAGGGGCCCGCTCGGTGATGATCCATCCCGGAGACGAGATTATCACCATGTCGCTGATGAAACGCGACACCCCGGTGTTCTATACCGGTGAACCGGGCATTATCCATTCCGTCTACTTCAAGCCGGGCGATTCCGTGGATCAGGGTGTTCCTCTCTTTGGTGTCTGTGCCGAGGAGAAACTACCACTGGTGCAGAAGATCATAACGCGGGTCAAGGCCGAGTGGGACTGAATCCCGGCTTGCGCCCAGGATCCGCTCGGCCCGTGAACGGCGCCCGGTTTCGGTGACAGGTTTGTTCCCGCTGGCCCACCACGATATCCTCCATTTTCTCCACAGATCAGCTCCATCTTTTCCTGGCCCGGCCCTGGATGATGAGGCCATCGGCAAGATATATCGCTACGGGGCTGTGGTCGGTTCTGTTATCGAACAGCATACCCGACTGGATCGCTGCATGGATCGGCTGCGGGAGCTTATCCGGTCGGCGGAAGAAGAGGGTTCGACCCTGGCAAGCGGCACCGTGGTTCTTGCCGGGGCCTTGAACGGATCGAACGGTCGTTTTGACCGCAACTGGTATGCCCCGCCCGGTGGCCTGTGGCTGGCCCTGGCCTGGGCCGATACTCTGCTGCCCCGCTACGCCGGCCTGCTTCCCCTGGCCGTGGGCGTGGCCTGCTGCGAAACAGCCCGTTTTCTCCAGGTCGAAAAAGCGGCCATCAAATGGGTCAATGATATCCATGTGCAGGGAAGGAAACTCTGCGGCGTGCTGTCTCAGACCCATATCAGTCCGGCAGGTGAGCGGTTTTATCTCCTCGGTATAGGCATGAACGTGAACAACAGTTGTTTTCCTGCAGAATTGGAGGGAACAGCCACCAGTGTCGCCCTGGAGACCGGCAGGGAGGTGGATCTGGGGCTTGCCGCCCGCTGCCTGCTGGCCCGGCTCTCCTGGAATCTGGGCCTGGTTCATTACCAGGAGGAACTGGAACTTGAAAATGACCGGGAAGAAGACCTGGTGCTGGCAGGCTGGCGACGCCTCAGTGACAGTGTGGGGAAACGGGTACGCTACGGCTTTGATGTCCAGCGCTCACCACTTTACGAGGCCCGGGTGGAAGCGGTGGATAATCAGGGCGGGCTGGTGCTGAGACTGGATGACGGTGGACGGCTGGTGGAGTATTCCGGCGAGATTGTCTATCTGTGAAACCCAGTCTCCCGGCTGCCGGTCGACGGCCGGGAGACACCTGGATCCTGACTGTTGTTCATGTCCGGTTGCCGGATCGGAGTGTCAGTCGGAGAGCTCATCCATGGGGATACCGGCTGCCTTGGCCACACCTCGGCCATAGGCGGGATCGGCCTTCATGCAGTTGCCGATATGGCGCAGTTTGATTTCCCTTGGCGCATCACCCATGGCCCGGGACGTATTTTCAAACAGCACCTGCTGCTGCTCGGGGCTCATCAGGCGAAAGAGCTTGCCGGGCTGGGTATAGTAATCGTCATCTTCCCGGTGATTCCAGTGAGCGGCTGCCCCTTCCAGGGAAAGCGGCGGTTCGGTGAAATCAGGCTGATCCTGCCATTCGCCATAACTGTTGGGTTCATACCCAATGGTGCTGCCGTGGTTGCCGTCCACCCGCATGGCGCCGTCGCGGTGGTAGTTGTGAAAGGGACACTTCGGGGCATTGACCGGGATCTGCTGATGGTTGACTCCCAATCGATAACGCTGGGCGTCGCCGTAGGAAAAGAGACGGCCCTGCAGCATCTTGTCCGGAGAAAATCCGATCCCCGGCACCACGCTGGCGGGATTGAAGGCAGACTGCTCCACCTCGGCAAAATAGTTTTCCGGGTTCCGGTTCAACTCCAGTTCTCCCACTTTGATCAGCGGATAGTCCTTGTGGTACCAGATCTTGGTCAGATCAAAGGGATTATAGGGGCAGTTGGCGGCCTCTTTTTCCTCCATGACCTGGATGTACATGGTCCAGCGGGGAAAATTACCGTTTTCTATGCTTTCGTACAGGTCCCGCTGATGGCTTTCCCGGTCCCGGCCGATCAGGGCTTCGGCCTCGGCATCGGTCAGGTTCTTGATACCCTGCTGGGTGTGGAAATGGAACTTGACCCAGAACCGCTCGTTATCGCTGTTGATCAGGCTGAAGGTATGGCTGCCGAACCCGTGCATGTGCCGGTAGCTTGCCGGGATGCCGCGGTCACTCATGGTGATGGTGACCTGGTGCAGGGCCTCGGGCAGCAGGGTCCAGAAATCCCAGTTGTTTTTTGCACTGCGCATGTTGTTGCGCGGATCGCGTTTGACCGCATGGTTGAGATCCGGGAATTTCAGCGGGTCCCTGAGAAAAAATACCGGTGTGTTGTTGCCCACCAGATCCCAGTTGCCCTCCTCGGTGTAGAACTTGAGCGCAAAGCCGCGGATATCCCGCTCTGCGTCCGCCGCGCCCCGTTCGCCGGCCACGGTGGAGAAGCGGGCGAAGAGTTCGGTTTTCTTGCCCACCTGGGAAAAGATCTTTGCCCGGGTGTAGCGGGTGATGTCGTGGGTAACCGTAAAGGTGCCGTAGGCACCTGACCCCTTGGCATGCATCCGACGCTCGGGAATAACCTCCCTGTCAAAATGGGCAAGTTTTTCCAGGAACCATACATCCTGCAGCAGCATCGGTCCGCGGGGACCGGCGGTCAGTACGTTCTGGTTGTCACCCACCGGTGCTCCGCCGTTACTGGTCAATTTCTTCTTTTCCGACATTTCATAGTCTCCTGATTTTTTTGGTGTTGTGGCGGCAGAGATCTTGAGGGATGAGTGGTTATCCATTCCGCAGGATTTTGCCTCTTCCTGCTGCACCGCGGTGCATAGACTGTTTTGGGTCTGTGGCGGTGAGCCCGGGTGAGCGGCTGCCTCAACTCATGGTCCGGTGTTCTGTTTGTTGTTGTTTTTTCCTGCCAGGCAGCGGGAACACAGGCCGTGAAGGACCAGGTTCTTTTCCCGGATCTGCCCCATTTGTTCCAGCTCATCGGGCAGGGGCATGGAGTCAAAGGTGGGCCAGGTGAAATCCAGCAGCTGGCCGCAATTATCGCAGAAAAAATGGTGGTGCTGTTCGGTTCTGGCCTCAAAACGGGACTGGTTACCGGTGGTCTCCACCCGCTTCACCAGGCCAAGCTCCTCAAAGGTGGCCAGGGTTCGATACACCGTATCCAGTGACAGGGTGGGCATCAGCCGGACCAGTTGCCTGTAGAGGGCTTCAGCCGAAGGGTGACTGGTGGACTGGTGCAGGGTTCGGTAGATCTCCAACCGCTGTTGGGTAATCTTGAGTCCATGGGTCCGGCATGCTGCTTCAAAACGGGCTATCTGTTCCTTGGTAACAGGCATAATTGATCGTTGGTAGTAATTATTATTTATTGAGAGTATGTTTTATTTGCCTATCTTTGTCAAGAATTAATCTTTTCTGAAAGTAATTTTTATTTTTGCTAAGGTTTTCCGGGTAGGAATGCCCATGCTCAGGATCAGGAGAGTATAGAGTGTGCCCTCTTGAGGCATAGACCGTGACACCTTTTTTTCACTGGATCAAGATGGGGAGGTTATGCCGTGCGGAAGCCGAAGAAGCCGGTGGGGCAGGGGGGAAGATTGGGAGCCGAGGAAAGAACCGGGGCCTGGGAAGGGGGGTGGTTCAGCTACACGCCAAGGTAGCGCATCTTTACCTGGTCTGTGAAGGCCCGGAAAGGAGCAGTGTCGCTCCAGACAACCCGGCCCTTTTCCATGACACAGCACCGGTTGGAGATCCGGAGCAGGGCGTCGATGTTCTTGTCCACCACCAGGATGGAGAGTCCCCGATCCTTGAGAATGGTCAGTCCCTGCCAGATCTCCTCGCAGATGATGGGTGCCAGGCCCTCGGTGGCCTCGTCCAGCAGCAGGAGCGAGGGATTGATCATCAGGGCCCGGGCTATGGCCAGCATCTGCTGCTCGCCACCGGACAGCTCCCGGCCCAGGTGGTCGAGCCGTTCCGCCAGCCGGGGAAAGATGGAGACCACCCGCTCCAGGTTGTAGGGCCTGGAACTGTGGCTGTAGTTGGCGGCCACGGCCAGCAGGTTTTCCCGTACCGTGAGGGTGGGGAAGATTTGGCGTCCTTCCGGGACAAGGCCGATACCAAGGCGGGCGATCCTGAATGAGGGCAGGGTGTGGAGGGGGTGCCCGTGGTAGGTGATGGTGCCTCCGGCCGGTGGAGTCAGGCCCATGATCGAGCGGATGACCGTGGTCTTGCCCATACCGTTGCGGCCCATGATGGCCACCACCTCCCCCGGGCCGACGGTAAAGGAGACGCCGAACAGGGCCTGGGCGTTGCCGTAAAATGTTTCCACCCCTTCCAGTTTCAGCATGACGTTCCCAGGTAGGCCTCCTGTACCAGGGGATTGGCCCGGATGGTGTCCGGGGTCCCGGTGGCGGTAACCTGTCCCTGGACCAGAACCGTTATCCGGTCAGCCAGGGAAAAGACCGCCTGCATGTCGTGCTCAACCAGCACGATGGTGAGCGAGCCTTTGAGTTGCCGGATCAGCTCCGTCATTTTTCGGGTACTGCCCGGCCCCAGCCCGGCCATGGGTTCGTCCAGGAGCAGCAGGTCCGGTTCGGTGGCCAGGGCCATGCCCAATTCCAGCAGTCGCTGTTCGCCATGGGAAAGCTGCGAGGCCGGCATCCCGGCCCTGTGCAAAAGCCCCATGCGCTCCATGATGTGGCGGCTTGGTTCCACCAGGTTCGGATCAGAGTCCGCCCGTTTCCAGAACCGGTAGCTGGAACCGTCAAGGGCCTGCACGGCAAGCATGATGTTTTCCTTAACGGTAAAACCCTGGAAAAGAGAGGTGATCTGAAAAGAGCGGGCCATGCCGAGCCGGGCCCGGACATGGACAGGACTTGTGGTGATATCCTTTTTCTTGAAAAGCAGGGTCCCGCTGTCGGCTTCCAGCAAGCCGGTGATCAGGTTCAGGAGAGTGGTCTTGCCAGCCCCGTTGGGACCGATGAGAGCGTGCAGTTCACCAGGGACCACTGCCAGGTCGATCTGGTCGCAGACCCGCAGTCCACCAAAGGATTTTTGAATGTTTCGCAGCTGGAGCAGAGGCTCGGTCATGACCCTTCCTTTTGACCAAACAGGAGTCCATGGAGACCGCCCCGGGCAAAGAGGACCACGAGAATGAGGAAAGGCCCGAGGATGACCATCCAGTGCTCGGTGTACATGGCCAGGTATTCTTCCAAAAGCAGCAGGGCGGCCGCGCCAAGCACCGGTCCGGTCAGGGTACCCATGCCGCCCAGCAGGACCATGACCATTATTTCTCCGGAACGGGTCCAGTGGATCAGGCCCGGGCTGACAAATTCTCCCTGGTTCACCAGCAGGGCTCCGGCCAGTCCGGCGGCCGCTCCGGCCAGGCAGTAGGAGAATAACCTGTAGCCGAAGGTGGCATAGCCCAGGACCTGGAGCCGCTGTTCGTTTTCCCGGCTGCCGATCAGTACCCGGCCAAACCGGGCATGGACCAGCCGATACGTCAGGTAGAGAAAAGTAAGCAGGATCCCCAGGCAGAGAAAATAGAAATTGCGGTCTGACCCGAGATCCAGGACGGGCAGCTGGTTCCGGCCGTACAGGGCGAGGCCGTCCGAGCCACCATAGGTGTCCAGCGAGGTGAAGAAAAAATAGACCATCTGGGCAAAGGCCAGGGTGATCATGATAAAATGCATACCCTTGGTCCGCAGGGAGATGGCGCCGGTGATGAGGCCAAACAGGGCGGCCAGGGCCATGGCCAGCGGCCAGGCCACCAGCCCGTTTTCCGTACCCTGCAGCCAGGGGAGCCAGCCGAGGATCGGTGTTTTTTCGTAGCTGTGAAAGGCCAGTATCGCCACGGTATAGCCGCCGATTCCCGTGAAGGCCGCATGTCCCAGGCTGACCATGCCGCCATAGCCAAGAATCAGGTTGAGGCTGGAGGCGGCCAGGCCGTAGATCAGGACCCGGGTGGCCAGGGAGAGCAGGTACTGCTGGTCTATGAGATCCAGCAGCCAGGGCAGAGTCAGCAGCAGACCAAACACCAGGATGGTAGCCACATTCCGCCTGCACTTCGCAAGGATACCGGTATGTTTCAGGGGTACGGGGTCAGTCATTGACAGGGAACAGGCCAGCCGGTTTGCAGGTGAGGATCAGGGCCATGAAGATATAGACCGACATGGAGGCCAGGGCGGCGCCCATCCGGTCGGCGGCCGAAGAATCGAGAAACAGGCGGAACAGGTCGGGAAGAAAGGAGCGGGCCAGGGTATCCACCACCCCGACCAGCACTGCCCCGACCAGCGCCCCGCGCACCGAGCCGATCCCACCGATCACTATAACCACAAAGGTGAGAATCAGAATGGATTCGCCCATGCCTGCCTCCACCGCCAGGATGGGACCGGCCATGACGCCGGCCAGGCCGGCCAGCAGGGTGCCGAGGCCAAATATCAGGGTGTAGAGCAGCCGGATATTGACCCCCAGGGCGGCCACCATTTCCCGGTTGGTGGCCCCGGCCCGGATCTGCATGCCCAGGCGGGTCCGGGCGAAGAGCAGGTAGAGAAACAGTGCCACCAGGATACCCACCGCGATGATAGCCAGCCGGTAGACGGGATAGTTGACTCCGGGCAGCAGTTCCACCGAACCGGCGAGCCAGGGTGGCACGTCCATGAACAGGGGCTGCCGGCCCCAGATTATCCGGGTCAGTTCGTTGAAGAAAAAGATCAGTCCAAAGGTGGCCAGCACCTGGTCCAGGTGGTCGCGGTGGTAGAGTCGGCGCAAAATGAGCAGTTCCACCACCATGCCGGCCAGGGCCGCGGCCGGCAGGGCGGCGAGCAGTCCCAGCATGAACGAGCCGCTGTGCATGGTCACCGTCGCCGCCACATAAGCGCCAATCATATAGAAACTGCCATGGGCCAGGTTGACCACCTGCATGATGCCAAAGACCAGGGTCAGGCCGGCGGACATGAGAAAGAGCATGACCCCGAGCTGCAGACCGTTTAGAAGCTGTTCAAAAAAGAGCATGGCGACTTAACGTCTGCACTCCGCGGCGTAGGCGTCCTGGTGGCCGGAGAAGACCTTGCCCAGCAACCGGTTGCGGACCGCTCCATCCTCGGTGGCCACCACCTTCCGGACATAGAAATCCTGGATCGGAAAATGGTTGGGCCCGAACCGGAAGGAACCGCGCACGCTGGCGAAATCCGCTTTTTCCAGGGCGGCCCGGAATCCATCCCTGTCCGAGAGGTCCCCATGGACCGCGGCCAGGGCAGAGCCGATGAGCCGGGCGGTATCATAGCCCTGGCTGGCAAAGAGGGTGGGGGTGCGGCCGTATTTTTTTTCAAAGGCGGCGACAAAGGCCCTGTTGGCCGGATTGTCGAATTCAGCGCTCCACTGGGAGCTGTTGATGACTCCAACCGCGGCAGGCCCCACGGCCTGGAGCAGCCGTTCATCAGTGGCTGCCGGGCCGAGCAGCGGAATCACGCCCTGCAGTCCGGCCTGGGCATACTGCTTGAGGAAGTTGATCCCCATGCCGCCGGGGAGAAAGAAGTAGACCGCATCCGGACGGGCGGCGCGAAGGGCCGCGATTTCCGCCGCATAATCGGCCTGGCCCAGCGTAGTATAGACCTCGCCGGCGATCTGTCCCCTGTAGTAGCGCTTGAAACCGGCGATGTTGTCCTTGCCGGCCAGGTAATTGGGAGCAATGAGGTAGACTTTTTTGTAGCCCTGGTTGGTGGCATACTGGCCGATTACCTCGGAGAGGCTGTCGTTTTGCCAGGAGACGTTGAAAAAATTTTCATGACAGTCCCGGCCGGCCAGCCTGGAGGGGCCGGCGTTGGGGCTGAGATAAAAGATACCCCGGCGTACCACCCCGGGGACCACGGCCATGGCCACGTTGGAAAAGACGATACCGGTGAGGATCTGCGCCCTGTCCCGCTTGATGAAACGCTGGGCTATCTGGCGTCCCTTTTCCGGGCTGCGGCCATCGTCGCCGATGAGGAGCTCAAGCGGAATTCCGCCCAGACGACCGCCTTCCATATCAATGGCCAGTTGGAAGCCGTCGCGGATCTCTTCCCCCAGGTAGCCCGCCTTGGTGGACAGGGTGGTGATCATGCCGATCTTGACCGGTTTCATATCCCTGGCCAGGGCAGACCATGGGACGAGAAAAAGGGCCCAGATTACGAGAACGAATGTCTTTCTCATTTTTTCCGCCTGTAAAAGGGAGGGTGGGGTCGTCTGCGTGAACGCCGCCGCCTGATGGTAGCGCTTATTTCATCCTGCATTCACCAACATAGGCATCCTGGTGATCCGTGAAGACCTTTTCCAGGATACGGTTGGTATAGTTGCCCTCCTGGTCCCGGATCACTTTGCGGACATAAAGGTCCTGGATGGGATGGTTGTTGGGGCCGAACCTGAATTTGCCGCGAACGGTCGGGAAATCAGCTTTTTTGAGGGCGGCCCGGAATTCGTCTTTCCGGCTCATGTCGCCATCCACGGCCCTGAGGGCGGAGCCGATCAACAGGGCCGCATCATAGCCCTGGCTGGCATAGAGGGTCGGAGTCCGGTTATAGGTTTTTTTGAAGGCGGCAACGAACTTTCGGTTGGCCGGGGTGTCCAGGTCAACCGACCACTGGGAGCCGTTGACCACCCCGACAGCGGCCTCGCCCACGGCCTTGAGCAGCCGTTCATCAAAGGAAAAGGCCGGTCCGAACAGAGGGATGGTATCTTTCAGTCCGGCCTGGGCATACTGTTTGAGGAAGTTTATTCCCATGCCGCCCGGGAGGAAAAAGAACACCGCGTCCGGCCTGGCGGCGCGCAGGGTGGCCAGTTCGGCGGCGTAATCGGACTGACCGAGCGTGGTATAGACCTCGCCGGCAATCTGTCCCCTGTAGTAACGCTTGAATCCGGCCAGGGCATCCTTACCGGCTGGATAGTTGGGCGCGATCAGGTAGACGTTGGTAAACCCCTTGTCCTGCACATACTGACCCACCACCTCGGAGAGATTATCGTTTTGCCAGGCAACGTTGAAGTATTTGGGATTGCACCCCCGGCCGGCCAGTCTGGAAGGTCCGGCATTGGGGCTGATATAGAAAATACCCTGGCGCACCACCTTGGGGACCACAGCCATGGCCACGTTGGAAAACACGATGCCGGTGAGGATATCGGCTCGGTCACGCCTGATGAACCGCTCGGCTATCTGGCGGCCTTTTTCCGGCTTCCGGCCGTCGTCATCCACCAGGAGCTCCACCGGTACGCCGCCCAGGCGACCGTTTTCCATGGCAATGGCCAGCTTGAACCCATCCCGGATATCTTCTCCGAGATAGCCCGCCTTGGTGGACAGGGTGGTGATCATGCCGATCTTGACCGGTTCGCCGGCCACGGCCAGGGATACGGAAAAGAGCAGAAGGGTTATTGCGAGAATCAGTCTGTGCATGGGTCCTCCGTTCATCGGTGACTTGAGATCCTTTTCCGCCCGGTCCCGGTCCTGGCTCTGGACGCGCAAATCCGGGGCCGCAGGCAGGCCAACAGGTTGACGATAGTACCTAAATACCGCTCTTTGTCAATTTTATTGTGAAGAATACCTTTGTTGTTGGATAATAAGGAAACAATAATTTTCACGGCACGGATTCCGGGGTTCAGGAACCATTCCCGGGGGCTTTGGCCGGGTCTGCGGAACACTCTGATCAGAAGGTGGGCGGAACCGTTTGACGGACCGGATCCGGTGAGCAGAAAGACGGGATGATAAGGGGCGGGTCTGCGGGCCATCCGGGGATGGCCCGGCAGGAAAAAGCAGCTGTACGCTCAATCCCAGTCGTCGGTGGGGAAATCAGGGGTCAGAAACCAGATGGCGGCGGGTTTGCAGGAATACACCTTGTCCCCTTCTTCATAAACACAGTCTTCGAGCTTCCAGCCAAAACGGGCCAGGTGCTTGGCCAGTTTCTTTTTGGATTTTTCATACAACTCCCTGTCAAACCCTTCCATGTCCGACACACAGATCATTTCAACATGTTTTTTCATCGGCGCCCTCCTCTGTGGGATGGTGGATCTTAAAACCGGGCTCTGCCGGTCCGGGTAGCAGGATGTATTGTGTGTACACTAATCATTGTTTTACAGAAAAGGAAGAAAAAAGAGGTGGTTGACCTTTCTCAGGTACCACATTTTCAGCGGTAGCCCCTGGGATTCATCGATTGCCAGCGCCAGGTGTCTTCGCACATTTCATCGATGGAGCGCGTTGCCTTCCATCCCAGTTCTTTTTCAGCCAGGCCGGGATCGGCGAAACAGCGGGCAATGTCGCCGGGTCTTCGGTCGGTGATACGATAGGCTATCTTTCTGCCCGAGGCCTTTTCAAAGGCCTGTACCATGTCCAGGACCGAATATCCCTGGCCCGTACCCAGGTTGTAGGTGACGACTCCTGGCTTTTGGGCCAGTTTTTCCAGGGCCTTGATATGCCCAAGGGCAAGATCCACCACATGGATGTAGTCCCGGACTCCGGTGCCGTCGTGGGTCGGGTAATCGTCACCATAGACGGCCAGTTCCTCGAGTTTGCCCACCGCCACCTGAGAGATGTAGGGCATGAGGTTGTTGGGAATACCGCCGGGATCCTCGCCGATACGGCCGCTCTTGTGCGCTCCCACCGGGTTGAAGTAGCGCAGCAGGGCGACGTTCCACTCCGGATCGGCCACATGCAGGTCGCGGAGGATATCCTCGATCATCAGCTTGGTCCTGCCGTAGGGGTTGGTGCACGAGAGCGGAAAATCTTCGCGGATGGGAACCGTGGCCGGGTCGCCGTACACCGTGGCCGACGAGCTGAAGACAATGTTCTTGACGCCCTGGTCCTGCATGACCTGACAGAGGTTGAGGGTGCCGGTGATGTTGTTGTGGTAATAGCGAAGCGGCTGCTGCACGGATTCGCCCACTGCCTTGAGGCCGGCGAAATGGATGACCGCATCGGTATCCGGGCTCGCGCGAAACACCATCTCCACCTCATCGGGGTTCAGCAGGTCGGCCTCGAAAAAACGGATGGCCTGACCGGTCAGTTCTTCAACCCGGTGCAGGGCTTCCCGACTGGAATTGCAGAGGTTGTCGAGGACCGTGACCCGATGGCCGGCCTCCAGCAGCTCCAGACAGGTGTGGGAGCCGATATAACCGGCGCCGCCGGTGACGATGATATGCATGACACTACTCCAGGAAAGAGGAAAGATGGGGATGGAAAAGATTGGATACACTCAATGTATATCACAAAAACCTGATCGACTTCAAAACGAAATCCTGATAGAATGCAAACAGTTTGAAATTTCACAGTAAACAGGAAAAAAAATGAGGTGTGTCATGCCCTACGTATCCATCCGTGTCGCGGGAAAGTTGAGCCGCAAGCAGAAAAAGAAAATCGCCAGGGGCGTGACGGACGTCATTGCCAAGGCGGCCAACAAACCCAAGGAGTCCATCCTGATCTTCATCGATGAAGAAAGCAGGGAGAATATCGCCAGTGGCGGTGTTCTGCTCGACGAAAAATAGTGTCAGCGCCATGGACCGGGAACATGCCAGAAAACGTCTCGCCGAACTGCGCGAGCAGATCAACTATCATAATTACCGCTACTACGTACTGGATGACCCGGTCATCTCGGACGGTGAGTATGATCAGCTTTTTCGTGAACTGCTGGAGCTTGAGGAGCGGTTTCCTGACCTGGTCACAGCGGATTCGCCCAGTCAACGGGTGGGTGGGCCACCGCTGGACCGGTTCGAGACCGTGGAGCACCCTCTGCCCATGCTCAGCCTGGACAATGTTTTTTCCGAGGAGGAGCTGCGGGAGTTTGAGGAGAAGATACGCCGGTTCCTGCAATGGGAAGAAGAGATCCAGTACTCTGCCGAGCCCAAGCTGGACGGGCTGGCCGTGGAGCTGGTCTATGAGGAGGGGGTGTTCACCATCGGTTCCACCCGGGGAGACGGGTTGGTCGGCGAGAATATCACCGCCCAGCTGCGGACGGTCCAGGCCATCCCCCTGCGCTTGCAGGAACTGGCCGGAGATATACCGTCCCGGCTGATTGTCCGGGGCGAAGTCTACATGCCCCTGGAGGGCTTCGAGGCCCTGAACAGGGAACGGGCCAGCCGGGGCGAGCCGCTGTTCGCCAACCCCCGTAATGCGGCGGCCGGCTCGCTGCGGCAGCTGGATCCCCGGGTCACTGCTTCCCGGCCGCTTTCCTTTTTTGTCTACGGGGTGGCCGATACCGCCGTCACTCCGTGCTCCACCCAGCAGGAGCTCTATCGGTGGCTGGCCAGGCTCGGTTTCAAGGTCAATCCCCTTGTCCTCCACTGCCCGGACATCGAGACTGTCGTCGCCCGCTACCGGTATCTGCAGGAGGTCCGCCATCAGCTGGAGTACGAGATCGATGGCATGGTGGTCAAGGTGGACAGCTTTGAGCTGCAGCACCGGCTGGGTGCAACCAGCCGGGCTCCCCGCTGGGCAGTGGCCTGGAAATTCCCGGCCACCCAGGCCACCACGAGAATAAAAGATGTGGACTTCCAGGTTGGCCGGACCGGAGCGGTCACCCCGGTGGCTATCCTGGAGCCGGTCACCGTGGGCGGAGTGACTGTTCAAAGGGCCACCCTCCATAATCAGGACGAGATTCAGCGCAAGGACCTGCGCATCGGCGATACGGTTCTGATCCAGCGGGCCGGGGATGTCATTCCCGAGGTGATCAAGCCGATCGTGGAAAAGCGGACCGGTCAGGAGCAACCCATCCTTTTTCCGAAAAAATGTCCAGAGTGCGGCCATCCCCTGGTCCGTCCCCGCGGCGAGGCGGTCATCCGCTGCATCAATCCGCACTGTCCGGCCCAGCGGCTGCGGAGTCTGATATATTTTGCCGGCAAGAACGGCCTGGATATCGAGGGGCTGGGCAAGAAAAACATGGAGCAGCTGGTGGAGGCCGGCCTGGTCCGGGACCTGCCTGATATCTTTCGCCTGCGGGTGGAAGACCTGGAGGAACTTGACGGCTGGGGCAGGAAATCGGCTGAAAATGTGATTCGCGCCATTCGCGCCGCCTCGCATCCGCCTCTGGATCGGTTTCTGGCAGCCCTGGGGATTCGCTTCGTGGGCGAAGTGACTGCGGCCCAGCTGGCCCGTCGTTTTGGCTCCCTGGAGCACCTCATGGAGGCCTCCCGGGAGGAGCTGCTCGAGGTGGACGGGGTGGGTGAGCAGGCTGCGGACAGCCTGCTGGATTATTTTTCCGACCCGGATGTCCGGGCCATGCTGAGGGAACTGCAGGAAAACGGTCTCCAGATCCAGCCCGTGGAAGCCGGGGTTCCCAGACGACTGGAAGACCGTGTCTTCCTGTTTACCGGTTCCCTTGAGACCATGTCCCGCAACGAGGCCAAGGCCCGGGTCAAGGAACTCGGGGCCCAGGTGGCCACCACCGTGAACCGCAAGGTGACCGATGTGGTCGCCGGGCCAAGCCCGGCAGCAAGCTGAAGAAAGCCCGGGAAATGGGGCTGAGGATTCTTGGCGAACAGGAGTTTCTCGATCTGCTTCAGGGAGGTTCATGATGGCTGAAAAACGGATACATGCCAGGGTGCACGGGCGGGTTCAGGGCGTTTTTTTTCGGGATCATACCCGGCAGAAAGCCCTTGAGCTGGGCCTGGAAGGCTGGGTACGCAATGTTGCCGATGGTACGGTGGAGGTGATGTTCCAGGGGGACGAGGACAAGGTCGGTCAGATGCTTGACTGGCTCCATGTCGGCTCGCCCCTGTCCATGGTCTCGGCGGTTGAGTTTGAGGAAACTGCACCTGTACCGGGTGAGTTGGGCGGTTTTCATATCAGGTATTGATTTTTCAGGGATAACAGATGAGTAAAGTACAGGTTCCTTCGGGACAGCCGGCCGGCCGGATCAGTTGTCCCCACTGCGGTAACGACAAGGATTTTGTCGAGGTGGCCGAGGATGTGGTGGTGACGACCCATTATGTGCAGAACATGGACGGGAGTTTCACTCCCCGGGAAAATGACACCGAGATCCATGGAGAGATCCATCTGTTCTGCGGCAACTGTAATGCCGATCTCAGTCGCTTTCACAGTCATTTCCTGGAGATGATCTTTTAGTGGACCGGCGGATCGTCAGGGATAACCAGACCCTCCTTAAGCTTTATGAGGAGCTGGGCAGCGGTGACGTCGTTGTCGGGCGGGTCCGCATGCGGCCCGGCGAGGAGTTGCTGCTTCTGGATCTCGCTGCCCGCTCTGTCCATCTGATCCCCTCGGCCCTGGCCCAGGTCTGCAGCCGTTCCAAGATCCTCCAGGCCCGGCTGCTTGGCCGATATATGGTGCCGGGAACCCGGGCGATCCATGACCGGCACGATCTCATGGAGGCGGTCAGCTGCTGGGGCAGGGAAGGACTGGGCGAGGTGGTGTGCAAGCTCGACCGCGCCAACGGGGGCCAGGGCATCCTCTGGTTTCAGGGTATCGAAGAGGTGGTTACCCAGGCCGTACTCGGCGCCCTGGCCTATCCCTTTGTGGTGCAGCCCTTTATCCGCGACTGTCGCGATGTCCGGGTGGTGTTGCTGGGGGAAACCGTGGATGCCTACGAGCGGTATAATCCGGATAACTTCCGCCATAACCTGCACTGTGGCGGGGTTGGCCGGCGCTGGCAGCTGTCGGAGGGCGAAGAGAAGCTGTGTCGGGAGGTCATGGCCCGGGCTGGATTTCCCTATGCCCATGTGGATCTGCTGGTATCCGGGAGTGGCGAGGTATGGCTGTCTGAAATCAATCTCCGCGGGGGGCTGCGGGGCAGCAGGTTAACCCAGGACGATTACAACCGACTGGTGGCGCAGGTGCACGAGGAGCTGCTGGCCGGACTGGTGGCGCCGGACTGACACCACGGTCCATACCAGGTAGAGCGGTCCGGACATAAAAAAAAGGAAGGTTGCCAGCCAGGACAACCTTCCTCGTATCATAAACGATGGATCGTCTACGAATCAGACGCAACCGGTCGGTTTGGGCAGACCAGCCATCTTACAGGCTCCCTTGCCCGGTCCGGACGGGAACAGCTCGTAAATGCGCTTCAGCGGGAAGCCGGTGGTCTTGGAGAGGATACGTACCATTGGAGCGATACCGTTCTTCTTGTAGTACTCCTGCAGGGCGTCGATCACTTTGCGATGCTCATCGGTCAGTTCGCTGATGCCTTCTACGCTCTTGACGTACTCGACCCAGTTCTCGTCCCATTCTTCGGTTCCCTTGGTCAGGAAGCCGTCCTCGTCTACCTCGTAGGTTTTTCCATTGAACTCAATAGTTGCCATGGTTAGTCCTCCTTGCGGCAAAGTAATATGAATTGATTCAGTTTATCCCCTGTAACATAAAACAAAATTTTAATACTATAGGGCTGGCTGTTTGTCAAGTTGACCCTCTCTTTTTTTTGAATGAGGAGCCAATCATAGACGCAGGGCAGGGAGGTGTGCATTTTTTACTGGTAAGGTGACACGAAATCAGGGTAATTATACCGGTTACGGTCCGGGCTGGACGCTATTATCGATATTGCAGGAGCCATACAATAATGCTGAGCATCTTACGAAGACAGGCCCAGTCAACCCTGATCCAGGGCCTGGTGCTGATCATAGCCATCGTCTTTATCTTCTGGGGCGTGGGAACCAACATGACCAACAAGCGAAATTCCATCGCCGTGGTCAATGGCGAGGAGATCTCGCTGCAGGATTTCCAGCGCAACTACGATCGAACCGTGGAGCAGTATCGTCAGCAGTTCGGCGGCGCTCTGCCGCCGGGTTTGCTCGAGCAGCTGGGTATCAAGCGGCAGGTGATGCTGCAGATGATCCGGGCCGAGCTGCTGCGGCAGGGTGGGGAGGCCATGGGGATCCGGTTGTCCAAGCTGGCCACCCAGGAGGCCATTAAAAACATGGACGTGTTTCATGAAAACGGCCACTTCAGTCTCCAGCGCTACAAGGATCTGCTTGCCCAGAACCGGCTGAGCCCCTCTTCCTACGAAAAGGGACTGCAGCGGGACATGCTGGCCGACCGGGTAACCAATGCGGTGATCTCGTTTGCCGTGGTCCCTGATACCGAGTTCCAGGTCTGGCTTGACTTTCTCGGTGAGGAGGTCCGGCTTGACTACGCGGTGTTCAAACCGGAGGATTTTGTCGACCAGGTGCAGGTGAACGATGGGGATCTTGCCCCCTGGTATGAACAACATAAGGAAGAGTATCGTCAGGAGCCCAAGGTCAAACTGAAATATCTCTACTTTCCGGTGAAGGCCATCGAAGGGGAGGGCGCAGGGAACAAGAGCGAGGCCTTCAAACAGGCCTCCACTGCCTATGAAGAGATCATCAGGGCCGGCAGCATCGACAAGTATGAAAACCTTGGCAAGGAGAAGGTTCAGGTCACCGACTATTTCTCCCGCAGCCAGCCACCGGCCGGTGTGGTGTCGGATCCGTCCTTTCTTGAAAAGGCCTTTCGCCTGAAAAAAGGTGAGCTCAGCTCGCTGGTGGAACTGAAAAACGGTTTTGCCATCCTCTACGTTGCCGACATACAGGAGGCGGCCGTGCCGGAACTGAATGAGGTCCGGGACCGGGTGGTGGCTGATTACCGGAAAGACAGGGCTGCTGACCTGGCCAGAAAGGCAGCTGAAGATTTTCTAAGGAAGGCCACCGAAAAAGGGCAGCTACCAGCAGGAACCGGTGTGAAAATACAGGAGTCCGGATTTTTCAAGCGGGCCACCCTCCAGGGCGGGACAACTCCGCCCCTGCCTGTGGTCCGGGAGGCCTTTGCCCTGCCGGCCAGGGAGAAGCTGGCCAAAAGTCCGGTGGAGGTTGGCGACTCCTATTATGTCTTTGCGGTCAAGGAGCGCCGTCAGTCGGACAAGCCACTGGACGGGCAGGAACAGGAAAAACTCCGCGAGCAGCTCCAGGCATCGGCGCAGAGCCGTCTGCTTGCCGACTGGCTTGCCTTTGTTCAGCAGCATGCCAAGATCTGGACCAACGAGCAGTTTCTGCAGTGATTTCTCAAACCACTCTTTGCAGGTAGTGCCTTGGTATAGATAAGACCTGTACCTGTGGCCTGCGGTCTGTCCGGGAACATTCCGCGCTCAAATTCGAGAATACACATGGCTGGACCGGCACTCGTTCCAGCCGTGATCCGCTTTTTCAGTCGGCCCGCCGGGCCATCTCTTCCCTGCGGGTCTGGTTGGAGGCCAGGATCTTGCGGATCCCCTCGTGGGAAAAACCCAGCCCATGTTTTTCCTTCATCTGCCGGGCGATGTCCCGATACGACCACCGGTCGGCCCGCATGGCCATCATCTCTTCGATGATGAGCTGTTCCTCCCCGTGTTCTTCCAGTCGTCCCTCCCCGTTCACCTGCCAGCCAAAGGGTACGGGCCCGCCCAGGTAGCGGCCCTGCTTCTGCTGTATCTTCTTGGCATGACGGATGGCGGCGCTCTGGCCGGATCGCTCCCGTTGGGCAAGGCGCTCGAGCAGGGTGGCGACCAGGTCGGCGATCCCGGTGGAGATAACCAGTTTCCGCTCCTGGGGTTTGACAATATCCCCTTCCAGTTCCGCAATGTGCAGTGAGATCCCCTGTTTCTTCAGGCGGCGGATCAGCCGTACTCCTTCCGTGGCCCGTGAGAAGACCATGTCGGCACGGGCCACGATGATCATGTCGTCGGCCTGACATATCTGCAGCAGCCGATGCCCCTCGTCCCGCTCACCAAAGGGACGTCGGGCCGAACTGTTCTGCTCGATGAAAAACTGGTCCACGCTCAGGCCAAGCTGTTGGCTGTACTGTTCAATGACCTGCTGCTGGTCAGCTACGGGTACCCTGAATCTTTTCTCTATATCTATAAACAGATAGCCGAAGGCGGTCATGGAGATTTCCTGTCATTTATGTTTGTCAACAGTTGACAAAAAGGTATGTGTGGTTGGCATTGTGACAACTATGATTATAGGTAATTGCCTTTTTGTCAACCGAGAAAAACGTAGTTGATATGTGGAAAATAGTCTGTTTTTTTCGTTACATATCACTGTTGACACCGGTTATTTGGGCATGATCTCACGGGGATAGATCTTTTCTCTTCTTCTAACACCCATGCAGGCTCCCACGGGTTGCACAACGAAACATGGAAGCTGTTGTCCTCCTGGAGGGTGGGACGAGAATTTCATATAAACCAGCATGGCTGGACCAGGTAAGCGACCGAAGGGAGACTCCGGGTAAGCGACCGAAGGGAGACTCCGGGTTTCGGCACGGCCCAGCCACAACAGGTAGCGAAGACTTCGACCTGTGAAAATCACGATGTACTTATCCAAACTTGTGGTGAGTTTCGGAGAAACCAGGGGCGTTGGGGGGAAACTTCCGGCTGCTGATTTTTCTTTAGCGAAATCAGACAGGCATGGTAGTATGAAATGTCTTGGGATTTTTTTTACTCTTTTTGTGTGCAGCAGGATATGCCGACCGACGAAACCACCACTTTTGATCAGAACATTCTCAGCAGTCTGTCTCCAACGGATCTTTTTCTCCTCCAGTTCATATCCATCATCTATGAACCGGTCTCGGTGACGTTTCTTGCCAACTGCCTTGGCCGGGTGGATATGGATTTCCCCGGCGGCCGGGCGCCGGTGAAGGAGGAAATTCAGGCCTCGGTCCTCCGTCTGCGCGAGCTTGGTCTGCTGAACCGTCAGAACCAGGTCGTTCCGGTACTTGCCGAGTTGATGACCCGGAAGGCTGTGGAGAACGGTCTCTTTTCCGCACTGGCATACCTCATCGAAAAGGAAGCTCCAGTCTCGTACACCTACGGAAAATGGTCTACCCGCTGCTGGCGGGCCATGCGCCAGTTCCGCATCGGTGTCTACAGCCAGGATTTTGACAAGATAGAGGAAGCCCAGGCATTTCTTGAACAGCAGTGTCAGGAGCATCTCGGTCCGGAACCACCCGGGGTACGGATGGCCGGCACGGGTTTTGATATTGCCTGGTTTGCCTCGCTTCCCGGTTCTCTGCAGTTTTTTCTCCTGGATCAGGTCATCCGCTATTCCATGGAATCCCTGGTCTCTTTTCCGCCGGTTCAGGAGTATCTTGAGGTCGGTATTACCAGTTCTCTCTCCGAATTCGAGCTGCTGCCGTTTCGGCGTATGCTGGCCAGTTACTATCTGTTCCAGGGCCGGCTTGATTCCCTGGCCCGTCTGGTGGAGGACAATGAAGACGGGTTTCAGGGCTCTGGTTTTGCCGGCACGGTGGCTTTCCTGAGGGGAGACAGTTCCCTGGCGCGGGATATCTATGTCCGGGATCTGGAACAGCTCAACGCGTATGCCGGTGATGAAGGGAATTTTTTCCTTGGGATAACAGGGGTATTTTGCCTTCTGAGCATGCTTGAGCGTAACGAACCGGCAGACCGGGAAATGGTCCGGCGGGCAGTGGCCATTGTCCTTTCGCGCTGTAAAGGGTGTCCCGAGGAGATCCCGTTTCGTTTTCTCGATGCCGTGGTCCGTTCCACGGACGGCAACATGCCGGACATGATGGAACTGACCGAGCGGCTGGAGAGCGACAACCGCAGCCTGACCATCCTTATCTCGGTCCTTGCCCTCCACTGGATGGGGGTGGAGATCCCGCCGGAGTACCAGGACGCCCTGGTCCATCTGATGGAGCAGGGGCAGGAGAGCGGTTTTTTCTGGGTGGCCATGGAGGCGGCCGAACTGCTGGCCGCCATTAATCCTGAGCATGGGGCCAAGTACGGCCCCGTCGCCGTGTCCCTGCGGAAACAGCTCGGCTGCCGGACCGTGGTGCACATCATCTCGCCAGAGGATGACTGGAAAAAGAGTCTCCAGGAGCTGATCAGTGTCACCTCCCGGGCCCGGGAACCGAGGCGGCGGACCCGACTGGCCTGGATGGTAGACTACCGGGATGGTCGGCTGCACCTTTCCGCCCGCGAGCAGAAGAAAAGCAGTTCCGGAAACTGGAGCAAGGGACGGCTCGTTGCCCTCAACCGTCTGATGCAGTCCCGTGGGCTGGACTTTCTCACCCCCAGGATCGCAAGGTCTGCGGCGCCATCCGCCAGGTGGGGGATGCCACGGCCAGAAATGGCGGCTGTGCCTTTGATCTGGACGAGGCCCTGCCTGCCCTTGTGGGGCACCCTCTCGTTTTTCTCGAAAAATCACCTTCCACACCCGTTGAGCTGGTGGCCGGAGAGCCGGAGCTGCTGGTGGAAAAACAGGGCGAATTTCTGTTCATCCATTTTGCCCAGGACATCGGTGACGGCAAGATCGCGGTCTGGCAGGAGACCCCCACCCGCTTTCGGATCATCCATATCAAGGATGAGCATCGCCGCGTTGCCGGGATCACCGGGCGCCATGGACTGCGGGTTCCCATGGCCGCGTCCGGACAGGTGCTGGACGCCATCGGCAATATTGCCTCGTTCATGACCGTACACTCGGCCATCGACGTGTCGGTGGAAGGGCAGGATGTCACCATGGTCGAGGCCGATCCCACCATCCATATCCACATTATCCCCTATGGCTCCGGATTCAGGCTGGAGATGTTTGTCCAGCCTTTTGGCAAGGGCGGGCTCTATCTCAAGCCCGGGGTCGGGGTGGCCAATCTCATGGCCGAGGTAGGTGGACGCCGGCTGCAGACCCGGCGCAATCTCAAGCTCGAAGAAGAAAAGGCCCGGGAAATCGAGGAGAGTTGCCCCATCCTGGACCTGGCCATTGATCTGGAGCAGGAGAACAAGCGGGAATGGCATCTGCTTGATCCGGAAGAGTGCCTGCAGGCCCTGCTTGAGATCGAGGAAATCCGTGACCGGGTGGTGCTTGAGTGGCCGGAAGGGGAAAAACTGGCGGTCCGTCGCCGGGCGGGAATCAATCAGCTCAATCTCAATATCCGGACCAGTCAGCAGAATTGGTTTGCCCTGTCCGGCCATCTGGAAGTGGATCAGGACGAGGTGATCGAGCTCAAGGTCCTGCTGGAAAAGGTACGCGAGGCCAAGAGCCGCTTTATTCCCATCGGCGAGGGCCAGTTTCTCGCCCTGACCCAGGAGTTTCGCAAACAGCTGGAGGAATTGATACTCTTTGGCGATATGGAATCGGCCGAGGGTGAGGATGAGGTCCATATCCATCCCCTGGCGGCTATTGCCCTGGATGACTTGACCAGGCAGACCTGCACCACAGCGGACGAGGGCTGGAAAAAACAGCTTGAGGCCATCCAGTATGCCCAGGATCTGGTTCCAGAGGTGCCCTCCACTCTGCAGGCAGACCTGCGGGATTACCAGACCGAGGGGTTTGTCTGGATGGTGCGGTTGGCCCATCTGGGCATCGGTGGCTGTCTGGCCGATGATATGGGGCTTGGCAAAACACTCCAGGCCCTGGCCGTTATTCTCTACCTGGCCAAGGAGGGGCCCACCCTGGTGGTGGCGCCCACCTCGGTATGTATGAACTGGGAACAAGAGGCGCTCCGCTTTGCTCCCACCCTCAACATCCGCACCCTGACCGGAACGGACCGGAAGGAGACCATCGAATCGCTGGGCAAGTTTGATCTGCTTATCACCAGTTATACGCTCCTGCAGCAGGAGGTGGAACTGCTGGAACAGGTCGACTGGCAGACCATTGTCCTGGATGAGGCCCAGGCGATCAAGAATGCGGCCACCAAGCGGTCCAAGGCCGCCATGCGTCTCAAGGGGAGGTTTCGCCTGATCACCACCGGTACCCCCATTGAAAACCACCTGGGTGAACTCTGGAACCTGTTTCGCTTTATCAATCCTGGCCTGCTCGGCACCTATAAGCAGTTCAATGCCCGGTTCGGTATTCCCATTGAAAAACACCATGACCGGGAGGCCAGGCGTAAGCTCAAGAAACTGATCCGGCCCTTTATGCTGCGGCGGATCAAGTCCCAGGTCCTTGACGAGCTGCCTCCGCGCACCGAGATAACGCTGCGGGTGGAGATGAAGCCCGAGGAAATGCAGTTCTATGAGGCTATCCGCCAGCAGGCCATCGAGAATATCGAGGGCAGTGCTGAAAAGTCAGGTCGACATCTGCAGATCCTGGCCGAGATCATGCGGCTAAGGCGGGCATGCTGTAACCCCAGGCTTGTCATGCCGGAAACCGATATCCCGTCCACCAAGCTGCAGGTCTTTGCCGAGGTGATCGAGGAGTTGCTGGCCTCGCGGCACAAGGCCCTGGTCTTCAGTCAGTTCACCGGTCATCTGGCCCTGATTCGGGAATTTCTCGATACCAGGGGTATTGTGTACAAGTATCTTGACGGGACTACCCCGGCCAAGGACCGGCAGCGCCAGGTGGAGTCTTTCCAGGCCGGAGAAGGGGATCTGTTCCTCATCAGCCTCAAGGCCGGTGGCCTGGGGCTCAATCTGACAGCGGCTGACTATGTCATTCACATGGATCCATGGTGGAACCCGGCCGTGGAGGACCAGGCCGCCGACCGGGCCCACCGTATCGGCCAGAAACGGCCGGTAACCGTCTACCGGCTGGTCACCGCCGGGACCATCGAGGAGAAAATTGTCCGGTTGCATCAGGAAAAACGCGATCTGGCCAACTCTCTTCTCGAGGGTGCTGATGTCTCGGCCCGGATCAGTGCCGAGGAACTTCTGGAGCTCATCCGCAGCGGCTGAGAGCGGGCAAAGGCCACCATGCCCGGTTTGTTTGAAACATGCGGGTTAAACGATAGTCAGCGGTTATTTCAGGCTACTATTTCGGGGAGATCCCAGGCTCAGGTTCAGAAAACGATAGCTGTGAATGTCCTGCTGAAGCAGGTGCTGGGTGTACCGATAGAGGATGTTCAGCGATTCCGCGGTGGCCTGCCGGGACATGCGGAGCCGGTCCAGCCGGTCCAGGTCCAGGACCTGGGCATTGTGGAGGAACTTGAGGGTCTGGGTTGAGAGGGTGAAGTTGGACGCTGCCGGCTCGTTGCGGCAGGGGTGGCATATCAACAGCCCCGAGGACGGAGGGAGGCAGAAGATGACGTCTGGGGAGACCTTTCTGCCACAGACGCTGCATCGGTTAAGAACCGGACGGTACCCGGCTTCTCCCAGAAGCCGGAGGTGAAAGAGTGTAGCTGTCTGCAGGGGTGGCAGGCCACGGTCCAGGGCCCCGAGAGCCCATGCCAGCAGGCGGAATGTGGCCGGGTCGCCATCCTCTTCCCGGGTAAAACAGAGAACCAGCTCGGCGATGAGCATGGCGGTGACATAGCGACTGTATTGCCGGCGCAGGGAGAGATAGGCGTTATCGAGTTCCGCGTCGGCGAGAAAGAGCAGGCTGGAGTTCCGGGACGGTCGGTAGAGGATGTGCAGTTGGGTGAAGGGTTCCAGCTTGTTGACGAAACGGCGTTTGCTGCGTTTGGCACCCTTGGCGATGCCGGTGACCCGCCCCAGGCTCGGGCTGTAGAAGGTCACCAGCTTGTCCGATTCAGCGTGGTCCCTGATCTGCAGAACAATTCCCCTGGTCCTGCGTTCTTTCATGTCGTCGGTTGATCGGCCCTACAGGTCGAGCAGGGCTTCTGGGATGCGCAGAACGATCTTTCCGTCACCATCGGGGTCAGGGAAGGGAATTTCTTTATCATTGAGCACAAGCGTAGCCGCTCCAGGCGTGTCGAACTGGAGGATAATGGCCTTGCCTGCCTGCCATTGTTGTTCTTCCCCTTCCTTGAAGGTCCTTTGGGCCGGCTCCTGGTCATCGATGGTTACCGTCACCTGGCAGTCTTTGTCAAAGGCAAGACGCAGGGTATAGAGCGCTTCGGGGTTTTGGGTGGCAGGAGGCGCTTGTGTAAGGGTGTTTGGGACCTGCTGGCCAACGGTTTGAGGGGTCGCATTGTTACCGTCGGGAAGCTTTTCCGATCTGGAGGTCACTGCGGATGAGTTTTCCTTGAGCAGAGCACTGCTTGTGAACATGTCATTCATGCCGGTCCGGGCATCGTTTTTCCCGTCGGTGAGAAAGGCGAAGGGGTTCCATGAGGTATAGACGCAGAAGGCCGTAAAGCTGAGGGCGATGAAGAGGAGGAGGAAACCGGCCATGGCGGCAGAAGATATATGGGCCGGTTCTGCCAGGGTTTTTGGGGCCAGGTTGCTATGGCGCAGACCTTTCTGTCGACCGCTCCGTCTGCCAGGAGCCTGTTCCCGATCCCGTTCCTTGAGGAATCGGGTCGCCAGTTCACTGCCGTTTTCACCGAGAAATTCAGCGTACAGAGAGATGAGTCCCTTGGTAAAGGTATCGGCTGGCAGCTGATGATATGCCTGGGCCTCAATGGCGCGGATGTTGGAATGGGATATCCTGGTGGCCCTGGCAACCTCTTCCACGCTGAGCTCCTTTTTCAGGCGCAGTCGCTGCAGGTAGCTGCCCACATTTTCTGACACAGCCTGCTCGTCGCATTCTTCGACGGGATGTTGTTCCTGAGGGTCGCTCTTCATCTGTTCCTACAGAATTTTAATGTATGCGTTTTCACGCATTTTTTTGAGCCAGTTGTCAAAGAGTTCCTTTGTCTCTTGCTGGTAGAGAATGTTGCGTATCTCTTCCTTGACCTCGTCATAGGGGACCTTGGCCACAATCTGTCCCTGCTTGCTGGAAAGCAACTTGAATATCTGGAAACCCGAAGAAGTCTCGACAAGTTCGCTGATCTCTCCGGGCTTGAGGCTGATCACGGCCTCACGCATGGCCGGGGCCATTTCATCAGCCTTGAAGACGCCGATATCACCGCCGTCGGCGGCCGACGGCAGGTCGGAATATTTTCTCGCCAGTTCCTTGAAGTCCTCGCCGGCAAGAGCCTGTTCTCTTATCTGTTCGGCCTTTTTCCTCGCCTCGGCTCTGGCCCGCTCGGGATCAGGATCGTTGGGGTCGACGTTAATGCCTATCTGAAGAAGATAGTAGCCCCCGTCCCCCATCCGTTCCATGTAATGGGTATCGTAATAGTCGATAATCTTCTCTTCAGGGATGATCACCTTGGAGCGGACCTCCATATTGACCAGCTTGGAGCTCAGTATCTGGCTGCGTAGATTTTCCCGGTATTGCTGCTCGTCCATGCCCACGGCCGCCAGCTCACTGCGAAATTGTTCCATGGTGGTATTGTTTCTCTCCAGGATACGCTGAAGTGCCCTGTCGACCTCTTCATCGGTGACTTTGAGATCATATTTGCGGGCTTCCTGCTGGAGAATCTTCTTGTCAATCAACTCCTCGATCACATTTTGTCTGGCCTGCTGCAGGGCTTCTTCCAGCCGGTCGGGTGGGACCTGCTCGGCGATGCGCTTGAACAGGGCTTTGCCTTCCTGGTTGACTTCGGACAAGGTGATGACATCGTCATTCACCACTGCCACAACCCGGTCGACGATGTCGGCGGCGTAGATGGGATGGATGCAGGTGAAAAGCAGGATACAGGCCGTTAACCAGCCGAAACGTACAGACATGGCAGATAGATGATTTGTAAAGTGGTTGAGGGATAACGCTTATGATAATGCGCTGGTTCAACGCTAATATCTACTCTGAACCATACGCCGGCGCAATATTTTTCACAGATGTCCGCCTCTGCCGTCGTTCCCGGGTCAGGGTCGAAGGGCATGGTTGTCCTGGTCCGCCGACCATGTTCGGAACAGCGGCTGGAGAGTGAATTTTGTTATGGCATGGTTGATGCAACAAGAAAGTGAAAGAAAACCCGTGGCAGGAGCATGATATGATATCCAGTGTGCAGAGCGCACTCTCAGGACTGCAGGCATCAGGGGCCCGGCTCTCGGCCGTGGCTTCCAATGTGGCCAATATGAACACCGAAGGCTACAGAAGAACCCGGGTGCTTTTTGAAGAGCAGAAAACCGGCGGGGTATTGGCAGTGCCGGAAAAGGTCGACATTCCAGGGTTATCCATCCCGGTGGAGGTCCGTTCCGAGCTGGAAATGGTTGAGCAGTCGGCCACCGATCCCGCTCGGGAATTGTCGGACATGAGGCAGGCCCGGATCATGTACCAGGCCCAACTGAAAACCATAACGGCCGAGAAAGCCATGGAGGACAGCGTACTGGATATTACAGCCTGAGTATTTCACTGTTACACAATTTTCTTTCGAATTTCAAAGCTGATCAGTTGCCGATCAGTGTTAGCTCCTCTCCTCTTCCGTAGACCGGGCGTTCTGCCCGGTCTTTTTCTTTCTGTTGCAGATTTGGGTGTCTGTGTGTAAATAGGAACAAATATTCAGCGCACCCCGGTCTGGGCCGGGGCTCAATTCATGACAGTGGGTGAAACATGCCCTGTTGAGACAGGAGGTTGTATAGATATGATGTGGCTTGAAAACATAAAGAGGATCGCCGTCGCCACAGGTGTGCTGGTGTTGTTGCTCGGCTTCATGTCGCCGGTCGGGGCCGCGGTTCGGCTGCCCGCTTTTTCTCTGCCCTCGGTACCGGATGGAAAGACCGTATCCAGTGAGGTCTACAAGGGCAAGGCCCTGCTGGTCACCTTTTTTGCCACCTGGTGCCCACCCTGCCGCCAGGAGATTCCGACCCTGAAAAGGCTCAATGAGGAGTTCGGCCCCCAGGGATTTGCCGTGGTAGCGCTGTCTGTGGACGAGGGAGGGCCCAAGGTGGTCGCCAAGCTCATGGAACAGGAAAAAATCAATTACACTGTCCTGATGGCCGACCGGAAAACCGCTGATGATTTTGGCGGGATCTCCGGTATTCCGACCTCGTTTCTGGTAAATAAAAAGGGTCAGGTGGTGAAGAAATATCCCGGTTATGTGCCCCATGCCCTGCTCAAAAGGGATATAGAAATGGTGCTTCAATAGGTCTGGCGTGCTGTAACACCTTGTGGCACGGAGGAATTAAGGTTGACAAGCTCCCTTAAAGCAAATATATTTTGCAAGTATTATGGCGAGGCAAAGGGAATTGTTCTAACCCCCATTTATTAAAGGAGAAGATCATGAAAAAAGTGGTAACCGTCGTGATGGTAGTGGCTTTCGCCCTGAGCGCAGGTGTTGCAATGGCCGCCAAGGTGAAGTGCACCGTGGACTCCGTGGATGGTGACAAGGTCACCATGACCTGCAAGAAAGCCAACAAGCTGAAAGCTGGCCAGAAGGTAACTGTGAAGGCTGCCAAGAAGAAAGCCATCGAAGGCTGCTGATCAGCACTTTTTCAACGATTTTTTTATGAGAGCCGGTTGATGGGAATCATCGATCGGCTCTCTTTTTTTGTCTCCTGCCTGGTGGAATGTGTATGGATCTTTTTAAGGCAATTATACTGGGTGCCATCCAGGGGTTGACCGAGTTTCTGCCCATTTCCAGTTCCGGACACCTGGTGATAGGTTCGGCTCTCCTGGGATTCGAGGGCCGGGTATCGCCTTTGAGGTTTTTCTGCACCTCGGTACCCTGCTGGCTGTGGTCATCGCCTTTCGCAGGGAACTCCTGCTGATGGTCACCGCCCTGTTTTCTTCATCCACGGCCCGTAAAGGAGATCCGGAACTGCGCCAGGCTTATCTGTGGGATATATATGTGGTGGTCGCCACCTTGCCGGCCGTGGGGGTGGGGCTTTTTTTAAAGGATGATATTGATAGTATTTTCGACAATATTCTGGTGACCTTCACCATGCTGGCCGTAACCGGCACCATAATGGTCCTGACCCGGTTTCTCCGCCAGAAGGACACCCCGGTTACCTGTCCCCGGGCCTTCGCCATCGGCATTGCCCAGGCCATGGCCATCCTTCCCGGTCTGTCGCGCAGTGGCTCCACCATCTTCGCCGGGATGCTCATGGGAATCAACCGGGAGACCGCAGCCCGTTTTTCCTTCATCATGTCCATCCCGGCCATCATCGGCGCCGCGGTTCTCAAGCTGGGCGACCTGCTGACCAATCCTCCCGGTACGGCGGAAATGATCAATATCCTGGCCGGAACCCTGGCCGCCGCCATCTCAGGATATCTTGCCATTGTCCTTCTGATGCATATCGTCCGCCGGGGCCAGTTGCAGTGGTTTGGCTATTACTGTTTTCTCGTTTCAGGAATCGGTTTTAGCTGGTATTTTCTCCACTGAAACAAGCGAACTGCGATGTGGTTTTTCTCCGGCGCTGCCGGAGCAGAGTTTGCCGTCGACCGGCAACCTTTATTTTTATTTTTTTTAATCATCGGCACTCTGTCCCGTATACTACCAGTCAGCAAGAGGCTTTATGGATCCGCAGACCTTGCCTGCCCAGGTGCAGGACCTTTACACAAAGATCAGAAAACAGTACAAAGTGGCCTTTGAGCCTCTCCAGCTTGGCGAGGTACGTCTCAACCTCCTCAAGGTTACAGATCTTGAGGAGATGCTTGACGGCAGGGATCCGTTTCAGGATGTGTCGGAGTTCCCTTTCTGGATCAAACTCTGGGAAGCGGCCATTGTCCTGGCCCAGTTTCTCACCGGTCAAAATTTTACCGGGGAAACAAGGATTCTGGAACTGGGAGCCGGGCTCGGGGCCCCGGGGCTGGCTGCCGCCGCCTGCGGCGCCCGGGTCACTCTGACCGACTACGAGGAACTGATCCTGGATTTTTCCCGGGTCAGCGCCGCTGCCAGCAAGGTGTCGGACAATGTCACCTTTGAACTGCTCGACTGGCTCGATCCGCCGGACATGGAGCCCTTTGACGTGATTATAGGGCAGAGATACTTTTCCGGGAAGAGTTCTTTGAACCCCTGCTCGGGGTGCTGCGCAGGGCGCTCAAGCCCGGTGGAGTCATTTACCTGGCCCACGATGCCGACCGCCAGAGTGTGCAGCCCTTTCTTGAACTGGCGCAAAAGGAGTATCAGGTCGCGGCCATGAAGCGTCGGCTGCGCAGCCTGGAGGAGGACCGGGAGATTGTTCTCAACCGATTGACCACTCCCGGGCGCTGAGTGGGGGGCTCTTCCTGATCATGACAACAGTATGATTGTGCAGCTACCTTGTATCCCGTCTGCTTAGATATCACCGGTAAGCTGTGTGTGGTGGTCGGAGGCGGCAGGGTGGCCCGGCGCAAGGTCAGAGGCCTGCTCGAGGCCGGAGCCCGCGTTCGGGTGATAAGTCCCGAGGCCACAGCGGAACTTGTCCACCTGGCCCGTTCCGGTCGCATCGAGTGGCTCGACAGACCGTATCGACAGGGCGATCTCTCAGGCGCCCTCCTGGTCTTCGCAGCCACGGATAACCAGCAGGTCCAGGAGGCGGTCCGTCAGGAAGCCGAAGCGACCGGGCAGCTGATCAACGTGGCGGACGATCCCGGGCGATGCAGCTTTCATGTTCCAGCTGTTGTTCGCCGGGGGCGCTGACCCTGATGGTCGCCACCGGGGCAGAAGCCCGGCGGTGGCCGCCATGGTCCGGCGTCAGCTTGAAGAGCGTTTCGGGCCTGAATACCAGGTCCTGCTCGAGTTGGTCTCCATGGTCAGGGAGCAGGTCCTCCAGGGGGAATCCAGTTGTTCGGCCCGGAAAATTCTGTTTCAAAATATGTTGCAGGACGATATAGTTACCTGGATCAGAAGGGGCGACTGGGAACTGCTGCAAGAGCACCTGCTCAATGTTTTAGGTCCGGATATCAGCATCGATCTGCACCGGCTCAAGCAGCTGTCTGCTCCTGACTCTTAATTTCTCGGCATGTATCTTCCATGAGCTATCTGCTTTTTCAGATAAGTTTTGTCGCCTATGTGCTGGCTACGGCGGCCTATATCGTATTTTTCATCACCCAGCGAAACGGTATCCGGCGTATTGCCCGGATGATCTTTTTCGCCGCCGCCATCCTCCATACCTTCAATATTGTTGCCCGGTACTTCGAGGCCGGTCATACGCCCATCACCAGTCAGCACGAGACGGTTTCGTTCTTTGCCTGGTCCATTGCCTGGTGCTATCTTTCCTTTCGCTGGCGTTATACGGTCAAAAATTTCGGTACCTTTGTCAGCATCCTGACCCTGCTGCTGATGATCCTGGCCGGTGTTGCCAACCGGCAGGTCATGCCCCTGGTTCCGGCACTGCAGTCGTGGTGGCTGCCGATCCATGCCTCCATTTCCATTATCGCCGATGGATTTCTCGCCCTTGCCTGTGTGGGCGGTATCATGTACCTGCTTCAGGAACGTGAAATAAAAAGAAAACGTTTTGGTCTGTTCTATTCCCGCCTGCCATCCCTCGACGCACTGGACAAGCTGAACCAGCATTGTCTCAGTGTCGGTTTTCCGCTGCTCACCCTGGGGATCATCACCGGCTCCATCTGGGCCAAACAGGCCTGGGGTGCCTACTGGCACTGGGATCCCAAAGAAACCTGGTCGCTTATCACCTGGTTTCTCTATGCCGCCCTGGTGCACCAGCGCTTCACCGTTGGCTGGCGCGGCCGGCGGGCGGCGATCATGACCATCATCGCCTTTATTTCCGTTCTCTTTACCCTGTGGGGCGTTACCTTTCTTCTGGAAGGGGTGCACACCTATGCCACCTGATACCATAGTCCTGCTCGGGGTAAATCATAAGACCACTCCCCTGGCAGTGCGGGAAAAGCTCGCACTGTCAGGCGGCTATGAGGATCCGCTCGCAGCACTGGGCAGTCTGTCCGGGCTCAAGGAGTATTATCTCCTCTCCACCTGCAACCGGGTGGAGGTGCTCTTTACCTGTGAGGATCCGGACCGCTCCGTCCAGGAGGTCCTGGACCTGCTTTTTGGCCAGGCGGTACCACCGGCCGAGCTCGACAGGTACGTGTACCGGTACCTGAACCAGGAGGCCATTCGTCATCTGTTCATGGTGGCCTCCAGCCTCGATTCCATGATAGTGGGCGAGGCCCAGATACTTGGCCAGCTCAAGGAGGCCTTTCGTTACGCCTCTGAACTGCAGACCGCCGGCACCATCCTCAACAAGCTGCTGCATAAATCTTTTTCCGTGGCCAAGAGGGTGCGGACCGAAACCCGCATCGGCGCTGCTGCGGTGTCCATCAGTTATGCGGCTGTGGAGCTGGGCAGGAAAATTTTCGGTCAACTCCGTGACAAGCGGGTCATGCTTGTTGGCGCCGGCGAGATGGCCGAGCTGGCAGCCGAACATCTGGTGGGACAGGGCATTAAGGACGTGGTGGTCTGTAACAGGACCCTGGAGCGGGCCGTGAATCTGGCCAGGCGTTTTGGAGGCCGGGCGGTCTCGCTTGATGAACTGATCGAGGAGCTGCTCAATGTGGATATCATCATCAGTTCCACTGGTGCGCCCGGGATCATCCTGACCAGGGATGATGTCAAACCGGTAATGCGCGAGCGCCGCAACCAGCCGCTTTTTTTCATCGATATTGCCGTTCCCCGCGATCTCGATCCAAAAATCAATGACCTGGAGAATGTCTATCTCTACGACATTGATGATCTTAACAATGTGGTGGAGATGAACAAGGCCGAACGGGACCGGGAGGCGGTCAAGGCCGAGCGGATCGTGGAGGAGGAGACCCTGAAGTTCAGCCAGTGGCTCGAGAACATGGAGGTTACACCCACCATTGTCGAGCTGCGCAGGATGGCCGAGGCCATCTGCCGGGCCGAGCTGGAAAAGACGCTTCCCCGTCTGAAGAATTTAAGCAGTAAGGAACAGAAGTCTGTGGAAAAAATGGCCTCGGCCATTGTTTCGAAGATGCTGCATCACCCCATGCAGTACCTGAAAACCGATCACCATTGCAGCCAGCGTCAGGAACGGATCAATACGGTCCGCACCCTGTTCCGGCTTGACAACGGTAACGATTCAGAAGGATCGTGATGTCCGGGGAACGCAGCCAGATCATCGAAGATGAGATTTTTATTCTCCGCGATTCCGGGGAGATTCCTGAAATTGCCCTCCATGCGACTCTCCATTATCTGACCGAGGACCCGGATGGCCCGGGGCTCAGCCTCCATCCGGAGGAGTATCATGCCCTGCTGGACGCTGCGGCGGCCAGATTTCGCGATATTGTCCTGCGCGACCTGGAACCCTCCAACCGCGATCTATCCATCTACCGGGGAATCGCCCGGACCATAATCAACTTCCACCGGTTCAAGTCTTTTTGTCAGCGCACCGGCCATGACTGGGGTTCTTTTCCGGACCTGCTCCGGGACAGACTCGTCCATTTCCTCGAGAACGAGCTGGAGGAGGTTGGCCGCGGCGAGCGGGCTTCATCGGTCAACTGTACTGTGGAAACATTAGAGGGTTTTCTGGTGGAACTGGAAATGGATCCAGCCCTTCTGCCGGAAGGCTGGGAGCAACTCTGTCTGTCCCCGGAGCACGAGTAGGCATGGTACGTGTGGGTATCATCGGTACCGGTCGCCACGGTAGCCGCTATGCCGGGCATATACAAAATGATGTGGACGGGCTTGAGCTTGTCGCCATCAGCAGAAGGTCGGAGCAGGGCAGGGAGCAGGCCAGGCAATGGCACTGTTCCTGGTACCGTGACTGGCGCGACCTGGTCGCAGCGCCGGAGGTGGAAGCGGTTATCTCAGTGGTCCCACCGGCCTTTAATCTGGAAATCGCCCGCTCTTGTGCGGCGGCCACCAAGCCGCTGCTGGTGGAAAAACCTCTGGCTGCCCGGGTAGCGGAAGGCGAGGCAATGGTTGCCCTGGCCACAGAGGGCAAAAACCGCTTTACCCTGACCGTGGGCCAGACCCTGCGCTACAACCAGGTGATCCGGGGGTTGCGTCGCCATCTTCCTGAGTTTGGTTCCCTCTACTGCTTTTCCGCCAATCAGCGGCTGGAACCATCAACCCTTTCCTGGCATGAAGAACCGTCTGTGGCCGGAGCCGGGGTCAGCTTCCATACCGCTGTTCATGTCTTTGACGCCCTGCGTTTTATTACCGATCTGGAGGTGCATCGGGTCATGGCCGTGACGCGGCAGCAGCATAACGCTTCGCTTGAAGACCTGGTCGCTGTTCTTGTGGAGATGGAAAACGGGGTTGCCGGGACCCTGGACTGTTCCAAGGTGGGTCGGGCCCGGTCGGGCCGTTTTGAATTTATCTGTGAAAACGGCCAGCTGCACGGAGAGCAGATCTACAACCAGCTGGAGCGGATTCAGGGCACCCGGCGGGTATCCCTGGATCCCGGACCGGCTGTTTCCACCATTGTCCCCCTGCTCCGGGACTGGCACGACTTCCTGAGCGGGACAGCGGACAACCCCGTCAACGGAGAGGATGGCCTTCAGGCCCTGCGCTGCTGCGCGGCCTGTCTGGAATCAGCCCGCCGCCAGCAATGGGTGGATATCCCTCGAAGATGACATCACTCCAGCCAGGTGACGATTTCTTCGGCTGGTGCTCTGTCGGTCCGCAGCTGGTTGGCCGGGGAGTCCGTGTCGGGATAGCCGATGGACATGCCCAGAACCAATCGTTTGTTGCCTGGAATACCGAGGAATTCCTTGGTCTGCCGGGCATAGTCGACTGCAAACGCCTGGGGAACGGTTCCCAGTCCCCTGGCATGGGCTGCCAGCATCAGGCTCTGGGCAAAGATTCCCAGGTCAAAGAGTGACCACTGGGACAGGGAATCATCCTGGTAGAGAAAGATACCGTGCGGGGCATTGTAGAACCGGAAATTGGCCTTTTTCGCCTTGATAACCATCTCCGGCGCCGCCAGGTCAATACCGGTGGCCTCCCTGCGTTTTCGAAACAGGTCGTCGATCCGGGCCTGCTCCGCTGGCGGCCAGGATTGTGGGGCCGGGATATCAGGGCAGGGTTCCTCGCCCTGTTCCAGCAGTTCGATCAGAAATCTGGAGAGTGCTTCTTTTTTCTCGCCTGACAAAACCATCACTTCCCAGGGCTGGCTGTTTTTGTACGACGGGGACCAGCGAGCCGCTTCGATGACCTCCATAATGAGCTCGCGGGGTACAGGTTCGGGCTTAAAGGCCCGGATACTCATCCGTGTCTTGATGCACTCTATTGTGTCCATGAACATACCTCCTGTCATCTTATGGCAACCTTGGGTTGACCCCGGTTGGTTTCTGTCCTTTCCGGCTGAGACGAAAAAGGCGGCTGAAAAACAAAATACACGCTCCAGCCGCCAATAGTTCGATCAGATCGTCGGTTTCTCCCTTAATGCTTGAACGAGCGCTGGCCGGTGAACATCATGGCCACTTTGGGATCAGCCTCGTTGCAGGCCTCGATGGAGGCGTAATCACGCATGGAGCCACCGGCCTGGAGGATGGCGCTGACGCCCTCGCGGATACCCACGTCGGCGGCATCCCGGAAGGGAAAGAAGGCGTCCGAGATCATCACCGAGCCGGGCAGACCTGCCCGGTCCTCCTTAACCTTGGCGTCGATTTCTTCCTTGTCCGCCCTGTCCCGCTTACCCTGCTCGACTTCCAGTTCCAGATCGGCGTAAGGAATGCCGAACTTGTCAAAGCAGGTGATGTCGGCGTATTTTTTATAGGCTTTGTAGACGGCGATTTCCGCCACCCCGACCCGGTCCTGCTCGCCGGTACCGATTCCCACGGTGCAGCCGTCCTTGACGTAGATAACCGAGTTGGATGTCACGCCATGCTCAACAGCCCAGCCAAAGATCATGTCGTCTATTTCGCGCTGGGTGGGCTCCCTTTCGCAGCGGTACTCCTTGCCCTTCCAGGTGGCCACGGCCGGTTTGAGATCTTCCCTGGAGCGGATGGAGTTGACCGCCGACTGCTGGACAATGATGCCGCCATCGATCAGGGACTTGAAATCCACAAACCGGTACTTTTCAAACTCGGCCAGCCTGTCGATGCGCTCGATCTTGATGACCCGCAGGTTTTTGCGCTGGGCCAGGATCTCCAGCGAACCCTCTTCAAAATCCGGGGCGCAGACAACTTCCAGGTAGTTCTGTGACATCATCTCGGCCGTTTCCCTGTCCACCGGCCGACTGAGGACCACGGCCCCGCCAAAGGCGGCAATCCGGTCAGCCCGGTTGGCCCGGTTGTAGGCTTCGGCCAGGCTCTCTCCCAGCGAGGCGCCACAGGGATTGTTATGCTTGAGGATGACCGCGGCCGGTTTGTCCATCAGGTACTTGAGGATGTTAAGCCCGTTGTCCACGTCGGTGAGGTTGATCTTGCCGGGATGTTTACCCACCTGGAGCATGTCGTCCACGGTGATGCCGCTGACCAGGGAGTTGCCGGGTTCGATGAATTTGCACTCGCCCAGCACCAGGTTGCCGTTGACCAGTTCATAGAGAGCGGCCTCCTGGTCCGGGTTTTCGCCGTAGCGCAGGCCCCGTTCCTCTTCTGTGCCGTCCTCCTTGCGGATCTTCCAGGTCTTTTTACGGTATACCAGGGTCTGGTCGCCAAAAGAAATGGTCATCTCCAGGGGAAAGGAGTCCCCGAGAATGGTGGTGTACATCTTCTTAATGTCTGACATCTTCTTTTCTCTCCTTCAGCTGAAAATTGGCGTCGTTGATTTATTCTGCCGGAACAGGAACCGGCTCCTGGTCTTCCAGGTGTTGAAACTCCCTGTCCCAGTCCTTGCAGACCGGGTCAAAGCCTTTGCGGCGGATGGCGGCGCAGACCTCGCCTATGCTGCGGTGGTCACCGACACTGAACTGTTCGCCGTCGTGATGATCTCCTTTTTCCTCATCCTGGGAATACCCACCCGGCGCAGTGCAGGATCCTGCCGAATAGCGGGTGGGACCCAGGCCGAGCATGCCGTCCCGGTACCGTTCCTCTTCCCGGGTGGAGAGGATGAGCCCCACGTCCGGATCAAAGATCCTCAGAGCAAAGATGAGCTGGCTCAGATGCGCCTCGGTCACGTGGACCAGGGGCTCGAAGGATCCGGCCGCCGGGCGTAGCCTGGGAAAGCTGACCGTGAAGTTGGTCTTCCAGAAATGTTTGCGCAGCCAGGCCAGATGTAAACCCAGGGCCAGACCCTCGCAGCGCCAGTCGGCCAGTCCCAGCAGGGCGCCGATGCCGACCTCGCGCATGCCGGCGGCCGCGGCCCGGGCCGGGGTCTCGAGGCGGTAGTCGTAGTCGCATTTCCGGCCGCTCAGGTGCACCTTATCATACACCCGGCGGTCATAGGTTTCCTGGTATACGGCCACGGCGGTGATCCCGGCCGCAAACAGGCGGGCATACTCTTCGGTATTAAGCGGTTGAACCTCGATGGACAGGGCAGCAAACCGATCCCGGAGGCGCAGGGCAATGGCTTCGAGGTAGTCCACCCCAAGCGCAGCCGGCGCTTCGCCGCTGACCAGGAGAATATGCTGGAATCCCCTTTTTCGCAGGATCTCGGCTTCGGCCTCTGCTTCCTCCAGGCTGAGCTTGCGACGAGCGATCCTGTTGTCTGCGGAAAAGCCGCAGTAAGCACAGCGGTTGGTGCAGAGATTGGAAAGATAGAGCGGAGCGTAGATCTGTGTGGTCCGGCCAAAGCGCAGGGTGGTGATCCGTCTGGACTCGGCGGCCAGCAGGGGCAGCATGGTCTCGGCCGCCGGTGAGAGCAGGGCGGCAAGGTCTTCGATCCGCAGATGTTCCCGGCGCAGGGCAGCCTGGACATCGTCCACCGTTGCCTGGCTGACGAGGCCTTTGAGGGTGGCAAAGTCAGGCACTGTGAATCGGGTCTGTGGGCTGCTGGGAGCGGTCATGAGATTCATCCCTGCAGGAAATCCAGGTTCTCGGTAAGCATGCCTTCCTGCGGCGAGGAGGCGCTGGCCTGCCTGGACGGGCGGCCAAGTCCAGCCTCATAGGCTTCCCGGCCGGCTTCCACCGCTGCCTTGAAAGCCCTGGCCATCCGCACCGGGTCACCGGCCACGGCAATGGCGGTGTTCACAAGCACGGCATCAGCCCCCATTTCCATGGCCTGAGCAGCATGGGACGGGGCGCCGATTCCGGCATCGACCACCACGGGAACCCTGGCCTGCTCGATGATGATTTCCACCTGAAGGGCAGTCTGGACCCCGAGATTTGTGCCGATAGGGGCGCCCAGGGGCATGACCGCCGCTGCTCCGGCGTCCTGCAGCCTGAGCGCCAGGATGGGATCAGCGTTCATGTAGGGCAGGACGATGAACCCTTCCTTCACCAGTTGCTCGGTGGCCTTGAGGGTGTCCACCGGGTCCGGGAGCAGGGTGCGTGGATCCGGGGTGACCTCCAGTTTCAGCCAGTTGGTACCACTGGCCGCCCTGGCCAGCCGGGCCAACCGGACGGCCTCTTCGGCATTCCGGGCGCCCGAAGTATTGGGCAGAAAGTGGATGGTGTCCCGGTCCAGATGGGTCATGATATCATCCTGGGGATTGTTCAGGTCCACCCGCCGCAGGGCCACGGTCACCATCTGGGCGCCAGAGGCCTCGATGGCCCTGGCCATCAGCTCGGAAGAGGCGAACTTGCCGGTACCGACAAAGAGGCGTGAGGAAAAGGGGGTCTCGGCAATGGTCAGCATTTCAGCCGCCTCCAACAAAACGAATCAGCTCGACCCTGTCGCCGTCCTGGAGGAGGAGAGTATCGTACTGGTCCGGATCAATGATATTTTTGTTTACCTCGGCCACCACGGCATCTGGCCGCAGTTTGAGAGAATCGAGCAGGGAGGAGAGGGTGGTTTCCTCCTTTATTTCCTGCTGTTGTCCGTTACAGATAATGTGCATAATGGGTGAAAAAATATGTTTGTAACCAGGAAGAGCACGAAAGAACAACAACCACTGGTGCTGGTTCTTCGTGCTCTTTAACGATTTGCGTTCTGTGGTGTCCCTTGTCCGGGATGCCCGGAGAATGCCTCCTGGACAATCGCGTTTTTCAGACCTCGTTTTCTCCCAGCAGGATCCGCACAACCTGGTTGGCCTGCTGGTGGGCTGCTATGCCGACCCGCGGGGCAAGGAGACTGCCCGTGGTGGCCACGTCGGACTCGTTATCGCCCACGAGGTAGATGTTGTTCCTGATCCTTCGGGTCCGGATGGTGTTACCCGGTCCAAAACCGGCCAGCCCGGAGGCTCCGACGAATCCCTTGTCCTTCATGCATTTGAGCGCCACCCTGAGGGCTGCGCTTTTCATGGCCACCTGGTCGAAACATTCCACCAGGACATCCACCTGGCCGGCCAGTTCGGTGATGGTCTGCTCGGTCAGCTGGATATCAAGGGGTTCCACCGCGACAAAGGGATTGATCCGGACCAGGGTCTTTTTCAGGGCCCTGGTTTTCTTTTGGCCGATCTGGTCGATAAAGTATTGCTGCCGATGGATGTTGCTCAGATCAACCACATCATAATCACATATGATAAGCTTGCCAATACCGATTTTGACAAGACTCACCGCCACCGCTGATCCCAGACCACCCAGGCCCATGACCGCCACCGTGGCCTTCCTGAGCCGTTCCTGGACTTCCGGACTGTGGCGTACCCGGAGAACCTTGTCCATGTCCAGGGCCGAGGGGATCTCGCCCTTCTTGATCAGGGTGCATCGATCTCCATCCTGGAGGAGCGTTTCCGGGCCCACCGGTTTGCCGTTGAGGACAAAGACGTCGGCATACGGTTTTACCTCGGCGGCCAGGTCTTCCATGCGCATGCCCTTGCGATAGGGCCAGGGCTGTTCATTGACCAGAAGCATGACTTCAGCTGACCCGGAGGGTGAGGGGAGGAATGTGCTCGGATTTTTCGATTCGGCAGTTCTGGAGCACTGCGTGAGCACCGATGACAGCCCGATCGTCGAGGACGGCGTCATGGATCATGACTCCGGAATGGATGATGCAGCCACTGCCGATTTCGGCCCGGCCGGTTACCTGGACCCCCGGGTGGATCACCGTGTCGCGGCCCACATCAATCCCTGGAGCAATGGAAATGGTCTCCGGACCATACATGGTGACCCCGGAAAGCATGAGTTCCCGGTTGCGCCGCATCTGCAGTTCCTGGTGGGCCTGGGCCAGTTCCACCCGGGAGTTGACCCCGAGCACGTCGATGGCCACCGGGTGGAGGAAGGTGTGCACCTTTTTCCCCTGGTGCCTGGCAATTCCGATGATGTCGGTCAGGTAGACCTCGCCCTGGCTGTTGTCGGTGCCCACCTGCTTCAGGGCCTGGAAGAGAAACTCCCGGTCGGCAAGGTAGATACCGGCGTTGATTTCGGTGATGCACCGTTGCTCGGGGGTGGCATCCTTCTGTTCAACGATTTCCAGAATAGAGCCATCCGTGTCCGTGATGATCCGGCCGTAGCCAAAGGGGTCATCGAGTCGGGTGGTCATCAGGGTGACAGTGGCTTCGCTTTGCAGGTGGGCGTCGATCATGGCCCGCAGGGTTTCGGGCCGGATGAGCGGGGTATCGCCGCAGAGAATCATGACCAGCTCTGCCCGGTCACAATGCTTTTCTCCGCAGAGAACCGCATGGCCGGTTCCAAGTTGCTCTTCCTGGAGCACCGGGGTCACCTGGTAGGCCGACAGGGAGGAGATCACCTCTTCGCGCTGGTGGCCGACGATAACCGCCATATCCTGGATGCCGGCTGCGGTGACCGCATCAAGGACGTGGTGGAGCATGGGCCGATAGAAGACTTCATGCAGGACCTTGGCCCGGTCGGATTTCATTCTGGTGCCCTTGCCTGCGGCAAGAATAACGGCGAGGATCTCTTTCATGGTTCGTTTCCGTTCAAAGTTGAAAATATCTGGTCCACTGTATCAGCAATGGGTGGTCAAACGCAAGGGGTTCCGGAGGAGTAGAGCTGCTGCATGGCTCGAAGTTCGTGCACCACTTTGTCACGCAGGGACTGGGGCGAAAGGACTTCGGCCTGGCTGCCGAACTGGAGGATCTTCATCAGCAGTTCCCGGTCGTCGGCCACCGGCAGGGACAGGATAAGGCCCCTTTCGGTCCGTTCCATCCGCTGCCTGGGATGCCAGCGCTGGTTGGCAACGATTTCTGCCGCCTTGCCGGTAAACCGGACAGTGGCCGTGACCGTGACCTTGCCCTTGAAAATACCGAAGCTTTCGCTCAGCCAGGTATCTCCTGTCTTCATCGTGTGCTGGACTTCCCTGTCTGCCGGAGCCGCTTTTTTCACCCTGCCAAGATGAAACATCCGTCGATCCTGGCGCAGATGGCACCAGGCCAGCAGGTACCACCGGCCCTGGTAATTGATAAGCTTGATCGGGTCCACCGTGCGCCGGGAGACCCCGCCGGCGGGTACATGATAGACGAGTTTGAGCTGCCTCTGCTGCCCGAGCGCAGTCAGGACCGAGGTGAAAACCCGGCTATCCACCTGTTCCATCTCGATCCATTCACAGTGCAGCAGGTCGTCGATATTTTTCTGTCCGGGAAAGACCAGGGATTCCAGCCGGTCCTTGAGTTCCTCCAGCTCGGGAAGGGAGTCCAGACCGGATTCGCGGACCATGTTACCGAGCATGCCGAGAATCAGGGTCAGGGAAGGGCTGTTTTCGAAGGGGAGACGGAAGGTCGCGTCGGTATAGTAATAGCCGTTTTTACGCTGGTCAAAGGCCAGTGGTGCCAGGAGTCGGTCGCGGAGATAGGCGATATCCCGGTGGGCGGTGGACCTGGATATCTCGAACTCTTCCTGCAGCTGGACGGTGTTGGGATACCGGCCGGCGCTGAGCAGGGAGTGAAAGTAATAGATCCTCTCTAACTGGCTCACGATTGTTCCAGGCCTCCGGCAGGTTCCGGCGACCATTATTTCATGTGATTACCATCAATCTTCAGCATTGAAACCGGTGTCGGGCCTCGCTTGTTTCACGGGACGCCATAAACCCGTCCCTGGGGGCTTGACTGTGGCCATCCAGGCCACAGACACCCGTGCAACAAGCAAGCCCCGACACCTTCATCCATCGAAGGCTGAATTTCAGTGGTAATCAGATTATTTCAAGAAAAAATGATGAAAAAACAGGGGTGCTCACTATATGACATCCCCCTCCTGGTAGAGTCAAGGAAAAGAACTGAAAAACATTGTGGTCCGGTGGCGCTGGTCGGCGAAAAACAGGTGACCAGCCTCTGAATGCCGAAAAGAACACAGGAGGATGAGAATGGAATACAGAATTATTGCTGGCAGGACATTGTTTTCTTTTACCATGACAGGCGATACCCTGGACCTGAAGGGGGTCCGTTTTCTCGGTGAGGATGCTATACTGAACGGGCAGGGACGCCTGGTGATCGAGGGTGAGGACGGTCAGCTGGAATGGTTTGTCCCCGGCGCCACCAGGGTGGCCCATCTGTCTACGGACCAGTTTCAGTTTCTTGCCAGGGTGGCCAGGTATTTTTTCAGCCTGGCAGACATGGGTGGGATGGCAGAGGAAATCTGGTTGCAGAGTGTGCCGGGGCAGAACCCGGAAACACCCGTGACAGAGCCCGGTTATGATCATGCCACGGGTCGGCCTGCGATTTCCTGCCGCATTTGATAAACATATTCCACGGAGGAGGGTATGGGCCGGGAACACGGCTATACCATCAGTAGCCTTGCCAGTGGCGGACTGATAACCAATTACGACTGCAGCTCACGCTGTGGTCACTGCCTGTATCGCTGCAGTCCGTTCAGGTCCAGGGAGTATATCAGTGATGATCGGGCCTCGGCCGCCTTTGCAGTGGCCAGATCACTGGGCTGCAGGTCCATGCATATCGGCGGCGGTGAACCGCTGCTTCGTCCTGGCCGGCTGGAAAAGATTCTCATGATAGCCAGAAGGGAAGGGGTCGGGATCGATTATGTGGAAACCAACAGTTCCTGGTTCCGCGACCTGGAGCAGGCCTGTGGACTGCTTGAGAGATTGAAGGAGGCGGGTCTGCGTACCCTGTTGGTTTCCATCAGTCCCTTTCATAACGAGTTCATCCCGCTGGCCAGGACCATGGGTGTGCTGGAAGCCTGCCACCGCACGGGGATAGCGGTGTTTCCCTGGCAGAAGCAGTTCCTCCCCGAGCTTGGTCGCTTTGATACGGAAAAGACCGTGAAACTGGGTTTGCTGGAGGAACATTTCGGGGCCGGGTATGTGGCCGGCCTGATGGAACGGTACGGGATCAGGGCCGGGGGCAGGGCGCTTGAGACCTTCAGGCCCCATCTCCCGCGGCTACCCCTGGAGGAGATTCTTCGCAAAGGTGGCAGCGGTTGCCGGGAGCCTGGCGATACCACCCATTTTCATCTCGATCTTCTGGGTAACTATATTCCCGGGCTGTGCAGCGGCCTGGCACTGGACTGGAGAGACCTGGGCCAACCTGTCGACCCGGAGAAATATCCGGTTTTGACCAGGCTGGCCCTCGAAGGACTGGCCTCATTATATCGCTGGGCCGGAGAAGTTTATGGCTTCAGTCCTTCCCGCACCAGCTACTGGTCCAAGTGTGAACTCTGTACAGAGATCAGGCAGTACCTGGCCTGCAGGAGCCCGGAAGGGTTTCCCGACCTGCAGCCCCGGGAATTTTACCTGGAGCCTGAGCCAAAGAAGGCAGGACGATGAGGGGAACGACCGGGAGAAAGATCAGCAGTGGTGGCTGCGGGTAGCCGCGGATTTCCTGACGCCGCACGAAGGATTGAACCTCGGTTCCATGAAAGGGGAGAGTTTACGTTCATGGATAGCCTCCAGCAGCTGGGCCGGATTGCGGAGAAATTCCTCGGAGAGTTTCTGGGGGTCAAAGAAGTCCTGCGTCTTCGAGGTCATCAGGTTCAGCTGTTCCCAGCGGGTGAGATAGTACTGGATGAGATCAGGCAGCCGGGTGAACACGGTTTCCTCGGGGAAAGGATCCTGAAAACTGGAGCGCTGCAGTTTCTCGCAGGAAAGGGTCTGGCTCTGGTAGAAGTTTTCAAGAAACATCAACTCCGGCGGCATGCGGGTTTTGATCCCGATCTTGGCCAGGAAGCGAATCAGGTGCTGGATACAGGTAGCTCCGAAACGAGCCATGGGCAGTGGGAGATACACCTCCCTGGGGCTTTTGAGCTCCAGGTAGCTGCGAATGGTCAGGATGAGCTGGGCCAGTTCCACGGGATTGGGATCGGCAAAGTGGAAGGTCTGACCGGAGAACTCCTCCCGGTTACTGAGCACGTGGCGGACAAAATGGGGAATCTTCCTGGTATTTGAATAGGAGTGGTAAACTCTGGGCCTGGTCAGGAGTACGGGCATGGACTGGTCGGCAATGGCAAAGAGCATGCGGTGGAAGCCCTGGATCTTGTGATCATGCTTGCCGTAGACTATGGCGAGCCTGATGGTGGTGTAATCGAGTCCTTCGTTTTCCCCCAGATGACGCAGGGTCATCTCGCTCATAAGTTTAGATTTGGCATAGTTGGTGATATCAGCACTGAGCGGCAGGTGATCTTCTTCCCTGAGGTTCAGGCCCGGGGGCAGCACGGCGGCAGAGCTGAAGAAAATGTAGGGGATTTTCAGTGCCATGGCCACTTTGGCTAGGTTGATGCTGCCAACATAGTTCACATCAAAGGCCAGCTTGGGGTTGGCGTCAATGGCGGCAATGGCAGTGTTGATGATGAAGTCGGGTCGGTACTTGTTGAAATAGGAGGCTATGTCATCGGGATTGGCCAGGCTCATCTTCTTGGAGTTGGGCGCCAGGATGTCATACCCCCATTTCTTGAAATGGTACACTATGGAGCCACCAACAAGGCCGGAGCCACCGACGATGATGCCAAAGGGTCCTGCAGATGATGGTGCGCAGTATGCCATGGGTCCTGCAGTTCTAGGTCCTGGAATGGAAATGGATTATGTCATGCCTGCCTTAAGATATGGTTAGCATGATAGTACATGTGAAAGCAAGATATAATCAAGCCATACCGTACCACTTTGTAGTGGTTTTCTGCTTTCCGGAAAGGAGTGACGGGATAGTTCCAGCTTGCAGAAGACGGGGTTTCGGCGAGAAGGTGAAGGGGAGCCCTGAAAAAGGAAAACCCCTGTCAGTTGTATCTGACAGGGGTTTTATGTTTGCCCGGCATGGCGGGCAAACCCAGCCTGCGGAACGCAGGCGTCACCCCGACCAGGGGGAAGACAATCCGAATCGCAAGGGCGTTGCTGGCAACGGCAGGGTCTGAAGGAAGCGATAGGAAGTGAGCGGTACATAGCGTAAGTGAACCTGATTCGGCGTCATAGGTGGGTAAGCGTGCACAATAGCGTGAAGCCCGATACCTGGTCAGACCTTTGGCGTGATTGAGGATGGGATTGCTCACCGGGAGTTCGCCTTAACCGGGGAAGCCTCCTAGCGTACTTGCAGTACGAGAGTTAAGGAAGGTTCAAGGAGAGATCCAAGGCCTACCGAAGCGGTGGGAGGTGGCAGATGATTCCGTAGTAGTGATGAAATCCCGGCCGGAGAAGCCTGGTAACAGCGTGGAGGATAAAACCGGGATGACCTGTCAGCGTTGTTTGACAGGGGCTGGTATTTGCCAAAAGCGGTATCAGTTGCGAAGGGATGAAGTTTATTTGAAGGTTCCCTGAAGATCATGGAGGTCTGGAGTCAGAACACAAGCTGCCCGACGGGGCGGGGCACATTTTCGGCGGTATGCTGTGAGAGGCCGTCTGCTGATTTTGGCCGTTCATCGGAGTAACCTGAACAGTTGAGCGTACATTGCCCATTGGGATAGAAGGCGCTCTCATTTGGGTGAAGACCCGGGGATTCCAGGCAGAAGTGGAGGGATGGGGACGCAGGACAGGAGCATGGTTGACGTTTGGTACAGTCTGTATGACCGGATGCTGAGCAGGGACGCTCTGCACAAGGCGTTTGGGAAGGTGAGGTCTGCGAAGGGAGCTGCCGGAATAGACGGCCAGTCCATCAAGGACTTTGCCGCATCAGCCGAAGCCAACATCGACTGTCTCCTGAAGGAACTGTGGGAAAAGAGTTACCAGCCACTGGCCGTGCGCCGGGTAGAGATACCCAAGCCAACCGGAGGAGTTCGGTTGCTCGGTATTCCAGCAGTCCGTGACCGTGTAGTGCAGCAGGCACTGCTCGACATTCTCCTGCCGATATTCGATCGGGATTTCCACCCGTCGAGCTATGGCTATCGCCCAGGCCGCAGTTGTCATCAGGCGATATCCAAGGCGACGATGTTTATCCGTGACTACGATCGAAAGTGGGTAGTTGATATGGATCTGTCCAAATGCTTTGACACCTTGGACCATGATCTCATCCTCAGCGCCTTTCGTCGCCGGATCAGGGACGGGAGTATCCTCGGTCTCCTGGAGAAGTTTCTGAAGAGCGGTGTAATGACGGATTCGGGATTTACGGCTAGCGAGATCGGCAGTCCACAGGGCGGCGTGATCAGCCCTCTGATAGCCAATGTGTATCTCGATTCTTTTGATCAATTCATGAAGAATCGTGGCCACCGAATAGTCCGCTATGCGGACGATATCCTGATTCTGTGCCAATCAAAGAAAGCGGCCGAGAATGCTCTTGAGCAGGCACGGCACTATCTTGAAGGAGAATTGCTGCTGACTGTCAACCGTGAAAAGACCCATATCTGCCACAGCAGTCGGGGCGTAAACTTTCTGGGAGTATCCGTATGCTCTCAGTATACGCAAATCCAGCGAGGCAAGATTAAGTCTTTCAAGGCAAAGGTCAAGGCAATGACCCGGCGTAATTCCCCGGTGAATCTTGAGAAAGTGATTGCAGATCTCAATCCGCTCTTGAGGGGATTTGCCAACTACTTCCGGATAGCGAACTGCACAGGAGAATTTTCAAGGCTGATGAGATGGATTCGGAGAAGACTGCGAGCCATCCAGCTGAAATTGTGGAAGAAGCCCAATCGGCTTCACCGCAGGCTGAGGCAGCTTGGATACAGGGGGAAGTTTGATGCGATCAAAATGAACTCCTGGGCCAATGCGGCAAGTCCTTTGAGCCATTATGCCCTGCCCAACGGATATTTACACCGGGGCTTGGGTCTCTTTGATCTTGGTGCTGTATCTACTG